>JBJENV010000040.1:0-21030 GCA_051880375.1 Lachnospiraceae bacterium
CATACTTTGGCCAGAACGGGGAGCAGTGGCTGATGACCACTCCTTATTTACAGGTAGCGCTGAACCGCAATCTGGAAAAGGACGAAGCCCGTCGGGAGAAGGCGATGAAAGTCTTAGATGTGATGCTTTCCGAGGAAGGGCAGACAGTGCTTGCCAATGGTCAGGATGTCCTGACCTATAGTCAGGATGTGGGCATTTATCTTACCGAGCATCTGTCAAACCTAAAACCTTTGATTGAGCAGAATCATATGTATATCCGCATTGCTTCCAATGACTTTTTTGCCGTGTCCAAGGATGTGGTTTCGAAGATGATTATGGGCGAATACAATGCAGAACAGGCTTATGAAGTCTTTGATGCGAAGCTCCGTCAATCAAAGGATGTTTCTGAGGAGATTGTTCTGACCTCTCAGAAAGGATACTCAAACATTTTCCACAGCAAGGGCGGCAACGAAGCCTACTCGGTTATGGCAGGCACTCTGCGCAGACTCTATGACTGCGATGTGCTTATTGCAACGGGCAACAGCTTCACGGGCTCTGTGCTTCAGGCAGATTACACGGAAAAGATGGCAGGAAACATGATTATGCCAAACTCTCTGCTATCCTTCCACAAGGACATGACCGGTGCGGAGCTGAAGGAGATGGTTAAGGCTTACGTGGAAGGTATCGACATTGGTTTTAAGCCCTTCAACCGCGGCTCTCTGCCCGTAGTCAGCGGCATTACCATCGAAGTGAAAGAGAACGAGGGTGCTTACACCCTGATAAAGGTGCAAAAGGACGGCAAGGAGATCAAGGATGACGAGACCTTCTCTGTGACCTGTCTGGCGACTTATGCACATTTTGCTCCTTTCCTAGAGGATGAAAGTCGTGTGTTCACGGAGGGCGATGATAAGGTAAAGGACACGTGGACGAACTATATCAAAGAGGGCGGCGCTGTACTTTCTCAGCCGGAATATTACATCACCCTGAAATAGAAAATAGTATTCTACGGAAAGAAGTGCTCTAAGCCAATGTTTCTATCAGATTTACGAGATACTCTGCTGAATGCCTTTGGAAAAATACGAGAAGACGAGGCAGGTGTCCTGTCGGATTCGTCAACTGATTTTGAAGGTAGGAAGATACTATTAGTCGAGGATAACGAATTGAATCGTGAAATTGCCGCGGAAGTTCTCGGAGAGTACGGATTCCGCATTAATACAGCAGAAAATGGTGAGGAAGCTGTCGAGATAGTATCAGCCTCTAAGGCCGGAGATATTGATTTGATACTCATGGATATTCAAATGCCTATCATGAATGGCTACGAGGCAGCCAGACGTATTCGAATGCTCGAAGATACTGCGCAGGCGTGCTGGGTGAATTGCGGTGATACGTTTTTTCCATTACACAAAAAGATACTACTTTTGAGTATACTACTCATAAGTAGTATCTTTTTTGATTGTGCAGATGCCCCGTGCGTGCTATACTATAGAAAACCGGAAGCAACAAAAAGACAAGGAGTAAATCAATGAATTCTTACACGGGATTTGCAAGAGTATATGAAACATTCATGGACAATGTGCCGTATGATGAGTGGGCGAAGTATCTGACCGGGCTGCTTTCCGAATACGGTGTAAAGCCGGGTGCTCTGATTGCGGAGCTTGGCTGCGGCACAGGCTCTATGACAAGGCGGCTTGCAAGGGCGGGCTACGATATGATTGGCATTGACCTTTCGGAGGAGATGCTTGACGTGGCGCGCTATGAGCATGAGGAAGAGAATCTTGACATCCTGTATTTACATCAGGATATGCGCGAATTTGAACTGTACGGGACGGTTGCGGCAGTTGTCAGCCTCTGCGATTCGATGAATTATATCACCTCGGAGGAGGACCTGCTTTCCGTGTTCCGTCTGGTGAACAACTATCTGGATGCGGGCGGTTATTTCATTTTTGATATGAACACGGTTTACAAATACGAAACGCAGCTTGGCGACCGCGTGATTGCGGAAAACCGTGATGACTGCAGCCTGATTTGGGAAAACTATTATGATGCAGTCTCCCGTATCAATCAGTATGATATTACGATTTATACGAAGGCAGAGTTTGAGGACGAACCGGCGGAAGACGAGGATAATTTGCCTCCTCTCTATGAACGCCTTGAGGAAACGCACCTGCAGAAGGCATATCCGGTGGAAGAGGTCATTGCGCTGCTTGAGCAGGCGGGCATGGAGTTCGTTGCGGTCTACGGAGTAGGTACAAGGGAAGTTCCGGCGCCGGACTGCGAGAGAGTGTACTTTATCGCACGCGAAAAGCACCAGGAAAACAAGTACTATGGGGAAGGTTGCATAAATCAGCCGTAAGCAGTTTCCTATCCATTGTCCGCTTGCACTGTCTGCTTATGCAACATTTCCTTAATTACGAAGAGATTTAGGAGAAAAACCGCGGAAAGGTATGAGCATAAAATGAAAGAACATAAGAATAAAAAAGAAAGAAAAGCGCAGCTCAGAACCTCTTATTTGCAGAAGCGGAACGCTATGGAGCGTGAAACGCAAATTATGGCTGGCAAAAAGATTAAGGACAGGGTGCTTGCCATGAAGCAGGTGAAGCTTGCGAGGACAGTATTTTTGTACGCCTCTTATCAAAGCGAGGTGCCGACAAAGGAACTCTTGCAGGAGCTTTTAGCGGCAGGAAAACGGGTGGCGCTGCCGAAGGTAAGCGGAGAGCGCATGGATTTTTATGCGGTGACTGCCTGGGAAGAGCTGATGCCCGGATATCACGGCATTTTAGAGCCGGAGTCACACGGAGCAGAACCGGTCTTTCCAAAGGAAGGAGATGTCATGCTGCTTCCGGGTGCCGTCTTTGACAAGAAGGGTAACAGAATCGGATACGGAAAGGGGTACTATGACCGCTATCTTTCCGAATTGGAGGCAGCTTATCGGAGACTGCCGTATTGTGTCGGACTTTGTTACCACAAACAGCTGTGGAAGGGCATTCTGCCGACGGAGGATACGGACAGGTGTATGGATGCCATTGTTACGGAGCGGAAAGTGATAGCTGTAAAAACAGAGCCGGGAAGGTTTGACTGGCTTGTGGATATCGCGGAGGGCATCGCAGAATTTGTGCTGGAGTTTGCACTGGATTTACTGGATTAGGAAGAAAGGAAGTACGAACATGGAAACAAACATGGAAACGAATATGGAAACAAAGAACGAGGTGGAATATAGGGACTATATCGTCAGGGCAACGGCAGCGGACGGGCAAATTCGTGCGTTTGCCGCTACCACAAGAAATCTGGTGGAGGAAGCAAGACAGATGCACCGGACCAGCCCGATTGCGACAGCGGCACTCGGAAGGCTGTTAACCGCAGGCGCTATGATGGGCAGCATGATGAAGGGAGAAAAGGACCTGCTTACGTTACAGATTCGCGGAGACGGTCCGATTGGCGGCATTACCGTTACGGCGGATTCCTCGGCAAGAGTCAAGGGATATGTGAACAACCCGCTTGTGATGCTCCCGGCAAATGCAGAAGGAAAGTTAGATGTTGGCGGAGCAGTCGGCAAGGGAATGCTGCAGGTCATCCGGGATGTCGGTTTAAAGGAACCGTATGTCGGACAGGTTGATTTGATTTCGGGTGAAATTGCAGAGGATCTGACCTGCTATTTCGCGGTTTCCGAGCAGGTTCCGTCCGCGGTGGCGCTCGGTGTCCTGATGAACAAAAACAACACGGTCCGTCAGGCAGGAGGCTTTATTTTGCAGCTGATGCCGTTTGCTTCGGAAGAGATTATTTCAAAGCTGGAGCAGAAGTTAACCGAGGTAACAAGAATTTCTTCCTTGCTTGATGAGGGCATGACGCCGGAGGAAATTTTAGAGTATGTGCTTGCCTCGTTTGAACCGCATATTCTGGAGCAGGTGCCTTGTGAATACCATTGTAACTGCTCGAAGGAGCGTGTGGAAAAAGCGATTGCCAGCATCGGGAAAAAGGACTTGCAGGAGATGATAGCAGAGGGCAAGCCGATTGAAGTCGGGTGCAACTTCTGCGACAAAAAGTACGAATTTTCCGTTGAAGATTTGAAGCGTCTGATGCGTTAGAATATCATAATCAGCAATAAATTATTTTATTAGTACTACTAATTTTACTATAAGCGGAGTTAATGGTATGTTACTAATAGAAGGTAACGTAAAACAAACAGCCGCCACGGAAAACGTGCGGCAACAAAATTTTGCACGGTTTCATACCGGGAAAGGGAAAACACGATGGAAAAAAGAGAACAGCTCTATGAAGGAAAAGCAAAGAAGGTTTATGCAACAGACAACGAAGATATTCTCATTGTAGATTACAAGGATGATGCAACCGCTTTCAACGGTCTGAAAAAGGGCACCATTTCCGGTAAGGGCGTTATTAACAATAAAATGTCGAACCATGTCATGCAGATTTTAGAGAAGGAAGGCGTTCCGACTCACTTTGTAGAAGAATTGAGCGACAGAGAAACTGCAGTAAAGAAGGTTTCCATCGTACCGCTTGAGGTTATCATCAGAAACGTATCCGCAGGCAGCTTTGCAAAGAAGCTTGGTATTGAAGAAGGCAGAAAGCTTCTCTGCCCGACGATTGAATTTTCCTATAAGGATGACGCACTCGGTGACCCGATGATTAACGATTACTACGCAATTGCCATCGGTGCGGCAACCAGAGAAGAGATTGACACGATTACAAAATATGCGTTCAAGGTAAATGAAGTACTCTGCAAGTATTTCTTAGAGTGCGGCATTGAACTGATTGACTTTAAGTTAGAGTTCGGCAGATTCCACGGACAGATTATCCTTGCCGATGAAATTTCCCCGGATACCTGCAGACTCTGGGATGTCAATACTCATGAAAAGTTAGACAAGGACCGCTTCAGAAGAGACCTCGGCAACGTGGAAGGTGCTTATCAGGAAGTGTTCCGTCGCCTTGGAATGTAGGAGGTAGGAAATGTCGAATGACAGATATGTAAGTCCGCTTTCCGAGCGGTATGCAAGTAAGGAAATGCAGTATATCTTCTCTCCGGATATGAAATTCCGTACGTGGAGAAAACTGTGGATTGCACTTGCCGAGGCAGAGCATGAGCTTGGACTGCCGGTAACCGAAGAGCAGATTGAAGAGTTAAAGGCGCATGCCGAGGACATCAATTATGATGTTGCAAAGGAGCGTGAAAAACTCGTCCGCCACGATGTTATGTCCCACGTGTATGCATACGGCGTGCAGTGCCCGAAGGCAAAGGGCATCATCCATCTCGGCGCAACCTCCTGCTATGTAGGCGATAACACGGATATTATTGTGATGACCGAAGCATTAAAGCTGGTTCGTAAAAAGCTGTTAAACGTACTTGCGGAGCTTTCCAAGTTTGCTGAAGAATACAAGGCGCTCCCGACGCTTGCGTTTACCCACTTCCAGCCGGCACAGCCGACTACCGTCGGAAAGCGTGCAACGCTCTGGATGATGGAATTAAAGCTGGATTTGGACGATATCGATTACCTGATTGACTCGATGATGCTGCTTGGTTCCAAGGGAACAACCGGCACGCAGGCAAGCTTTTTGGAGCTGTTTGACGGTGACCACGAAAAGATTAAGGAGTTGGACCGCCGCATTGCAAAAAAGATGGGCTTTGCAAAGTGCTTTCCGGTATCGGGACAGACCTATTCGAGAAAGATGGATACGAGAGTATTGAACGTACTTGCAGGCATTGCGGCAAGCGCGCACAAGTTCTCGAATGACATCCGTCTGCTTCAGCACTTAAAAGAAGTCGAAGAACCGTTTGAAAAGAATCAGATTGGTTCCTCCGCTATGGCATATAAGAGAAATCCGATGCGCAGCGAGCGCATTGCATCTCTGGCACGCTACGTGATGGTGGATGCCTTAAATCCGGCGATTACTTCGGCAACCCAGTGGTTTGAGAGAACGCTCGATGATTCCGCAAACAAGCGTCTTTCCGTACCGGAAGCGTTTCTTGCGGTTGACGGAATCCTCGATTTGTATTTAAACGTGGTAGACGGTCTTGTGGTGTATCCGAAGGTTATCGAGAAGCATATGATGGCGGAGCTTCCGTTCATGGCAACCGAAAATATTATGATGGATGCCGTGAAAGCAGGCGGCGACCGTCAGGAGCTGCATGAGCGCATCCGCACACTTTCCATGGAGGCCGGAAGAAACGTCAAGGAAAAGGGACTGGACAACAATCTGCTTGAACTGATTGCGGCAGACCCGGAATTCCATACCTCGCTCGACGACTTAAAGAAGGCAATGGACCCGGCAAAATATACCGGCCGTGCAAAGGAGCAGACAGAAGAGTTTCTTGCAGAGGTGATTCGCCCGTTGCTTGAGGAGAATAAAGAACTGCTTGGCATGACAGCAGAAATTACGGTATAACGAAGAAAGAGAAAAGAAAATGGCCATAGACGCACCCTTAGGTGCTGCTATGGTCATTTTTCAATCAATTTGTAATAAAACTGTCAGATATGTGCCATTACTTTGACACAGTAAAGAGCAAGAATCTGTGTCAAGAGGTAAATTGTGGCTGCTTATGCAGCAGAGGATGCTTTATGAACCGTGATAAAGGGGGAATTTGGATGGGTACATATCAGCTTGTACATGGAGGAAAAGAATATCAGATGGATTATGTTATCCGCCGGGTAGTGCTTGCAGGACTGCTTTTGTTTGTCGTGCTGGCTCTGGGTGGATGTAAGAAGCCGGAAGGCACACAGGATATCACGCCGACTGCCGTTGCCGGACAGCCGACAAAAGCTCTGACGCCTGAACCGACGAAGGCACAGCCGGAGAACACGACGGAACCGACAAAGGAGCCGGAAGTGACACCGGAGGCAACGAAAACGCCGCTGCCTACACAGGCACCGCTTAGAGAAAGCAGTTTTCCGGTTGTGACGCCGGTGCCGAAAGAAAAGATAGCGGATATTAAGGGTAAATTTACAAAGGATACGTTTCCGACCGTCGACGGCTCTACAGCGACGATACCGCTGTCCGAGGCATTATACCGGTATGCAACCGGTGCCGATGCGGAGGAAGCATCACAGGCAATTACGCATACCAAGACAACGAATTCCTATAAGCGTTTGTATGCAGGGGAAGTCGATTTACTTATTGTATATGAGCCTGCAGAAGAAATCGTGGAACGGATGAAGACAGAACCGCTTTTGATAAAACCGATTGGTCTGGATGCGCTTGTATTTATGGCAAATGCAGCAAATCCGGTAGAATCGCTGACGATGGAACAGCTGGTTTCCATTTACAGCGGCAATATTACAAACTGGGCAGAGGTCGGCGGCAAAGAAAAGAAGCTGCTTGCGTTCCAGCGGCCGGTCGGCTCCGGCAGCCAGACACTGATGCAGAAGCTGGTGATGGGTGATGCGGCAATGACAGACGGTGAAAATGTCTTTCGCTACAGCACAATGTCGGATATTCTGGAAGGAATGCTTTCCTACACCGGAGAGGACAACACGCTCGGCTACTCGGTATTTTACTATGCAAACAATATGTATTATTTCCCGGAACTGAAATTCATGGGTGTGGATGGAGTACTGCCGTCCACACAGACGATTTACGACGGAAGCTATCAGCTGACCAATGCATTCTATGCGGTCATCCGTCCGGACGAACCGGAGAATTCTGCGGCACATCAGATGTTTGACTGGCTGACCGGAGAAGAGGGCCAGAAGATGATATTAGAGCTTGGCTATGTTCCGGTTGCCATGCCGGAGGGCGGAGAACTGGTAACAGAGCGCAGTCCGGAAAACACTTCAATTGAGGTAACGGCGCATGCTTCGCTTTCGGAGGGTGAGCATTATGTGTTCTTTGCCTCGCAGAATGCCGAGGTGGAATATCTTTACGGCGACGTGACGGTGTATGACAAGGACTGGAATGCCTGTGCAAGATTTTATAATGTGGTGCTTCCGAATCAGGTTTGCGGACTTTATAATAAACGGTATCTTCCAATCGGACAGATCAGGCAGAATGACGAAGGAACACAGCAGGTATTCTATGGAATTTATGATTTAGAGAAGAAAGAATACTCTGTGACACCGCAGTTTCAGGACCTGATTCTGTTGGATAAGGAAAAAGGGTACTATGCCGTTGTGGAACAGGGCGGAAGGTACGACGAATACTTTATCATAAACGGAGCAGGAGAACATCTGCTGGAAGGACTCCATATGGAGGACTGGCTGACAATTTCAAAGCGCGGCAACGGCTATTTGGATTACCAGTGGAACTATGATGGCTATAATGCGACCCAGACGGTTTATTTTTATGATGACGCTCTTCGCCTCCGTAAGGTATATTATGACAGAAAGGAAGAGGTTCCTTCGCAGGAAGACCGTTTAATGGGTGTAGAGTATTATTATGTCGGTGAACATGGCTGCCTGGTTGACGAAAACGGAGAGATGCGGATCAATGAAGAAATGTTCCTGCGCTGGTATGGAAACGGCACGGATACCGAGTGTATTCTTCCGTTTTACAGTCTGGTGATGGAAGAGGAAGGAACAAAGACCTATGCGGTGGAATATGCCGGTGAGATTTATCTGGTTGACAGCGACCTCTCCCTGATTGCAACCGTACCGAAGAAAAGTCTGCCGAATGTCTGGCAGGTTGAGTACTGTCGTGATTTTTATTACGGTTATGATTACGTTTCCGGAGAAACCAGGTACTACAGCTATGATGATGCGGAGCTTACGATGCAGGATGGCACTTTGATTGACGGAATCTATATGATGTGGGAGAATGAAAACTATCTGCTGTATAAGGAGTATACAGATAAGCTTGTGGTAGAGGAGCACATTCCTGCAAAAAATCAGGTATACCGTTATGAGTATCCGCTTTCTAAGGATACGGTAAATAAAACCGAGATACAGTATATCGGAGATGGCTATATCCTGCTGTCTGACTGGACAGGGAAGTCGGTTCCAAGTCCATATCAGATTGAGGGAGAGGAGTTAGAGCCGGTTGCATTAAACCGTTTTACCCTGTACCACGGTGGTGATAAGATTGTGGAACAAGAGGGTATCTGGGCTTACGTACAGGAAATGTCGGACGGAAATCTTCTTTTTTCGGTCAACAGTGAGGAAAGTATCCGGCTGGAAACGGAGTCGTTGTTTGAGATGCCTTATTTCATCCAGAATCTGTCCCGCTACTTTGTTATTGCAGAGGATGGTATTCTGTTTGCACAGGAAACTCCGGCGTATCTGCAGGTGCAGTCGGACGGCTTTTTGCAGTTTGGTATCGGCAGCTATACTTATGTGTTTGATTATGACGGTAATCAGTATGTCAAAGCACTGAATCATATGCTTGGGACAGACTAAAAAATTACATAGGTTAACAGAGGATGCTGTTTCGTGCTTTATGTGACAGCATCTTTCTTTTTGTTTTTTTACTTTTAAGAAAAATTTAATGGTGAATGTGCAGATGGTCATGCTATACTGACAAGGGTAAAGAAGAGAAAACACGGCTTTTTTTGTCTGGCAGGAATAAGCCGGAAAACGGCGGAAGGAGAATAAGTTATGGCATATATTGAATTAAAGGATGTTACAAAAATATATCAGACCGGAGATATCGCAATTCACGCTGCGGACGGCGTCAATTTTGAGATGGAAAAAGGGGAATTTGTCGTGGTGGTCGGCCCAAGCGGTGCGGGAAAAACGACGGTATTAAATATTTTAGGAGGTATGGACAGTGCTACGTCCGGTGAGGTAATCGTAGATGGCAGAAATGTTGCCGGGTACAGTAAAAGGGAGCTGACCAGATACCGCAGGGAGGATGTCGGGTTTGTCTTCCAGTTTTATAACCTGGTACAGAACCTGACCGCATTAGAGAATGTTGAGCTGGCTCTGCAGATTTCAAAGAACCCGATGAATGCGGCAGAGGTACTTGCGCGCGTGGGCTTACAGGACAGAATGCAGAACTTTCCGGCGCAGCTGTCGGGAGGAGAGCAGCAGCGGGTATCGATTGCAAGAGCGCTTGCAAAAAATCCGAAGCTTTTGCTTTGCGATGAACCGACCGGAGCACTGGATTATCAGACCGGTAAGGCTATTTTAAAGCTTTTGCAGGATACCTGCAGAGAAAGCAAAATGACGGTCATTGTCATCACGCACAACAAGGCGATTGCACCGATGGCGGACCGCGTCATTGAAATCAAGAACGGTAAGGTAGGAGCAATGAGGAAGAACGAAGCACCGGTATCGGTGGAAACAATAGAATGGTAGGGTAAAAATGAAACGCGCACAGAGAAAAGATTTACTTAGAGAATTGAAACACAGTCTGAACCGGTATCTTTCGATTATGGCAATTATGGCACTCGGCGTTGCCTTCTATGCGGGAGTACGTTCGGCAGAACCGGATATGCAGCTGATTGCGAACCGGTTTTTAAATGAAACGGATTTTATGGATATCCGAGTGATAGGAACAATGGGACTGACCGACGGGGATGTTGCGGCCATCGAGGCAGTCGACGGAATTGCCCGAGCGGAGGGAGCATATTATGCGGAAGCCTATCTGGAAACGGACAAAAAGACATTTCAGTTGAAACTGTATTCGATAGGTGAGAACGTAAACAAAGTGGAGCTGACGAAAGGAAGAATGCCGGAGAATGCATCCGAGTGTCTGATGGATGAATACTTTATGGAAAAAGAGGGTTATCAGCTTGGGGACACGATTACGCTTTCGGTAGATGAGGATGCAGAGCTTTCCGATACGCTGAACAGCGCTGCTTATACGATTGTCGGAGCAGGAAAGTATGCGGAATATCTGTCGTGGGAGCGCGGCACGGTCAGTATCGGCACTGGCTCGGCAGACGGCTTTCTGTTTTTGCAGAAGAATGCCTTTGCGAGCGAGGTCTATACAAGTATTTATGCAACGGTAGAAGATGCTAAAACGCTCAACTGTTACGGCGAGGAATACGAGGAACTGATTGACAGGGTGCAGGAAGCCGTGGAAGGCATCGAGGCAAAGCGCTGCGAAATCCGTTATGAGGAGGCGCTTGCTCCGGCATGGGAAGAGATAGCGGATGCCGAGCAGAAAATCGCGGATGCCGAAGCGGAGCTTAAGGATGCAGAAAAAGAAATTGCGGACGCTGAGGCAGAGCTTGCCGACGGACGCAAAGAATTGGAAGACGGTAAGAAAGAGCTTAGCGATAAGGAAGTCGAGCTTGCCGATGCAAAAAGGGAAGCAGAAGACGGGTGGAAGGAACTGGAATCGGCGGAAGCGGAGTTAGAAACCGGCAGAGCGGAACTTTCCGAGGGACAGAAAAAATATGAAGACGGAAAGAACGAACTGATTGCAGCAAAAGCGGTAATAGCAGAAAAGAGAGAAGAACTGGAAGCGGCAAAACAGCAGTTAGAGGCATATGGAATGCCGTTAACTCCGGAACTGATTGCAGCGGAGACAGAACTGGCTTATGCAGAGCAGCAGCTGGCGGAACAGGAAGCGGAGCTTGCGAAAGCCGAGGCGGAGCTGCTTGCAGCAGAACAGAAAATAGCCGATGGGGAAAAGGAACTGGCGGACGGCAGGAAAGAACTGTTAGAAGCAGAAAAGAAAATTACGGACGGTGAAGCAGAAATTTCTAAAGCAAAGCAGGAACTCGCCGATGCCGAAACAGAGCTAGCCGACGGGGAACAGAAGCTTGCCGATGCCAAAGCAGAGTATGAAGACGGAATAACAGAGCTTTCCGAAAAGAAGCAGGAGCTTTTGGATGCAAAGAAAGAACTGGAAGAGGTAGAGCGTCCGGAATGGTATGTTCTTGGCAGAGATACCGTGCAGTCTCTGGTGGAATACGGTATGGATACCGAGCGCATCGGAAAAATCGGAAAGGTATTCCCGGCGGTCTTTTATCTGGTAGCCGCACTGGTGAGCCTGACAACCATGACACGAATGATTGAGGAGGAACGTACCCAGATCGGTACGATGAAAGCGCTTGGTTACGGTAAGGCATCGATTGCGTCAAAGTATCTCTGGTATTCGCTTTCGGCAACGCTCATCGGAAGTCTATTCGGCGTTCTGCTTGGCAGCAGAATTCTGCCGGCAGTCATCATCGGAGCGTATAAAATCCTGTATGCCCATCTGCCGGAGGCAATGACGCCGGTGCAATGGGATATTTCACTGATGTCGGTTCTGATTGCGGTTATCTGCACCGTGATTGCCACACTCTCGGCATGCTATAAAGAGCTTGCGTCAGCTCCATCCGTGCTGATGCGACCGGCAGCGCCAAAGGAAGGAAAACGTGTCTTTTTAGAGTATATTACGATACTTTGGAAGCACTTAAGCTTTTCCTGGAAGGCTACATGCAGAAACCTCTTCCGCTATAAGAAGCGTTTCTTTATGACGATTTTCGGAATCGGCGGCTGTATGGCGCTTTTGATGGTAGGCTTCGGATTAAGAGACTCGATTGCGGATATCGTAAACAATCAGTATAAGAAGCTTTGGACATATGACGCATATCTTTCCATTAACGACACGGACATCGATTTATCTGCGGGGGAGCTTGCACCGTTTGTAAAAGATAAGATGTTTGTGCAGTTAAAAACAGTGGATCTGGAGTCGGAGACAGCAGCAAAGTCAGCGGAGTTTTTTGTGCCGGAGCGCCTTACCGGACTGGAGGAGTTTTTAAAATTAACCGACCGGAAAAAGGACGGGGTACGCTATGAACTGACCACCGAGGGCGTGATTCTTTCGGAGAAGCTGGCAAATATCTTAGAGGTCGGTGTCGGTGATACAATCTTTATCAAGCAGGATGAAACGCATTCGCTTGAGGTAACGGTAACGGCGGTTGTGGAAAATTATCTGTACCATTACATTTATATGAGTCCGGAGCAGTACCTTTTGCTGTACGGGGAAGAACCGGAATATAATCAGATGTTTTTGCAGCTTTCTTCCATGAGTGAGGAACAGAAAGAGTCCTTTTCCAAGGCTGTCATGGCAGAGGAAGCAGTAGATTCCGTCACCTATGTGGAGGATTTGCAGGAACACGTTGACCAGATGATGCAGAGCCTGAATCTGGTGGTTGTCGTCCTGATTGTTGCTGCGGCGCTGCTTGCGTTTATCGTGCTGTATAATCTGAATAATATCAACATCATTGAGCGCCGGAGAGAACTGGCAACAATCAAGGTACTCGGCTTCTTTGACGGAGAACTTGCCATGTATGTTTACCGTGAAAATATCCTGCTTACGATATTTGGTATCCTGTTCGGCGTGGTACTTGGCATCTTCCTGCACCGTTTTGTTATTTTGACGTGTGAAATCGATATGATTATGTTCGGACGGGACATCAGTGCTCTCAGTTATGCGTCTAGTGTAGCATTGACTGCGCTGTTCTCGGTCATTGTCAATTTCGGCATGTTCTATAAGCTGCGCAGGATTGATATGGTGGAATCGCTAAAAAGTATGGAATAGGCGGCACGGCAAAAGAAACAGACACTTGTTTTCTTCGACGAAATGAAGTATACTCTTACACGTGAGAGTATGCAAAGGAACAGGTTAGACAGGTCCTTTGTCAAAATACAAAAAGGAGAGAGAACAATGGCAGACAAAAAGAACAAAGATGTCAGCAAACGCAGCGACAAAAAGAACGCATGGCTTTCCTACAGCGATGCGAAGAAAAAAGAGGTTTTCAAGCTGAATGAAAGCTATCGGGCATTTATTTCAAACTGCAAAACAGAAAGAGAATGCGTAACGGAGGTCATCCGCCAGGCACAGGCTCAGGGCTATGTGGACTTACAGGACGCCATTGCAAAAAATAGAAAGTTGAAAGCAGGAGATAAGGTATATGTCAACAACATGGGCAAGGCGGTTGCATTATTCCTCATCGGTTCCGAACCTTTGGAAAAGGGAATGAAGCTTCTCGGTGCGCACATCGATTCTCCGCGCCTTGATTTAAAGCAGGTTCCGCTTTATGAGGATACCGAGATGGCAATGTTTGATACACACTATTACGGCGGTATCAAGAAGTATCAGTGGGTAACGCTTCCGCTTGCACTCCACGGTGTGATTGTCAAGAAGGACGGCACGCAGATTACCGTTTCCATTGGTGAGGATGCGAATGACCCGGTAGTCGGCATTACCGATTTGCTGGTACACCTGTCTGCAAAGCAGATGGGAAAGAAGGCTTCCGAAGTAATTGAAGGCGAGGATTTAAACATTCTTGTCGGAAGCATTCCTTTAGAAGGTGAAGAAAAGGAAGCAGTCAAGGCGAATATTCTTGCTTTGTTAAAGGAAAAGTATGATATTGAGGAAGAGGACTTCCTTTCTGCAGAAATTGAAGCGGTTCCGGCGGGTCCGGCAAGGGATTTTGGTCTGGATAAGAGCATGGTGATGGGTTACGGCCATGATGACAGAGTATGTGCCTACACCTCAATGGCTGCATTGTTTGAAATCAAGAAGACAGACCGCACAGCAGTCTGCCTGTTAGTGGATAAGGAAGAAGTCGGAAGTATCGGCGCTACCGGTATGCAGTCCGTTTTCTTTGAGAATGCGGTGGCAGAGCTTATGGAACTGATGGGGGATTATTCCGAATTAAAGGTAAGACGTGCTCTTGCAAATTCCCATATGTTGTCCTCCGATGTCAGTGCGGCGTTCGACCCAAACTATCCGTCGGTCAACGAAAAGAAGAACACGGCATACTTCGGCAGAGGTCTTGTATTTAACAAGTTTACCGGAAGCAGAGGCAAGTCCGGCTCCAACGATGCAAACGCAGAATATATTGCGGCAATCCGTGCGGCAATGGAAAAGCACAAGGTGGCATTCCAAACAGCGGAGCTTGGCCGTGTCGATGAGGGCGGCGGCGGAACCATCGCTTACATCATGGCAAAGTACAATATGCAGGTGATTGACAGCGGCGTTCCGGTACTTAACATGCATGCTCCTTGGGAGATTGTCAGCAAGTCCGATGTCTATGAAGCAAAGCAGGGCTATGTTGCATTCTTAAAGGAAATGTAATCGGAGGTTTTTGTGAGAAGAATTGCAAAGTTTCAAAAAGTAAGCGAAGAACGCTTTGTTTCCGACTGGGTGGATACGTTCGGCGGCAGCAGGGAGGAAGCGTTAGCGGTTTATCATGACATTGAGCTTCCGAAACGTGCTACGGCAGGTTCGGCAGGTTATGATTTCTACAGCCCGTTATCCTTTACACTGGCTCCGGGTGAAACCATAAAAATACCGACGGGAATCCGCGTGTCAATGGAAGAGGATTATGTGCTGATGTGCTTTCCAAGAAGCGGACTCGGATTTAAATTCCGCCTGCAGTTAAACAATACAGTCGGGATTATTGACAGTGACTATTATCACTCCGATAACGAGGGACATATTTTTATCAAGCTGACAAACGATTCCAACGAAGGGAAAACGCTGGAGCTAAAGGCAGGAAGCGGCTTTGCACAGGGGATTTTTGTACAGTACGGTATCACAGAGGACGATGAGGTGTCCGAGGTAAGAAACGGTGGCTTCGGAAGCACAACAAAATAAATTTTGGAGGATTGTTATGGTTAGAGCGATTGTAGGTGCAAACTGGGGAGATGAAGGAAAAGGTAAGATTACCGACATGTTAGGTGAGGAATCCGATATTATCGTAAGATTCCAGGGCGGAAGCAATGCCGGCCACACCATCATCAACAAGTACGGAAAATTTGCGCTTCATCTGCTTCCTTCGGGTGTTTTTTATGACCACACGACAAGTGTTATCGGCAACGGAGTTGCATTAAATATTCCGTATCTGTTTAACGAAATCAAGGGACTGACGGACAGAGGCGTTCCGATGCCAAAGATTTTAGTATCTGACCGCGCACAGATTATGATGCCGTATCATGTCCTGTTTGACCAGTACGAGGAGGAACGTCTCGGCGGCAAGTCGTTCGGCTCCACCAAGTCCGGTATTGCTCCGTTCTATTCGGACAAATATGCAAAAATCGGCTTCCAGGTATCGGAGCTGTTTGACGAAGAGATATTAAAGGAAAAGGTAGAGCGTGTCTGCGAAATGAAGAACATTCTGCTTACGCATATGTACCACAAGCCGACGATTGACCCGAAGGAGCTGCTAGATACACTGCATGAGTATCGTGATATGGTGGCACCTTATGTCTGTGATACTTCGGCTTTCTTACACGATGCCATCAAAGCAGGCAAAAACATTTTGTTAGAGGGACAGCTCGGTGCCTTAAAGGACCCGGATTTCGGCATTTATCCGATGGTAACGTCTTCGTCCACACTGGCAGCCTACGGCGCCATCGGCGCAGGTATTCCGCCGTATGAAATCAAGGATATCATCACGGTGGTCAAGGCGTACTCCAGTGCGGTAGGTGCAGGTGAGTTTGTCAGTGAAATCTTCGGAGATGAGGCAGACGAGTTAAGACGTCGCGGCGGTGACGGCGGAGAATTCGGCGCAACGACCGGCAGACCGAGAAGAATGGGATGGTTCGATGCTGTGGCAACCAGATACGGCTGCAGAATGCAGGGTGCGACCGAGGTGGCATTGACGGTGCTGGACGTACTCGGTTATTTAAAGGAGCTTCCGGTTTGTGTCGGCTACGAAATTGACGGCAAGGTAACAAGAGACTTCCCGGTAACTTCAAAGTTAAAGCACGCAAAGCCGGTATATGAGGTACTTCCGGGCTGGGGAACGGAAATCCGCGGCATCAAGACCTATGAAGAGCTTCCGGAAAACTGCCGTAAGTACATTGAGTTCATTGAGAAGGAGATTGAGGTTCCGATTACGCTTGTTTCCAACGGACCGGGACGTAACGAAATCATCCGCAGAAAGTAAACATGAAATTATATTTTGCGCCCATGGAGGGCATTACAAAACATATCTACCGGAGGGCATTCTTTGAATGCTTCTCCGGTATTGACAAATTTTACACTCCTTTTTTATCGCCGAATGCAAACCGTGCAATTCAGCCGAGGGAGAAAAAGGACATCCTGCCGGAAAACAATCCGGGGATGACGGTGGTGCCGCAGCTGTTAACGAATCAGTCGGATTATTTTATCCGGGCGGCACATGAACTGAAGGAAGGTTATGGCTATACCGAAGTCAATTTAAACCTCGGATGCCCGTCGGGTACCGTTGTTTCGAAAGGAAAGGGAGCAGGTTTCTTAGCCAGAACGGACGAACTGCACCGTTTCTTAGAAGACATTTTTGCAAATCCGGAAGTGAAGATATCTGTGAAAACAAGACTTGGCATGACCGAGCCGGAGGAATTTCATGAGCTGCTTCCCCTGTTTAACGAATATCCGCTGCACGAGCTGATTGTCCATCCAAGAGTACAGAAGGAGGGCTACAAGGGTGTGCCGCACCGGGAACTCTTTGCTTTAGCGGTACGCGAAAGCAAAAATCCGCTCTGCTATAACGGTGATATTCGCACGGTGGACGATTATGAGAAGCTTCGGAACGAGTTTCCTTCGGTGGAGCGCGTGATGATTGGGCGCGGACTGCTTGCAAATCCGATGTTAGCGGAGCAGATTATGGAATATGAGTCAAGAGCGGAAGGGGCATCCGATGAAAAAGTTGCAACGACCGATAGGTCCTGTAAACCGGATATCATGCGTCTGAAAGAGTTTCACAACAAGGTGTATGCCGCCTACCGCATCGAGATGCAGGGCGATACGAATGTATTGTTTAAAATGAAGGAATTCTGGGTGTACTTTGGCACGCAGTTTCCGGAAAAAGAAAAGTGCTTAAAGCAAATCAAGAAGGCAAACCGGCTGAGTGAATATGAGGCGGCGGTAAGAGGGATTTTTTAGACTCAGTTTTGCCTGCTTGACAAAATTTTAAGCCGTGTTATAATATGACACATAGATACGCCCAAAGCGTTGATGAGAAGAGTACACTGCCGAAGGTCCCAGAGAGGAATGCATATGCTGAGAGCATTCTGACACAAGAAGCAGTCGAAGACCACCTCGGAGCGGACGAAAAACGTCCCGGCAGGCACCGTTACCGCCATAAGGAAGCCGGAAGGAAGCAGCATGTTTTCTTCAATCAGGGTGGAACCGCGGGTGATTACGCTCGTCCCTTTGCAGTCCAGTGTTTATGATTGGACTACGAAGGGATGGGCGTTTTTTTGTTTTAGAAAGGAGAGTAAGGATTATGAAAATCACATTAAAGGATGGCTCCTGTAAGGAGTACGAAAGCGCAATGTCCGTTATTGACATTGCAAAAGACATCAGCGAGGGTCTTGCAAGAATGGCATGCGCCGCTGAAGTGGACGGTAAGGTAGTGGATTTAAGAACCGTAGTGGATAAGGACTGCGAGTTAAATATTCTGACCTTTAACGATGAGGCAGGTAAGGCGGCTTATCGCCATACGACCTCCCATGTGCTTGCCGAGGCAGTGAAGAGACTGTATCCGGACGCAAAGCTTGCCATCGGTCCGTCGATTGATACCGGCTTCTATTACGACTTTGACTGCCCGCCGTTTGACCGCGCCGCACTGGATGCGCTCGAAGCTGAGATGAAGAAGATTATCAAGGAGGGTGCAGAATTAGAGCGCTTTACCCTGCCGAGAGAAGAAGCCATCAAATTCATGGAGGACAGAGAAGAGCCGTATAAGGTAGAATTGATTCGCGACCTGCCGGAGGATGCGGTCATTTCCTTCTATCGTCAGGGTGACTTCGTTGACCTGTGTGCGGGACCTCACCTGATGAGCACGAAGAATATCAAGGCAATCAAATTGATTTCCTCCTCGGGTGCTTACTGGAGAGGCAGTGAAAAGAACAAGATGTTAACCAGAATTTACGGTACTGCCTATACAAAGAATGCAGACCTGGACGCTTATCTTGCACACTTAGAGGACATTAAAAAGCGCGACCATAACAAACTCGGAAGAGAGATGGAGCTGTTTACAACGGTGGATGTCATCGGACAGGGACTTCCGCTTCTGATGCCGAAGGGCGCTAAAATTGTACAGACGCTGCAACGCTGGATTGAAGACCTGGAGGATAACGAATGGGGCTATGTCCGCACGAAGACTCCGTTGATGGCAAAGAGCGATTTGTATAAGATTTCCGGACACTGGGATCACTACAAAGAGGGCATGTTTGTCATGGGGGATGAGGAAAAGGATAAGGAAGTTTTCGCACTTCGTCCGATGACCTGCCCGTTCCAGTATTATGTATATAAGGCAAGCCAGAAGTCGTATAAGGACCTGCCGATTCGCTATGGCGAAACCTCGACGCTGTTCCGTAACGAGGATTCCGGCGAGATGCACGGATTAACCAGAGTACGTCAGTTTACGATTTCCGAAGGTCATCTGATTGTCCGTCCGGACCAAATGGTGGAGGAGTTTAAGAAGTGTATCGCACTGGCGCAGTACTGCTTACAGACACTTGGTGTAGAAGAGGATGTTACCTACCGTCTTTCCCGCTGGGACCCGGAGAATCCGGATAAGTATATCGGTGAGCCGGAGGTTTGGAACGAAACCGAACAGCATATCCGTGACGTACTGCATGAGTTAAATATTCCGTTTGTGGAGGGTATCGGTGAAGCAGCCTTTTACGGACCGAAGATTGATATTCAGGCAAAGAATGTATACGGCAAGGAAGATACGATGATTACGATTCAGTGGGATGCCCTGCTTGCCGAGCAGTTTGATATGTACTATATCGACCAGAATGGTGACAAGGTTCGTCCGTACATTATCCACAGAACCTCGATGGGATGCTATGAGAGAACGCTTGCATGGCTGATTGAGAAGTATGCGGGACAGTTCCCGACCTGGCTGTGTCCGGAGCAGGTAAGAGTGCTTCCGATTTCTGATAAGTACAACGACTATGCTGCAAAAGTATTAAAGGAGTTAAAGGCAAACGGTATTCTTGCTACGATGGATGACCGCGCCGAAAAGATTGGTTATAAGATTCGTGAGACGAGACTGGCACGAGTACCGTATATGCTTGTAGTCGGACAGAAGGAAGAGGAAGAAGGCGTTGTTTCCGTCAGAAGCCGTTTCCTCGGTGATGAAGGCCAGAAGCCGCTTTCGGAGTTTATTGATGCTATCTGTAAGGAAATCAGAACGAAGGAAATTCGTAAGATTGAGGTAACGGAAGAAAGCAAATAGAACACATACGAAAGGGGAACACGCCATGACAGAGCTTTGGGATATCTATGATAAATGCAGGCAGAAAACAGGAAAGACAATGGAGAGAGGAGAGCGTTTCGGAAAAGGTGATTATCATCTTGTATCGCACATCTGGCCATTGAATCCGAAGGGCGAGCTGCTGATTCAGAAGCGGCAGGAGCATTTGGCATGGAGACCGGGCGTCTGGGCGGCGACCGGCGGTTCCGCGGTTGCCGGAGAAAACGCTTATGAGGCGGCGCTTCGGGAACTCAAAGAGGAACTTGGAATTACAGGCGTGGAGGATTCTATCGAATTTTTAATGGAAATCAAGCGTCATGACAGCCTGTGCAGCATCTGGCTGGTTCCGTGCGATATTTCAGTGGAACAGCTGGTATTGCAGAAGGAAGAGGTTGCCGATGCCAAGTGGGTATCCCGAAAAGAAATCCACCGGATGATTGCCGCAAACGAGTTCCATTCGTATGATTATCTGGAAATGCTGTTTCAACTGATAGACCAAAGAACAAAATTTCATAAGTAAGCAAGAGGAGGCTGTTGCAGAAGATGCACAGTCTCTTCTTTTGTTCTATTCGATAACATTTAAGTGATATTGCATATTACAGTAAAACGATGATTGATGAAGCGGATGAGGGTGACGAATTTTCACACAAAACCGCGAAATGAGATGGGAAATAATGTATAACATAAACAAATATCGCTTGTTTTGCCACGCAGAATGTTGTATGATGAAACTACGAAAAGAGGAAATATATGGGGGATGCATAGCGTGGTATGAAAACCGTGTGGGCGGTTTTGATATAAATAAAAACTATGTATGATGAACTCTCGGAATCCTGAGTAGTTCATGCCCAGCTAAACTCTGGCAAGTACTTTGAAAACTAAATATTGTCCGCGGAACAAAAAATTGCATGAGAAATCAGCAATGAAAGGTAAAAATAATTCGCACTAAATCATGTGAAATCACTGTAGTT
>JBJENV010000041.1:0-69320 GCA_051880375.1 Lachnospiraceae bacterium
GGTCGCAAACATTGGGGACAGCAGGATGTATCTGCTTTCAAAAGAAGGAGAACTGCGTCAGATTACCGAGGATCATTCTCTTGTGGAAGAAATGATTCGGGACGGAAAGCTTGATCCGAAGGAAGCAAAGCATCATCCGAAAAAGAATGTCATTACAAGAGCGCTTGGCGCGGCAGAGCACGTCATCCCGGATTTTTTTGAAATAGAAGCAGAAGAGGGAGAATACATTTTACTTTGCTCAGACGGTCTTACAAACATGGTGGAGGATGAGATGATTCGCTCCATCATTCTGGAACCGGAGCAGACACTTTCAGAACGTGCAGAGCACCTGATTAATGCGGCAAATACACAGGGCGGAAAGGATAACATTTCCGTGATACTGATTAAACGATAAAGAAACTTAAAAACGTTAGGAAAGCTTGAAACATCGAGCGGATACAGATGGAGGTAAGTATGATTAAACCTGGCATGTACATCAGTGACAGATATGAAATCATTGAAAAAATCGGTTCCGGCGGAATGGCTGATGTCTACAAGGCAAAATGTCACAGACTGAACCGGTATGTTGCAATCAAGATTTTAAAGCAGGAATTTTCGAGTGATAAGAATTTTATTACAAAATTCCGCGGAGAAGCTCAGTCTGCAGCGGGATTATCACATCCGAACATTGTAAGTGTGTATGATGTAGGCGATGACGACGGTCTTTATTACATTGTAATGGAGCTGGTAGAGGGCATTACGTTAAAGAAATTTATTGAAAAGAAGGGCAGGCTGGAAATCAAGGAAGCAGTCGGAATTGCCATCCAGATTGCACAGGGTATGGAAGCCGCTCATGATAATCATATCATTCATCGTGACATTAAGCCGCAGAATATTATTATTTCAAGAGACGGAAAGGTAAAGGTTGCGGACTTCGGCATTGCAAAGGCGGTTTCTGCAAATACCTTTACGCAGAATGCGATCGGTTCCGTACATTATTTGTCGCCGGAACAGGCAAGAGGCGGTTACAGCGATGAGAAGAGTGATATTTATTCGCTTGGTGTTACCTTATACGAAATGTTAAGCGGTCAGCTCCCGTTTGCGGGGGATAATACGGTATCGGTTGCACTTTTGCACATTCAAAGTGAAGCACAGCCGGTTCGCAATCTGGTTCCGTCAGTGCCGTACAGCTTGGACCGTATTGTACAGAAATGTATGCAGAAGAAGCCGGAGAATCGTTATGCCTCTGCTTCTGAACTGATTTTGGACTTAAAGCGTTCCATTACGAATCCGGACGGAGATTTTGTAAAGCTTCCGACGGCAGGCTTTGTGCCGGATAATCCGACAAGAAAGTTTACGCAGGATGAAGTTGAGGAGATTAAGACAACGGCAGCAAAGTCGCCGGTAACGCATTATGATAACAGACAGTATGGCGCTCAGAGTCAGGTTCTCAGAGAAGAGGAAGAAGAGCTTGACAGTATGGATTCCAGATGGGAAAAGGCGATTATTATCGGTAGCATTGTTGTTGCAATCGGTCTGACCATCGGAATTATTTATCTGGCGGCGAAGTTTTTTGATATCGGCGCACTGTTTCATCCGCAGCCGACACCGGCACCTACGCCTACTGTTGCGGCAGGAGTCCCTTCACCGACACCGACAGAAGCACCGGAAACAACGATTCGTATGCCGAATTTGAAGGGTTATACGTTTGAAGATGCAGAAAAGCTGATGCATCAGAAGTCTTCCGAATTTCAGATTTTGATGGAAAAAGAGGAATACAGTTCCGAACCGAAGGGAACCGTAATCAGACAGTACCCGCTTGCAGACAGTGATGTTCTCCTAAGTGCAACGATTCGACTGACCATCAGTGCAGGACCGGAGCCGTTAGAGGTACCGAGAGTTGTCGGACTTTCACAAAGTGCTGCCACTGTACAACTGGAGGCAAAAAGCTTTATTGTAGTACCTTCCTATGAGCCAAGTGACGATGTACAGAACGGATATGTCATTCGCACGGTGCCGGCAGAGGGAGAGACTATTTATGAAGGCGAAAAGATTACGCTGATTGTCAGCACCGGAAAGACACCTACTTATGTGACTATGATCAGTTTAATCGGTAAGACGGTGGATGCTGCAAGGGCTGAGCTGGAGGAAAACGGACTTGTACTTGGAGGACAGACAGAGGATTATTCCGATGTGTTTGCAGCCGGCTATATTATCAAACAGAGTGAAAATGTTGATGCAACGATTGTTCAGGGAACGGCAGTGGATATTGTGGTAAGTAAGGGACCGAAGCCGGCCGGTGAGCTAACGCCGACACCGGTACCTACAACAGCACCTGAGACAACACCTTCCCCTGAGGCACCGGAGCCGACTGCTGAGCCTACCCCGGAGCCTACCGCTGAGCCGACCCCGGAGCCTACCGCTGAACCTACCCCGGAGCCGACTGCTGAGCCTACCCCGGAGCCGACACCTGTACCGGCAGGAAATACGTATTATTCCTTTAAGCTTTCAACGGAAGGAAGAGAAAATCCGATTGTTTACGGAACAAATTCCTGGCTGTATTTTGAACTGAGCCAGAGCAATTTCAACGTACAGGTTTATCCGGAGGGTGACTGGGAATATGCGAATAATGATATTGTAGTAGAGTATGACAAGTATCCTTCTGAATTTGTATTCAAGTTAGATACCGAGATGTATTCTGATTTAACACCGGGGATTGCCACGATTACGCTTTGGGTAACGGATGATACCGGAAATTACGTAGAGAAGGAAATCTGGTGGATTGAGCTACAGGAGTTTATGGAGTAGTGCAGGGAAAGATTATTAAAGGAATTGCAGGATTTTACTACGTGCATACGGAAAATGCCGGAGTCTTTGAATGTAAGGCAAAGGGCATTTTCCGTAATCAGAAAAAAAAGCCTTTGGTGGGGGATAATGTACTTCTTGACTTTATGGATGAAGAAGCAAAGACTGCAACCATTGCGGAACTTCTGCCAAGAAAGAACGAATTGATTCGTCCTGCGGTAGCAAATGTGGATCAGGCAGTGCTTTTGTTTGCAGCAGCTGAGCCCGATCCTAACTGGAATCTGCTTGACCGCTTCCTTATTTTGATGGCACAGCAGGAACTTCCTGTGATTCTTGCGTTTAACAAAGCAGATTTGATTACAGAGAAGCAGAGAGAGGAAATAGAAAACGGATATCGTAATACCGGTTACGAAATCCGCTTTCTTTCTGCAAAGGAGCGAATCGGAACGGAAGAGCTCCGTTCTCTTCTGGAAGGAAAGACAACCGTGCTTGCGGGACCGTCCGGCGTCGGAAAATCCACACTGACAAATACCATGCAGTCCGGTGTTCAGATGGAAACCGGAACAATCAGTGAAAAAATTAAGCGGGGAAAACATACGACGAGGCATTCGGAATTTATCTGGGTATCGTCAGACACCTACCTTTTGGATACTCCGGGCTTTAGTTCGTTAGACATAGAGAATATGGAGGCGGAGGAATTAAAGGAGTTTTTTCCGGAGTTTTTGCCGTATGAAGGGCAGTGTCGTTTTCGTGGCTGTGTTCATGAAAATGAGCCGGATTGCCGGGTGAAACAGGCAGTTTTAGAGGGGAATATTGCAAACAGGCGTTACGAAAATTACCTCCTTTTTTACAGGGAGTTAAAACAGCGTAACAAGTATAAGTAGATAGATGCAAAAAGGAGAATTACCATGTTTCATTTATCACCGTCCATTTTAGCTTCAGATTTCTGGAACTTGGGAGAGCAGATTAAGGAAGCAGAAACTTCCGGCGCGGACTGGCTTCATCTGGATGTTATGGATGGCAGCTTTGTACCTAGTATTTCATTCGGAATGCCGTTGATTAAAAGTATCCGAATGCAGTCAGACCTGTTTTTTGATGTACATCTGATGATTCAGGAGCCGATTCGTTATGTAAAGGAATTTTCGCAGGCAGGAGCTGATTTAATTACAGTGCATGTGGAGGCATGTAATGATGTTGCTGCAACCATTGAGGCAATCAGGGAGACCGGTTGCAAAGTCGGACTTGCACTGAATCCGGAAACTCCGGCCGAAGAGATAAAGCAGTGGATTATGTCAGTGGATATGATTCTTGTGATGTCCGTGCATCCAGGTTTCGGCGGACAGACGTTTATGGAAGAGACATTAGAGAAAATGCGCCTGATTCGAACATGGATTGAGAAACTGAATCCGACTTGTCTTTTGGAAGCGGATGGCGGTATCTATTTGCAGAATGTGCGTACTGTGACAGAGGCGGGAGTAAATGTAATTGTAGCGGGAACGGCTGTATTCCGTGGAGATATCAGACATAATATTTCAGCGTTTATGGAGGTGCTGGGTATTGATAGCAACAGAACTGAAACTGGGGCAACCCATTGAAATTCAATTAGAGCGGGACGGCTATGTATATCGTCTTGCTTCTAAGGTGGAAGCCACAGGCAGAGACAAAATATATATTACACTGATCACAGCAGCATCAAGAGTATTTAGGTTTGATCCGGAGGATAAGGTAACGATTATCTATCGCACGAAAGAGCGCATCTGGTCGTGGTCGGATGTAAAGGGAGGTGCGGAACTTCTTGATGGGCGGAGGGTTCATGTCCTGTATGTTAAGGGAGAAGCTGAAAGCTATAATCGAAGAGAGGCTTATCGGGTACCAATCGGAAAGGTGTGTGAACTGACGCATCATCGTTATCTTTCGGAGACAGTAAAAAATCTGCTTGTAGATCAGATTAATAAAAAGTTTCGGGCTATCATTAAGGATATCAGCGAAAACGGCGTTGCAGTTGTGTCAACAGAGGAATTGCAGATTGGAGACTATCTTGACTTTGAATTTGAAGCAGGCGGTCTTGTCATATCATGTGAAGCAAAAGTCGTAAGAAGCATGCCATTAGAAGACAGTAAGATAAAACGCGTGTATGGATGTGTGTTAACGAAAGCAAACAAGGAACTTTCGAAATTTGTTATTGATACGCAGAGAAAGCAGCTGCAAAACTTAAGAAGCGGCAGATAGTATGAAAAAGACAGCATGTATTGTAACAGGAGGTACCATAGCCTCCGGTTTTTTGAAAAGACATATGGAGCAGAACACATATCAGTTGTTGATTGCGGTGGACGGTGCACTGGCGGTAGTGAAGGAGGCAGGGCTGATACCGGATTATATTGTTGGTGATTTCGATACGGTGGAAAAAAAACTGTTGTTGTGTTATAATGAAAAAAGTATTCTTCGGCATCCGCCGGAAAAAGACCAGACAGACACAGAACTGGCAATTGACGTTGCGGTGCGTGAAGGGTGTAACGAAATAGCTTTTCTTGGTGCGACAGGCACCAGGCTCGATCACAGTCTTGCTAATCTGTTTCTGTTACAGCAGTTGCTGGAGTATGGTGTGGTTGGCATCGTTTATGACGAATATAATAAACTGTATCTGAAGAACAGGAGCTTTACGATCAGACGGGAAACAGCATACGGAAACTATGTTTCACTGCTTCCGCTGACCGATAATGTGACGGGAGT
The DNA here is from genome assembly GCA_051880375.1 of Lachnospiraceae bacterium. Taxonomy (GTDB): domain Bacteria; phylum Bacillota; class Clostridia; order Lachnospirales; family Lachnospiraceae; genus SIG299. The sequence goes on from JBJENV010000041.1 coordinate 5,515, forward strand.
TACGCTGACCGGAATGAAATACCCGGTAGATGACCGTATTTTTTATAGAAAGTATACGCTCGGTGTGAGCAACGAAATTACTGAGGAGGAAGCAACTGTAGAATTTTCCGGTGGAATTTTTATTGTTGTGGAAACTCAGGATGAGAGAAAGGAATAAAAAGAGATATGAAGTTAGGAATCGTGGGACTTCCGAATGTCGGAAAGAGTACATTGTTTAATTCATTAACAAAGGCAGGTGCTGAATCGGCAAATTATCCGTTTTGTACGATTGACCCGAATGTGGGTATCGTTCCTGTACCGGATGAGCGTATCAATGTACTTGGTAAGTTATATGATTCAGAAAAGATTGTGCCTGCGGTAGTTGAGTTTGTGGATATTGCAGGTCTTGTAAAAGGGGCGTCCAAGGGCGAAGGTCTTGGCAACCAGTTCCTCGCCAACATTCGTGAGGTAGATGCCATCGTTCATGTTGTGCGTTGCTTTGAAGACTCCAATATCATTCACGTGGATGGCTCGGTAAACCCTGCAAGAGATATTGATACCATCAATATGGAACTGATTTTTTCCGATCTTGAAGTGTTAGAAAGAAGAAATTCCAGAGTAATCAAAGGAGCAAAAAACGATAAGCAGCAGGCAAAAGAGGCTGCAATGTTAGAGCGTCTGATGAAGCACCTGGAAGACGGTAATATGGCGAAGACTTTTGAGTTTAACGACGAAGAGGAACAGGAGTTTTACAACCAGTACAACCTGTTAACCGGTAAACCGGTGATTTATGCCGCAAACGTAAAGGACGAGGATTTGGCAGATGAAGGGGCGTCTAATCCGCATGTGCAGGCAGTAAAAGCGCTTGCCGAAAAGGAAGGCTCTGAGGTATTTGTAATCTGTGCACAGATTGAACAGGAAATTGCAGAGCTTGAGGAAGAAGAGAAAAAGGAATTTTTAGAGGAGCTTGGACTCAAAGAGGGCGGTCTGGAAAAGCTGATTCGCGCAAGCTATCATACCCTTGGACTAATCAGCTACTTAACGGCTGGACCGAAGGAAACAAAGGCATGGACCATTACAAAGGGAACCAAAGCTCCGCAGGCAGCCGGTAAAATTCACAGTGACTTTGAACGTGGTTTTATCCGTGCAGAAATTGTAAGCTACGACAATCTGGTTGAATGCGGCAGTTTCAATGCAGCAAAGGAAAAGGGACTTGTGCGTTCCGAGGGTAAGGAATATGTCGTACAGGACGGTGACGTCGTATTATTCCGTTTTAACGTATAGTAGTATATCGGACAGGAGCGTGAGATATGTTTTTCACAGCAGATGGTTTCGTGCGTTTCCCGGAACTTGGAGTTGAAATAGAGCATCTGGCAGATGGAATAGAAGTGTTCGGAATTCATATTTCCTATTATGGAATACTGATTGCATGTGCCATGCTGTTTGGACTTATTATCACTGAGTATCTGGCGAAAAAGTCCGGACAAAATCCCGAACTGTATCTGGATTTTGCAATTACAGCCATAGTGGCAGGTATTCTGGGCGCAAGAGCAGTGTATGTGATACAGCGTTGGTCCTATTTTAAGACTGCTCCCGGAGAAATTTTTTCATTAAGCAGCGGCGGTCTGTCTTTTTTTGGAGCTTTACTTGCTGCGTTTTTTGCTGCTTATTTGTTCTGTAAAAGAAAAAAATATGATTTATGGAAACTATGCGATACGGCGATTATCGGAGTGCTGTTTGGACAGATAATCGGAAGATGGGGTGACTTCTTCAACCGTGATTTGCTTGGTACGTATTCTGACGGAATACTTGCTATGCAGATAGAAGCAAGGGATGTGGATGCGGAGATGCTGATGCTCAGCCGGGCTTCGTTGACCGGAATGGACGGTGTTCTTCAGGTACATCCTGTATTCTTATATGAAATTATATGGAATGTTGTATTGTTCATCCTGCTGTTGGTGGTGAATTGCAGAAAGAAGTTTTCGGGACAGATATTTTCTATTTATCTGTTCGGTTATGGAATGATTCGCTTTCTGACAGAGTTTATCAGAGTGGATGCCGCGCGGACGAGAATGCCACGGACATGGTTTACCTGGGGGCATATTGCATCAGCAGCTGTCATGATAGCGGGAATTGTACTGTTTGTGCTTCATTATCTGAAGTATAGGAAAGGTGTATGTAGTAGAGAAAAAAAGCATTGAACACAACATATAGAAATTTCTGAAAACCTTGAAAAAGAGCGTGTTTGACACGTTCTTTTTTTTGCGCTTTTTTATAATACGCTATTGAAATTTTGTTGTAAGTGGGGTAAAATGATATTGCAAGTGGTGGAAAGTGGAGTAAAGTAGATTGAAGTGGAGCAAAATGGTGCGAAAAATGGAGAACACAGACCACCGGGTACGAAAGAAAAAAGTAAGTAAGGAGGTGAGCCGTAATGTTCATGGGAGAATACAATCATACGATTGATGAGAAAGGACGTATCATCGTACCATCCAAGTTCAGAGAACAGCTTGGAGAAAATTTTGTTGTCACCCAGGGACTGGATGGCTGCCTCTTTGTATACTCTAATGAAGAGTGGGAAAGCTTCGTTGCCGGCTTAAAAAACCTTCCGGGCAACAAGGAAGCCAGACAACTGCAGCGTTACTTTATGGCAGGTGCCGTGATGTGCGAGGTGGACAAGCAGGGAAGAATTCTGATTCCGGCAAAGCTGCGCGCACAGGCAGGACTGGAAAAGGAAGTGGTCTTCGTCGGCGTGTTAAGCAAAATCGAAATCTGGAGTAAGGAACGCTGGGAACAGAATGACGGTTATGATGACATGGATGAAATCGCAGAACATATGTCGGAATTCGGACTGAGTTTCTAAAAAATACAAAAGCAGCATAAAAAGAGCGTCAGAAAAGCTACGGTGCAGAAGAGAGGTATTTATGGAGCAGAAAAAGGAATTTCAACATATTTCGGTCTTATTTGAAGAAACGGTAGACGGCTTGATGGTAAAACCGGGCGGTATTTATGTGGATGGTACGCTTGGAGGAGCCGGACATGCTTCCGAGGTTTGTCGGAGAATGCAGGGAAAAGGCCGTTTCATCGGTATCGACCAGGATGCGGATGCGATTGCGGCAGCAGGAGAGCGCTTAAAGGAGTTTCCGTTTGTTACGATTGTGCGCAGCAACTATGAGGCAATGTCTCTGGTACTTCATCAGCTTGGTATTACGTCAGTAGACGGAATTGTTCTTGATCTGGGCGTTTCTTCCTATCAGTTGGATACGGCAGAGCGTGGCTTCAGTTATAAAACAGATGCGCCTCTTGACATGAGAATGGACAACCGTATGGAGAAAACGGCAAAGGATATTGTGAACGGCTACAGTGAACAGGAGCTTTACCGTATGATTCGTGATTATGGGGAAGACCAGTTCGCAAAGAATATTGCAAAACACATTGTAAGAATGCGCCAGGTAAAGCCGATAGAGACAACGTTTGAACTGGTAGAAGCAATCAAGGCGGCGATTCCCGCAAAAATAAGGATGAATACGGGGCATCCGGCAAAAAGGACGTTTCAGGCGATTCGAATTGAACTGAACAGAGAACTGGAAGTACTTCAAAACACCTTGGATGATATGATCTCACTGCTTGCTCCGGGAGGAAGGCTATGCATTATTACATTCCACTCGTTAGAGGACAGAATCGTAAAGCTGAAATTTAAGGAAAATGAATCCCCGTGCACCTGCCCACCGGAATTCCCGGTCTGTGTCTGCGGAAAGAAGAGCAGGGGAAGGGTCATTACGAGGAAGCCGATACTTCCGAGTGAAGAGGAATTGGAACACAATTCAAGGTCAAAAAGCGCAAAGCTTAGAATATTTGAAAAGACAAGAGGGTAATCAGAATGGGACAGAGGAGATATGAAAATTCAGATTATGTGTACGGAAGTGCGGCAAAGCAGCTGAAACCGCAGTGGGAGATGCCACAGGAGGAAATCAACCAGCCTTATCTTGTGGAAAGTCCGGAAACAGAAAGCAGACATAAGCCAAAGGTGGGCCACGGAATCGATCTGATTTCCATGATTCTTCTGGTAACGGCAATTGTTGCCACGCTGTATGTCTGCATTGAGTATTTACAGGTGCAGTCGGATATTGTACAATTAGATAAGGCAATCAATTCCTTAAGCACTAAGATTACGGCATTAGATAAAGAAAATGATGCATTGGAAGCTGTTCTGAAAACGGCAGAGTGCGATTTGGAATACATCTATCAGATTGCAGTGGGTACTCTTGGAATGGTATATCCGAATCATAATGAGGTGATTTACTATGAAAACAACGATACCGGATATTTCAGGCAGTATCAGGATATTCCGGAATAGTTAAAGGAGACGGCAGATGGAGGAAAGGCGTCCAAAGAAAAAACGAAAGATAAAAAAACTGACGCAGTATATGCAGACAAGGCTCTTGTTTGTTTTCTGCGTCATTTTTGCTGCCCTGCTTTTACTTATTGTCCGACTTGTTTACCTTGGAAACATTGACAAGTACGAGAAAAGTGCGCTGGCGCAGCAAAGCTATGTGTCCTCGGTTATTCCGTACCGACGCGGGGATATTACGGACCGGAACGGACAGATAATTGCAACAAGCGAACTGATGTATCACTTGATATTGGATCCCAAGGTGTTACTCTCGGATGAAAAAAACATAGATCCTACGATAAAGGCACTTGCAACAGTGTATGAACTGGATGAAACGTACTTAAGAAATATATTGGCAGAGAAGCCTGAAAGTTCTTATGTGGTGCTGAAAAGGCAGCTGTCCTATACGGAAAAGGAACAGTTTAATGAGTATATTGCGAATTTGAAAGCACAGGAGGAAGGGAAAAAGGAAAAGGAAAGTGATAGAATTAAGGGTGTCTGGTTTGAAGAGGAATATAAAAGAATGTATCCGTTTGGGACAACAGCATCGCATATTATCGGTTTTACGGTTGCCGGAGATGTCGGTACGTATGGTATTGAGCAGCAGTATAACGAATTTTTGACAGGAACCAACGGAAGAACCTACGGATATTACGATTCCCAGCTGAATATCCAGAGAACGACGAAAGCGGCGGAGGATGGAGAAACGATTGTTTCCACGATTGATATGAACGTACAGAGAGTAGTCCAGAAATATGTGGAGAACTTTTTGAATGAAACAGGTGCCGAAAATGTAGGTGTTGTTATGATGGATGCAGGAAACGGAGAAGTACTTGCCATGCAGTCTAATTACAGCTATGATTTGAATTCTCCGAGAAACCTGTCAGCGTGGTATACCGAGGAAGAGCTTGCAGCTATGTCCTCGGATGAAAAGCTGAACTGCCTTTATGATGTATGGAGAAACTTTTGCATCAGCGATGCCTATGAGCCGGGTTCTACCTTTAAGCCGTTTACCGTTTCTGCAGCACTTGAGGAAAATATCGTATCTGTTGATTCGGAATATCTCTGTGACGGTAAGGAAACCTTCCCGGGAGATATTACGATTCGCTGCAGCAATACAAGAGGACACGGTAAAATCAGTCTGGCACAGGCTCTGATGTATTCCTGTAATGATGCGCTCATGCAGATTGCGGCAATGGAAGGACGCACGATGTTTTATGATTATCAGAAGCATTTCCGGTTTGGAACCAAAACCGGTATTGATTTACCGGGAGAAACAAAGGGAGAACTGATTCCGGAGGAAAAACTGAATGCGACAGAGCTTGCAACCAGCAGCTTCGGACAATCACTGACAGTTAATATGGTACAGATGGCGGCGGCGTTTTCTTCTCTGATTAACGGCGGCACCTATTACGAACCACATGTGGTAAAAGCAGTCAAAAATGCGGAAGGAGCTACGATTCGGCAGATAGAGCCGGTTGTCGTTGCAAAAACCGTATCTGCAGAAACAAGCGAATTTATAAAAGAGGCTATGTACCTGACCGTACAGGAGGGAACTGCAAAAAGAGCACAGGTGGAAGGCTATATTATCGGTGGTAAGACGGGAACGGCACAGAAGCGTCCGTTGTCTGAAAAGAAAAATCTTGTTTCGCTGCTTGGGTTTGTGGAAGCAGAGGACAGACAGATTGTGATTTATGTGGTTGTGGATGAGGCACACGATGAAGAGTTGATGAAAAAATCATCGACGGCTTCTGCTATTGCGGCATCCATTTTAGAAGAGGCACTGCCTTATCTGAAGATTTATCCGGAAGGAGAAATCAAATACTATATAGACATTGTAGAAGAGGATGATATTTTAACCGACGATACCGATAACCCTGATTATCGGCCGGAAAACGATGAAAATGCACCGGATGTTATCGGAGACTGACTTTAGAATCTGCATAATGGAAACAGAAAGATAATAGAATAAAGGGATAAGAAAAAGGGCAGGTAGTACGATGTTTCCTGTCAGAACATATCAACGAAAGAATCTGCTGCTTGTAATTTCGGTAATTTATGCTGTAGCAGCAGCACTTACAGTCAGAATTTTTTATCTGATGATTCCCGCCTCGGAGCACTATGCGCTTGCGGCAGAGGAACTGCATGAGCGGGAACGTCCCATTAAAGCAGAACGGGGAAGAATTTATGACAGAAACGGAGTCATACTGGCAGATAATATGCCGGTCTGCACCATTTCTGTCATTCATAATCAGATAACAGACCCGGAACGGGTGATTGACGTACTGTGTCAGGAACTTAATCTCAGTGAGGAATATGTCAGAAAGCGCGTCGAAAAGTATTCTTCCATGGAGCGGATTATGACGAATGTGGACAAGGAAACAGCAGATAGCATCAGGGAATATGAACTGAACGGAGTTATGGTGGATGAGGACTACCGAAGGTATTATCCGTTTGCAACACTGGCTTCCAAGGTATTAGGATTTACCGGAAGCGACAATCAGGGCATTGTAGGACTGGAAGTAAAATACGACTATTGGCTGCAGGGTGATAATGGGAAAATCTTAACGCTGACAACAGCGCACGGGGTGGAGATACCGAATGCGGCAGAATACCGGGAGGAGCCGATACGCGGGAATGACATGAAGCTGTCACTGGATGTGGTGATTCAGAGTTATGCAGAGCAGGCTGCCAAAAAAGTATTGGAAGCAAAATCTGCAAACAGTGTGAGCCTGATTGTAATGAATCCGAAAAACGGCGAGATTTATGCGATGGTCAACGTACCGGAGTATAATCTGAATGAGCCGTATACGTTTCAGCCGGTATATGAAGAACAGTATGATATCGAAAGCATGACAGCAGAGGAAAAGACAGAGCTTTTAAATCAGATGTGGAGAAATCCATGCATCAGTGATACCTATGAGCCGGGGTCGGCATTTAAAATCGTAACGGCAACAGCGGCATTGGAACATCATGCGGTGTCTTTAACAAGCACCTTTCATTGCCCCGGGTATAAAATAGTAGAGGATCGTCGGATTCGTTGCCACAAGACAGCAGGACACGGAAGCCAGACTTTTGTTGAAGCAATCAAAAACTCGTGTAATCCGGCTTTTATGGAAATCGGTGCAAGGGTCGGCATTGACGGAATGTATGAAACCTTCCGGGCACTCGGTCTGTTTTCCAAAACGGGAGTGGACTTACCGGGAGAAGCGAATTCCATTATGCATAAGGCAGAAAATGTCGGGGCAGTTGAGTTAGCCACCATTTCCTTCGGGCAGTCGTTTCAGATTACGCCGCTTCAGCTATTAAGTGCGGTCAGTACGGTCATTAACGGTGGTACAAGGATTACACCTCATTTTGCAACGCAGATTATCAATAACGAAGGAACGGTAATCAAAACAATAGATGGTGTCGGAGAAAGCGGAGTCATTTCGAAGGAAACCTCCGAAACAATGAAAACACTGTTAGAGAAGGTCGTTTCCGAGGGAACCGGTAAGAGGGCATATCTTCCGGGAATGCGTGTCGGTGGGAAAACAGCAACCTCTGAAAAACTGCCCAGAAGCAGCAACCGTTATATTGCGTCGTTTGTCGGCTTTGCACCGGCAGAGGACCCGGAGGTTGTGGCAATGGTGCTGATTGATGAGCCGGAAGGGCTGTACTATGGAGGTACCATTGCAGCGCCGGTCATTGCAGAGGTATTTGATATGGTACTTCCCTATTTGGGAATAGAGCCGGCATACACAGAGGAGGAGTTGAAAAATCTTCAGGAATAAAATGCAGGAGAATTTGACATGCAGCAGTGTACTTCTTTTCTGCCGGAGTCAATGACTTTGGCATTGACTCCGGCAGCGATAGCATTCGGAATCAGTGTGATACTGTGTCCGTTTTTTATTCCGTTATTCAAGCGGTTTCATATAGGACAGCAGGTGCGGACGGACGGACCGAAGGAACATTTGAAAAAATCGGGGACGCCAACCATGGGCGGCATTGTGATTCTGCTTTCAGTACTGCTTACCTCGCTTTTTTATATTACGTGCTGTCCGGAGCTGGCACCGGTGCTGTTTGTGATGCTTGCCTTTGGAGGAATCGGCTTTCTGGATGATACCATTAAAATATTCAGAAAACGTTCTCTGGGGCTGACCTCTTTGCAAAAGCTCCTATTGGAAGTGGGAGTAACCGCGATATTTGCCTCTTATATGAGTGTAAACGGCTTTGCAACAAAGGTGCTTCTGCCGTTTACGGGTGGTCTGGAAGAGGGAATCTATTTAGAACTGGGTGGCTGGTTTGGACCGCTTTTGTTCTTTGGAATGTTAGGCTGCGTGAACGGTGCAAACTTTACCGATGGGATTGACGGACTGGCTTCGGGCGTGACCTTTTTGATAGCGGTGTTTTTATCTGTTGTTTCGGTTGGAAGAGAACACGGAATTACTCCGATTGTTTGTGCGGTTTCAGGTGCACTTTTAGGATTTTTGGTGTATAATATGTATCCGGCAAGGGTATTCATGGGAGACACAGGTTCGTTAGCCCTGGGAGGATTTGTAGCGGCGTCCGCTTTTTTGTTGCAGATTCCGTTATTTCTTGTTATGATTGGTATAGTTTATCTGGCAGAGGTATTTTCTGTGATTTTGCAGGTTGCGGTGTTTAAGCTGTGTCACGGAAAACGGCTATTCAAGATGGCACCGGTCCATCATCATTTTGAACTCTGCGGCTGGCAGGAACCGAAGATTACTGCCGTATTTACAATATTAACTGCTGCGTGCTGCATCCTTGCTTTATTCGGACTATAAAGCTTTTCGGGAAGAAGAAAAAAGAATGCACGGGTGGAAACTTTAAGTGGAGGAACACAGATATGTTACAGGGAAAGAAAGTTACGGTGATTGGGAGCGGAATCAGCGGAATTGCAGCGGCAGGGCTGCTAAAGAGGCATTCTGCAATCGTAACGCTTTATGACGGAAATGCACAGGCAGACGTGCAGGAGATAGAAAAGAAAATCGGGGGCGGCTGTAAAGTCGTCTGCGGGGAATGGACAAAAGAACTGGCGGCGGAAACCGAGCTTTTGGTAGTCAGCCCGGGAGTTCCGACGGATCTTAAGTTCCTTTTGGAAATTAAACAGAACGGTGTGCCGATGTGGGGCGAAGTAGAGCTTGCCTATCATGTGGCAAAGGGAAAGTTTATCGGGATTACCGGCACTAACGGAAAGACAACGACGACGGCACTTACCGGAGAAATCATGAAGCAGTACTTTCAAGAAGTGTTTGTTGTCGGGAACATCGGAGTTCCGTATACGGAGCGTGCAGAGGAAACGACGGAACATTCGGTAACGGTAGCAGAGCTTTCGAGCTTCCAGCTGGAAACCGTACAGGAGGATTTCCGACCGGATGTCAGTATGATTTTAAATATTACTCCGGATCATTTAAACCGGCATCATACGATGGAAAACTATATTCAGGCGAAGCTTGAGGTGGCAAAGCACCAGACGGCAGAGCAGACCTGCATTTTAAACTACGAAGATTCGGAGCTTCGCAGACGTGCAAAAGAACTGCCGTCTAAAATTCTCTGGTTTTCCAGTGCACACAGGTTAAGCGAAGGACTGTATCTGGAGGATAACCGTATTTACTATGCAGACGGAACAGCAAGGACGGAAATCTGCAAAACGGAAGAATTACATATCATCGGAACGCATAATTATGAAAATGCAATGGCAGCTATTGCTGCGGCAGTCTGTATGGGAGTGCCGCTTGAGTACATTCGTAAGGGACTTTTGAGCTTCCATGCGGTGGAACACCGGATTGAATATGTAGCAACAAAAAATGGTGTAGATTATTACAACGATTCCAAGGGAACAAATCCGGATGCGGCAATCAAGGGAATTCAGGCAATGAAGAAACCGACACTCTTAATCGGCGGCGGTTATGATAAGGGTTCGGAATATGAAGAATGGATTCAGGCATTTGACGGTAAGGTAAAGCATCTTGTTTTAATCGGACAGACGAAAGAGAAAATTGCAGAAGCTGCAAATCGCCTTGGCGTTCCTTCGGTCGTATTAAAGGATACGTTTGAAGAGGCACTCCGGTTCTGTAGTGATCATGCGGAGCCGGGAGATGCGGTGCTGCTTTCTCCGGCGTGCGCAAGCTGGGGAATGTTTAAAAACTATGAGGAGCGCGGCAGAATATTTAAGGAGTATGTACATAAGCTTCCTTAAAAGTGTGAGCGGGGAAAACGCTTCGCATGACGCAGCAAAAGTAGAGTGGACCAGAATATCAGAAACGAGGAGCAGCATGGCAGAGCAGATACAGGGAAAAGAAATAAAAAAATACAAAGCATACGATTATAGTTTGTTGTTCTTGACAATTTTTCTTGTATGCTTTGGACTGGTTATGATTTATAGTACCAGTTCCTATAATGCCACCAAATATTATAACGACCCGACGCATTTTCTACGTAAGCAGGGAATTTTTGCGCTGGTGGGTATTCCGCTTATGATTCTCATATCCAAGATAGATTATCACATATATATTAAGCCTCTTCCCATTATCAGGGTAAGGCCGATTTATCTGTTGTATTTGCTTTGTGTGGCATTGCAGATATTGGTAATTGCAGTCGGCGACGAAATCAAGGGCGCAAAGCGTTGGCTCGAAATTCCGGGAATCGGAAGCTTTCAGCCATCGGAAATTACAAAAATCTGTGTAATTCTTCTGACGGCCTATATTGCTTATATCGCCCCAAAACGGCTGGATAAGTTCCTGGGATTTTTCAGAGCAATGGTTTATGTAGGACCGTTACTGGGACTGGTTGTGATAGAAAACTTAAGTACTGCGATTATCTTAACCGGTATTTTTGTTGTTATCTGCTTTGTTACAAGCAGAAAGAAAGGCTACTTTATTGTATGTGGATTTTTGTTTATCGGAGCGGTCGCAGCATTTATTGTGTTTGGCGAAGGCTTCCGCGGTGAAAGAATAGATGCCTGGCTGAATGTGGAAACGCACGAAAAAGGGTATCAGACACTTCAGGGGTTATATGCCATTGCCTCCGGTGGACTCTGGGGGAAAGGGCTTGGCCAGAGCATGCAGAAGCTTGGATTTATTCCTGAATCGCATAACGATATGATTTTTTCGGTGATTTGCGAAGAGCTTGGACTGTTTGGGGCAATTGCAGTGATTTTACTGTTTGTATTGCTTCTCTGGAGACTGTTTGTGGTTGCGGTCAATGCACCGGATTTATATGGAAGCCTGATTGCGGTAGGTGTTATGACGCATATTGCTCTGCAGGTGCTGATAAACATTGCGGTTGTCACGAACTCCATGCCGGCAACGGGAATTCCGCTTCCGTTTATCAGTTATGGAGGCAGCTCGCTTATGGTACTTCTGATGGAAATGGGAATTGCTCTCGGAGTTTCCGGACAGATAGAACATAAGGCATAATTGATAAAAACGGAATGAGAAATGAGGAAGGATATGACGGAAAAGAAAGAGGCGGATAAAAGAGAAGGAGTGCCTTCCGGATTGATGATAGCGCTGTTAGCGGTATTGTTTCTTGCGGCGGTGTTAGTTTGGGGGTATAATCTGTCCCGCCTGAAAACAATCGAATACGAGGGCCTGACCAGATATACGGAACAGGAATTTACCAAATTACTTTCTTCATCAGCGGTTACCCAAAACACCTATGGCTTCTTCTTAAAGCACAGCTTATTTCCAAGGACAGATATTCCGTTTATAGAGGAGTATGATGTAACCGTTGTAAACAGTAAGGCGGTGCGGGTGCAGGTATATGAAAAGCTTGTGACCGGCTGTGTGGAAATCATGGGAAAGTACATGTACTTTGATAAGGACGGCATTGTGGTGGAAAGCTCAGCAGAACGGCTGAATGGGGTCCCGCTTATTGTAGGACTGAAATTTGATGAGATTGTTCTGTATGAAAAACTGCATGTACAGAAGCAGAGTCTGTTTACGAAAATTCTGGATATCACAAAGCTGCTGCTGCAATACGATATTCCGGCAGAAACAATCATATTTGACTCCAATTATGAGGTTACGTTAGTATGCGGCGATATTAAGGTGCTTCTTGGAAAAAAGGATATGTATGATTTGCAGCTTTCGGCATTGCAGGGAATTTTAGCAGCGGCGAAAGGGCGGTCGGGAACGCTGGATATGAGAAGCTACAGTAAAGAAAATCAGGATGTGATACTGAAATAGGGCAGAAAAAAAGAAAAAAATAAAAAAAATGAAAATTGTGCTTGATTAATATAGGATTTAACTATATTATATAGTATAGGGTTAATGGGTTATTTATTTTTTGACACTAGATATTGTGCAATGTCGTATGGCAGAGCGTAAGGATAGAAGTAAAATTAAAAGGAGGAGAATCCCTTGCTTGAAATTAAGAGTAATGAGTCGGAAGCTACAGCAAAAATATTGGTAATTGGTGTCGGTGGTGCTGGTAATAATGCAGTGAACCGCATGATAGAGGAAAACATCAAGGGCATTGAGTTTGTTTGCGCCAATACGGATAAGCAGCAGTTGAAAAACTGCAAGGCACCGCATTGTATTCAAATCGGTGAAAAGCTGACAAGAGGACTTGGTGCCGGAGCAGAACCTGAAAAGGGAGAAAAGGCTGCGGAGGAAAGCAGAGAAGAACTGGCTGAGGTAATCCGCGGTGCGGATATGGTATTTGTCACCTGTGGTATGGGCGGCGGTACCGGTACAGGTGCAGCTCCTGTCATAGCACAGATTGCAAAGGAAATGGGTATCCTCACGGTAGGTATCGTAACAAAGCCGTTCCGCTTTGAAGGCAAAGTTCGTATGGACAATGCCATCGGCGGTATTGAACGCTTACGTCATAATGTAGATACGTTAATTATTATCCCGAATGATAAGCTTCTTCAGATTGTGGACAAGCGTACCACAATGCCGGAGGCATTAAAGAAGGCAGATGAAGTATTGAAGCAGGGCGTTCAGGGTATTACGGACTTAATCAATGTTCCGGGACTTATCAACCTTGACTTTGCGGATGTTCAGACAGTCATGAAGGACAAGGGAATTGCACATATCGGAATCGGTGTCGGAACAGGAGAGGACAAGTGTATTTCCGCTGTCCAGCAGGCAATTTCGAGCCCGCTTCTGGAAACTACCATTCAGGGGGCTTCCAATGTCATCATTAACATATCGGGTGATATTAACTTAATTGAAGCAGACCAGGCAGCAAATTATGTACATGATCTCGCTGGAAGCGATGCCAATATTATTTTCGGTGCGGTTTTTGATGAAAATGCACCAGATCAGGCGACGATTACTGTAATTGCAACCGGCATTGATGCAGTATCCATTCCGCAGCCGTCTACTATGCGGTCGTCGGCTACACCGGACTTTTTAAAGCGCCCGTTATACGGCAACCAGCCGGTGGGCGGCATGGAAGCCAAGTTTGATTACAGTTTAGGCTCCGCACCTCAGAACAATACCTATACCACTCGCACAGGAACACAGACGGCAACAGGAAGTCCTTTCCGTCCGCTTAACGGAGGACAGGCTCAGACATCAAGACCACAGCCGACACCGACGAGCTACAGTGCACCGAGCAATGCAGCACCGGCTTCTTCTGATGGTACGGGTATCAAGATTCCTGAGTTTTTACAGAGAGGCAGAACAAATAAATAAAACGAATAAATAGAACAAGTATCAAAAAACCTCAGAAATCTCACGACTTCTGAGGTTTTTTTGTCGAATGATTTTGAGAATTTTTTCGTCGGCTTCGACAGATTTCGCATGGGAAGTCCGCTATAATCAAATGTAAAAGAATTCCATTTTGCACAGCGGGAGGTGAAGCTTGTACTGTATTATTTATATGGATGTATTTTTCTTTATGAATTTCTGGATGGACTTATTTTTACTGTTTCTGCTCAGGTACATAATCAGACAATATAGAACAGGTTGGTGTCTGCTTGCGGCGTTTGTCGGAGCAATTTCTGCTTCCGGCTGTCTTTTGCTTTATCTGAAAGGAGCACCGGGCGTACTTACCGGAATTTTGGGGGCATTGGGTGCTGTGGCAGTGAACCGAATTGCATTCGGAAAGCAGAAAATATTCTGGCACTGTCTGTTATTTTTTCTTTTCGGCAGCATACTTTGCGCGATGCTATTGTCGATGGTATCGATATTTCAGCTTTCCGGTGTTTCGCAGACTACCGGAAAAGACATAATGGCAGTTCTGGTTGTCTGTGTGACAGCCGCAGCAGGCTGCCTGCTTTTGGAGCGACAGAGCCGGATTCAGTGGAAAGAGGAACATATGAAAGCGAAAACCGTACTGGAATTTGGAGACCGAAAACTTCTTGCTACGGCTCTAATGGATACCGGAAATCGCCTGTATGACCCGTTTTATCACCGGCCTGTGATTTTAGTGGATGAGTCGATTCTGCGTGATTTTCTTGTGTACTGTAAGGAAAGCAAACCGGAGAAACTGCAGTATATTCCGTTTCACAGTGTAGGGAAAGAAAACGGAATGCTGGAAGGGATGATGTTTGACCGTGTCAGCATTCAGTGGCAGCAAAAAACATGGCAGTTTTCCGGAGTGATTGCGGCTTCTGGACAGGAAAAGCTGTATCAGGGTAAGGAATATCAGATCATTTTTCATTGCGGTCTTTTAGAGGAAGCTGCGGCATCATGAGAAGAAGGGTGGGAGCGTTGTGCTGATTAAAATATCAATACCAAACAGAGTGATGTTTCGGATGGTACCGAAACTTTGGGAACTTCTTTGGGGAAAGAAGGGGGAAATTCATTACATCGGAGGTGCAGAAGTACTTCCTGCACCGTTAGCTGCTGAAAAAGAGCAGGAAGCGGTCAATGCACTGAGCGGAGAACGACGCTATGAGGCGAGAACTCTGTTAGTGGAGCATAATCTGCGACTTGTCGTCTACATAGCCAAAAAATTCGACAACACCGGAGTAGGCGTAGAGGATTTGATATCCATCGGAACCATTGGGCTGATTAAGGCAATTAACACATTTAATCCGGACAAAAATATTAAGCTTGCGACCTATGCTTCGCGCTGTATCGAAAATGAAATTCTGATGTATCTGCGCCGTAACAATAAGACAAAGCTGGAGGTTTCGATTGACGAGCCGCTAAATGTAGACTGGGACGGCAATGAACTGTTGCTTTCCGATATTCTTGGAACCGAAGAGGACTGTGTGTACCGCAGCATGGAAGAGGAAGCAGATAAGCGTATGCTGAAACAGGCGCTCGCCAACTTAGATGAACGTGAAAAAACGATTGTTAATCTTCGTTTTGGGCTGGAAAACCGTGACGGAAAAGAAAAAACACAGAAGGAGGTTGCCGATTTGCTCGGAATCTCGCAGTCGTACATATCGAGACTGGAGAAGAAGATAATGAAGCGGCTCAAGCGGGAAATGCTGAAGTTTGAGTGAAAAGGAGACACTTTCTAGAAGAACAATGGATGTATATTAGGAAGAGGGGCTTTCGGCGGCACTTACACACCGGCAAAAGCCCTTTATTGTGTGGAAGCAATTTATACGGTGAAAAAACTATCATATTTATTCGGGGGCTTGAAAAAGGCGGTTGTTTCAATAAATATGAATTTTTAAGAAGTGTATAAGGGGCTTGCACATCAAAATAGCGCAAATGCAGCATCAAAAGGACACCGGCGCAGGTTTGTGTGACGGGGGCGGACACGAGTGTCCGTTATCCGGCATACAAACCTGTGCCGATGTCCTTTTGTCGGGTGTGTGGCGCTATTTTGATGCGCAAGCCCTTCGATACTTAATTTAATATTTGATAAGAAACAACCGCCTCATTCAACCGCTGAATACTTATAGATTTTCACCGTATAAATTCCTTCCAAACTGCGCATTCTTATGTAAGACAGAACTGGAAAGGCAGGAGAAATTTTTATGGCGGTCTATAAAGTGGAAATCTGCGGGGTGAATACGGCAAAGCTTCCGCTTCTCGGAAATGCGGAAAAGGAAGAGTTGATTTTAAAGATAAAGCAGGGGGATAAGAAAGCCAGGGAGGAGTACATTAAGGGAAATTTGAGACTGGTGCTCAGCATCATACAGCGTTTTTCAGGCAGCAATGAGAATGTTGACGATTTGTTTCAGATTGGCTGTATCGGGCTGATGAAGGCGATTGATAATTTTGATGTTACGCAGGGTGTGAAGTTTTCCACGTATGCAGTTCCGATGATTATTGGAGAAATCAGAAGATACCTAAGGGACAATAATGCGATTCGTGTGAGCCGTTCCCTGCGTGATATTGCTTATAAGGCAATCTATGCGAAAGATATGCTTCAAAAGCGGATGGATAAGGAACCTACAATCGAAGATATCGCAAAGGAAACCGGAATTCCAAGAGAAGATATTTTGAGTGCCTTTGATGCAATTCAAAGTCCGATGTCTCTTTATGAGCCGGTGTTTTCGGATTCGGGTGATGTGCTGTATCTGATGGACCAGGTCAGCGATAAGAAAAACAAAGAGGAAAACTGGATTGAGGAGTTATCCATCAAGGAGGCAATGAGCAAACTGAATGAAAGGGAGAGTATGATTATCGATCTCCGTTTTTTTCAGGGAAAGACACAGATGGAGGTTGCCGAAGAAATCCATATTTCCCAGGCACAGGTATCGAGGCTGGAAAAATCTGCACTGAAGAACATGAAAAACTACCTAAATAAAACTTAACTTGATTATCTTTGAAAAGGGTAGTATAATACACAAGGTTTTGTGAAAAGATAAATTTCTATTAATATACCGGAAAGGGAAGTGAGAGATATGTATGTAGTATTTTTACTCTTGTGGATTATCTTTAACGGACAGTTCACATGGGAGATTTTCTTTATCGGAGCAGTCATTTCCGCATTGCTGTACTGGTTTGTATGCAGGTTTATGGATTACAGTCCGAAGAAGGACTTAGTGGCGCTTCGGAATGTAGTTAGAGTGATCCGCTATGTGTTGACGCTGATTTGGGAAATCATTAAGGCGAATGCAAAGGTCATCTTCTATATTCTGACGAGCAAGTATGAAGTGGAGCCGAAACTGGTGCGCTTTCAGACGGATCTAAAAAAGGAAACCAGCCGCGCTGCGCTTGCCAATTCGATTACGCTGACACCGGGAACTATCACGGTTACCCTGCAGGACAACGAATATCTGGTACATTGTCTGGATAAGGAAATGGCAGAGGGGATGGAAGATTCCACTTTTGTCAGACAACTGAGAAACATGGAAGAGCATAACGGAAGCCGGGCTTCAAAAAATAGCGGAAAACGTCACAAAAGATAAAGGAGGCAGGATAACATGATGGAACAGGCGATTCATACATTACTGGTAGGCTGCATGATAGTTCTGGCGGTCTGCATTTTCTTATGTCTGATACGTGCAATTATCGGACCAAGGATTTCCGACCGTATTGTGGCCATTAACATGATCGGTACTATGACAATGATTATTATTGCCATGATGTCAGTACTATTGCATGAGGGCTATCTGGTAGATGTTGCCATGATTTACGCAATGATCAGCTTCCTTGCGGTAGTTGTACTGACAAAGGTTTATATGGGCGTTTATGTAGAGCGTAAGAAAAAGGAAGAAAGCACAAAGGAGGGGGAACAGAATGGAATGGTTTAGATTTTTTCTGGCGGCTGCACTGTTAGTTTCCGGTGTGGCGATTGTTTGCATTGCTACATATGGTATTTTTAAATTCAAATATGTACTGAATCGTATGCATGCCGCGGCAATGTGTGATACGTTTGCACTGATGCTCTGTTTGCTTGGCGTGGCGGTTTTGCATGGTCTTTCTTTCACCACATTAAAGCTTGTATTGATTATTGTCTTTTTGTGGTTTGCAAGTCCGGTAGCCAGTCATCTGATTGCCAGACTGGAGGTTACGACAAACCCGGAGGGCTTGGAAAAGGAATGTGAGGTGGACGAATAATGGAGTTTTTTACATTTATTCTGCTGACCTTTTTAATCGTGTGCGCAATTTCGGTGTGTCTGTCTAAAAATCTTCTCACATCGATTGTAATTTTTATGTCATACAGTGTGATTATGTCGATTATCTGGATTATCCTCGAGTCTCCGGACCTTGCGATTACGGAAGCGGCAGTAGGAGCAGGTGTTACCAGTGTCCTGTTCTTCGTTACATTAAAGAAAATTCATGCGATGAATGACGGAAAGGAAGAAGACGATGAGCCGGATCAGAGATGATTATGAAAAAACAGCATGGCGGAAGCTGGTTCATTTTGTAAACGGTGACGGGAAGGCAGAGGAAGCAGCCGGTTACGAAATTGAAACAGAGAAAACAGCGGTACGTATCAGAGAAGAGTTTTTTGTGGAAGCAGAGTGGAATAAGAAAAAAGAAGCGGCAGACACGATGATTTCAAAGTATAAGGAATGGCCTGAAACAAAGGGTGTCAAGTACTTCGGAAAACTGTATCAGCTGTTATCGGTTGTTATTTGTGTTACGGTGATTGTATTTCTGCTTGCCACTGTAGCAAATCTTCCGGAGTTCGGAAATCCGGACAACCCGGCAAACAATGAAGTTTCGGAACGTTACATAGAGAAGGGAATGGAGGAAACCGGTGCGGTAAACATCGTTGCCGGGATGATTCTTGATTACCGTGCATTTGATACACTCGGAGAGTCTCATGTACTGTTTATTGCAGCGTGCTGTGTACTGATTCTGCTTCGCATTGATGCCAAGGACGGTGACGTGAAAGCAAGGGCGGAAGCAAATGATCGTATTTATGAGCCGAAAAATGACGTGATTTTGCAGCGCGTGGCAAGAGTTCTCGTGCCGATTGTCATGTTGTTTGGCATTTATGTTGTTTTCAACGGACATCTGTCTCCGGGCGGAGGCTTCTCGGGCGGCGCTATCATCGGGGCCGGTCTGATTCTTTACCTGAATGCGTTTGGCTTTAAGAAGACGGAGCGTTTCTTCACAGCGAAGACATTTTCCGTGATTTCTGTTACGGCACTTGGATTTTATGCGCTTTCAAAGTGCTATTCGTTCTTTACCGGAGCAAACCACTTAGACAGTGTTATCTCTGCCGGAACTCCGGGAAGACTGCTTAGCGCAGGTCTGATTCTGCCGTTAAATATCTGTGTCGGAATGGTAGTGGCATGTACCATGTACAGCTTCTATGCGCTCTTCCGAAAAGGAGGTATGTAGCATGGGTGAACTATTTACCGGACTGCTTTCCAATTATTACGAAACAGTAGCAATTATTTTGTTTGGCATTGGTTTTACAACACTTTTGTTACACAGAAACATGATTAAAAAAATCATGGGACTTAACATCATGGATACGGCGGTTTACTTATTCCTTGCCGCAAAGGGCTATATTGAAGGAAGAGTGGCTCCGATTGTTGTGGATGGTGTGACTGAAACGGAAGCCTATATCAATCCGGTTCCAAGCGGACTCGTACTGACCGGTATTGTAGTTTCCGTCAGTGTTACTGCGGTGATGCTGAGCCTTACTATCAGGCTTTACCGCAGATATCACACACTTGATATTGATGAAATTTCGAGAATCGTAAAGAAGGAGGGAAAGTAATATGAATTTCATCTGGAATTTCCCTCTGTTCAGTATTGTTGCATGCCTGTTATGCGGTGTCCTTTCTTCGGTACTTCCTAAGAAAGCGGCAAAATATCTCTCCTGGATTCTTTTGACGGCAGTTGCGCTGATGTCTGCAGGAGTGCTTTATTTTACTGTGACAACAGGAGATAGTTTTACCTATATGATGGGGCATTATCCGGCTCCATGGGGAAACGAAGTGCGTGCCGGTGTATTGGAAGGCATTATGGCATTGTTCTTTTCCGTGCTGATGCTGTTAGCAGTAGTATCGGGAGC
This sequence comes from Lachnospiraceae bacterium, assembly GCA_051880375.1. Lineage (GTDB taxonomy): Bacteria > Bacillota > Clostridia > Lachnospirales > Lachnospiraceae > SIG299. Next base: position 25,733 of record JBJENV010000041.1, read on the forward strand.
AAAGTACATAGAGCACCATGTGCCGGAGGGCAAGCAGAATCTTTATTACAGCCTGATTAATTTGTTGACAAGCTCCCTGCTTGCGCTGGTATACACCAATGATATTTTTACTGCGTATGTTTTTATCGAAATTAATACGATTGCCGCCTGCGGTCTGGTTATGCTTAAGGGCACCGGACGTGCACTTCTCGCGTCTACCAAATACATGATTATGAGCCTGATTGGCTCCGGTCTTGTTTTGATCGGTATCACGCTGTTGTATGACGTTACGGGACATCTTCTGATGCCGGATATTCAGAATGCAATAGCCGGGATGCTGCAGGAAGGACGCTATGAGGAGCCGTTGACAGCAATTATTGCGTTAATCAGTGTGGGACTTGCGATTAAAAGTGCACTGTATCCGTTCCATTCCTGGTTGCCGGATGCACATAGCTATTCCGCACCGTCTTCCAGTGCAATATTATCCGGACTTGTAACGAAGGCGTATATTTTCCTGCTGCTTAAGGTATTTTTCCGTGTCATCGGCTGGGAGGTCATCCTCCGGTACAAGATTACCGATGTGCTGTATGTGTTTGGCATTGTCGGGATGGTGATGGGTTCCGTCAATGCAGTCCGGCAGAAGAATGCAAAGAAGATGATAGCATATTCGTCGATTGCCCAGTTTGGTTATATTTATATGGGGCTTGGACTTGGAAGCATGGCAGGTGTGATTGCCTCTGTGTTCCACATTCTCATGCACGGTATTGCAAAATCCATGCTGTTTATTTCGTTGGGCGGTTTATCCGAGGTATCCGGTGAGAAGCTGGAATGGAGTGACTTAAAGGGTTCCGGTTACAGAAACCGTCTGGCCGGCGTAGCATTTACCATGGGGGCGCTTTCACTGATTGGTATTCCTTTGTTCGGCGGCTTTATTTCAAAAATACTGTTTGCATCTGCAGCAGTGGAAATCGGAATGCCGAAGCTGGTGGTTACTCTTGCAACACTGGCAATCAGTACGATTTTAAATGTCATTTATTTTTTCCGCGCAATTATCTGCATTTATACACCGGAAGGAAAGCGTACTTCTGAGAAAAATGCGCCGACATTCGTACTTGCCATGGCAGGCTTTATGGTATTGAATCTGATACTCGGCATTTTTTCCGATCCGATTATCGCTGGAATACGGAACGGCCTGGCAATGTTTTCATAGGGAACTATAGAGAAAGGTGATAAGTAAGATGAATCAAATACTGGAACTATTACAATTTGCAGCACCTGTATTTTTCCCTGTTCTGTGCGGACTCTGGATGATTTCGAGGAAGGGGAAAATAAGCCGGAAAAACCGTTGTATTTTTGTGACGGCTGTGCTTGTGATAAATCTTTTACTGACTGTGTCTGCATGGACGGCGAAAGCGGATGCCGTTGTGCTCTGGAACCTGACGAAAACGATTCCGGTACTGCTAAAGGCAGATATGCTTTCCAAGCTTTTTACCGGACTTCTGTCTGTTGTATGGCTGCTTGTCGGTATCTTTTCCTTTGAGTACATGAAACATGAGGAAAATGCGGAGCATGAAGAGGAACATACAAGAAGCCTTTCGGGAGACACATTCTATGGTTTCTATCTGATGGTGCTCGGCGTGATGACAGGAGTAGGCTTTGCCGGCAACCTGATTACGTTTTATCTGTTTTATGAGTTTATGACGCTGCTTTCGGTGCCGTTTGTACTGCATACCATGACAAAGGAAGCCGTTTTTGCCGCAAAGAAATACCTGTACTATTCGGTGGCAGGTGCTTCGCTGGCAGTCTTCGGTTTCGCTTTCCTTTATTCGGTATCCGGTGGAACGATTGCATTTGTACCCGGCGGAGTATTTAGTAACGGCATTCCGGCAGACAAGCAGGGCATTCTGCTTTTTGCGGTATTTCTGTTAATTATCGGCTTTGGTACAAAGGCAGGTATGTTTCCGATGCACGGCTGGCTGCCTTCGGCACATCCGGTAGCCCCGGCTCCGGCATCGGCAGTGTTATCCGGTATGATTACAAAGACCGGCGTGCTTGGCATTCTGCGTGTCATTTATTATCTGGTCGGTGCAGATAACCTGCGGGGAACCTGGGTGCAGTATGCGTTCCTTGTCCTGACACTGATTACGGTGTTTATGGGATCCATGTTAGCATACAAGGAGCAGATTTTTAAGAAGAGACTTGCGTATTCCACCGTCAGTCAGGTGTCCTACGTGTTGTTTGGCATCGCACTGCTTCATCCGGTGGCGCTCATCGGTTCATTACTGCACATCATATATCATTCTGTATTGAAGTGTACGTTGTTCTTAAATGCCGGTGCTGTTATTTACAAGACCGGGAAGACAAAGGTAGAGGAACTGGTCGGAATCGGTAAGGAAATGCCTGTAACGATGTGGACGTACACGATTGCAGCTCTCGGCTTAGTCGGTATTCCTCCGGTCTGCGGCTTTATCAGTAAGTGGTATCTGTGCCTTGGCGCTTTGGATTCCGGAACCGGAATCGTAGAATATCTTGGACCGGTAATACTGCTTCTCAGCGCACTTTTAACAGCCGGCTATCTGCTGCCGATTACAATCAAGGGATTTTTCCCGGGAGCGGAGTATGATTACGCGTCTTTGAAAAAGAAGGAGCCGAACGGTCTGATGATCGTTCCTATGACAGTATTTGCTGCTGCGGCAGTACTTCTCGGTATGTTCCCGAATGCTCTCGTCGAGTTTTTTACAGGTATTGTAACGCAGCTTGGCATGCTGCTGTAGAAGGAGGGTGACAGAGATGAATTACTTATTATTACTACCGGTTCTGTTCCCTATCCTTACGGGAGCGCTGATACCGTTATTTAAATTTGAAAGGCGTCGTGCCAGAGAGCTGTATGTTATGGCATGTGCGCTCCTTAACTCGCTGATGATTTTCGGTTTGCTTGTCGGAGCGGATAGTGTAGGCCCGATGACACTGTTTCGAATTTCGGAAACACTGCCGGTTTGTTTTGCACTGGACGGACTTGGCAAGGTATTTGCCGGCCTGCTGGCATTCTTATGGCCGCTTGCGTGCTGCTATGCCTTCGAATACATGAAGCACGAGGGCGGAGAAAATACTTTTTTTGCCTTTTACATTATGACCTATGGCGTGACGGTCGGTATTGCATTTTCCGCAAACCTGATTACGATGTATTTCTTCTATGAACTGCTGACGCTTGTTACGCTGCCGATTGTCATGCACGGTATGAAACGGAAGAGTATTCTCGCAGGACGTAAATACGTTCTGTATTCGATGGGCGGTGCGGCATTTGCATTCATGGGGATGATTCTGCTGTACATCTTCAGCGGGACGATGGATTTTACCTTCGGCGGTGTCCTGGGAGAGTTCTTAAGTGAGAATCAGGTATACATTCTTCGGATTGTATATGTCATCATGGTATTCGGCTTTGGTGTAAAGGCAGCTATTTTCCCGTTCCACGGATGGCTTCCGACGGCTTCGGTTGCACCGACACCGGTTACGGCGCTTTTGCATGCGGTAGCCGTTGTTAATGCCGGTGCGTTTGCAATTCTGAGAATTACTTATTATTCCTTTGGCGCGGGCTTTTTACAAAATACATGGGCACAGCGTGTCATTATGGCTGTGGCACTGTTTACGATTTTGTATGGCTCGTCTATGGCACTGAAGGAACAGCACTTCAAAAGAAGACTTGCTTATTCGACCGTCAGCAATCTGTCCTATATGATTTTCGGGGCTTCCATGATGTCGACCGCCGGTATGGTTGGTGCATTGTCGCATATGGTATTTCACGGCATTATCAAGATTACGTTGTTCTATGTGGCCGGTGCGGTTCTCTATAAGACAGGCAAGAATTATGTCGATGACCTGTTCGGCTTTGGCAGAAGGATGCCGGTCATCTTCGGATGCTTTACTCTGGCTTCGGCAGCACTGACCGGTGTACCGATGACAGCGGGATTTATCAGCAAATGGAATCTTTTGACGGCCGCGGCAGAGAATCCGGAGCCGCTTGCGTGGGTCGGAATCGCGGTGCTTTTAATCTCCGCGGTGCTGACGGCGGTTTATCTGTTTTCCATTGTGATTAAGGCGTATTTCCCGGGACCTGGCTTTAACGAAGCAACGATTGCTCAGGTCGAAGATCCGAACGCTTATATGAAGGTGCCTATGGTAATTCTCTGCGTTGTCATTGTACTGCTTGGAATGTTTTCCACTCCGCTTGTTTCTTATCTGGAGCAGGTGGCGTCCGGATTGCTGTAGAAGGGAGGAAGAACAATGAATGTTATTATGATGTTAGCTGTGTTTCTTCCGATGTTCGGCGGCATTGTTTCCTATCTGACCGGAAGAAAGAGCAAAAATGCAAGAGATTATGTTGTATGGGCTTTTGCGGTTGCAGAGCTTATCTTTGCCGGCGTACTGACCGGTTCTGTGCTTGCCGGAGGTGAAGCTTGCGCTTCGGTTACAGAATTCTGCGGCATGGGACTTCAGTTTAAACTGGACGGGTTTCGTGCGCTTTACGTGCTGATTGCCTCGTTTATGTGGCTGGCAACCAGTATTTTTTCCAAAGAGTATCTGAAGGAGGAAAGAAACCGTAACCGATATTATCTGTTCTGGCTTGTAACACTCGGAGCAGTAGCTGGAGTACTTCTTTCCGCAGATTTGTATACGACGTTTATTTTCTTCGAGCTGATGAGCTTTACCTCGTTTGTCTGGGTCATTCAGGAAGAAAAAAAGGAGGGTATCCACGCAGGAAATCTGTATCTCGGAATCGCGGTAATCAGTGGTCTTGTCATGCTGATGGGACTGATGATGCTGTACGATGAAATCGGAACCGTGACCATGTCGGAAATTCCTGTGATGATTGCAGCAAAGAAGATTTCGGCAGGGGTGGCAGGAAAAGCGGCTGCATTGGAAACACGCTTATTTATCAGCGGCTGCCTGATGTTAGTCGGCTTCGGAGCAAAGGCAGGTCTGTTTCTGTTACATGTATGGCTTCCGAAGGCACACACCGTGGCTCCGGCTCCGGCATCGGCAATTTTGTCCGGTGTTCTTACAAAAATGGGTATCTTCGGTATCCTTGTACTGACCGGAACGATGTTTCGGGGAAACGAAACATGGGGAATGCTTCTGCTTGTGCTTGGTATTCTTACGATGTTTACGGGCGCTTTTCTGGCACTGTTTTCCGTCAACTTTAAGAGAACGCTGGCGTGTTCGTCCGTATCGCAGATGGGCTTTATTTTAGTCGGTATTTCCATGTTCACGCTGCTAGAAAGCAACACGCTTGCAATGAACGGAACATTGCTTCACATGGTAAATCATTCGTTAATAAAGCTGGTACTGTTTTTGACCGCGGGTGTGATTATGATGAAGACGGAGTCGCTTGACTTGAATGAAATCCGTGGCTATGGAAGAAACAAGCCGCTGCTGCATCTGGCGTTTGGCATCGGTGCATTCAGCATTGCCGGCATTCCGCTCGGCAGCGGTTATGTAAGCAAGACGCTTCTGCATGAAAGTCTTGTGGAATATTTGGAAGAAATCGTGGGAAGTGCAGGCTACGACTTTGTGAAGGCAATGGAAATCATGTTCCTCGTGACCGGCGGTATGACGCTTGCTTATATGTTAAAGCTGTACTTTGCCGTGTTTATCGAAAAGGGAAAGGCAGAGGAAGAACCGTCCTGTAAGCCTCTTACCTTAGTGACTGTACTAATCCCGGCTCTTATACTGCTCGTGTTCGGTCTGCTGCCAAACTTGTTTATGGACCGGATTGCAGAATTCGGTGTGCTGACAGAAGCAGCGGCAACAGGAGCACATCACGGAACGGTGCACTACTTTACATGGACAAATCTGAAGGGAGCCGTTATTTCCATCAGCATCGGTCTGCTTCTGTACTTCGGTGTGATTCGTACCTTGCTGATGAAAAAGGAAGGAAACAAAAAAGTTTATGTCAACCGTCTGCCGGAGTGGTTTGATTTGGAGAAGAGTGTTTATCAGCCGGTTGTACTTAAGTTTCTGCCGTTTGTCTGTGCCTTCGTATGCAGAGTGTGTGATAAGCTGGTTGACGGAATCGTATTCCTGCTTAGAAAGAAAGTGTTCGGACCAAAGAAAAAGCATCGTCCGGTGGCAGTCGGGACAGGCTTTACTTATGCGGTCGGCACATTCCTTGACGGAATCGTGGTGGTGCTTAACTGTACATTCCGCAGAAAGCGTCCGATTGAAACTTCTTTTGTCAATGAGCTTGCTATAAGAAGAGAAGAGATGGGGGCAACCTATAGTCTTGTGGCCAGAGGGGTATCCTTCGGATTGCTCCTGTTCTGCATCGGTCTGTTATTGACGTTAATTTACGTGTTATTTTAAAAAGCAAAACGGGACACTTGGTTTTGAAGCTGAGTGTCCCGTTTCTTGCGCACACGAAGGAGGCAGCGCTAAAAAAGCTAGCAGATAAACTGCAGGCGGAAGCTGTTGTAGTCGCCAAGAATGCTTACCAGACAGGTAGAGTTTCTTGCAAAATTGACGCGTTCATTGATAATCGGAGCGCCGAGGTTGGTACGGCTGTAAACAGTCAGCGTATAGTATCCCGGAATGATATACAGAAAGTCAGTGTATTCGCTGTAATCCAGATCCGAAACAAGAAGCTGACCGTTGATGTAAATGTCCACCGGCTCCTGGATGGCTGCAACATTGTAAAAGCGTGCCTGTGCCACGGAAGCAATATTAGAAAAAACAGGAGATAAAAATGCCCAGCTCCAGAGAATATTTCCTGTTCCGAGACTCGGACGGGAAGGTGTCGGAGTAGTGCCTCCGGTACTTGGACGGGAAGGCGTCGGAGTGGTTCCTCCGCTAGGGAGCGATGGGGTAACAGGACCAATCGGACCAAAGCCAGGCTCTGCTGGAACATTTTCTTCTTCCTCCGAAGGGAGGGCAGGCGTAACAGGGCCAATCGGACCGAAGCCAGGTTCCGCAGGAACATTTTCATCTACCGGATATTCAGGAGCGGTAGGTTCTTCGGTTTCCATATTCCGGGTAGCAGGAACATCGTTGACCGTTCTCTGATTTGTTTGCTGTGCATTGCGCATTCCGGTCCCGTACATGGCAGGCATATCGTCCCGTTCAAAATCCGGGATGGTGGATTTATTCTGGGAGACAGGAGTGGAATTGGAAAACTTATAATAGTGCGTTTTACTATAGTCCATGTAAGTGAAACCTCATATGGCGTGATTTAATATCAGTATATGAATCGTTTATAAATTGGTTACAAAAAGATAATAGGATATGACTGGACTTTTTTCATGCCGTAAGGTAGAATAGTGTAGAATGAATTCGCTTTTTACTTACAGAGGGGGGACAGCTGTGAAATTTTTTAAGCCGTTAATGAGCAGGGTTATCATTGTGGTAGTGCTGATACTGATTCAGATTGTCTGGGGACTGAGCATGTTTACAAAACTGACGGAGTATTCCGATGTGCTGAACATGGTTCTGACGATTATCAGTGTATTTGTAGTTCTTTATATTATTAATAAAGCAGACAATCCGGCATATAAGCTGGCATGGACGATACCGATTCTGATTTTTCCTCTGTTTGGCGGCCTGCTGTACCTGATGTTCGGAGATAAACGTCCGACCAAGGCAATGCGCTATGTGATGGACAAGGCTTCCATGCGTTTTCAGCCGTATCTGACGCAGAAAGATGAGATTATGCAGAAGATAAAGGAAGAGGACAAGTCTGCCTATGGACAGGTAAAATATATTAATGACTGTGCCCGTTTTCCGGTATATGAAAACACGGAGTCCTATTATTATAAAAGCGGTGAGGACTGTTTCCCGGTGCTGCTTAGCGAGCTCAAAAAAGCGGAACATTATATTTTTATGGAATATTTCATTATCGAAGAAAACGATATGATGTGGAAGAGTGTGCTGGAAGTGTTAAAGCAGAAGGCGGCAGAAGGTGTGGATGTGCGTCTTCTCTATGACGATGCCGGCTGTGTAGCGCTGCTTCCGTATAAGTATTATCGGAAGCTTGAGAAGTTCGGAATTAAATGTGAGGCATTCAATCATGTGGTGCCGCTTGTTTCGCTTGTAATGAATAATCGTGACCATAGAAAAATTACGGTCATTGACGGTCATACCGGTTTTATGGGTGGATGGAACCTGGCGGATGAATACATTAATCAAAAGGAGCGCTTCGGATACTGGAAGGATACCGGTGTGATGCTTCGCGGTGATGCGGTCTGGAATCTGACGACGATGTTTTTAACAACCTGGAACAGCATTCGCGGAAACAAAGACGAGGATATCACGCAGTATATGCCGGACCGGTATCAGGAGGGAAAATGTGAAAGCAACGGCTATGTACAGCCGTACGGTGATTCTCCGCTTGACAGAGAGCCGGTTTCGGAATCGGTCTATTTGAATATGATTAATGCGGCACAGGATTATATTTATATGACGACGCCGTATCTTGTCATAGATAACGAAATGATGACAGCCCTGATTCTTGCGGCAAAGCGCGGTGTGGATGTCCGTATCATTACACCGGGAATTCCGGATAAAAAGTATGTATTTCTGCTGACACAGTCCTACTATCCGCAGCTCGTGGAAGGCGGTGTTAAAATTTATCAGTTTGACCCCGGCTTTGTTCATGCAAAGTCCTTTGTCTGTGATGACAAGTTTGCGGTGGTCGGCACAATCAATATGGATTACCGCAGCCTGTATCTGCACTTTGAATGCGGTACGTTCTTTTATAAAACGCCGGTAGTCGCTGCAGTCAAGGAGGATTTATCAGAGCTGATGGAGAGGTCAACGAGGCAGGAAAAATCCATGCTTCATGCAAGACTTCCGAAGCGTCTGGTGCAGGCGGTGCTTCGCGTACTCGCACCGTTAATGTAGGTTACAGATTTCATTGAAGCAAAACGAATTTCAAGCGTATTTTGAAAGGAGAATGGCAATCATATGGCAGAATTGATTGACGGAAAAGCAATATCGGCACAACTGAAGGAGGAAATCAAGGAGGAGACTGCAAAACTGCTTGCAGACGGAAAAACAGTAACACTTGCGGTGATTCAGGTCGGAAACGACCCGGCTTCGACCGTTTATGTGGGAAATAAGAAAAAAGCATGTGAATACGTCGGATTCCGCTCTATGGCATACGAGCTGCCGGAGGAAACAACAGAGGAAGAATTGCTTTCGCTGATTCACAGCCTGAACGAAAATGATGAAGTGGACGGCATTCTGGTACAGCTTCCCCTTCCGAAACATCTTAAGGAAGAAAAGGTGCTGCTTGCCATTGCACCGGAAAAGGATGTAGACGGATTTCATCCGGTCAATGTGGGAAATCTGTTGATTGGCAGGGATGGTTTTGTTTCGTGTACTCCGGCAGGCATCATCGAACTGCTGCACCGTTCGGGTATTGAAACGGAAGGGAAGGAGTGTGTGATTGTCGGAAGAAGCAATATTGTCGGAAAGCCGATGGCGGCGTTGATGCTGCGTGAAAATGCAACCGTAACAATCTGTCATTCCAGAACAAAGAATTTAAAGGAAGTAACAAAGCGTGCAGATATTCTGATTGTGGCAATCGGGAAGCCGCGCTTTATTACAGCCGAATATATCAAGCCGGGAGCCACGGTGATAGACGTCGGTATCCACCGCATGGAAGGTAAAAAGCTGTGCGGGGATGTGGACTTTGATGAGGCAAAAGAGGTCGCAGGAGCCATTACGCCGGTGCCGGGAGGCGTCGGACCGATGACAATTGCGATGCTCATGAAAAACTGTCTGATTTCGGCACAGAAGAAAGGCGGAAACTAGATGAATGTTTTGTTTGTATCCTTAGGATGCGATAAGAATCTTGTAGACAGCGAATTTATGCTCGGTCTGTTGCGTGACAATGGTTTTTCTCTGACGAATGAGGAGACAGAAGCAGATATTGTAGTAGTGAATACCTGTTGTTTTATCCATGATGCAAAAGAAGAAAGTATCCAGACGATATTAGAGCTGGCGGAATATAAAAAGACCGGAAGATTAAAGGCGCTGATTGTAACCGGATGTCTGGCACAGCGCTACAAGAAGGAAATCCTTACGGAAATTCCGGAAGTGGATGCAGTACTTGGTACAACGGCAAGCGATAAAATTGTTGAGGTCATCCGGGAAGTGCTGGAGGGGAAGCAGACAGAGTGCTATGCAGATCTTGATGCGCTTCCGTTGCCGGAAACCGCGCGTGTCAATACAACCGGTGGCTACTATTCCTATTTAAAGATTGCCGAGGGCTGTGACAAGCATTGCACTTACTGTATTATTCCGTCTCTTCGCGGAAATTACCGCAGTATTCCGATGGAACGGCTTATAAAAGAAGCAGAATTTTTAGCAGAAGGCGGCACGAAGGAGCTGATTCTGATTGCGCAGGAAACTACTGTGTACGGAATTGATTTATATGGAGAAAAGAAGCTTCCGGAACTGCTGCAACGTCTTTGTGCCATTGACGGAATTGAGTGGATTCGCCTGATGTACTGTTATCCGGAGGAAATTACCGATGAACTGATTCAGACGATGAAGGAAGAGCCGAAAATCTGCCACTACCTGGATATGCCGATTCAGCATGCGGCAGACACGGTGTTAAAGAGAATGGGCCGTCGTACGAACCGCGCGGAGCTGGATGCTTTGATTGCAAAGCTTCGGAGAGAAATTCCGGACATTGCCCTCCGAACCTCTTTGATTACCGGCTTCCCGCAGGAAACGGAGGAGGAGCATGCAGAACTCCTTGATTTTGTAAAGTATACCGGATTTGAACGTCTCGGCGTTTTTACCTATTCCAAGGAGGAGAATACTCCGGCAGCGAAGATGAAGGGTCAGATTACAAAGAAACTCAAGCTGAAACGCCAGAAGGAACTGATGAGCTTACAGCAGGAGGTTTCTAAAAAACGAGGTAACGAAAAGGTAGGAACGCTGTTAAAGGTTATGATAGAAGGAAAGCTTCCGGAGGATAATATTTATATCGGACGTTCCTATATGGATGCACCGAATGTAGACGGATATGTTTTTGTACATTCGGAAGATTCCTATTTATCGGGTGATTTTGTGAATGTGAAAATTACGCAGGCAAAGGAATATGACCTGATTGGAGAAGCAATTTCCGAATTGGACGAATCAATTTAAGAAAAAGGAGAAAAACTATGAATCTGCCAAACAAAATTACAATTTTTCGTGTCTGTATGATACCGGTATTTTTGTTCTTTTTCTTGTGGGACGGGATTCCGTACAGCAATTATATTGCACTTGTCGTTTTTGTAGTTGCGTGTATTTCAGATGCGGTAGACGGAAAGCTGGCAAGAAAGCATAACCTCGTCACAAACTTCGGAAAATTCATGGACCCGTTGGCGGACAAACTGCTTGTCTGTTCGGCGCTCATCTGCTTTGTGGACCTTGGCTATGTCAATGCGGTTATTATTATTGTCATTATTGCAAGAGAGTTTATTATCAGCGGTTTTCGTCTGGTAGCAGCGGATAACGGCCTTGTGCTGGCAGCAAGCTACTGGGGCAAGTTAAAAACAACGTCACAGATGATTATGTGTATTCTTCTGATTCTGCATCTGGATACTGCATGGTTTTCCGTGCTGGAGCAGATTTTTATCTGGCTGTCGTTAGTGCTCACGGTGGTTTCTCTTGTGGATTATATTGTGAAGAACAAAAGTATATTAAAAGCAAAATAGAATTTTGAAAAAACATGAAAATGACGAAAAAATAACATACAAATGACATAGTTTCCATGTATAGTTGTGGCGGAAGAAAAATGACAGGAAACGGCCAGCTTATGGAAAGGAGCACACATGAGACTGAAAAAGTGTATTACTATGTTATTAACAGTTGTTATTGCCTGTGTGCTGTCCGGCTGCCGGCCACAGGAAAGACCGTCGGAGGAAGTAACGCCTACAGAATCTCCGTTGCCGGATGTTACCACGAATACTTTGGAAAATGCGCAGACACCGTTTCCGACGGATGAACCGACACTTGCCCCAAGAGATACAAAGGAAATCGTGATATATACCCTCAATTCCGAAACTCTTCAAAAAGAGGCCGTTACAGCGCTTGTTTATGTAGAAAGCGAGCTGACGCCCGAGCTGATTATGGAACAGGTAATCGATGCCATGGAGGATGATTATTTTTACATCCAGATTGACAGCATTACTACCGAGGGAAAAAATATTATTGTAAGTTTTTGTGCGGATTCCACACCGGTATGTAATGTCGGGGCCAGTGTGGAAGGTGTCATTCTGGATGCTATCGGACAGAGCCTGTTGGATAATCTTCCGGAGTATTCGGGTGTTATTTATCGTGTAGAGGGCGGCGCCTACCAGAGTGGGCATATTGAAATCGGAATAGACGAAGTATTTATCAGCCGGTAAGCATTGTTATGAAGTTTTAAGGTGCTTACCGACTTTTTGTGCTGTCAAGGGGAAAGGTTTGGTTACGATATGAGTAAAGTAGTCATCATAGGCGGCGGCCCTGCCGGTATGATTGCCGGGATTGCGGCTGCACGGTGCGGTCATGAGGTTCATCTGTTTGAAAAAAACGAAAAGCTTGGAAAAAAGCTGTTTATTACCGGTAAGGGCAGGTGTAACCTGACAAATGCCTGTGACATGCAGGAACTGATGAAACAGGTCATGAGTAATCCGCGTTTTTTATATAGTGCATTTCATCTGTTTGATAATGAAATGACCATGAATTTCTTTGAAGAAATCGGTCTGCCGCTGAAAATAGAACGCGGTAACAGAGTTTTCCCGAGGTCTGACCATTCTTCGGATGTAATCAAAGTACTGCAAAAGGAACTGGAACGACTTGGTGTGCAGCTTTATCTGAATACCGAGGTAACCGAGGTGAAAGAGCTAAACGGAGCATTCCGTTCGATTGTTTTCGGAAGGAAAGGACAGGAGATGGAAGCGGATGCCTGCATCATTGCAACGGGAGGTCTTTCTTATCCGAGTACCGGCTCCACCGGAGACGGGTATCGCTTTGCAAAGACACTCGGGCATACCATAACGCCCTTGCAGCCATCCTTAGTAGCAGTAGAAATAAAAGAAGAATTTGTAAAGCAACTGCAGGGGCTTTCCCTTAAAAATGTTGGTATCCGGCTGGTGCAGCAGGGAAAACTATTATATGCTGATTTCGGAGAAATGCTGTTTACACATTTCGGTGTCAGCGGTCCTCTGATTTTAAGCGCCAGCAGCTATATTGCATCAGAGCTTCAGAAAGGGAATCCTCTTCCGGAACTTCAGATTGACTTAAAACCGGCATTATCGGAAGAACAGGTGGATGCAAGAGTGATAAAGGATTTTGAAGAAGCAAAGAATAAGCAGTATAAAAATTCCCTGGAGCATCTTCTGCCGCAGAGAATGATTGATGTTATTGTGGAAAGAAGCGGCATCCCTTCGGACAAGAAGGTCAATGAAATCTCCAGAGAGGAACGCAGGCGTATGGTCGGAGTATTAAAATGTCTGACGCTGCATGTCTCAGGTCTGCGTGACTACAAGGAGGCTGTCATTACAAAGGGAGGAGTTTCCGTCAGGGAAGTACAGCCGGCTACGATGGAGTCCAGGCTTGTACAGGGGGTGTATTTTGCAGGAGAGGTGTTAGACCTTGATGCGATGACCGGTGGCTATAATCTGCAGATTGCATGGTCAACAGGCTATGCAGCCGGAAATTCGCAGTATTAAAATAATTGCGCGGCAGTTCAACCTGCGGCAGAATGAGAGGACAGACAATGAAGCATATCAATATTGCCATTGACGGACCGGCAGGAGCCGGAAAAAGTACAATCGCAAAAGCGGTTGCAAAAAAGCGGGATATCGTTTATGTAGACACCGGAGCGATGTACCGTGCCATCGGACTCTATATTTTAAGGAATGGCATCGCGCCTGACGATATTGTAACTATTGAGAAGGAGCTTCCGAACATTGATGTGTCCATCCTGTATGAAGATGGTGAACAGCTTGTACTGTTAAACGGAGAAAACGTCAACTCGGTGATTCGGACACAGGAGGTCGGCAATATGGCTTCGGCAACCTCCGTGCACAAAAAGGTGCGGGAGAAGCTGGTAGAGCTTCAGCAGGCTCTTGCGGCAAAGACGAGTGTTGTGATGGACGGCCGTGACATCGGTACGGCAGTTCTGCCGGATGCTGATGTAAAAATCTATCTGACGGCATCGGTTGAAGTTCGCGCAAAAAGAAGATTTGATGAACTGACGGCAAAAGGTGAGAACTGTGATTATGAAGTTTTAAAGCAGGAAATTGCAGCACGTGATGAACGCGACATGACGCGGGAAAATTCTCCGCTTCGTAAGGCAGAGGATGCCGTCGAGGTGGATACTTCGGATCTGAGTATTGAAGAAGCGGTAGCTGCGATTGAACAGGTGATTTTGAGAAAAACACAGATGATAGGATAGTGGTATCGCAAATAATTAAGTATGGAAGTATAACAGATGGAAGTAAAGGTAGCAAAAAGCGCAGGCTTTTGTTTTGGAGTGAAGCGCGCAATGGAGCTTGTGTTAAAGCAGCAGGCACTCGGAAAGCAGGTTTACACCTACGGACCGCTGATTCATAATGAAGAAGTTGTAAATTCACTTGCAAAACAAGGTGTATGCGTGGTAAACTCTAAAGAAGAATGGGAAGGGAAAACTCCGGGAACACTGATTATACGTTCCCATGGCGTTTCAAGAGAGATTTATGAGCAGATGAAAAGCAGTGCTCATGAGGTTTTGGATGCAACCTGCCCGTTTGTAAAAAAAATTCATCGGATTGTGGAACAGGAGAGCTCAGGCGGAAGACGTATTGTAGTCATCGGAAATGAGAAGCATCCGGAGGTACAGGGAATTTTAGGATGGTGTAATAGTCCGGCAATTGTCATTGAAAACGAAGAAATGGCAGAAAATTTAGGACTAAATACCCAGGAAAAGCTTTGTGTTGTAGCCCAGACGACATTTAACAGCAAGAAATTTCAAGATTTAGTTGAAATTATAGCTAAAAAGGGTTATGATATACTTGTTTTAAGTACGATATGCAGTGCCACAGAAGAGCGTCAGAGCGAAACGAGAAGCTTGGCGGCGGAATCGGACGCAATGATTGTCATCGGTGGTGCGCATAGCTCAAATACACGTAAGTTGTATGAGATATCAAAACAGCAATGTGTAAATACTTACTTTATACAGAAACTTACTGACCTTGATTTAACTTCGTTTAAATCATTCCGTAGTGTAGGTATTACAGCAGGGGCATCAACCCCAAACAATATTATCAAGGAGGTTCATACCAGCATGTCAGAATTAAGTTTTGATCAATTATTGGAGGAGTCTTTTAAGACAATACACAACGGAGAGGTAGTCGAGGGTACTGTGATTCGTGTTAAAGAAGACGAAATTGTCTTAAATATAGGCTACAAAGCTGACGGTATCATTACCAGAAGCGAGTACACAAACACTCCGAATGTGGATTTAACCACAGTAGTAAAAGAAGGCGACAAGATGCAGGCAAAGGTTCTGAAGGTAAACGATGGCGAGGGTCAGGTATTGTTAACCTATAAGAGACTTGCAGCAGAGAAGGGAAGCAAGAGATTAGAAGAAGCTTTCAACAACAAGGAAGTTTTAACTGCTCCGGTTTCCGCAGTGTTAGAAGGCGGTTTAAGCGTTATCGTGGATGAAACAAGAGTATTCATTCCGGCAAGCCTTGTATCCGATACGTATGAAAAGGATTTATCCAAGTATAAGGATCAGGAAATTGAATTTGTAATCAGTGAGTTCAATCCGAAGAGAAGAAGAATTATCGGTGACCGTAAGCAGCTTCTTCTTGCAAAGAAGGCAGAGCTTCAGAAGGAACTTTTTGAGAGAATTCATGTTGGCGATGTAGTAGAAGGTACCGTTAAGAATGTTACCGATTTCGGTGTTTTCATCGATCTCGGCGGTGTAGACGGTCTGCTTCATATTTCCGAAATGTCCTGGGGCAGAGTAGAAAATCCGAAGAAGGTATTTAAGACCGGCGACAGTGTTCGTGCTTTCATTAAAGACATTTCCGGCGAGAAGGTTGCCTTAAGCTTAAAGTTTGAGGATCAGAATCCTTGGGCAAATGCAGAAACAGATTATGCGGTAGGTAATGTGGTAACCGGTAAGGTTGCACGTATGACTGATTTTGGTGCATTTGTTGAACTGGTACCTGGTGTAGATGCACTTCTGCATGTTTCCCAGATTTCCAGAAACCATGTAGACAAGCCTGCAGATGTATTAAAGATTGGTCAGGAAATTACAGCGAAGATTGTAGACTTCAATCTGGCAGATAAGAAGATTAGTCTGAGCATGAAGGCGCTGGAAACTCCGGCTGAGGAACCGGCTGCTGAAGAAGAGTCTGCAGAATAACAGGAAGGTAAATAGCGCACTTAATAAGGTGCAGACGGCTTAAGCGGACCTTGTGTCCGCTTAAGTTTTATAAACGAAATGAGATGCGGAACTTAGGAGGTGGCAGTAATGGAGGATTACGAAGGTTTTAAAAAGCAGATTTTTGCGTTGACTCAGATTGATTTAAATGCATATAAGGAAAAGCAGATGCGCAGACGAATTGATTCCCTGATTACAAAAAACGGAATCCATACATATAAAGACTATGTGGCGGCTTTGAAGGCGGATAAAGCAATGTTTGAAGAATTCGTCAACTATCTTACGATTAACGTATCGGAATTTTACCGCAATCCGGAACAGTGGACAATTCTGGAAAATGAAATTCTTCCTCAGCTGATGGCAAAAACAAAATCATTAAAAATCTGGAGTGCTGCATGCTCCACCGGTGATGAGCCGTACTCCCTTGTCATGATGCTTTCCAGACATATGCCGCTGTCTGCTATTAAAATTCTTGCAACGGATATTGATAAGCAGGTATTGGAAAAGGCGAAAAACGGATTATATAATATTAAGAGCTTAAAAGGACTTCCTCAGGATTTAATGAAGAAGTATGTGACTCAGGTCAATGAATATACCTGCAAAATATCGGATGAGGTAAAGCGTTGTGTGGAGTTTAAGCAGCATAATCTGTTAAAGGATCCGTATCCGAAGGACTGTGACCTGATTGTCTGCCGCAATGTATTAATTTACTTCACGGAAGAGGCGAAAGTTGAAATTTATAAGAAATTCAACGATTCCCTGAAAAAGGACGGAATGTTGTTTGTAGGCTCTACGGAGCAGATTATTCAGGCTTCCACATTAGGTTTTGCAACTGCAAAGTCATTTTTCTATCGAAAACTTTAAATCGACTTGTTGATTTTTATATAGATATCTAGTATAGTGTGTATAGAAACTGACAGGATAGCATGGAGGAGCGTTATGAACGAAACAGTAAGAGTAGCAGTCGATGCAATGGGTGGTGACAATGCACCATCGGAAATTGTAAAGGGAGCTGTCCTTGCGGTAGAGCAGGATGCAAGAATCAAGGTATTTCTCGTTGGAAAAGAAGCATTGATCCAGAAAGAATTAGAGAAGTATCAGGATCACTCAGATCGAATCGAAGTGGTCAATGCAGACGAAATCATTACCAACGACGAAGCACCGGTAATGGCAATCCGCAGAAAGAAAGACTCTTCCATTGTTGTCGGTATGAATCTGGTAAAAAAACAGGAAGCAGATGCCTTTGTGTCCGCAGGAAGCACCGGAGCTGTTTTGGTAGGTTCCCAGCTTGTTGTCGGCAGAATCAAAGGAGTGGAGCGTCCGCCGTTAGCGCCGCTCATTCCTACGACGAAGGGAGTATCGCTTCTGATTGACTGCGGTGCAAACGTTGATGCCAGACCATCCCACCTGTTACAGTTTGCAAAGATGGGTTCCGTTTATATGGAACACGTCATGGGAGTAAAGAATCCCAAAGTGGCAATTGTGAATATTGGTTTGGAAGAAGAAAAAGGGAATATGCTCGTAAAAGAGACATATCCTATGTTAAAGAACTGCAACGATATTAACTTTATCGGAAGCATAGAAGCAAGAGAAATTCCAAATGGATATGCAGATGTCATTGTATGTGAAGCGTTTGTCGGAAATGTGATTTTAAAGCTTTATGAAGGTGTCGCAAATGCACTGGTCGGGGAAATCAAGAAAGGTATGATGTCCTCGTTGCGTAGCAAAATCGGTGCGCTGTTAGTAAAGCCTGCATTGAAGCAGACGCTCAAATCTATGGATACCACCGACTACGGCGGTGCGCCGATGCTTGGCTTAAACAGTCTTGTCGTGAAGACGCACGGAAGCTCCAAGAGCAAGGAGGTTAAAAACTCCATTTTACAGTGTATTGCTTATACGGAGCAGAATATCAGTGAAAAGATCAGAGAAAATATTGCTAAAAATGAAGAGTAAGGAGGATGCAGAACACAATGGAATTTGAAAAGATTCAGAAGATTATCAGCGAGGTGTTAAATGTAGACGCTGACGAAATTACAATGGAGACTACCTTCGTGGATGATTTAGGTGCGGACTCTCTCGACATTTTCCAGATTATCATGGGAATGGAAGAGGAATTTGACATTGAAATTGCAAATGAAGATGCCGAGAATATTGTAACGGTAGGCGATGCAGTAGAACAGATTAAAAACGCATTAAGCTAATAATGTGAGCGCAGGATGCTCAAAAATGGCTGTTGATATGAGTCAGCAGCCTTTTTTTTGAAAGGAGGATGCATTCTATATGAAGCAGGAACGATTGCAGAAATTTGAAAAAGAAATCGGCTATTGCTTTAAGAAAAAGGAACTGCTTATAAATGCGCTGACACACAGCTCGTATGCGCATGAAAAGTATCAGCCGAAGCTTTCGGATAATGAGCGGTTGGAGTTCCTGGGAGATGCTGTTTTGGAACTTATCTCCAGCGATTACTTATATACGCTGTATCCGGAGAAGGAGGAAGGCGATTTGACAAAGCTTCGTGCCAGTCTTGTCTGTGAGGTAAATCTGGCTGCAAGCGCAAGACAGGTAAAGCTCGGAGAATATCTGCTGCTTGGAAAGGGCGAAGATTTAACTGGCGGAAGAGAACGGGATTCCGTTCTATCGGATGCGTTTGAGGCAGTCATCGGAGCGATGTATCTGGACGGTGGTTTTACTAGTGCAAAAGAGTTTGTTCTGACTTATGTATTAAATGATATTGAGCATAAGAAGCTCTTTTTTGATAGTAAGACTATTTTGCAGGACATCATTCAGAATGAGTTCCGTGGAACACTTCGCTATGAACTTATTTCTGAAGAAGGGCCGGATCATAATAAAAGCTTTATGGTACAGGCGTATATGGACAAGTATCCGATGCAGACAGGAACAGGACATACAAAAAAGGCAGCAGAGCAAAACGCCGCATATCAGTCACTTTTAAAGTTAAAGGCCGGCGAATATCAAGATTGGAAACAGGGGAAGTAATGTATGTATTTAAAAAGCATAGAAGTGCATGGTTTTAAATCGTTTGCAAATAAAATTGTGTTTAAGTTTCATGACGGAATTACTGCAATTGTAGGACCAAACGGAAGCGGTAAAAGTAATGTGGCGGATGCGGTTCGCTGGGTACTTGGCGAGCAGAGTGCAAAGCAGCTGCGCGGAAGTAAAATGGAAGATGTCATTTTTTCCGGAACACAGCTTCGTAAGCCGATGGGGTATGCTTATGTTGCAATTACACTGGATAACTCAGACCACAAGCTTCCGATTGACTATGAAGAGGTTACGGTCGCAAGAAGAGTATACCGTTCGGGAGAAAGCGAATATTTGATTAATGGAAACAGCTGCAGGCTTCGTGATGTGCAGGAGTTGTTTTTGGATACCGGTATCGGTAAAGAGGGCTATTCCATTATCGGACAGGGGCAGATTGATAAAATTTTAAGCGGTAAGCCGGAAGACAGACGAGAACTCTTTGATGAGGCTGCCGGAATCGTAAAGTATAAAAAAAGAAAGGCAGCGGCAGAAAAGGAGCTTGCCGAGGAACAGTTAAATCTGTCCCGAATTACGGATATTTTGTCCGAAATTGAAAAGCAGGTTGGACCGTTACAGAAGCAGTCGGAGGTGGCAAAGGAATATCTGCGATTAAAGGAAGCCCTGAAACGGCTTGAAATCAATCTGTTTTTGCTGGATTACGAGCGAAGCGAGGCTTCCAGGGAGGAGCTTGATAAAAAGTCCGGAATTGTAAACGGTGATATTGAGGATACCAGAGCTAAGTATGACAGTACAAAGCAGGAATACGAGCGCCTGGAGGCAGAACTGGAACAGTATTCCTCTGACATTGATAAAAAGAAGGAGCAGAAAAACGAACTTCTGATGCTGATACAGAAGCGGGAAGGTGAAATTACGCTGATGCAGGAGAAAATTTCGTCCCTGCACTTAAGTGATGCCCACTATCAGCAGAGAAAGACAGCACTGGAAACCGAAATTTCCGGTAAGCAGGAGGAACTGCTCCGTCATGAGGAAGAAAGAAAAGCACTGGAAGCGTCCATGGAGGAATTAAAGGAGCGTCAGAAAGCAAGCCTTGAGGAACTTGACGCAATCCGTGGGCGTATTACAGAGTGTACGCAGAAGATGGAAGAATGCAACCGTCTTGTACTGCAGGTAATGAATCAGGATACGGAGATTAAGACAAAGCTGCAGCGATTCGAAACGCTGGAAGAACAGAATGCTATTAAAAAGGCGGAGATGGCACAAAAAATACTGCATCATAAGTCGGAAGAGGCGCAGTATGGAGAAGCGGTAGAAACCTGTAAGGAAGCTCTTCTTACAGTTTCCGAAAAAATAAAGGAACAAAGGAACTGGCTTACTGAACAGGAAACGAAGGAGCAGGAAATCAGGGAAAAGATGTCTCTGCTTAGCTCTTCCATCGAAAAATTGCAAAGAAGCCAGATTGAAGAGGCATCGAAATTAGAGGCACTCAGGAATCTGACCGAGCGATATGACGGCTATGGCAACAGTATCCGCAAGGTCATGGAGAAGAAAGCGGAAAATGCCGGAATTATCGGTGTTGTTGCAGACATCATCAAGGTGGACAAACGCTACGAAACAGCGATTGAAACGGCGCTCGGTGCAAGCATCCAGAACATTGTAACAAAGGATGAAGCTACTGCAAAGCAGATGGTAGAATACCTGAAAGCGGGTAAATTCGGTCGCGCTACATTTCTTCCGCTCACGAGCATTACGACAAAGGCGCTTGGAGGAAGCAAAGAGCAGGCAGAGAACGAGCAGGGTGTCATCGGATATGCGCATACGCTGGTAGCGGCGGATAAGGAATATGATGAACTGATGAAGTACCTGCTTGGCAGAATACTGGTAGTAGATACGATGGATCATGCGCTTTCACTTGCCAGAAAGTATCATTATTCGCTTCGTATTGTGACGCTGGAAGGCGAACAGTTAAATCCGGGCGGTTCGATTTCCGGCGGTGCATATAAAAACAACAGCAATCTGCTCGGACGCCGAAGAGAAATGGAAGAAGGCGAGAAAAAACTTGCTGTGTGGAAAAAGCAATCAGAGGAACAGACAAAGGAACGGGAAATGCTTCGCACCGAACGGGAGTCACTCCGTACTGCTATGAATGCGGGTAAGGAGCAGCTGCAGAATCTGTTCTTAGAGCAGAATACGGCAAAACTTAATCTTAATCAGGAGGAAGAGCGACTGAATGCATTGAAGGAAGCTTATTCTTCCATTGAGGAAGAAGTTCGCGGTCTGGAACTTCAGAATCAGGAGAACCGTGTAAGTTCAGGACAGTTAAAGGAACTGTTAAAGAAAAACGAAACGACGAGAGAAGAAGCCAAAGAAACCATCGAGGAATGCAGCCATAAACTGGAAGAGGACAGAAGGCTGGAGCAGTATGCAAGCGAAAAGAATTCCAGCTTACGTCTGGAGGGAGCAAACCTGGAGCAGAGTATACAGTTTACGGATGAAAACATCCATCGTGTACAGACTGAAAAGAAGCGTCTTACAGAAGAAAAGGAAACCTTTACTGCGGAGGCAGGCACGACAAAGGAACGTATTGAGGAGCAGGAGGCAGGTATTCGCAGGGCACATGAGGACGTAGCAGCATGGAAGACAGCTGTATCCGGTCTAAATGAGGTATTAAAGGAACTGGAGGAAAAGAAGGACGAAATTACAAAGGGACATAAAAACTTCTTTACAAAACGCGAGGAACTGTCCCAGCGAATTTCAGAACTGGATAAGGAAGCGTTCCGTCTTTCCAACCAGTTAGAGCGTATTACCGAAGCAATGAATGCCCAGTGCAATTACATGTGGGAGGAATACGAAGTTACTGTGGAATCTGCGAAGGGTTACCGCGATGAAGCAATTACGGGCTATGCTGCAACCAAAAAAGAAATCGGAGAGTATAAGGGGCAGATTAAGGCGCTCGGTGATGTTAACGTCAATGCCATTGAGGATTACAAAAATCTTTCGGAGCGTTACGAATTATATACAACACAACGCAATGATTTGCTGGAAGCAGAAGCAAAGCTCCGCACGATTATCGAGCAGCTTGATAATGAAATGCGGAAGCAGTTTGAAGAAAAGTTTGCGGCAATCAGGGAACAGTTTGACGTTGTGTTCCGTGAACTGTTCGGCGGCGGTAAGGGAACACTGGAACTTATGGAGGATGAGGATGTGCTGACGGCAGGCATCCGTATTATTGCACAGCCGCCGGGAAAGAAACTGCAGAACATGATGCAGCTGTCCGGAGGTGAGAAGGCGCTGACGGCGATTGCCCTGTTGTTTGCAATCCAGAACTTAAAGCCTTCGCCGTTCTGTCTGCTCGATGAGATTGAGGCGGCATTGGATGATCCCAATGTCGGACGCTATGCTAATTACCTGCATAAGCTGACAAAACATACACAGTTTATCGTAATTACCCACCGTAGAGGCACAATGGCATCGGCGGACATTCTGTATGGAATTACGATGCAGGAAAAGGGTGTTTCGACGCTTGTATCTGTTAATCTGATTGAAGATAATCTTGAAAAATAGAACAACGATAATAGAAATACAGGGAGGACAGCTATGGGAGAAAAGAAAGGTTTTTTTAAGCGTCTGGCAGAGGGGCTGACAAAGACAAGAAACAGCATTGCCTCAGGTATGGACTCGATTTTCAAAGGCTTTTCGGCAATTGATGATGACTTTTATGAGGAGCTGGAGGAAATTCTTGTGATGTCGGATATCGGCATCAATGCAACGACAAAGATTATCGACGATTTAAAAGCAAAGGTGAAGGAGACGAAAACGAAGCAGCCGGAGGACTGCAAAAAGCTTCTGATGGACAGCATGAAGGAGCAGATGTCGGTGCCGGAGGATGCGTATGAGTTTGAAAACCGGAAATCGGTTGTTATGCTGATTGGTGTGAACGGAGTAGGCAAAACAACATCCATCGGAAAGATTGCGGGACAGTTAAAGGCAGACGGCAAGAAGGTTTTGGTTGCGGCGGCAGATACGTTTCGTGCAGCGGCAATCGAACAGCTGACCGAGTGGACGCACCGCGCCGGTGTTGACATTATTGCACAGAAGGAAGGTGCAGACCCGGCAGCCGTTGTATTTGATGCAGTAACGGCAGCAAAGGCTAGAAATGTTGATGTATTGCTTTGCGATACCGCAGGGCGTCTGCATAACAAAAAAAACCTGATGGAAGAGCTTAAGAAAATTGAACGTGTGATTGAACGTGAATATCCGGATGCCTATCGGGAAACGCTTGTTGTTCTGGACGGAACGACCGGACAGAATGCTCTTGTGCAGGCAAAGGAATTTAATGCGGCAGCGCCGATTGACGGTATCATATTAACGAAACTGGACGGAACTGCAAAGGGAGGAATTGCACTTGCCATTCAGGCGGAGCTTTCGGTTCCGGTAAAGTATATCGGTGTAGGGGAACATATGGAGGATTTACAGAAGTTTGATCCGGATGCGTTTGTGGACGCATTGTTTGAAGGGATGACAGAGGAAGGAGAACAGAACCTATGATGACGCTTGAAAAATTCGAGGAAGCTTCGGAAGTAGTCAAAAAAGTAATTACACGTACCAAGCTGATGTATAGCGATTATTTCTCGGAAATGACCGGGAACAAGGTGTATCTGAAACCGGAAAACATGCAGGTAACCGGTGCGTACAAAGTGCGCGGCGCTTATTACAAGATCAGTACAATGAGTGAAGAAGAACGCGCAAAGGGACTCATTGCGGCATCTGCCGGAAATCATGCGCAGGGTGTTGCGTATGCAGCAAAATTGTATGGCTGCCGGGCTGTCATTGTAATGCCGACAACGACGCCTTTAATTAAAGTAAACCGCACAAAGAATTACGGTGCGGAGGTGGTACTGCATGGGGATGTCTATGATGAGGCATGCGCCTATGCAATGGAACTTGCCGAGAAAGAGGGAATGACCTTTATTCATCCGTTTGACGATGAGGTTGTGGCAACCGGACAGGGGTCGATTGCAATGGAAATCTTTAAAGATTTGCCAACGGTTGATATC
Organism: Lachnospiraceae bacterium; assembly: GCA_051880375.1. GTDB lineage: Bacteria > Bacillota > Clostridia > Lachnospirales > Lachnospiraceae > SIG299. The sequence continues at coordinate 50,177 of JBJENV010000041.1, forward strand.
ATAATGGTTCCGGTCGGCGGTGGCGGACTGCTTGCCGGTGTGGCTACATTTGCAAAAATGCTGAATCCGAACATCCGGGTTATCGGAGTTGAGCCGGTCGGTGCAAACTGTATGCAGGAATCGCTTCGTAAAGGAAAGGTGGTTACGCTTCCTAAGATTGATACGATTGCCGACGGCACTGCGGTGAAGACACCGGGCGAAAAAATTTTCCCGTACGTTCAGAAGAATGTAGATGAAATCATTACGATAGATGACGGCGAGCTTGTGGTAGCCTTCCTTGATATGATTGAAAATCACAAGATGGTAGTCGAAAACTCGGGACTTCTTACTGTGGCGGCTTTAAAGCATCTGGAGCCGGAAGGGAAGAAGGTTGTTTCGGTCTTAAGCGGAGGTAATATGGATGTTATTACCGTGTCCTCTGTTGTTCAGCACGGACTGATTCAGCGCGGAAGAATCTTTACGGTTTCCGTGCTGCTTCCGGATAAGCCGGGCGAGCTGCTTAACGTGGCAAGGGTCATTGCGGAAAATCAGGGCAACGTCATCCGCCTTGACCATAACCAGTTTGTCAGCATCAATCGTAACAGTGCAGTGGAACTGACCATTACAATGGAGGCGTTCGGACACGAGCATAAGGAGAAAATTATTAAGGCACTGCAGAGCGCAGGCTATGACCCGAAGAGCATTCATCCAAAGGGAATGTAATGCAACATGAATTGTGCAATACTACCAAAAAGCGGCGGGAAACTTTTACGGTTTCGGGCCGCTTTTTTTGAAGAAAACCACTTGTCGGAACGGAAAAGGTCTGTTACACTTTAAGAGGTTCCGAAATCGCAGAAAAGGAACAAGGTGAAAATTTGTTCGATTTTAGTTACAAAATTCCTTGACAAAAATAGAAAACGGCAGTATGATAAGAACAGAAGTTCGAGAACATACGGTCGAATATGGAGGTTGCTATGGCAGATAGTGAAAAGTTAAAAGCATTAGAGTCCGCTTTAGGACAAATAGAAAAACAGTACGGCAAAGGTTCTGTTATGAAGCTCGGTGACAGTGCCGCCCACATGAATGTGGAGGCAATTCCTACCGGTTCTTTAAGCTTGGATATTGCACTTGGTGTCGGCGGTATTCCGAAAGGACGTATCGTAGAAATCTACGGTCCGGAATCCAGCGGTAAAACTACCGTTGCGCTACATATGGTTGCCGAGGTGCAGAAACGCGGTGGTATTGCAGGCTTTATCGATGCAGAGCATGCGCTGGATCCTGTATATGCCAAAAACATCGGCGTTGACATTGATAATCTGTATATTTCCCAGCCGGACAACGGTGAGCAGGCTCTTGAAATTACGGAAACCATGGTTCGTTCCGGAGCCATTGACATTGTAATAGTGGACTCCGTTGCAGCACTTGTACCAAAGGCAGAAATCGAAGGAGACATGGGAGATTCTCATGTCGGATTACAGGCGCGTCTGATGTCTCAGGCACTCAGAAAGCTGACCGCAGCCATCAGCCGTTCCAACTGTGTTGTGATTTTCATCAACCAGCTTCGTGAAAAAGTCGGTGTCATGTTTGGTAATCCGGAAACAACAACCGGTGGTCGTGCTTTAAAGTTCTACGCTTCCGTTCGTTTGGATGTCAGACGGGTTGAGGCATTAAAGGCTGGCGGAGAGGTAATCGGTAACCGCACCAGAATTAAGGTTGTAAAGAATAAGGTGGCTCCGCCATTTAAGGAAGCAGAATTTGATATCATGTTCGGTAAGGGAATTTCCCGTGAAGGAGATATTTTAGACCTTGCCGCAAACGAAAACGTAATTGTAAAGAGCGGAGCGTGGTTTGCTTATAATGATGCCAAAATCGGTCAGGGCAGAGAAAATGCGAAGCTTTACTTAAAGGAAAATCCTCAGATTATGGAGGAAGTAGAAAAGAAGGTCAGAGTAAAGTTCGGTCTGCTTCCGGCGGAAGAAGATACACCAAAGAAAGAGGAAAAAGCAGGGAAAAAGGCTGCTTTGACAGAAGAGTAGAAAAAGTATAATAAGAGGCTTTATAAATCCGGCAAAGGCTGTCACAGTACAATATTGTGGCAGTCTTTGCTATATGCAGAAAGAGGAAGTTTTATGAGAAAGAATGAAATAGAGAAGGATACGTCGGAAGAAAAGGGAATTCCAGCGGAAGAACTTTTACTTTGTGGGAAAAAGCGTGCCATGCAGTTATTGGAGCGCAGAGATTATTCCAGAAAGGAACTGACAGAAAAGCTTAGAAAGGATGGTTATGCGGAGGAACTTCTTACGGAAATCATCGCATATCTGGATTCTTATCACTATCTGGATGATGTGCGTTATGCAGGAATGCTGATTCGCGGCAGGAAGACAACAAAAAGCCGCAGAGAGCTTGTTTATTACTTGAAGACAAAAGGAATTTCCGATGAGGACATTGAAGCAGCAATGGAAGCGGACTATCATATGAAGGATGAGGGTTTGAACTGTTTTCCATATGGCGAAGGAGGCAGTGACGAAGAAGAGGTGACTGGGGAAGAACAAGAGTCACCGGAATTTACTGCAATCCGCAGACAGCTTAACAAGTATCATGTCACAAAGGAGACGTTTCCCAATCTGACATACGAGGAAAAGCAGAAGCTTGCGGCAAGGCTCTACCGAAAGGGATACTCTCAGGAGAATATCCGCAGGGAACTTGATATGTAACTTTGTTAATTTTTTGTTCAGTTTATTTTTTTCTCTCTTGCTTTTCTTGATTTTAAGAGCTATAATTATAATCGGCAGAAAATTGATTTTTAATTATTATAAAACGGAGGCTAAACAATGGGTAGTTCAACACAAATGTCGGCAAAAGACAGAATTACTGCTTTGCTTGACGACAACAGCTTTGTTGAAATCGGTGCGCTTGTTACCAAGAGAAACACAGATTTTGATTTACCGCAGACGGAAGCTCCATCCGATGGTGTCATTACCGGTTACGGCTTGATTGATGGCGGACTGGTGTATGTTTACAGTCAGGATGCAAAGGTTCTGCATGGTACGGTCGGCGAAATGCACGCAAAAAAAATTGCAAGACTGTATGATCTGGCACTGAAGACAGGTGCTCCGGTCATCGGACTTGTAGATTGTGCAGGTATCCGCTTACAGGAAGCAACCGATGCACTTGCAGGCTTCGGTGAGATTTTTATGAAGCAGACAATGGCATCCGGTGTAGTTCCACAGATTACGGCAGTATTCGGAACATGCGGCGGCGGTTCTGCAATTTCCGCATCCCTTTCCGACTTTACCTTCATGCCGAAGAAGGATGCAAAGCTTTTTGTAAATTCTCCGAACGCACTGGAAGGCAATTATACCGCAAAGTGTGATACAGCGTCGGCAGAATATCAGGCGGCTTGCGGTGTCGTAGATGTAGTGGAAGAGGATGAGACATCAGTTTTAGGCAGTATTCGTACACTTGTTTCCATTCTTCCGACCAACAATGAGGCAGAGGCAGTGGTTGACTGCACCGACGATTTGAATCGTGCAGTATCGTATGATGTTCTTTCTGCAGATCCGGCAAAGGCACTTGCCGATCTTTCGGATGATAACTTTTTCTTTGAGGTAAAGTCTTCATTTGCAAAGGAAATGGTAACCGGTTTTATTAAGTTAGACGGTATGACCATCGGTGCGGTAGCAAACCGTACGGCAGTTCTGGATGAGAACGGCAAGGCATCCGAAACCTTTGAAGCAGTACTTTCTACAAAGGGCTGCTATAAGGCAGAAAAGTTTGTAAACTTCTGTGATGCTTTTGGCATTCCGGTTGTTTCCTTTACAAACGTAAACGGCTATAAGGCAACCGTTGCTGAAGAGAGAGGAATTGCAACAGCGGCAGCAAAGCTTACGTTTGCATTTGCAAATGCTACGGTACCGAAGGTAAACGTTATCTCCGGCAAGGCATTTGGCAGTACATATATTGTAATGAATTCCAAGCACATTGGGGCAGATATGGTATTTGCTGTAGAAGGTGCTAAAATCGGTATGATGGATGCAGAGCTTGCAGCACAGATTCTCTGTCCGGAAGGAAGCACAGAGGAAAGAAAGTCTGCTGCAGATGCTTATGATGCGCTTCAGGGCAGTGCAGAGTCAGCAGCAAAGCGTGGCTATGTGGATGCAATTATTTCCGCAGACAGTGTAAGACAGCAGCTTTCCTATGCATTTGGTATGTTATATTCCAAGAGAGATACACAGCCTGCGAAAAAACACGGCACAATTTAATACGGAGGTATCACATGAACACTATATTCGCAGTTTCAAACTGGTGGAACAGCGTTAAGGGTCCTCTGGCAGATGCAGGTGTGAATACACTGATTGGCATTACCGTAGTTTTTCTTACCTTACTTTTTATCAGCTTTGTTATTTCGCTTTTTAAATACATTTCCGTAATGGAAAAGAACATGGCGGCAAAAAAAGCAGCTAAGACAGCTTCGGCAAAAAATGCAGAGCAGACCGTTACACCGGTTGCAGAACAGGATATGTCCGAATCGGGCAATGCATCCGAGATGGATGATTTGGAACTGATTGCTGTAATTACGGCGGCAATTCATGCTTACGAAGAAGCACAGGGCAATGCCGTTTCCGGTGATTTGGTTGTGCGTTCCATTCGTAAGATTAATAAAACCAGATGGCAGAAAGCTTAATCATAGGAGGATATTACAATGAAAAATTATACCATTACTGTAAATGGCAATGTTTATGACGTAACAGTAGAAGAGGGAGCAGCTGTAGCATCCGCAGCTCCTGTTGCAGCACCAAAGGCAGCAGCTCCGGCACCAAAGGCAGCACCGAAGGCAGCAGCTCCGGCAGGTGCACAGGGCGGCGTGAAGGTAAATGCTCCGATGCCTGGCAAGATTTTAGGTATTAAGGCAAACGCAGGACAGGCAGTAAAGAAGGGTGAAGTTCTTCTTGTTCTGGAAGCAATGAAGATGGAAAATGAAATTGTTGCACCGCAGGACGGCACTGTAGCAAGCATCAACGTAGCAGTCGGTGACCAGGTAGAGGCAGGAGCAGTTCTCGCTACTTTAAACTAATCGGGAGGAGCGCTTAAATGAACATTCTCGAAACACTGCAGAATCTCGCAGCTCAGACCTGGTTTGCAAATTTAAGCTGGGGCAATCTGCTGATGATTTTTGTGGCATTATTTTTCATGTATTTAGCAATCCGTCACGGATTCGAACCTCTTCTTCTGGTTCCGATTTCTTTCGGTATGCTGCTTGTTAATATGTATCCGGCAATCATGGAAGAGGGCGGTTTACTGCATTACTTTTATCTGCTTGACGAGTGGAGCATTCTGCCATCTCTGATTTTTATGGGTGTCGGCGCGATGACGGACTTTGGTCCGCTGATTGCCAATCCAAAGAGCTTTTTGCTTGGTGCGGCAGCACAGCTTGGTATTTTCGCAGCTTACTTTTTTGCCATTTTGCTCGGCTTTAACGGTAAAGCAGCTGCGGCGATTTCGATTATCGGTGGTGCCGACGGTCCTACCTCAATTTTCCTTGCAGGTAAGCTTGGACAGGGAGATTTAATGGGACCGATTGCAGTTGCGGCATATTCTTATATGTCCTTAGTACCGATTATCCAGCCTCCGATTATGAAGCTGTTGACAACAGAAGAAGAAAGAAAGATTAAGATGGAACAGCTTCGCCCGGTTTCCAAGTTAGAGAAAATTCTGTTCCCAATCATTATTACGGTAGTTGTTGTTGCTTTGCTTCCTTCCACGGCTCCGTTAATCGGTATGCTGATGCTTGGTAATCTCTTTAAGGAATGCGGCGTGGTAAAGCAGCTTGCAGAAACCGCATCCAATGCACTCATGTATATCGTAGTTATTGTTCTCGGTGTATCTGTAGGTGCTACAACAAGTGCGGAGAAATTCCTGAATTTCACTACACTGAAGATTGTTGCACTCGGCTTAATTGCGTTTGCCATCGGTACGGCAGGCGGTGTTTTGTTTGGTAAGCTGATGTGCAAGCTGACACATGGCAAGGTAAATCCTTTGATTGGCTCTGCCGGTGTATCCGCGGTTCCTATGGCAGCAAGAGTATCCCAGAAGGTCGGTGCGGAGGCAGATCCGACGAACTTCCTTTTGATGCATGCAATGGGACCGAACGTAGCTGGTGTTATCGGTACAGCAGTAGCAGCCGGCGTATTTATGGCTATTTTCGGAGTTTAATCAGATTATTTAAAATTATTTGGAGGTTAGATTGTCATGGCAGAACAGGTAAAGAAACCAATCGGTATTACCGAAACAATATTGCGTGATGCGCATCAGTCCTTAATTGCGACCAGAATGACAACAGAACAGATGCTTCCTATCATCGACAAGATGGATAAGGTGGGTTATCATTCGGTAGAGTGCTGGGGCGGCGCAACCTTTGACGCTTCCTTACGATTCTTAAAGGAAGACCCGTGGGAAAGACTCAGAAAGTTAAGAGCAGGCTTTAAGAATACAAAGCTGCAGATGTTATTCCGTGGACAGAATATTCTCGGATATAATCATTACTCGGATGACGTAGTAGAATACTTTGTTCAGAAGTCGATTGCAAACGGTATTGACATCATTCGTATTTTTGACTGCTTTAACGATTTAAGAAACTTGGAGACTGCCGTAAAAGCAGCGAAGAAAGAAAAAGGACATGCGCAGATCGCCCTGTCCTACACATTGGGTGATGCTTATACGCTGGATTACTGGAAGGACATTGCAAAGAGAGTAGAAGACCTCGGTGCAGATTCTATCTGTATCAAGGATATGGCAGGTTTGCTGCTTCCGTATAAGGCAACCGAGCTGGTTCAGGCCTTAAAGGAAGGTACAAAGCTTCCGATTCAGATGCATACTCATTATACATCCGGTGTAGCTTCCATGACCTATTTAAAGGCAGTTGAAGCAGGTGCGGATGTGATTGATACTGCGATGTCTCCGTTCTCAATGGGTACTTCGCAGCCGGCAACGGAGGTTATGGTAGAAACCTTTAAGGGTACTCCGTACGATACCGGTTTTGACCAGAATCTGCTGGCTGAAATTGCAGATTACTTCCGTCCGATGCAGGAGGAGGCTTTAAAGACCGGCCTCTTAAATCCAAAGGTAATGGGTGTAAACATCAAGACCTTATTATATCAGGTTCCGGGCGGTATGTTATCTAACCTGGTTTCCCAGCTGAAGGAGGCTCATGCAGAAGATAAGTACTATCAGGTGCTTGCAGAAATTCCGGAGGTTCGTAAGGACTTTGGTGAACCGCCGCTTGTTACTCCGTCGTCTCAGATTGTCGGCACACAGGCTGTATTGAACGTATTACAGGGTGAGCGCTACAAGATGATTACGAAGGAATCCAAAAAGGTACTTGCCGGTGAATTCGGTGAGACTGTAAAACCGTTCAACAAAGAAGTTCAGAAGAAGGCAATCGGTGATGCAACTCCGATTACCTGCCGTCCGGCAGATTTGATTCCGCCGCAGCTTGATAAGTTCAGAGAAGAATGTAAGGAATGGATTGAGCAGGATGAGGATGTATTATCCTACGCTCTGTTCCCGCAGGTTGCAACTGAGTTCTTCAAGTACAGACAGGCTCAGGAAACAAAGGTTGATGTTACTGCTGCCGATACACAGAACAAGGCTTATCCTGTGTAAGGTGAAGGAAGAAGGCAGTATGCTTTTGCCTTCTGCTAGTTATGAATGAAAATTATGCTGCTGATGGCTGCCGCCGGGGGTTAATCTGTGACCGGCGGCAGCTTTTTTTACATTTTTGTGTTTTCAACTGCATAATTATGTGGTACAATATTCGCGAAGGGCAGAACGTATCACGGCGGGGTGCCGTAAAAACGATAAAATATGGAGGTACCGTAATGAGTTTTTTTAAGGATATTAAAGATGAACTGGAACAGGCAGTAAACGAAATTGATACCACAGCACCGACGGAAGAAGAGGAGTTGGATTTATTCGCCGAGGCTGAGGGTGAGGAAGAAGTGGACGAGGAATTACTGGCAAATATTTTAGAAGATGAGCCAAAGGCAGAAGATTCTGTTACATCGGAGCCGACAGAAGTAATGGAACAAAAAGCAGCAAAGCCGGAAGTACCGGTATCAGAAGTATATGTACACCCGGAAGAAAAGCCGCTTCGTGAGCGTGTAGAGGATAAAGACGGGGTTACCGTAATAACAAAAGGAACGACAATCAACGGCAGTATCATCTCTGACTGCTCGCTGGAGGTTATGGGAACCATCAATGGTGATATCGAGTGCCTTGGAAAGCTGACGATTTCAGGCAAAGTAAGCGGAAATTCCATGGCATCGGAGGTCTTTGTTAATACAGACCGTCTGGAAGGTTCCATCACCAGTGAGGGCAGCGTAAAAATTGCACAGAAGACCGTTGTCATCGGTGATATTACGGCATCCTCCGCTGTACTTGCGGGTGCTGTGAAAGGCGAAATTGATGTAACAGGACCTGTTGTTCTGGATTCCACTGCAATTATTAAGGGAAACATTAAAGCCAAGTCTGTACAGATGAACAACGGAGCTGTAATGGAAGGCTTCTGCTCCTTAAGCTATTCTGATGTTCCGATTGATGATATTTTTGAATAAGGTTAGGAGAAGAACGGTATGGCCAGTTATCACAGAGTATTATTAAAGCTGAGCGGAGAAGCTCTGGCAGGAGAGAAGAAAACGGGCTTTGATGAAGCAACCTGCATGGAGGTTGGCAGACAGGTAAAGCAGCTGGTAGAAAACGGGACAGAGGTGGCTATCGTTATCGGCGGCGGAAATTTCTGGAGAGGCAGAACAAGCGAAACAATTGACCGTGTAAAGGCGGATCAGATTGGAATGCTTGCAACCGTAATGAACTGTATTTATGTATCTGATATTTTTCGTTATCTTGGCATGGAGACAACGATTTTTACACCATTTGCATGTGGAAGTATGACAAGCCTTTTTTCAAAAGATGCAGCACTTACTGATTTACATGCAGGTAAGGTAGTATTTCTTGCAGGCGGCACCGGACATCCGTACTTTTCTACGGATACGGCAACTTCGCTTCGGGCCATTGAACTGGAATGCGATATTATCTTAATGGCAAGAGCAATAGATGGTGTTTATGACAGTGATCCGAAGGTAAATCCGGCAGCGAAAAAGTATGATACTATTCCGGTTAGCGAAATTGTGGATAAAAAGCTGGGGATTATTGACCTGACATCCGCAGTGCTTTGTATGGAAAACAAGCTTCCGCTTCTTGTTTTTTCACTTCATGAAAAAGACGGCATTGTAAAGGCGGCAAAGGGTGAAAGCAGCGGAACCATTATTACAGTATAATATGACGGAGGAAGTTACCATGAATGAAAGAGTAAAACCATTTGAAGAGAAAATGAACAAATCCTTGGATGCATTAAAGGAAGAATTTGCATCCATCCGCGCAGGACGTGCAAATCCGCATCTGCTTGACAAGATTCGTGTGGATTACTATGGACAGCCATCCACCCTTCAGTCGGTAGCAAACGTTTCCGTTCCGGAGGCAAGAGTGATTCAGATTCAGCCTTGGGAAAGTAAAATGATTAAGGATATCGAAAAGGCAATCATTGCATCTGATTTAGGAATTACACCTGGAAACGACGGAAAGGTAATTCGTCTTGTATTTCCGGAGTTGACGGAGGATCGTCGTAAGGAGCTGGTAAAAGATATTAAGAAAAAGTCTGAGACGGCGAAGGTTGCAGTTCGTAATATCAGAAGAGACGCAAATGACGCAATTAAGAAGGCGGCAAAAGCGAATGAAATTTCTGAGGATGAGCAAAAACAGATTGAGGATGAAATTCAGAAGCTGACAGACAAGTTTATTGCAGAAATTGATAAGAGTACAGACGCTAAATCTTCCGAGGTTATGACCGTATAACAACAAACAGTGGACGTATCCGCTTGCCAAAGTTGGTACGTCCATTTTTTCAATGGTTGACAGTATTGGATTTTTATTTGAGAGGAGCATTACTGTGGCAGAAGAACTGAATCCTTCCTGGAGAATACCGGAGCATGTTGCAATTATTATGGACGGGAACGGCAGATGGGCCAAGATGAGAGGTCTGCCGCGTACGATGGGCCACCGACAGGGTGGAAAGACAGTAGAACATATTGCCGAGGAAGCATATCGGCTTGGAATAAAATATATGACGTTGTATGCATTTTCTACGGAAAACTGGATGCGACCGAAGGAAGAAGTGGATACATTAATGAATCTTCTTCGGAATTATTTAAAAGACTGTGTCAGACAGGCAGAAAAGAATAAAATGCGGGTTAAGGTGTTGGGAGATATATCAAGACTCGATGAAGATTTACAGGAGAGTATCCGTACATTAGAACAGGCATCGGCAAACAATACGGGATTACGTTTCCAGATTGCCTTGAATTACGGCGGACGAGATGAACTGTTGCGTGCCACGAAAAAGCTTTGTCAAAAAGTGAATGACGGACAGCTTATGCCACAGGATATTACTCCCGAACTGTTTGCATCCTGCCTGGATACCGCAGGAATTCCGGATCCGGATTTACTCATTCGGACCAGCGGAGAACAGCGGCTTTCCAACTTTCTGCCATGGCAGCTTGCTTATACCGAGCTTTATTTTCCGGATGTGCTTTGGCCGGATTTTTCAAAGAGTGATTTAATTGATGCAATAGCTTATTACAATACAAGAGAGCGAAGATACGGAGGAGTATAGTATGTTTATGGTAAGACTACGAAGCAGTATTATTCTACTGCTGGTTACCCTGTTTGTTGTGATTATGGGCGGCAAGCTGCTTTTTACCGTAACTATGCTGCTTTCCGTCATTGGTATGTGGGAACTGCTTCGTGTGGCAAAGGTACATGAGACATTGCTTGGCAAACTGGCCTGTGTGGCGATAATTGCACAGAGCTTATTGATTTATTTTGAGAAAACTGAGTTTTTACTTCCGTTTTTTGTTGGATATCTGCTGCTTCTTATGGCAGTATATGTGTTTTCTTTTCCAAAGTATAATGCAGAGCAGGTTTTGTATGCATTTTTTGGACTGTTTTATGTCGGTCTGATGCTTTCGTATATTTATCGGGTTCGCATTCTCCCTCATGGAGCTTACCTTGTGTGGCTGATTTTTATCGGTGCATGGGGCTCCGACACATGTGCCTACTGTGCGGGAATTCTGTTTGGAAAGCATAAAGCGGCGCCGGTTCTCAGCCCGAAGAAGACATGGGAAGGCTGTATCGGAGGAGTGCTTGGAGCTTCGCTTCTTTCCGTACTGTATGGGCTTGCGATGAACGGTATTTTTGGTCATACGGCATCCTTAACGCTGTATGCATTGATTGGTGCGTGCGCAGCAGTTATATCGCAGGTCGGTGATCTTGCAGCCTCTGCCTTAAAGAGAAACAATGACATTAAGGATTACGGAAATTTGATACCGGGGCACGGCGGTGTCTTAGATCGGTTTGACAGCATTATTTTTGTGGCTCCGGTTGTTTATTATCTTGCAGTTTATGTGACAATGTAAGGACAATACTATGGAAGGATATCGTTATTAGCATGAGGAAAATAGCAATACTCGGTTCTACCGGCTCTATCGGTACCCAGACGCTGGAGGTCGTAAGAAAGCAGGCAGAGAGAACGGAGCAAAAGGAAAGTAATCAGGACCAAAAGATCGAGGTAGTAGCGCTTGCGGTAAAGCAGAATGTGGATCTTTTGTTTGAGCAGGTGCGGGAGTTTTCACCAAGACTGGTCTGCGTATACGATACAGAAAGAGCAGTGGAACTGGAGCAAAGGCTGAAAGCAATCAAAAGCTGTACTGAGGTAGTGACCGGCATGGAAGGACTGATTGCGTGCGCAACAATTTCCGAGGCTGATCTTGTAGTAACTGCCTTTGTGGGTATGATTGGCATACGCCCGACACTCGAAGCGCTAAAATCAGGAAAAGACATTGCGTTGGCAAATAAAGAAACGCTTGTGACGGCAGGGCATCTGATTATGCCGCTTGCAAGAGAGAAAAAATGTGCCATCCTTCCGGTAGACAGTGAGCATTCGGCTATTTTTCAAGCATTGCAGGGAAGTGCCGGAAATAAAGTGCATAAGATTCTATTGACGGCTTCCGGCGGACCGTTTCGCGGAAAAACGAAAGAGGAGCTTCGTTATGTTACGGTGGAGGATGCCTTAAAGCATCCGAACTGGTCGATGGGAAGAAAGATTACGGTGGATTCTTCCACGATGGTGAACAAAGGTCTGGAAGTTATGGAAGCAAAGTGGCTCTTTGATGTAGAGCCGGAGCAGATTCAGGTTGTCATTCAGCCACAGAGCATCATTCATTCGATGATAGAATATGAAGACGGAGCGGTAATAGCGCAGCTTGGCACGCCGGATATGAAGCTTCCGATTCAGTATGCGCTGTATTACCCGGAGCGCAAGAGTACAACTTCGGAGCGACTGGATTTTTACAAACTTCATTCCATTGATTTTTTTGAGCCGGATAACGAGACGTTTCCGGGGTTGCCACTTGCCTATGAGGCAATCAAAGCAGGCGGAAGTATGCCGACCGTTTATAATGCAGCAAATGAATGGGCAGTCGCAGCATTCTTGAACCGTAAAATCACATATCTTGATATTCCGGAAATCATCCGAAGTGCGATGGAGAAGCATCGAATCATTCAAAATCCATCGCTTGAGGAGATTTTGGAAACAGAGCAGGCAATCTACCGGTCTTTGGAAGAAAGTGTGTTTCATAAATAGGAGGTACTATGAGTATTATTGTTGCAATTTTGATTTTCAGCCTGATTATTATTATTCATGAGCTGGGGCATTTTTTACTTGCAAAAAAGAACGGAATCGGCGTCGTGGAATTTTCAATCGGACTCGGACCGACCTTGTTCGGCTTTACAAAGGGTGGAACAAAGTATTCGATTAAGCTGCTTCCGTTTGGCGGCATGTGTCAGATGTTAGGAGAGGACAGTGACCAGAATTCTACCGAAGAAAGCGCATTTTACTCCAAAGGAGTCTGGCAGCGTATTTCTGTTATTTTTGCCGGACCGTTTTTTAACTTTGTGCTTGCATTCGTGCTATCATTGTTTATTATCGGCTGTGTAGGCTACGACCCGGCTACCGTCCGTTCGGTAACAGAAGGTTCTCCGGCAGCTGCGGCTGGTCTTCAGGCAGGGGATGTGATTACAAAGTTCGGTAAGAGCAGTATTTCTATCGGAAGGGAACTGGATTCTTACTTTATGTACAATGAAGTGACGGCTGAACCGATTCCGGTGAAGTATCGGCGCGATGGGGAAGTATATTCTACAACCATAGAACCTGTTCTTACCAAGAAGTATATCCTTGGTTTTGATTATTATCCAAATACGGACACCAAAGCTGAAATTCTTACAGTCTATGAAAACTATCCGGTGCATCAGGCCGGAATGCAGCCGGGCGATGTGATTACACATGTGAACGGAACGGCTGTAACTACAGGAATAGAATTATCGGAGTACATGAGTACACACCCGCTCGGTGAAGCATCGGTGTCAGTTACGTATGAACGGGATGGGGTATCTACAACAGTAGAATTAACACCTGCTTTGTATCAGGAAGGGTATTCTATCGGCTTTTCCTATAATCTTGGCAGGGAAAAGACCGGCGTACTTCAGACAATTAAGTATAGCTTTATTGAAGTCAAGTACTGGATTGTAACGACAGTGAAAAACGTAGGTCTTTTGATTACGGGACAGTTAAGCTCCAAGGATGTGGGCGGTCCGGTTGCAATTATCGGTACCATCGGTGATGTATATGAACAGACGCAGGAACAGGGTAATGCACTTGATGTGGTTCTGCAGATGGCGTATATCACGATACTGCTCAGTGCAAACTTAGGTGTTATGAATCTGCTTCCGATACCGGCACTGGACGGCGGAAAACTTGTCTTTATGTTTATTGAGGCATTCCGAGGAAAGCCGATTGATCGCGAAAAGGAAGGCATGGTGCATCTGATCGGGCTTGTCGTACTGATGATTCTGATGGTATTCATTTTCTTTAACGATATTAAGAATGTGTTTTTCAAATAGACTTCTGAATGATTGAAACAGGGGAGGAAACAGAAGATGAGTTTTGCCTTTTTTGGAGTTTTTGAAATTTTGTTTTTTGTGGCATTCTTTTTGATATTAGGAATGATCCTGGTTACTTTTATAAAGGGAATCGGTGAGTGGAACAAGAATAACCATTCTCCGAAGCTGACGGTGGATGCAACCGTAGTGTCAAAACGTGAACAGGTCAGCCATCATCACCACAATCATCAGGATATTGGTTATACAACGAGGTCGACGACATATTACGTTACCTTTCAGGTGGAAAGCGGAGACAGAATGGAACTGCATGTCAGCGGCTCTGAGTTTGGTATGCTGGTGGAAGGCGATTACGGGAAGCTGACCTTTCAGGGAACCAGATATATCGGCTTTGAACGTCAGAGGTAAGAAGGGAGAAGTACCATGGGCTGGTTGACTAAGCAGAATAGAAGGAGAACATCAAAAGAAATTGCGATCGGAGAGGTAACGATTGGAGGAAAGCATCCGATTGCAATCCAGTCGATGACAAATACAAAGACAGAGAATGTGGAAGCTACAGTCAGACAGATTCTTAAGCTGGAACAGGCAGGTTGTGAAATCATCCGTTGTGCGGTCCCGACGATAGAGGCGGCAGAGGCTTTTACGGAGATTAAAAAGAAGATTCACATTCCGATAGTGGCAGATATCCACTTTGACTACAGGCTCGCCATCGCGGCAATGGAACACGGCGCGGATAAAATACGCATCAATCCGGGCAACATCGGCTCCAAAGAGCGGGTAAAGGCAGTCGTTGATGTGGCAAAGGAACGGAATATTCCGATTCGTGTCGGTGTGAACAGCGGCTCTTTGGAGAAGAAACTGTTAGAAAAATATGGCGGAGTTACAGCGGAGGGACTGGTGGAAAGTGCCCTTCATCAGGCAGAATTAATTGAGGAATTCGGCTACGATAATCTTGTTATCAGTATCAAAGCATCGGACGTTCTGATGTGTGTCAAGGCACATGAATTGATTGCGGAACGTACGCCATATCCTCTTCATGTCGGTATTACAGAGTCCGGCACGGTAACAAGCGGCAATATAAAATCTTCGATTGGGCTGGCACTGATTCTGGGGCAGGGAATCGGAGATACGATTCGTGTATCATTAACGGCGGACCCGTTAGAGGAAATTACGTCGGCAAAGCAGATTTTAAGAACACTCGGACTAAAAAAAGGCGGAATCGAAGTGGTATCTTGCCCTACCTGCGGTAGAACCAGAATTGACTTAATCGATCTGGCAAAGCAGACGGAGGAGCTGGTGAAAAACTATCCGCTTGACATCAAGGTAGCTGTGATGGGCTGTGCTGTCAACGGACCGGGAGAAGCAAGGGAAGCCGACCTTGGCATAGCAGGCGGTAACGGAGAAGGCATTCTCATCAAAAAGGGAGAAATTATCCGTAAGGTAAAGGAAGAAGATTTGCTTAAGGAATTGAAAAAGGAATTGGACCTGCTGTTGTAGGTAAGGGTGCTGTTACAAAAGAGCTGCCCTGAACTGGTAAAGGGGAATGATGTTTCATGAATTTATTTGAAGTGTTTGACGACCTTCATACAAATAAAGAACTTAAGGCGGCATTTGATGATGTTCAGGTAGAAAAGGTAACCGCATCGAGAAGTACAAACAATGCGGTTGTCAGTCTGACCTCCAGACATTTGCTTTCCTATCAGGATACCAAGGGTATGGAACGGGCGGTATCGGAGCAGTTTTTTCACAAGATAGGAAAAACGGCAACATTTGCAGTTTCTTACCGGCTTTCTGCGCAGTATACACCGGAAAATCTCTGGAAGGGCTATCAGGAAACGGTGTGCGAGGAGCTGGCGGAGAAGGATGGCAGAATGGCATCGCATCTGCTCCGTGCTGCCGAGGTAAGCTTTGAGTGCTCTGAACATGCAGAGGATAAAGAGGCTTTGGGGCATGTTTCGGAAACAACAATGAAGCTCGCGGTAGAAGATACGTTTATCAACCGGACATTGGCAGGAGAAATCAAGCCATTTTTGGAAACGCTGTTTTTGCAGCGTTTTTCTCTTCATGTCAGAATAGAGTTTGACTATCAGAAGGTAGAACATGAAGAAGCGGAAGAGGATTACGAAGTATATTCTGCACCGCTTAGGGATCGTGAAGAAAAGCAGGCAGCATTACGGAACGTTTCCAGACCGGAAGGGCAGAAGGCTTCAGGGCAGGCCTCTGAAGGCAGGAAGAAGCCATCGGAACAAGGAATGTCGAATCAGGATACTGCAAAGAACGGTGCAACGGGCAGCAGACCGATTTCCGGAGCCGGTGGCGGTGCCGGAAAGGAGAAAAAGGAATTTTCGAAATTTGTTAAGAAAAAGCTTCCGGATGATCCAGAGATTTTTTACGGACGTCCGTTTGACGGTGACGTGACGCCGCTGTGTGACATTCAGGATGAAATCGGCGAGGTAGTAGCATACGGAAAGGTGCTTTCCAATGAAGCGATTGCAATGCGAAATTCGGAAAAGCTGATTATCAAGTTTAATTTTACGGACTTTACCGATACGATTTCCGCAAAACTGTTTCTGTCAAAGGAGCAGTGGGAGGAAATTCAGGACAACCTAAAGGCAGGAAAGTGTATCCGCCTGAAAGGAATGGCTCTTTATGACCGGTTTGACAAGGAGATTGCGATTTCTTCCATCATCGGAATTAAGAATATTCCGAACTTTGTCAAGAAGCGGATGGATACATCCGAGGTAAAGCGGATTGAACTGCATGCTCATACGATGCTAAGCGATATGGACGCAGTAGTGGACCCGAAGGTACTTGTTAAGACTGCATTTGAATGGGGTCATCCGGGAGTTGCGATTACTGACCATGGAGTCGTGCAGGCATTTCCGGATGCGAGCCATGCGCTGAATCCGAAGGATTACAAAGATGACGAAGAAAAGATGGAACGTGCCAAGAATTTTAAAGTGATTTACGGCATGGAGGCTTATCTTGTCGATGATGTACAGGAAATTGTAAAGAATGATGCGGGCCAGTCGATTTTTGCTCCAAGTGTTGTATTTGACATAGAAACGACCGGCTTCGGGGCCGTCACTGATAAAATTATTGAAATCGGTGCGGTTAAGGTGGTAAACGGAGAAATCACAGAGCGTTTTTCGACATTTATCAATCCGAAAATTCCGATTCCGCATGAAATTGAGCAGCTTACACATATCTCGGACGATATGGTAATGGATTATCCTGACATCAGTGT
The DNA here is from genome assembly GCA_051880375.1 of Lachnospiraceae bacterium. Classification (GTDB taxonomy): domain Bacteria; phylum Bacillota; class Clostridia; order Lachnospirales; family Lachnospiraceae; genus SIG299. The sequence goes on from JBJENV010000041.1 coordinate 67,470, forward strand.
GATTCTTCCTCATTTTATGGAATTCTGTGACGGCTGCATTTTGGTGGCGCACAATGCTTCGTTTGACACGGGATTTATTCGTGCCAAAGCAGAAGAGCTTTCGCTTCCGTTTGCTTTTACGATTGTGGACACGGTGGGACTTGCCAGAGTACTGCTGCCAAACTTAAGTAAATATAAGCTGAATGTTGTGGCAAAGGAGCTTGGCATTTCGCTGGAAAACCATCACCGTGCAGTGGACGATGCCGAAGCAACAGCCGGTATTTACTTGAAATTTCTAGAAATGTTAAACGAGCGGAAAATAGAACGATTATCCGACATTCAGACGATTGCGAAGCTGTCGGCGGAAGCAATTAAGAAGATGCCGACTTATCACTGTATTCTGCTCTGTAAGAACAATACCGGTCGTGTGAATCTTTATAAGATGGTATCGCTGTCGCATCTGGATTACTTCGCAAGAAGACCTCGTATTCCGAAGAGTCTTTTGATGGAATGCAGGGAGGGGCTTTTGGTCGGCTCTGCGTGTGAAGCGGGAGAACTGTATCAGGCTCTTTTGCGGGAGCAGCCAATCGAGGAATTGACAAGGCTCTGCGAGTTTTACGACTATTATGAAATCCAGCCGCTTGGAAACAATCGCTTTATGATTGAGAGTGATAAGGTAGAAAATGTTACAAGTGAAGAGGATTTAATCAAGCTCAACAAACGTATTATCGAACTGGGCGAGCAGTTCCACAAGCTGGTCGTTGCAACCTGCGATGTCCATTTCCTGAATCCGGAGGATGAGGTATACCGCCGGATTATTATGTCAGCAAAGGGATTTGAGGACGCAGACAAGCAGGCGCCGTTATATTTTCGGACGACGGAGGAAATGCTGTGGGAATTTAATTATCTTGGAGAAGAAAAGGCAAAAGAGGTTGTAATTACCAATACGCAGAAAATTTTCGACCAGATTGAAAAAATTTCACCGGTACGTCCGGACAAGTGCCCTCCGGTCATTGAAAATTCGGACGAGACGCTTCGTACCATTTGTTATAACACGGCACATTCCATGTACGGAGAAAAGCTTCCAAAGGTCGTAGAAGAGCGTCTCGAAAAAGAACTGCACTCGATTATTACCAACGGCTTTGCCGTGATGTATATCATTGCGCAGAAGCTTGTTTGGAAATCAAATGAGGACGGCTATCTGGTCGGCTCCCGTGGTTCGGTCGGTTCGTCGTTTGCAGCGACTATGGCGGGAATTACCGAGGTTAATCCACTCCCGGCACATTATTATTGTCCAAACTGCTTCTTCTCGGATTTTGATTCCGAGGAGGTGAAGGGCTATCAGAAACAGGGACTTTCGGGCTTTGACATTCCGGACAGGATTTGCCCGGTCTGCGGAAAACCACTCAAAAAGGACGGAAATGATATTCCGTTTGAAACATTCCTTGGTTTCTATGGTGACAAGGAACCGGATATTGACTTAAACTTTTCAGGAGAATACCAGAGTAAGGCACACGATTATACGGAGGTTATTTTCGGAAAAGGACAGACCTTCCGTGCGGGAACGATTGGTACGCTGGCAGACAAGACGGCGTACGGATATGTACTGAAGTATGATGAGGAACACGGCATTCATCACAGAAGGGCAGAGGTAGAGCGCATTTCTTCCGGCTGTGTCGGCGTCCGGAGAACGACGGGACAGCATCCGGGCGGTATTATCGTTCTTCCAATCGGAGAGGAAATCTATTCGTTTACTCCGGTGCAGCATCCGGCAAACGATATGACAACCAAAACCGTAACAACCCATTTTGATTATCACTCGATTGACCATAATCTGTTAAAGCTTGATATTCTCGGGCACGATGATCCGAC
>JBJENV010000042.1:0-66624 GCA_051880375.1 Lachnospiraceae bacterium
TTCTGAAGTCCGATGGCATTGATCATGCCTCCGTAGGTTTCCGCAATACGCGGCGTCGGATTTCCCTCCCACGGTACATTGGCAACGCCCTTGGTCGTTACCGCTCCGAGACGATTCAAATCAACAAAGTCACTGTATTCCATTCCGGAACCAAACGTACCGGAAGCCACGGTCACCGGATTCTTTAATTCCACACCTGCTATCTTTACACTTAAATTCATATCATCCCTCATTTCTTTCCCAGCCTGATGTTCTATAGTTCGATGTCCTGTGCGAAGAACACCGGTCCGTCCTTGCAAATGCGTCTGTTATTCACCTGAGAATGCTCATCCTTTTCCTTTGTTTTGCAGACACAGGCAAGGCAGGCACCGATTCCGCATGCCATCTTCTCTTCCATGGAAATCTGCGCCGGGATGCCTAATTGCTCCGAACATGCCTTTACGCCGCGAAGCATCGGTGTCGGTCCGCAGGCAAACAGCATGTCCGCCGAAAGGTTCTTTTCGCGAATCGCGTCTATTACATTTCCCTTCACGCCGAGGCTTCCGTCTTCGGTTGCTGTTACTACCTCCGCATACGGTTCAAATTCTTCCCGTAAAAATGTTTTCTGATTACGGTAACCGAGTACTGCCGTTACCTGCACACCCTGCTTCTTCAGTTGCTTTGCAAGCTCTAACATCGGAGGAATTCCGATACCGCCCCCGATGACGATGGCAGTTTTCAGTTCCGCATCATAAAAACCGTTGCCGAGCGGCCCCATGACTTCCACGGAGTCTCCTGCCGTTAACATGGAAAGCTGTCTTGTTCCTTCTCCTGCCACGCGGAATACCATGCGGAGGGTATGCTCCTCCTTGTTGATTTCACAAATGCTGATTGGTCTTGGAAGCAGCCTGCTTGCATCCTCCACATACAGAGACAAAAACTGCCCCGGCTTCGCAAGGTCTGCAATTTCCTCCTCACGGACAACCATATCAAAAATGCCTTCCTCCAGTCGTTCCATACGTACAATCGGAACCCTAACCTTTTTCGCCATCGTCTTCCTCCTTACAACTGCCGTCGTAAAACACACAACGCCTGCCCGATTTTTTCTTTCATTGTATATGATGAAAGAAAAAATGGCAAGGGGATTCTGCTTCTTTGACATCGGTAGTAAGATAGAGTATACTTGACTCATATAACACATACCGTCTCGCCGTAGAAACGGCAGACCGTACGAAAGGAATCTGTATGATTACGATTATCACTGCGCTCTATGCGGAAGCGAAGCCGTTTATAGAGTGTTTTGCACTTAAAAGAAATACAAGCGAACCTCTTCTCACCCTGTTTGAAGGAGAAGAAATCCGCATTCTCATTACCGGTGTCGGGCCGATGGCTGCCTGCATGGCAGTTACACGCTGCTTTACCCTGTTTCCGCCGGAAAGGACAGACCTTGTTGCCAATGTCGGGCTGGCAGGCTATGTGACCTCTGCCGATACCAGAAGCGCTGCCATCGGCTCCTGCTACCTTGCACTGAAACTGACCGAATGCTCCACCGAACGCACCTTTTACCCTGACCTGCTCTATCCGAACAGCTTTGCCAAGGCGCAGGTAATGACTGCTTCTGCGGTTGTCACTGAGAGCTCTGCACGATCCGCAGACTCTCTTCCTCTCCTGGCTGATATGGAGGCTGCCGCAGTCTATCAGGCTGCCCTGCCGTACCTTTCTACGGAGCGGATGTTTTTCTTTAAAATCGTATCGGACGAGACTGCTGCAAAGCAGCAAGCCTGTTCTTCCGTCCGGCCGGAGGCTTTGATTGTGCCGCATGCTGCCTCGATTTCAGATTTTCTGACACAGGTGCAGACCTATATCGCAAACGAACCCGCGAACCATCCTGTAACCTTTTCAGTCGAGGAACAAATGGAGATTGACCGTCTGCTTGACGTGCTTCCGATGACTGCCTCCATGCAACAGGAACTGTTCCATCTGCTCCGCTATCACAAGCTCTGCGGCAATTCCGTTACAGAACTGATTTCTTCGTTTTTACAGGGTCTTCCTTCCGAACTGCCGCACGGAAAAAAACAGACAGTTCCGTATCTGAAACAGCTTTCTGCGCTTGTGTTGTCCGCTCAGGAGAAAACGTCTGTTTCACCGCTTCCTCCGGTATCGCCATCTCTGCCCGTGCCGCAAAAAGAAGCTTCCTATCTTCCGTTCTTTTCTGCCGTCTATGTAGAAAAAGAATTGTGGGAACAGCGGAAAACACTGATTCCAAGGCAGCTCCTTGCACGCTCTGAACATGAACTCACTGTCCTTCCCATCGGACACTATAAGGATGTCTTTAACCGAAGCAGACAAAACCTTGCCTCACAGAAACACGCTCCGGCACTCATTCTGGCAAGTAACCACGGCACTCTGCTCTATCCGGGTGCTCCGGTCTGTCAGAGCTTCGGCAACGAGCATTTTTATTATACCTCCAATGTGCTGAACTGCATTTACCATTGCGACTACTGCTATCTGCAGGGCATGTATCCGTCCGGTCATGTCGTTGCGTTTCTGAACCTTCCGGATTATTTTGCGGAAGTCACAGAGCTTTTAAGAAAACATCCGGTCTACCTCTGCATTTCCTACGACACCGATCTGCTTGCCTTAGAACCGCTGTTTCACTTTACCGAACAGTGGGTACGCTTTGCGGCGCATCATCCGGAGCTGACACTGGAAATCCGTACAAAATCCGGAAATCCGGAGGTATTTTCCGTACTGCGCTCTGCCTGGGAGGAAGAGCAGAACGGTACGCCGTGCAATCTTGTGTTTGCCTGGACCGTTTCCCCGGAGGAGCTTTCACGCTCCACCGAACATGGTGCCGCCCCTCTCGCACTCCGTCTGAAAGCACTGAAAGCTGCAAAGGACGCCGGTTTTTCCGTTCGCCTCTGCTTTGACCCGATGATTTACCACACAGGCTGGCAGGAAGCCTACCGGGAACTGATACAGCAGATTTTTGAGCAGGACGGAGCGCAGATTTCGGCAGAAGACCTAAATGACGTCAGCATCGGTGTGTTCCGTATCAGCACAGAATATTTGAAAGCGATGCGGAAACGCCGTCCCGACAGTCCTCTCGTCCAATTTCCGTACACTACCGAAAACGGTGTTTCCCACTATGGAAGTTTATCCGAAACAATGGTACAATATCTTTATGAACTGCTTCTTAACTTTGTCCCGGCAGAGCGCATCTTTGTCTGGAAGGGAATATAGCAGAGGCTTTCCCGGCTGTTGAAAGGAGAATGACAGTAATCATGACTGAAACGAAAAAAAGTATCTTACTGACCGGCGCCACCTCAGGCATCGGTCTTGCCGTCGGACGACGTCTTGCTTTGGAGGGCTGCCTCGTCTTCGGACTTGGCAGAACTACAGAAAAGGTCACCGAGTGTCCGGAAAAACTGCGGCTTCTCTCCTGTGACGTTACCGATACCAATGCCCTTCGTGCAGCGCTTCGGCAAATCCGCGGGCAGCTTGGCGGCTATCCCGATGTTGTCATTCACTGTGCAGGCGTCGGCTATTACGGCTTGCAGGAAACGTTATCGGAGCAGCAGATTAAGGAGCTGGTCCGCACAAACCTCGAAGCTCCGATTCTTCTCACCACCCTGCTTCTTCCGTCATTTAAGCAGCGCGGCTACGGACATGTTATCTTTCTCTCCTCCGTGACCGCAGAAAAAACAAACCCGCATGGTGCAACCTACGGTGCAACCAAAGCGGCGCTCACGAGCTTCGCTGCAAGCCTGTTTGAAGAGGTGCGAAAGAACGGCATCAAGGTAACTACCATCCAGCCGGACATGACAAAAAGTGACTTATACCGAAATGCGGATTTTACGGCAGACGAGGATGCCTGCCTGTTCCCTGAGGACATTGCAGAGGCTGTCAGCTTTCTGCTCTCCCAGCCGGAGCATCTGGTGACAACCAAGCTGACCGTTCAGCCGCAAAAGCATAGAATCAAAAAGAAGGAGTTGTGATTACTATGGAACTGACAGAAAAAATCGAACAATTACAACATATTTTAGATACCAGCAGCCGAATCGTCTTTTTCGGAGGCGCCGGAGTCAGCACAGAAAGCGGCATTCCGGACTTTCGGAGCGAAGACGGTCTGTACCGGCAGAAATACCGCTACGCACCGGAGACGATTTTAAGCCACAGCTTTTTTGTGCAGAAAACCGAAGAATTTTTTGAATTTTACCGTGACAAAATGATATGCACCGATGCAAAGCCAAACACTACACACCGTTTTCTTGCCGAGCTTGAAAAAACCGGACGGATGCTCGGCGTGATTACCCAGAACATCGACGGTCTGCATCAGGCAGCCGGTAGCAAGAACGTCATTGAGCTGCACGGAAGCGTTCACCGTAATACCTGTATGCGCTGCTTAAAACACTATCCGCTTTCCGCTGTTTTAAATTCCACCGGCATTCCGCGCTGTGACTGCGGCGGCATCATCAAGCCGGATGTCGTGCTTTATGAGGAAGGCTTAAACGAACAGGACATCAATACCGCGATTTCCATGATTTCTACTGCCGATACGTTGATTGTCGGCGGCACTTCGCTCTCGGTTTATCCGGCAGCTTCGTTTCTCCAGTATTTTAGCGGCGAACATCTTGTCCTAATCAACAAATCTGCAACACCGTATGACGAAAACGCCGATTTGCTGATTCAGGCAGGTCTCGGAGAAGTGTTCGGAGCACTGACAATTTCAGAGTAAGAAGCACATATCCTGTGCAGTAATGCGTATCGGAGGGAATTACATGGAACCTGTCATTCAAACAACAGAAACTGATTTAGAAGAACAGCTGGTAAACCGCCTGATTTCCCGTGGCTGGCATATTTCCTGCGCCGAGTCCTGTACGGGCGGTCTGCTTGCGGCAGGCATCGTAAACGTTGCAAACGCATCACGAGTACTTACCGCAAGCTTTGTCACCTATGCGGAGGAAGCAAAAATGCGTTACGCCCACGTTTCCGAAGAAACTTTGAAACGCTTTGGCGTGGTAAGCAAAGAAGTAGCCGCCGAAATGGCGTCCGGCGTTGCTTTGGAGACTTCTGCCGAGGTCGGCGTCGGCATTACCGGTCTTGCAGGCCCGGGCGGCGGCACGAAGGAGCTTCCGGTCGGCACGGTCTGCTTCGGCTTTTTTGTAAACGGTACCGTTACCACAAGGACCATGCACTTCGGAAGCATCGGAAGGAACGAGGTAAGAAAGGAAGCTGTGCGGTTTGCACTTCAGACGCTGTTGGAGTTAAGTTAACCTAACTGTTAAAGGATAACCAGCAGGCGAAACAAAAGAATTTATAAAATTGCAAAAAAGGCCGTAATACAAAGCATATGCCTGTACTACGGTCTTTATTACCATATATTATCGTTTGAAATAATTTTCAAACACCTTCGTGATTTACCATTCAAACTCTGTCCGCGGAGTGTAAATATCGCTATAGTACTTGAGGGTCTCCCATTTGGTAATATAAGGATCCATTGTTTCCCATCCATGCTCATAAGTATGCATAATCAGATTACCATCCGCGTCCGCAAGATACCAATTATCTACTACTGTGTAGCCACTGTCTTTCACCGGAACTTCGTTATAATCCTCGTCATAAAAATAGTACTCGCCTGTCGGTTCCCAGTTTTCATCGTACATTTCCTCTACACAGACCGGTTCCACGACTGTTACATTGCCATACCATAGATTACCATTTAAGTAAAACCTGTCAGCATTATGCTCGTCGACCAAATCCTCGATTATGTGATAAACCGTAAGTACTTCACTTTCAAATTCATCTACACGAAGCGGAGTTTCATCAAAATGTTCGATTTTTCCGTCTTTATATGCATACTCTATCTCATCGGTGCCATAATAAGTAGAATAATTGTACATATAGACTTTTACTCCCCAAGGGTCTGTCTCACCTGTAGTCGTGTCAGTAATCGTCATAAAATCATACTTGCCTGTTGTGTCAAAGTAACGTGCACGTGTACATTCAATAACAGCCATGTCCCTGATTTCAGACTCACTGTATCCCGCTTCACGATACCCATCACCAACCCAACCATTAATTAATTCATCAATTTCTGACTCATCTGGAAGAACAAGAGAAGCCAAACCACGCAAAGTCCACCAGCAAATAGAAGGATAATGTATTCCTGAGTCCGGCGCAATAGTTACAATATAATCATTCGTTTCGTAATTATAGGTTTTAATAATATCAGTATATTCTCCGTTCTCATGCGTAATTAAATCAGCGTTATCTGCTGCCTTTACCTCGTAACGAGACTTGTCCAATGTCTCAATGTAAGTTTCACGCTCTTCGTATGTTTCAAGGCTATGAAGCTCTCTTAACACAGCTGCAAATTCTGCATTTTCAAACACAGGAGCTTCTGTTGGTTCCTCTGTCGGCTCTGTTGTTGGTTCTGCGACTTCTTCTGCAATTACAGTAAACTCCGTTGATTTTACATCATGCGAGATTCCGGTTACTGTGTCTTTAATCGAAAGGCTGACTACTGCGGTACCACCTTTTACAGCGGTTACAACGCCCCAGCCATTTACGGTAACTGAATCGCCGTCTACACTCCACTTGCACTGATAATTCTGCTTATTCTTGCCCCAGTCCTTCACACCATAGAAGTTCAAGTCAATCGTTTCGCCAACTTCCAAGGTTGCCTCAGTCATTGACCTTTGCTCCGCTGTTCCTAACGTTACGGAATAAACTTCTGTTCCGGCATAAGCCGTCTGCATTGCCGGTGCTGCCATGGAAACCAGCATGGAAGCAGCCAGTCCCAGTGCAATGTTCTTAACCTGTTTTCTCATTTTTTCTCCTCCTTCTTTTGTTGAAATACAAGTTTTTTCACGATTAATTTATGAAACATCGCAAATACTACTTTATCCTACTTTATGCGAAATGTCAAGAGTAAGTGAGACAAGTGATATATTAAGATAAAAAGGAGTTATGTTATGAAACCATTAAAAACAAAAGTCAGTATCACATTAGACACGGAAATTATTGAAATCATCAAAGAACTTGCCGAACAGGACGATCGTTCCTTTTCACAGTACATTAACCTTGTTTTAAGAAACTATTTAAAAGATAATCAGCAGAACAAGCATTAGAATTCCAGTATAATAACACAATCAATAAACAATTGTGCAAAAAAGCAGGGTTGCATCTTTACAAGTGCTTCCCTGCTTTCTGCTTCGGAACAGTTTTTAGACTCTTTCTAATCATCTTATCAATAAAACTCAAATGAGACAGCCGGCTTGGCGATAATCATAACTAAGTCATATCCATCCCGATAGGAAGTGATAAACTGATAGCTGATCATTCCTGACAGACGAAGTTCTATATTTGCCAGCTCCACAACCTCCGTCACCGTATAGGTATCTGCCGGATATATAAATGTAATGTTATCTGAACCGGCCTGACTTCGTGCCACTTTCTGTATCTCTTCTGTTGTTGTGCAAACGTATTCACTTACAGGATATAACAGATATACCGTACTATCGCAGATATGCGCAGCTTTGCATTCACAGGACCAATTATCATGACCTCCGGCTTTTTCTATAATATCATCCGTTACCATAAAGTACGTATAAAGCACTCTTCCCTCCTTATCAGGCACCGGATCATCCCATGTAACATCCATATGATACCATTCTCCGTCATATTGAATTAAATTCCATGCATGATTGTCATTTGTCACGCATTCACATACAATGTCCTGTAGTGTCATGAGCAGGCGAAATGCAGATGCGTATCCGGAGCACACGGCAAGACCGTCGAGCAATGCGCCCTTTGCATCATGTGCATCTTCGCTTTCGTTTGCAATTCCTGCCGCGTCATTCGCAATATGTTCCTGGTCGTATGCAGTATTTAATACTAAATAATCGTGTACGGCCTTGATTTTCTCAATGTCGCTTTCCATAGTATCCAGTCCAAGATTTTCTTCCACACTTAAAAGCCTGTTGTATACTTCAAGTTCTGTTTCATCAAGTATAGAATCGTCTCCCGTACGTATCACATACATATACTTTGTATCGTATTCATATACGGTATCGGCATTGGAAATGATAATATAATAACCGTTATCGTATTTCATCAGCCTTGCAATTTCCAGAGTTATCTCCGGATAAATCCACATATACTCTTCTGCAGTATGAAGCATGGAAATATCTTCTGCCATAACTCCGAATCGTGAAGCATGATTTAATATCATTTCAAATACGTATTTATTTACATCTTCTTCTGACGTAAATACTGTTGTATTATTGATAACATTTTCACGCACTATAAGCTCCGGAAATGATCCTAGCTCCGGCACCTCACTTTGGGACGGTGTTGGTGTCTCGGTAGGAACCGGTGTTTCGGTAGGTACAGGTGTCGCCGTAGGTGCTGGTGTTATCGTAGGCTTTGGTGTCGATGTAGCCTTTGGCGTTATCGTTTGCTTCATAAGCACTGTAATCTGAGTTGATGTCACATTATGGGACACACCGGTTACTCTGTCCTTAATCGAACAATGGACCACCGATGTGCCAGCTTTCAAAGCGGTTACAGTACCCGCCCCATCAACAGAAACCGAATCACCTTCTACGCTCCACTTACACAGATAATTCTGCTTATTCTTTCCCCAGTCCTTCACACCATAAAAGTTCAGGTCCATCGTTTCACCAACCAGCATGGTTGTCTTCTTCATTGCCTTGTTCTTCGCGGTACCTAATGTCACATTATAAACTTCTGTTCCGGCATAAGCCGTCTGCACTGCCGGAGCTGCCAAGGAAATTATTATGGAGACTGCCAGTCCAAGTGCAATACCTTTCATCTGTTTTCTCATGTTGTTCTCCTTTTATTTACATTTAGACATTTTAAATGATTTACATTTGCGCTATTTCATCGACTGTCGTTTATATTGTACTTCTTCGCTTAACAAATTGCAACACTTCATACTAATCAGAAAGACCACGGTTACTCGAAGAGTGCCAGAAACTCTTCTTTGCTCATGCTGCTTAACTGATTTGCCGTCTCGCCCACAATCTGATCAGACAGTTGTTTTTTGCTTTCCTGCAGTTTTTGTATTTTTTCCTCCATGGAATCCTTGACTAACAGCTTGTACACCACAACCTTTTTCGTCTGTCCAATGCGGTGGGCACGGTCGGTTGCCTGATTCTGCACAGCCAGATTCCACCACGGGTCGTAGTGAATGACAACATCGGCCCCCGTCAGGTTCAGCCCCACGCCGCCGGCTTTCAGTGAAATCAGGAATACCGGTACATCACCCTCATTAAATTCCCTGACAAGCTGTAAGCGTTTTTCTTTCGGAACATCACCTGTAATCGTGTAATAAGCAATCTGCCGTTCTGTCAGTTCCTTCTGCAGCAGTTCCAGCATGGAGGTAAACTGGGAAAACACCAGCATGCGGTGTCCGCCTTCCATAGCACTTTGTATCAGTTCCATGCAGGCCTCTTTCTTTGCCGACTCACCCTGATAGTTTTCATAGCAGAGGGAAGGGTCACAGCACAGCTGCCGGATTTTCGTAATTTCCGCCAGAACCTGCAGCTTATTTTTCTGGAATTCCTCTGCATCCTGCATAGCAATGGACTGCTTTAATCGCTGAACCTGGGCCTCATACAAACGCTTCTGTTCTCCGGAAAGTCTGACGTAGCGATGCTCCTCCAGTTTTTCCGGAAGGTCCTTTAAGACCTGTTCCTTCAGCCGTCGGAGAATAAACGGTGCCGTCATCTTTTTCAGCCGCTCCATGGCAGCCTCATCCGCTTCTCTGACTATCGGAGATTCAAATTCCCGTCGAAATACTTCATAACCGTACAGGTATCCCGGCATCAGAAAATCAAAAATGCTCCATAGCTCACTCAGACGGTTTTCAATCGGGGTACCCGTCAGTGCAAACCGCGTCTTGCTTTCTATCGCTTTTACTGCCTTTGCCGCTGCGGTGGAATGGTTTTTGATGTACTGTGCCTCATCAATGATTTGATATTCAAACTGCTTTCCGTGGTATTCCGCAATATCCCGCTTCAGCAAATCGTATGAGGTGACAAACACATCTGTCCTGCCGAAGTGCTTCAGACTGTTGCTTCTTTCTGTCTGCGTTCCCGTTATCAGTTCCACCGAAAGTTCCGGGGCAAACCGGTTCAGTTCCTCGCCCCAGTTAAATACCAGAGAAGCAGGCGCTACAATCAGAGATGTTCCCTTCCTTCCCTCCTGTTTTGCCGCCGACAGTACTGCGATTGCCTGCAGTGTCTTTCCAAGTCCCATATCATCTGCAAGAATTCCTCCCATGCGGTATTCCTCCAGCGTGCGAAGCCACCGGTAACCAAAGCTCTGATACCCACGCAGTACCTGCTTTAACTGCGGCGGTTCTTCAAAGTCTGAATCCTGCACTGTCTTAAAATTCTTGACAAGCTCTCTAAAGTGGCTGTCCCGATTGGCGTAAATTTCCTCCTTCTGTTCCAGAAGCTTATCCAGATATAATGCCCGATATAACGGCAGGTGTACTTCTTTCTGCAAAAGCTCCCCGACAGACATCCGGAGTGCCTTGGTCAGTTCCTCCAGTGTCGCTACATTTTCATCCTCAATACTTAGGAAACTGCCGTTTTTCAGACGATGATATTTTTTCTTCGCCCGATAACTCCCGAGAATTTCCTCCATTTCTTCCGCAGAAATGTCCCCCGAAGAAATATCCAGATTCAGCAGCCCCTGAGAAATCGAAATTCCCATGCTCATTTTCACCTTGCGGTCTGCCTTTAAATTCCGGAATCTGGCGGTACAGTGCACCTCTCCCGACTGCAGCAGCATTTCCAGCCCCTGCGTCAAGAATTCATAGATTTTCTCTTCGTCCGAACAGTAATATTCTCTCGTCTTTTCATCAAAGTCAGGGAACCACAGAGATACGAGATAAACTGCTTCCTGTTCTCTTGTTCTCTCCCGGAAAGGTTCCAACATCCTGTTTTCAATAGATTCCCTGGCATCATATTCCTGCGTCCCGTATCTGACCCCTGCCCTGCAAAGGAGCCTTCCGTCTTCCGCATCCAGATAATACAACAGCTTCCCCTGTGGCGGCAGATACTTTTTAATTTCGTCACTGTCCTCTTCAAAAATTTCCACAGCATCCTCCAGCTGCGGAAGAACTGTATAATAGAAATCTGCCAGATGATTCCGTCCGATTCGGAACATCGTATTTTCTTCTCCTGTTGTCTCTCCCAGTAAACGGATTTTCTTAAAAAACTCTTCCGGCACCTTAAGCAGTTGATTCTGTTCCAGATAATAGGCTGTTTCCACACCATAAAGCAGCTTTGGCAGGCGGCAGGAAACCGTAATTCCGTGGAATTCCTTCGGATTCCCCTTCGAAAGCTTTGTTTTCCGTATCGTCAGACGCACGGACGGTTTTCCGGTACCTGCGTGTACTATCCCTTTACCGCGTGTCTCGCTTCTTTTGTCTTCATATTCTATTCCTTCCGTCCCTAACATCTGGTAAAATTCATCCAGTTTCCAACCGGTTAAATCAATACTTGCCGGTTTTCGTAACGATTTCGGCAAATAGCCGTCCCCGTATTCAAACTCATTCTCCAGTCCAATCATTTCCTGCATCACCTTTTCGATAAAACGAAGCCATTGCTGCCCTTCTTTTGTAAAGCCGTCTCTCCGGTGATTCAGCTACGTATCGTTTCCATATTGCTCCGTTCTGGAATACTTTACATTATCATAGAATTCTCTCAGATTTTTTACCACAAAAAGCTTCTGCTGTCCCACTTTAAAGGAAAGCTGAAGACCGCCCTCCTTTTGAACCAGCCGCGGAACCAACCGCACAGGGTTCTGCTTTTCAAAGGAGGAAGAAATTACTGCATTGGCATGCTGCTCACGAAACGCTTGAAGCAGCACCTGCCCGTTGTAGTCGGTAGTATCTCCCAGACGGTGTTTTCCCACATATTCCTTTACATACTCCAGCATTCCGGATATAAAAGCACATCTGGAGCCGTAGTAATGTGTTCTGTAGTAACTCCTTGTACACTCGTAGCATTCGCACCCTGCATGCAGAATGCGATCCCTGCTGATGACAAGATGCAGTCGAAAAGGATAAGAACGCTCCTGTCCAGTACCAACTGCCTCTGCCACCTGCTCTCCTTCACTGGTATATCCGACGTCCACACTGTCAATCTTTAGTTTTTTCTGGGCAAGTAACTCTCTCCCTTTGTTCTCCGCCTGCGTCTGAAAATTTCCATTCTGCCTTATCGTATCAAAATTAAAATATTCGTATTGTGAAAATGCCTCCCGGTTCCAGTCCTGCGCCATTTCCTGTTCTTCTGTCTCAGATGGATTCAGAACTTCATACTCTTTCTCCATAGCCGTTCTCCCTTTTTCTTTCGTCTCTTAAATGCCAGCTTGCCCGCAGGCTTTCCTCCGCCTTAACCTCAATCGGAATACAATAGTAGCTTTGCTGTATCAGAAAATCAATCTCACCCGAAGAGTTCTCTGTAGAATCAAGGGTTTCTTTATTGTATATAACATTTTGCAGGCGATAATTCAATGTGCTTTTTACACTTTTCAGGTGATACTTTTCATAGTATATAACATTTTTCAGGTGATACTTGCACAATGATGGCTTTCTTCTTTTATTCCACCTTCTCCACCAGTTTCTCCACCCTGCAGCACAATGCCCGTGCCAACATTATCAGATACTCAACCTGCGCCTTATTAATGCTTTTTGACGTCGCTCATACTGTTGAAGTGTTCAAAGCGGAACACCGGAAATCCGGGCCAGTTCACTTTGGTTTAATCCTGCTCTTTGTCGCACCCGTTTCAAATCTCCCATAGGAGTATGTTTATCAATGTAAAAATTCAGACACACAAGAATTACGCGAGACGGGGCGCACGAGGTCCGGTGGGTGCTAAACGTCCGGGGGACGTTTGCTCAGCACCGACCGAAGTGGAACGTAGACCCTCGGTTCTGCGCAGACCGGAGCGAAGCGGAGACCTCGAACCCATGCGCAGCATGGGTTCAGACCCCTTCGGGGTCTAAAAAGAAACAGCCCATCCTTTCGGATGAGCTGTTTCTTTTTCCAGAGCGCGAGACGGGACTCGAACCCGCGGCCTCGACCTTGGCAAGGTCGCGCTCCACCAACTGAGCCACTCGCGCATATTGTACTGTGTTTCAAGCACAGTACATACTATACACGATAACCGGAGTTTTGTCAACAAGTTTTTTTAATTTTTTATATTTTTTATTTTGTATCTGCAACTTTACGGTATCAGGCGGTGAATATCACGTGGGAACAATGTGCCCATGCGGACATTCGGAAAATTCAAAAGACGGCAAAGGAAGCGTTCCAGACCAAGCCCGAGTCCCCCGTGCGGCGGCATCCCGTACTTATGAATCTGCAGATAGCTTTCAAACAATTCCGGGTGCATACCGCGCGCCAGCATCTTTTCCACCTGCTCGTTATAGTCATGGATACGCTGTCCTCCGGTCGTCACCTCCAGCCCGCGAAACAGCAGGTCAAAGCTTAACGTTTCTTCCCTGTTTTCCGGGCACTCCATTGCATAGAACGGACGCTTGCTGCTTGGATAGTGTGTCACAAAGACAAACTCACTTCCGGTCTCCCGCAAGGTAAGCTCACAAAGCAGCCGTTCCTCCTCCGGTTCAAAGTCTTCCCTGTCCTTAATTTCCCGTTGATATTCCTTTGCTATCCATTCCTTCGCCTCCGAAAACTTTATCATCGGGATGTCCTTTATCGTCGGAAGCTTCACCCCAAGCAAAGCAAGTTCCTTTGCATACTCCTCCGACAAAAACTGCATCGTGAAGGCAAGCATTCTCTCTTCCATCTGCATAATTTCTTCAAACGACCGAATATATCCCATCTCAAAGTCCACACTTGTGTATTCATTCAGGTGCCTCGCCGTATCGTGACGCTCCGCACGGAACACCGGAGCAATTTCGTAGACACGCTCATAAACGCCGACCATTGTCTGCTTGTAAAACTGCGGGCTTTGCGCCAGATAAGCTTCTTTCCCGAAGTAATCCAGCTTAAAAATGTTTGCTCCGCCCTCTGCTCCGGTCTGCACAAGCTTCGGCGTATGAATTTCCACAAAGCGCTCCTTCCGTAAAAATCGTCGAAATCCTTCCGTCAAACCATCCTGAAGCCGGAATACCGCGCGTTCCTTTTCGTTTCTTAAGGTCACCGGGCGAACATCCAGAATTGTCTCAAGCGCTGCATCCAGTTTTTTGTTGTTGATTACCACCGGCGAAAGCTCTGCCGGTTCCGAAAGCACCTCTGCAGAAAGAAGTCTAAGCTCCCAGCCCGTTTTTGCACGTTCCTCTGAAACAACCTGCGCTCTGATTCGCACGCAGCTTTCCTCCTTCAGTTTCTCCAAAGGAAATTCCGAAAACTCCTCACCGTACACGCACTGCAATACCTCTCTTGCAGTGCGCAGCAGCACAAACGCAAAGCCACTCATCTTCCGGATTTTATAGACCGCACCATGCAGGCAGACCGTCTCCCCGATATGTGCGCCAAGTTCTTCCGGTAATACCTCCGTATACTTTTTCTCTTCTGTTGTTTCCATTCTGCATCTTTTTAGTTCCATCTTGTTTTCCTCCTGTTCTTCCGACTCTCTTTATCGGTAATCTTTCACTTCGGAACCGTGCGGAGTATCGAAGAAGAACATTTTCTGTACGGCAAAAAACATTTACAAACTCCGATAAGTAAACAAAAAGCAAGAAAAAGAAACCACACCGTTCCAAAACCATGTGGTGTCTTCTTCTTGCTCTGTGAGAACCTGCCCGTTACGAACAGTCAAACAAACATCGGATTTTTACCACACGGGAGACATGCCAAGTAAGCGCCTGTACCCGTGTGTTGTTTTCGGCTACAGACGCACCCTATCGTCGTCCCTGTGGAAAAATCCTGTTGATTTCCTGCTCATACGCTTGCCTTTCTGTCATCACTGACCTGCTTTTTATTTTTTATACACTATAACGGCTTTCCTTTTCTTTGTCAAGCACTATTTGAAATTATAATCATTATTCAGAATATTCTACTATATTCAGTTTTCTATTACTTTATTACTGATTCTATTAAGGTCAGAAGTTCCCTTGTATACTGTTTCCACGTATGCCGCTCCGACGCGAATTCATAACCTGCATCCGCTATCTGCTGCAGCTTTTCTTCCTCACCAAGCAGAGTATGTACCACTTCAGGCAACATGGCAAGTTCGGAAAGCTCGTAAAAAACCACATTCGTTCCATCCGACAGTGTCTTGGTCAAATAGCGGCTTGTATCCGTCACCGATACCGCCCCGCTTAACATAGAACTGTAAATCCGGTCATGCGCCCCCTGCTTAAACCACGGCATCACATTAAGAGAAATCTTTGTATCCGCCAGCACCTTAAGGCACTGCGCCGATGTCTGACTTCCGTTACAAAAAAGTAAATCCTTCCGTTTTGTTTCAAGCAGCTCCCACCCCGCCCCGTAAACATGTACCGGTATGCCGCTCTCGGTCAGAAGACGTATCACTTCGCCGCGGAAGTAAAACCGGATATACAAATCCAGAAACATCAGATTATGATTTGCAAGCAGCATTTCTTCTCCGGATAACTCACCCATCTCCCGCCTGATGTGCTCTTCAAACACTTCGTGTGTTTCCTTCCACGGATGTACCATAAAGTCATCTAGCATTCCACGGTAAAACGCTTCATATTCGTCATCCAGCCTTGTAATATACTGTTCAAACTGCTTCGGTGGCGTATAATTTCCTACAAATGAAACTGCCTTGGTGCGTTCCTCCATAGATTTATACGGACGTGATTCCTGCCCCCGGTTCCACACCCCGCTTTCACTGTTATGTAAATCAGCCTGCTTCCCGCCTGCTGCCTCTGCTTCCCACATATTGCTCCCGGCAAGCGGCATCGTCTTTCCGAGTAAGACCTGCGGATAATAACGGCGCATATACTCTTCATGTCCCTTGTCGATACACAACTGCACATAGCGCTCCGGCAGGTCCTTCAGTTCCTTGTAATAATACAACGGATGATCCACCACAATGTTCACGCACAGTACCTGATACCGGTTCCAAAGCAGCTGCCGCTCCTTATAAAAAATCGCCTCATGCTGTAAGCTGTGAAAGTTAAACGTGATGAGTACCACATCGCCCTGCTTTACGTATTCCTCCAGCTGTGGGAGTCTCGTTGTCTCATCCTCCACCTGAAAGGTGAAGACCTCTTTCCCGGCAGCTTTCAGTTCTGCCGCAATACATTTCAAAAAATACTCCAAAGTTTCTACCGTTCCGCCGTCAAACAATAAAAATCGCATCGTCTGTCTTCCTCCCTGTCAGCTGTTTTCCTTTTCAGCTGTTTCCCTTTTCAGTAATCGTACCGTCTTCTGTGCCAGATAAAGTGCAAGTACAAAGCTGATAGCATCTGCCACCGGCTGTGCCAGAAAAATGCCGCTCATTCCCGCAATATAGGACAAAGCAAGCAGTACCGGCAAAAAGAACAGACCCTGTCTGGCTATGGAAAGAATGGTTGCCGACACAGCAAAGCCCATCGTCTGTGTCAGCATGTTTGTCATAATAATCACTGCAATGAGAGGGAAGGTGATGCATTGAAACCGGAGTGCCCTTGTCGCAAGCTCCACAACCGCTGCATCCTCTTTTTGAAACAGCATGGAGAGCTGATTGGCAAAGACAAAACCGCCTACGCCAAGCACTGTCATAAAGAAAACCGAAACCTTCAAACAGAAGAAATAGCCGCGCTTTACGCGGTCATACCTCCCCGCTCCATAGTTAAAGCCACACACCGGCTGAAAGCCCTGCCCAAAGCCCATGAGTGCAGACGCTGCAAAACCCGTCAGCCTCGCTACAATCGAAAATGCCGCAATTGCCGCATCTCCGTACGGCTTGATACACCAGTTCAAGGAAAGGGTAGCAACACTTGCCAGCCCCTGCCTGCAAAGCGCCGGCAGACCTCCCCGAACAATCTCTTTATAAATTGCCACACTCGGCCGGAACTGCTTTAGCCGGATACGCAGATTGTTTCTTCCGAAATTGCACATCAAAACAAGTATCACAAAACCAATCACCTGACTGACAACCGTTGCCACAGCAGCTCCCGCAACCCCTAACTTCATTCCGAACATGAACACCGGGTCAAGCGCAATGTTAAGCAGACTCCCCATGCCGATGCCAAGCATTCCGTAAAACGCACTTCCCTGAAATCGAAGCAGGTTGTTCATCACAAACGATGCCATCAAAAACGGAATTCCGACAAGAAGAGCCCTTGTATAGCCCACCGCAAGCGGAAAAATCGTTTCCGTTGCGCCAAGCAGACGTACGAGAGGTTCCGTAAAAACCGCTCCGAGTACCGCAAACAATGTACCGAATGCCAACACGGTAAAAAAAGCAACCGAAACCAGCCGCTCCGCCTCCTCCTGCTTTTTTGCCCCAAGCAGTCTTGCAATATAGTTCCCTGCTCCCTGTCCGATAAAAAAGCTGAAAGCCTGCAGCATGGTAAGCAGTGAAAAGGTCACACCGATAGCCGCAGTAGCTTCCTTTCCAAGAATTCCGGCAAAGTATGTGTCCGCCAGATTATAGATAGAGGAAATCAGCATGGTCACAATCGTCGGCACGGCAAGCCTTAAGATAAGCGGCTCCACCGGTGCGTTTGTCAGCCGTTCATGCTTCGTTGCATATTGCTCCTTTTTATCCTTATTCCAAGGTGCATTTCCACATAATCTCTCTTTTCGTTTCCACGTCATAGCACTGCTCCATCTCTTTCACTGCTTCTATTTTACGACATTGCCGCTTCGGTTACAACTAAAAGCACAGAAAAAACAGCCTACGGATTTCTCCATAGGCTGTCTTTATTATATCCATGTGTCTCGCATATGATACGATCTGGGGTTCACTTACTTCTTCTGTCCCTTCTTCTTTACCACGAACACAGCTGCCACTGCGGCAAGAAGCACAACAACAATTACCACAATCACAATAGGAAGCATGTTGTTTCCGCTTTCTGCATCTGTCGCTGCCGGTGTCGTATTCTCGTCATCCGACGTCGAATCCTTTGCTGCATCCGTATCCGGAGCCTTGGTTGGCTCGGCCGGTGCCTCTGTCGGCGCTTTCGTCGGTGCCACAGTCGGAGTCGGTGCCGCCTCCTCATCGGCTTTCTGTGCTGCCAGCACAACTGCGGAGTAATCTGTGGACGGTGCTCCTGTTCCCATTCCTGCACCTGCCACATTTGCTGCTGCCTTGTCGGTAAGCACTAATACACCGTTTCTATTGATAGTGCCGTCTGCATTTCTGGTCAGAGCAGTCTTTGTATCCAGTGATACAAACCAGTCTGCCGAAACCTCTGCACCCTCACTGTTTACGGAAGCCTGCTTAGAGGAATCATAATAATAATTGTTTGCGCCGTAAATCTTTGTTGTATCCTGTGTTCCCTTTGGCTTTACCTGCTCATTGATGTCCAGCTTTTCGGTACGGAAGGAAATCACACCGTTCACCGTGTAATCCGTATTTGCTGCATCGTTCGTATACAGAGCCACGTTGTAGCTGCCGTTGTTGAAGGAGATGCAGTCCGTAATCTGAATATCCGGACAGCTGTTTGTATCAATTCCCTTTGCCTTATTGTCATAGGAAACGCAGTTTATTAACTCGTGATAACCGCTGATGCTGGATCCGCCAAGCTTAAAGCCGTTTCCGTTACCGGCATCCGTTCCGTCTACCAGATAACCGTTGCCGTAGGTGACACAGTTCTTAATTACCACCTTACCGATAGGACCGGATTCTATCTTGGCAAATAAATCCCATCCATCATCAGCATTGTGATAAGCAACACAGCCGTCAAATACATTACCGTCACCAACCGTCAGCTTTGCTGCAAAGCCGTCGGCATCCTCGTAACCGATATCCGCGTTATTGTAGGACGTACAGTTTAAAATCAGGTTATAGGACGGCCAATCCTCATAGAGGTCGGACGAATAGTATCTGCTGATCTGGATACCTGTATTACCGTTGTTATAAGCGTTGACATCCTGTACGATACAGTGGCTTCCGGAAATCTGAAGACCCTTCTGGGCATTCTTCGAGTTCGTTACATCAAAACCGGAAAGGATCCAGTAATCACCTGCCATTACCATACCGGCACAGTTGCCCTGGAAGTTTAATACAGGACGCTCTGTTGCTTCCGGATTTGCCATCAGATAAATCGGCTGCTCCGGTGTACCGTCATTACCGCGCTCTGCGGTTACGGTCTTTGTTAAAAGCAGATATTCTCCGCCATCCAGTAAGATAATCTGTCCCGGCTTAGCATACTTGACCGCCGTATTGATATCGGTCGGACTGTTCTTGGTACCCTTACCTGCCGTACTGGAATCCACCAGCGGAGATACATAAATTACATTACCCGCAAATTCCTTACGGAAGGTATTAAAACGGTACTCAAAGGTATCGTAGCTGGAAAGTACCTCAAACTCGCTTGGCTGATAGCCTGCTGCCGGAGTAAACTCTACCACAAAGGTCGTTGCTCCGAGCGGAAGCTTGGTCGGAACATAAGCATAGGTTTCTGCCTTTATCTGTACATTCTCAGCAATAACCTCGCCCTTGCCGTTCTTGATGTTAGCCACACCGTCTGCATTCGCATACAGGATGACTTCATAATCCTCGTTGCCTGTTGCCGCTGCAGAAAGAATCGAAATGTTCGGTGTAACCAGCGTCATCTCTCTGCCCTCTGCCGGTGCATCCGTTGCAGGGTCGGAGGTTGTCAGTACAATGTCGGTAAAGGTTGCCGTTGCATTTCTTGCAGCAAAGAAGCCGACATAAATAGCGTCCTCATCAATCTGAGTCAGCGCATTTCTCTCAAGGTCATAATACTTCTTCGATACCGTATTGCCGTCCTTATCGGTGTAGCTTACAATGTAGCCTGTGTTGTTGCGCTCCAACGTAAACTTGAACGTAGTCAGACGTGCCTTTTCCGGTACGGTACCCTGAGGTGCTGTCTCATTTTCAAAGTTACCGATAATGTTAAAGGTACCGGTCATTCTTGCCTGGCTTGTTTCCAACGTAGTCATCTCAGACTTGAATAACTCATTAATATTGGTCGTAATGGTATTATCTGCAATATTTGCTGCGGTAACGCCAAGCTTCGACTGTGCGCCGATACCAAGCTTCATAGAAATTTTTTCGCCTGCATCGGCAACCTTCTGATTCTCTAAATCCCAATAGTACTCTACTTTGGATACCACTGCCATAAAGGAGTTGTTCCAGAACGTGCTGCCGTCGCCATGCTCACCGACTCTGTCAGCCGCCATAATACCGAAGCCTTCCTGACCGTTTGAAAACTTCCATGAATCTACGGTTACGGTCGCACTTAATACAAAGTTTTCGGTTTCCGGATTAATCTTCGTATAGTAGAAAGCAATACCATCCGTCGAAGCCGGAACCAGCTTACCCTTGCCGTTTACGCTGGCAACGGTAACAGAGCCTTCGTTTGCGCTGCCGGTGTAGTAATTATCCTTAGCACTTACGCTGGAGCCAAAGGCTGCGAAGGACCATACTCTCTGTGCATCCTTGGTTGCTTCTGCGCTTAACACGCCCCGCTCCGTTGTTTCGCTTCCTCTGACTGCCTGTACTGAAAATTCATATTTGGTTCCCGTGGTAAGACCTGTTACCGTCACATTGGTTCCGGTTACGGTCGCTGCTTCCACAAATGCATCCGCTGTTCCGTCCACACGATAGGAAACAACGTACTTTTCTGCTTCATCCACAGCACCCCATACCACATCCACACCGCCGTTTCCGACGCTGGTCGCGCTTGTGATGCTCGGAGTCTTTAACGGGAGTGCAAAAGCCACTGCTTTGGAAGTAACTTCCTTCTCTTTCTCCCCGTCTCTTACTGCTGTAATCTTAAAAGTATATTCTCCAGATGCCTTCGGTGCAAAGCTTACACTTCCTTCTGTTCCGTCAGAAGCAGCAGACGCACTGTCTGCTTCAGTACCTGTCTTGTCATACATGGTAACGATAACTTTATCTGCACCGTCATAGCCGATGACCATCTTGTAGGATACGGTAATTTTACCGTCTGCCGTTGCGATATCCTTTACCGCAGGAGCTGCTACGGTATCCCATGCTGCTCTTGCCGGACGCTCGCCGCTCGATGTCTGATTTGTTACAATCGTATGTACTCTTGCACCGCGGTTGTACTCGGATTCCGGAGATACGATACGATAGGTACCTGCGGTAAGACCGGTATAGGTCATGGTTGTCTTATCTGTACCTGTCACTGTAGTAATGCCTTCTGCATTTGCAATCGAATTGCCTGCCTCATCGATTAAGGCTACTGCAGAGGTATTGCTTCCGCCGGTACTGCTCATGGTTACTACAACATCTGCCGTACCCATTACGGTAAATGCGATAGCTCCGTTTAAGTTTTTATCTACTTCAATATACTTTGTAACAACCTTTTCTGCATCTACTCTCTGAGTTACCTTGCCGACCACCTTATAGTAATCTGCAAAGGTAGTTCCCTCTGCAATCGGGTCCTTATCTGCAACACCGGCTGCAGGAATGGTCGTCGAGTCAAATGCATATTCCGTAGTAGCTGCCGCAGATACTTCTGCCACCAGAACGGAAATGACTCTGGCACCGCGGTTTAATTCTGCATTTTCCGGAGATACGACACGATAAGTACCTGCTGCAAGACCCGTATAGGTCAATGTTGTTGTCGCAGTGGTAGAAACCTGTGTCAGACCCTCGTTGTTTGCTATCACATTTCCTGCCTCATCAACCAGAGCAATTTCGGAGGTATTGCTTCCTCCGGTACTGCTGACAGCCAGTGTAATATCCGCACTACCGTTTGTTGTAAACTGAATGGCACCGCTCAAAGCCTTTCCGATTTCCAGACACTTCATGGAACCGTCGGAATTCGTTCTCTGGGTAACGGTTCCCACAACCTTAAAGTAATTGCCGTAGGTCGTTCCCTCTGCCACTGCGTCCTTATCATTTACGCCGGTCGCGTCTAACTTTGTTGTATCCAGAAGATATTCCGCAGTAGAAGCTGCCGTTTCCGTGCCGCCCTCGCTTTCTGCAGTTACGGTAATCGTGTATACTCTCGCACCACGTCCGTATTCTGCATTTTCAGGTGAAATGACACGATAGGTACCTGCAGGGAGATTCTCGTAGGTCATCCTGGTTCTGTCTGTTGCACTTACGGTTGTAATGCCCTCTTTATTTGCCACTACATTGCCGTCTGCATCTACTAATGCTGCTGCAGAAGTATTGGCGCCGCCTGTACTGCTCATCTCAAGCACTACATTGCTTGCAGCAGTTGTAGTAAACTGAATGGCACCCTTTCCTGCCTTACCCACCTCTACGGATTTAGTCAGTCCGGTATTGCTGTCCAGCCTCTGAGTCACCTCGCCGACGATTTTGAAATAACCGTCCGCATAGGTGGTTCCCTCTGCAATCGGAGTCTTATCCGCAACACCGGTTGCATCAATGGTGGTTGCGTCAAACACCTTTGCTGTCGTATCTGCCAGAACCTGTACGGTATTGCTCATCGGAATCAGACCGACTACCATAAGCAGTGCCATTGCAAGCCCTGTCAGACGCTTTGTCAATTTTTTCATTTTAGTCCTCCTTTTATTACGCTTCTCTGCAGGAAAACACACGGATAGCAGAAAGAACCCCTGTAAGGAATTCCTTCTGCTCTCCTGCCCTGCTGCCCTGATAAAAGTCAGGACATGATATGCGATGAAATACTGCCTTTAGGCAATGGGATTACTTGAAAGGATCCCATTCGCCAAGGAATGCAGCAATTGCCTTCTCCTTTGTAGAAATGTCCGTGCCGTCGGAAAGTACCGGCTCGGTCAGTACGGTCGACCAGGATGCACGGTTTGCTAAGTTATCCTCACCGGAAAGTTCCTTTGTACCATACTCATACATCATTGTGGATTCTCCACCGAGAGAGTTCAGCCAGCCTTCCGGCTTAATTAAGGACTCTTCTCCGTAGTATTCACAGGAAGCTTCCACCGTAGTATTGTAGAAGACAACCTCACTTGTATTTGCTGCCCACGGTCTTCCGAAGTAACCCGGCTTGGAACCGTACTCAGATGCGGTATCTACACCCGGTGTGGTAGAGGTAACGACACAATCATAGAAGAGATAGCCTCTGCTGCCTGCCTGCTGGGCTGCCGTAATATAGGCAACATCTGCGCTGGCTTCACTTGTGTTCATCACAAGATTACACTCATTGAATACTGCTGTCATACCACCGAAAATGTAGTCACATGCACCTAAAATATCACACTCGTTGAATGCAACAACGGAATCCTTGCCGCCATATAAGGTATCCTGTCTGCCGACAAATTTACAGTTGTTGAAGTATACGTTGGTACAATTATCAGCAATTGCAAGTGCAGCCGCACGTTCTACGAAGGATTTCGTCTGTACGGAGGTATCGCCTGCTGTCGTAGATCTTTCACCCTTATTGCCTACTTCCATCACTACAATGTCGTTTGCTTCCTTCTCGGAAATGTACTGGTTGAAGGAATTTTCAAAGATGATGCCGTCAGCTTCAAAGCCGCTTGCATAAACAACAACGGTTGCGTTCCAGTAGGAACCGGAGGTTGTACCGGTGCCAGGATTCTTAAAGCCTAAGTAGCCGTTGGACTTATTGATTTCCAATAATTCCGCATCATACTTACAATCCGTACCCATACTATAGTAGCTGTAGCCATGTCCATAGTAGGAAGTAATTCTTACTGCGTTTTCTGCAATGTCAACACCCTTGTTTGTAATTTCAATGCTTGCTGCATCACCTGCCGCATTCTTTAACGTAATGTTCGGGAGGTCGATTACCAGCATTTCCTCGTAGTTACCCGGATCAATGGAAACGGTCACTCTCTGGTCTTCGGTACGCTGCATTCTTGCGATAGCATCCAGTGCCTCGTTGATGGTTGCATATTCCTTACCCTCACCAACCGTAACAGTATCCTTGTATTCTACCGGAGTAGTCACAATAATGCTTGTAAAGTAAGTCTGGGAACTGTTTGTACCTTCAATCGCACTGATGGTAACAAATCCGTCCTCTGTCGCAATATAAGTAGTTGTATCAATTTTGCTTGTGCTTCCGGATTTTTCGTCTACGATGGTTGCTTCATCGCCGTTGAACTGGAAGCCTGCGCAATAGCAGTAATTTGCGGTGATAATGTCGCCTGCCTTCACAGGAACCTTAATTTCTCCACCCTTATTTAATAATAAGTAGGTCTTGTTCTCCAGTACCTGATTGTTCAGTACAAGTCCGCTGTAGTAAATGCCGTCGCCAATGGTTTCAATTCCTGCTCCGCCGTATGCCTTGTTGAGTTTACCGAAGTTCCATTCAGTCAAAGTATCAAAACCAATCTTCGATGTAGTTGCTGCACCGTTTACCTTAACGTCAGCAGTTCTCTTCTGTGCTACACTGTTACCGACACCTGCTACCGATACAGCATACTGTCCGTCACGGAGCACTACCTTTTCTTCCGCCGGCTTAAATGTGTAAACATAACCCGCCTCATTGATGTTGCTTAACGTTACGACTGCATTTGCCCAGTCTTCAGCACTGATTCCGGTTGTATCAAAGGTTACTTCATAAACCGGTTTTGCCATAAACGCAATATTCTGCTCCTTATCCTCTGTTAAGCAGATACTGGTGAGCTCAGATAAATAGTAATCGTTGATGTTTTCTGCAACAATTTCATAAGTAACTCCGCGCTCAAACTTTACAGAGATGGTATCACCGTCCAATGTAAATTCCGGAACATAAGCATACTCCGGATTGACAAAGGAAAGCTTCAGAGCTGCTAAGGCATCTTCACTTAATCCGGTCAGCTTACCGGTCATTGTAACAAGGTCTACCGTTTCGATACTAATGTCGGCCTTGGTTCCGATTTCCTTCGCCGTTCCCGGAACCTTTAATTTCTGTCCAATGATAATCAAATCCGGATTCTTAATATTGTTCAGCTTAGCAAAATCCCAAATCGTACTGTTGAATCTCTTGGCGATGACTCTAAGCATGTCACCCTTTACTACGGTATATATTTCTTCTCCTGTGGTACCGGCCTTCGCCGTAACATTGATTACATCACCGCTCTTGATCACATAACCGTTCGCATTTAAGAGAGTTACGGTATAGCTGTATGTATCACGAAGCCAGATTTCGTAACTGCCGTCTGCTGCAGGAGCTACGGTTGTTACTGCACCTGTCTTATCGTTTGTAAATGCCAGTTCATAATTCTTTAAAGAATCCGGTGCTGTTACCTTACCCTTTACAAGTACCGGAGCGGTATGCTCTCTGTACATTCTGCATACAACCAGCTTTTCATCCAGCGTATACAGCTTATAAATACCATATTCGGAAGCATAAAATGTCAGCTTGGAACCATTGCCGACAGATGTTGCCTTTTCAATTTTGCCGCTTGGGCTTTCAAAGTAAATCGTTGCTTCGCCGCCGTTGGATGCAGTGTATGCAGTAAAGATATCGCCCTCATACAGCTTAATGCCGACATAGACTCTGGAAGTAGAGCCGGAGTTCGAATATACAAAACCGTTTAACTGGGTTGTGCTTCCGTCCTCCTCCGTATAGGACTTACTCTTTGCATCATATCTTGTAATTGCTTCGTTCATTGTACGAAGACGGTTATTTGTCTTACCGCTTGCGTTAAATAAAATATCGTTTGTAGCAAAGCTGTTGATGGTTGCGCCCGCACTGCCCTGTTCAAACTTGGATTCGTACCAGCTGTTGATGAGGTCCACCGTCAACATATTGTTGTATTTTTCGGTATCCAGCTCTTCTGCAGCAAAATCCCAAACATCAATCTTGCCATTGCCGACAAGCTCCGGTGTTTCGGTCTCTGCCGGAAGGTTGGCCACATTTACGCCATGGAGATAAGCTTCACCGGTTGCACCTGCTAATGTAAAGGTCAGCGTAGTAGCAACGCCCTCATATTTGAACACAGAAGAGATACCGTCATAAGCGTTCTGCTGTGCCGGCTGTGCGGTTTCGGAAACAATTTCACCCTTCTCTGTCTTAGCCTGCCAGTAGCCGCCGGTACCATATTCACAGGTAGAGAATGTAATTACGGAATCACCCGCAACCTTTACCTCAATGACATCTCCGTTTTTGACAGCAAGACCGTGATCCTTATCATGATAATAGGTCTGACCGTTGCTGATAACGGAAAGGAAACCGTCCTTACTTGTTACGGTTCCGCTTACCGGAGTGGCACTGTCATTGGAGGTCGGAACAACCGAACCGTCCGCAAAGTTATACATAAAAATGGAATCTGCAGGAACACCATTATCATCCGGAGTATCTTCAATTCCTTCTACAACTGTAATGCAAGGAATATAAACCGAAGACTCAAATCCAAGCACTAAAGTAGTTGCCTCACCCGGATACTTAAACGTTATCGCGCTGCCGTCATTATGATAGCATCCGGTCTTTGCCGTCTGCGTCTGACTCCAGCTGCCGTCCGCATTTGTGAGCGTCAGCTCTGCCATTTTGGAATACTGACAGTCACCGACAATCACCTTGGTCGGACCGTCTACCTTGATTTCAATCGTATTGCCTGCCTTAAATTCAACGCCGTGCTGAGCACCGTTGTATTTATAAGCATTCTTTGTACCTACCTTAACGGTAAGTGCGTCCTTTGTTACATCGCTCTTTCCGTCCGTATCGGTCGGAATAATCGAGCCGTCTCTGAAATCATACGTTACAGAGTCTCCGTTTTCGGCATGTACTTCTGCCTTTGGACTTACATAGCCCATGCCGATTACCATACTTGCTGCTAAAACACCTGCAAGTATGCGCTTACATAATCTTTTCATTGTTTGCTACCCCTTTTCTACCCGTCCTGCGGGTGAAATTGAATTGTGGATTCCGTTTCCGTTCTGGCATTCCTGCATATAGTCCAGAGAAAAGGAACTTCACAATTTTCAATTAAAGTTTAGCACGTTTTTATTTTTTCGTAAATGCTTACATTGGAAGTTTCAGGGCTCACAAATCATTTTCTCCATATTCCACGAACTTTTCAAGCTCATTTTGTACATATTCACGTACATTTTTTACTGTCCCGGATGCATTTTTTACTTTTTTGCCTGTTGCTGCATCGCCTTTTTACTTCTTACCAATTTCCTCCTGTGCCGGATTGTCTATCAGTTCTCCTGTATATCGGAATCTGGAACCATGACAGGGACAGTCAAAACTTTTTTCCTCCGGATTCCATTCTAACTGACAGCCAAGATGCTGACAC
The DNA here is from genome assembly GCA_051880375.1 of Lachnospiraceae bacterium. Classification (GTDB taxonomy): domain Bacteria; phylum Bacillota; class Clostridia; order Lachnospirales; family Lachnospiraceae; genus SIG299. Next base: position 27,294 of record JBJENV010000042.1, read on the forward strand.
TTTGCCGAGACAAGAAACAGTTCTCCGGTCTCATCACGGTATGCCCCAAGCTTTTCTCCCTCCCAGTCGATAATTTTTCCTTCTCCGAGTGCCAGTTCCCCCGCATTTACACCTGCCGGTATCATCAGTCGTTTTGTCAAGCCCTTAGCAGCCTCTACCGTTTCTTCCATCAACATTTTTGCCGATGCCGACAGTACAAATCGCTGTGGTGAATATATCTGCTCATAAGAGGTATTCCTGCCGGTCATCTGTTCCGAAAGCAGCATTGCGGTTACCATTGATGACGTCATTCCCCACTTTCCGAATCCTGTAGAGACATACCAGTTCGGCTTTGACTGTGCATATCTGCCGATATACGGCACTCCATCCAACGTCATACAATCCTGTGCGGACCATGCAGCGCTCTCCTCTGCTTCCGGGTAATACTGTTTTGCTGCTTCTCTTAACTTCTTATATTGGCCTCCCTTTGTGTTATCACCGGTACGGTGCGCACCTCCGCCAAGAAGCAGCGTTTCTCCCGCACTCCGCAGGGAAAGACCATTTTCCTCCACACTGTAATACATTCCCTTAAGTCTTGCAGCCTTCTGTAAAGCAAGCACATAACTCCGCTCCTGATGCATCCTGAGAAAATAATACCCCGGTACATTAAATATCGGATAATGTGTAGCAACTACAACCGAATTTGCAAGTACCTTACATTCTGCGGTATTTCGATATACCGAGTCACTGTCCTGTTCCGAACCGTTTTTCACACGACAGGTCACTTCCTGCCTGCCATCCCTCTCCTCTATCCCGATGACCTGCGTATGCTCATAAACAGGCACCTTCTCTGCCACTGCCGTAAGAAAGCGAAGCGGATGAAAGCATGCCTGCTGTTCAAATTTTAGTGCTGCTTTTACCGGAAACGGAAGTTCTACATCTGTAGTAAGCATTCCCCTTATTCCAAGCTGTTCTGCAGCCTTGGCCTCTTTTTTTATCATCTCTGCGCCCTCTTCTCTTTCTGCATACAGATAAGCCGGTGCCATGCGAAATTCACACGCAATCCGCTGTTCTTCTATCAATTTCCGGTATTCCTCTATTGCCAGCAGATTTGCTCTTGCGTATTCTCCTGCCGGTTCCTCTCCGAATTTCTCTATCAGTTTATGATAAATCGCCCCATGCTGCAGGGTAATCTTTGCCGTTGTGTTTTTTGTCTGTCCGCTTCCAATCCGGTCCGCCTCCAACACAACCGCATCTATCCCCTTTTTTCGCAAAAAATAAGCGGTCAGAATGCCTGCCATTCCGCCGCCTATCACTGCTGCTTCCACAGCAATATCATTTTTTAACGGTTCTCTTTCTTTTAACTGCGTCTGCTTTGTCCAGATAGATTCCATTTTTCCTGCTCCTTTTATGCAATGTTGGAATCAGTATCTGACAAATATGCGGATTTTATTCTTCCGGTTCTTCTTTCTGCCCGTAAAATACAACCTGATTTTTTCCCGCTCTTTTTGCTTCATAGAGAGCTTCGTCTGCTCTTTTCAGCACGGCATCATAAGTTTCCAGACTTTTCTTCCAACGTTCCATGGAAGCTCCGATGCTGACCGTCATATATGGCGCAACCTCTTTGCATGGAGCCTCAATTTTTTTCTCATAGATTGCACTCCGTATTTTTTCTGCCAGACCGCAGACTTCTTCAGGAGATGTATCCGTAAGAATCGATACAAATTCCTCTCCTCCATGCCTGATAATTAATTCGGTTTTATCCTCTAATACCTCCCGAAGCACGCGCCCGACTGTTTTCAAGCAGGTATCCCCTGCATCATGACCGTAGGTATCATTATACTTTTTGAAGAAATCAATATCTAACATCATAATTCCCAGCTCCTCGTCTTCCTCCGGAGCCGTATTGGTAAACAGCGTATTCCCTCCGCGGCGGTTCAGCACCCCTGTCAGCGGATCAATAAATGCCGTTGCATAAACATACTCCCGCGCGATCCACATGGACACCTGCATCCTCTGTGCAATAAACCCGACAACAATCAACGCCGCAAAACAGACGCCTCCCAGCTTTGCCTCCATTGTATTCCAGTCGATTAATACTACACTGCTCATCGCAAACAGCAGAATCAGTAGGTCGCCTGCCAAAAACTCTCTCAGGTTTAGCAGCGGCAGTAACACCGAAAGGACAAGAATCAGTACCAGATATAACGTTCTCGACTTGATGAGAATCTGACAGTAGGCAACTGTTGCCATACACAAAATCCAAAAGAGCCAGAAAAGGCAATAGACACATCTCAGTTTTTTTATTTCCTTTTTCCCGGTCTCCTGCTCTCTTTTTCGTAGCTTTCCTATAATGACATTCACTGCCACGGTTACAGCTGCCAAAAAAACAGTAAGCAGAACAGAGAGATAATACATGGAATCCTTCTGCATCCGCATGCTCAGAATAAAATTATAAACATAGAAAAGGAAAAAGACCGGCGTGACTGCAACAATTCTTCTGCAATTTATTTCCGCCATATTCCCTTTGATTTTCTGTGCAATCAGTATACTGTCCTGTAGCATATAGTCTTTTGACGGTATAAATGCCTTCTGAATGTATTTCCAAAGCTCTCCCCATCTTTTTTTCAATTCCTTCGTTTGCATAGCATTCCCTCCCCGCTACTACAACTTTATCTGGATAAAAGAACGGCTGTTTCTACATTCGCTGTTCCCGGGAACATATCAACAAGTGCAATCTTTTCCACCCGGTAACCACCCTCCGTCAGTGCCACAAGGTCACGTGCCAGACTGGTCGGTTTGCAGGAAATATAGACCATCCGTTCCACCCCGTAGGAAATGATGCGCTGTAATGCCTTTGGATGAATGCCGTCTCTCGGAGGGTCAAGCACAATAAAATCCGGCTTTTCTTTAATCGTATCCAATACCTTTAATACGTCTCCGGCAATAAATTCACAATTCGTCAATCCATTGCCTGCCGCATTCTCCTTTGCTGCTGCAACCGCTTCCTCCACAATTTCCACTCCGATGACTTTTTCGGCAACCGGAGCCATCAGCTGTGCAATGGTACCGGTTCCGCTGTACAAATCATAAACCACGTGACGCTTTTCTCCGCCGATGAAGTCCCTGGCAACACTGTATAATACTTCTGCTCCGAGTGAATTTGTCTGAAAGAACGAAAACGTGGAAATCCGAAATCGCAATCCCAAAAGCTCCTCATAGAAGAACTCCTGTCCGTACAGCACTTCCGTTTTATCACTCTGCACCACATCCGCCAGACTGTCATTAATACTGTGAAGAATTCCGGCAAATCTGCCGGTAACCGGTAAGGAAAGCAGACGTTCCACAAGCGGTTCCATCGGCATGTCCCCTTGAGAGGTGGTTACAAGGTTTACAAGAATTTCTCCCGTCTTTTCCGCCCGTCTTACAAGCAGATGACGAAGATATCCCTGATGCGCCAGCTTATGGTAATACCCTGCTCCCTGCTCTCTGCAGTAGGAAAGCACACAGTCTAAAATTTTATGAAAATCTTCCTGCACCAGCTGACACTGATTTACATTCACAATGTCGTAAAAACTGCCGCGTTTATGGAGGCCCAACGTCAGCTCCCCGCCTTTTACCTCATCGCCAAAGGAAAACTCCATTTTGTTGCGGTATGCAAAAGACTTCGGGCTTGCCTTGATACCAAGATACTCATATTCTCCTGCAACCGGAGCAAGTAATGCTTTCACCTGTGTCTCCTTAATACGCAGCTGTTCCGCATACGGAAGTGACTGATACAGACATCCCCCACACACCGGAAAATGCACACACTGAGACTTTTCAAGCTCCATTGGTGATGACTCCAGCACTTCCAACAGGTTTCCTTCTCCGCGGTCATGACGTACCTTGCTGATGCGAATGCGCACCTTTTGTCCCGGCAGGGCATTCTTTACCACAACTTTTCCTTCTTCTGTAGCAACGATTCCCCTGTTAGGGAACTCTGCTTTTTCTACAATTCCAATATATTCCTGTCCTTTTTTCATAATGATGATATGCTCCTCTTTTTACTCGCGGTTATTCTCTGTCCCACCAGATTTCTTCTTCCTTTATTGTAGCCAGATACCCATTACCATAGCGTTTATCAAACGTTACATCCTGCAAAAACCAGTCCGGCACCTGAAATGCCGTCGCTTCCTCTTCGCTTTCAAATTCCACCTCTGCAAACACCAGTCCGGATAAATATCCTTTAAAAATGTCCAGTTCAATCTTTTTTCCGTGCTCTATCGGAATCAAATACCTGTCCTTTGTAATGATATTCCCGTCTGCCTTATCTCTCAAATGCTCATACGCCTCTTTTGTTAACGGAAGTTCCACCTCCTCACAGCTTCTTGCTGTTGCGTGCTCCTGTGCTTTCAGACCGATTTTCGATTTATAGGTTAAAATATAATCCGCATTACTCCGGCGAATCCGTACTACCGGTCCGCGGCAAAGATATGCCTGTTCTATCTGCTTTTTTTCATACTGCTCCAAATACTCCGGCAGATGCTTTATTGTAAATTTGCGTTCAATTTCCATCTTCTTCTTTTCCCCTCCGGTTCTGCTGCTTTCTTTTCCCCGGTTTGCACCGTCGCTTAAGTTCCTGCTCCATTTTATCAGAAATCTTCCCGGTTTACCAGCCTTCGAACAAATTTCTGTTTCCAACTCTTAAAAAGCATAAATTTCCCTATTGAACTCCATACTATAAACAGTCTGCATGGAGAGGAGAATGTTATCGTATGCCCCTGATTCGTTTCTGCAAAAATTTTATTTTGTGCGGCGCCTTTGGATGGTGTATGGAATGCTTCTGGAGCGGTCTGGATGCTATCCGTAAGAAAAAAGACAAAACCCTTCGCTGCCAGACATCCGTCTGGATGTTCCCGATTTACGGAATGGCCGCTGTTTTAGCTCCCGTCAGCAAGCTTCTGAAAGGGAAATCCGTTATGCTGCGCGGAACCATTTACACCATACTGATTTACATTGGAGAATTTTTCAGTGGTACTTTTTTAAAAAAGCACAAATCCTGCCCGTGGGATTACAGCAAAGCAAAGCTAAACTACAAAGGAATTATCCGGTTAGACTATGCACCTGCATGGTTCATTTCCGGTCTGATATTTGAAAAAATATTACAAAGAGAAAGCTGATGCTTCTGTCATGAATAACTTTCCTCTCTCTGCAAATAATATGTGTGCAGTTTTTGAAATGAAACCGCCACTTTTTCGGCAGAAGGAGGAATTTATGAAAAAAAGAGTATTCGGCATACTTGTTATCTGCTGTCTGACACTGTTCGCCTTTGCGGCATGTACAAACAGAAATAACGGAAACGGCAGTAATAACAATTCTGCAACCGAAGGAAACGGAACAAATGGTAACGGTACGAACGGAAATGGTACAAATGGCAACACCAACGGTACTACCAATGGTACAAACGGCACTACCAATGGCACTACGAACGGAAATACCAATGGTACTACAAACGGCAATACCACAAACGGCAACGGCGCGGACAATCTTGGCAACGGCATTATCAACGGTGTGGATGATGTGATTGACGGCGTAGGTAACGCTGTCAACGATGTCGGTAACGGTCTCACCGGCGGAAATAACAACGGAAATAACAACGGAAACGGAACAAACAGATAAGTAAGGTTTCCTGCAAAAAGGCTCAGGAGCAACATTTCCTGAGCTTTTTTGCAGCTACATAGTCTCGATTCTTACATCACACTTTTCTGCAACCCGGCGTGACGCTGTGTTTTCGGGATGAATCCTTGCAATCAGCTCACATGCATTCAGTTCTTCCTTTGCATAACGTACCAATGCTTTCAGTACCTCTGTCGCAATTCCTTTTCCCCAGACAGTGTTATCAAAGAGGTACCCGACCTCCAGAGGCATGCTTCCCTCTTTAAAGCCTGCTTTTCCGATGAGTTTCCCACTTTCTTTCTCATACACTCCCCAAAAGCCATATCCGAAAAAGGGATATACCGTCCTGATATAAGCGGAAAGCTTCTCCGCTTCCTCCTCCGGTGTTCCAACCGGCTCAGCTAAATAACGGTTTACCTGCGGTTTCGAAGAAATTGCATATAGTTCCGAAGCTTCTTGTAACGTCAGTTCTCTTACAATACAGCGTTCTGTTTCCATAATAACGGCAGGTATGCCCTTTTCGTGGCAGTATACCATATTCAGATAGGAAACCGATACCTCGTCCGGTGATTCCAAAAGCGTTGCAACCTTCGGTAGTTCATAGGTTCCTTCCATACAGCCGACGCACACCATGGAAAGCCGTTTGGCAACTTCCGCATGTCGTTTACTGTTTGTAATCAGCAGACATTCTTCCTTGCATACTCCAAGGCATTGAACCGCTTCCATCAGGGAAGTTTCCTCATGTAATCCGAAAACAATCGGAAGAAACCGAATCCCTTCATTTTGGAGACACTCTTTCAAATTCCGGCAGGCAGCTATGGTATCAAACAACACTGCGCGTATCCGATAAACATTGTTCTGTCCTATGCTGTTCTCCCCCGAGTTGTTCTTCCCCATGCTGCTTTACCTCCTGTTCTTGAAATTCCGGCATATAGGTTCGAAACCGCAGCGGAAGATTATTTCTTTGTAATTCCTTATTTTCTCTGGCCTTGATGCTGATGCTTTCCACAAAGGTACACCACAGCTCTTCCATTGTTTCCTTCTGTTCTTTATATACCTCCAGTTTTTCTGCCTGTTCCGGCGTAAGAAGCAACATAACGTAATCGGAGCCATGAAGATGAACCCCTGCAAGATTGCGCTTTGTATCCCATATCACAAAGCGTTCCTCCGGAAAGCGGTCCGCGAAATGCGGCATCATAAGCTCCGTAATGTTGTTCTTCGGCTGAAAGCGACCGAGCAGAATTCCCTGAGGCGTTTCCATAAAACGCAGGAAACCGAGATAATGATGCCGTTCGTTTCCTGTCGCCCGCCCAAGTTCCATTGCACGTACAATATACGGATTGGTTAAGTGCCTCCCTGCCTGTACTCCCATGGAAAGCAGCAGCCTAATGTAATGATATACAACATCCGCCTTATCTTCACCGTCCGAACAGGCAACCAGATACAGCTGCTCCAGAATTTCTTCCGAAAAGCGTGTGCGTATGGTATGCATGACCTTCTGTGCCTTTTCCTGAACCGTTTCTAATCGGATATATTCTGCAAAAAGCTCCAGATTGACATGGCTTTCATCATTGATTGCCTGAATCGCGGTATTTTCATGCCCGTACTTCAGCTCCCATGCGGAATAAACCGCAGAAAAAATTCCCTGTGGGCTGTCCTCACATTGCAAAATGTATTTCTTCATGACAATCTTCCCCCAAGCTGTTCCAAATCAAACAGAGACAACTGCTGAAAACTGCAGGCATCCGATGCATTCGGTAACGTCTCTAACATCAGCAGATTCTGAAGCACCATTCCTTCTGTCACATGCATCGGGTAATACATTTTTCCGCTGCACGTAATAAAGTAAATGGCACGTTTTAAGACAACACCAATCTTTTTTAAATCGGTAAAATCCAGTCGTGCGGAACGGCGTGCCTCCACAATACGCTTTGCGGAGCGCACTCCGATACCCGGTACGCGAAGCAGTGTATAATAATCTGCCCGGTTGATTTCTACCGGAAAACGTTCTAAATTACGAATCGCCCAGTCACACTTTGGGTCAATCCATTCGTTAAAGTTCGGCTGCTTTTCGGAAAGCAGTTCTTTTGCTTCAAAGCCATAATAACGCAGCAACCAGTCAGCCTGATACAACCGATGCTCGCGTCTGAGCGGCGGGCCTCCCGGAAGCACCGGCAGGTTGGAATCTTCGTTGACACGGACAAATGCCGAGTAAAACACACGCTTTAAATCAAACTTCCGGTACAATGCTTCTGCGACCGAAAGAATCTGATAATCGCTTTCCGGTGTGGCTCCGATAATCATCTGTGTGGACTGTCCTGCAGGTACGAAACGATTGCCTCCTACCTTTGTATGCTTTACCTCGGATGACATACGAAGCCCCGGCAGTTTTTTCTGAAACTTTTCCTGCCCCGGAAGCAGCACGGAAGCATCGTTTTTCTTCTCAGGCTGTATGGAAAGAAGACCTTCTTTTTTCTTTTTCAGTTCCGAAAGCCACGGTTTGTCTTCCAGTCTGCCGAGTGCCTTCGACGTATACCAGTACCTTCCCCTGCTGTCATTGACTCCGAGTTCCAGCATATTTTCCTCGATGCCTGCCTGAATCTGACGCATAGGGAGCAGGATATTTTTTCTGTTTTTATGCGGTGCAAGCGCACGAAGACCTTCTGCCGTAGGAAGTTCCAGATTAACGCTCATACGGTCTGCGTACCAGCCTGCCAGCTCCACTAAATCAGGGTCTGCTCCCGGAATTGCCTTGCAGTGGATGTATCCGTTAAAATGATACTTTTCCCGCAACAGCATCAGCGTCTGAACAATTTCCGCCATCGTCTCATTTGGAGTATTTTTGATGCCGGAGCTTAAAAACAAACCTTCAATATAGTTTCTGCGGTAAAATTCAATGGTTAAGGTACAGACCTCTTCCGGTGTGAAGGAGGTGCGCACAACATCGTTGGAAGAACGGTTGATGCAATATTTGCAGTCGAAAATGCAGTGATTGGTATAGAGAATTTTAAGTAAGGAAATACACCTGCCGTCTGCAGAAAACGTATGACAGATGCCGGCAGCTACTGAATTACCGATGGCGCCGACCTGCCCCTTCCGCTCCGAACCACTGGAGGTGCAGGCAACGTCGTACTTAGCAGCATCCGATAAAATTTGCAGTTTTTCTATTAAATCCATCCCCGGCTTCCTCCCACAGTGCTTTTCTTCCAAACTAACCGTCCCCAAGCAGAACATTTGTTTGCAATTATCATAGCACCTCAAAGTCAGGGTGTCAAGCATTTTATCGAATATTTGTTCTGTATTTTATGTGCCGCTTTTCATTCATCTAAAAAAACGGAAGTGCCATAAAGAAACTCATAAGTGCAAACAGAATCCGGATTCCAAACTGAAGAAGAAAAATAATCAACAATATCTTCAGAAGCTTGTTCATCGGACGGCTCTGCTGTGGTCCACTGTTCTCCTGTGGCACACTGCTCTCCTGCACCTCGGCATGCTGATAGCTGCTGTCATACTCGTTATGAAAGCGATGATGATTCTCCTCTTCCGTATGCTCATAGCCACCGTCATATTTGTCATGCAGTGCCTGATGCTCCTGCTCCCCCTGATTTTCTGCTTTATTATATCTGCCGCACTTTGGACAGATGCCGTAATACTTTTCATCGTCATACATCTTGCCGCATTTTGTACATTTGATTATCATAACACCCTCCTGAAACAACGGATGCCGCGCCACACGTGGCATCTTTACATTGAATAAAAGGCACAGCAGACTTTATCATCTGCTATGCCTTATTCATGACTTAACTTAAACTGCTGTTATACTTTTGCCAAAATAAATGAAACCATAAGGAAAACAAAACCAACCAGAATATATGGCATAAATGTTTTCTTTTGTCTCTGCTGTTTTTCCTCTTTTGCAACCGTGTACTCATAAAGATCCTTATATTTCCGTTCCGAACGAAATGTGGAGAATGCATATCCAAACGTAGTAAACGCCCCCGCAGAAGCCACCCAAAGCAGCATTCCGAACAGAATGGAAACGGAGCCTGCCACACTAAATGCATCAATATAGCACAGCAACCGGTCAAATCCTTTCAAAAACAATACAAGTAACGTAAAAAAAACATTCAGGACAAGTGCAATTATATAATGAACAGGTGAATGAAAAAAATATTTTCTAAGAAAATTCATTCTTATTCCTTCGCTTCTTTCTGATATTTTTCAAACTCCTCATTGTTACAATATACAAAATGGTTTTCACTTACTTCTCTCAGACTCGGCTTATCTCCCGTTTCGTAGTTATGTGCCGTAGCCGGATCGTAAAGGACACGCTTTCTCTTCTTCTCCGACTTTGGATTTGGTTTCGGAATTGCAGAGAGCAATGCCTTTGTATACGGATGAAACGGATGTGCAAACAGCTCTGCACTAGGCGCTTTCTCCACAACCTTACCAAAATACATAACCACAATCGTATCGCAAAAATACTTTACAACAGAAAGGTCATGCGCTATGAAAATAACGGAAAGCTTCAGTTCCTGCTGTAACTCATTTAAAAGGTTGATTACCTGCGCACGAATGGAAACATCCAATGCGGAAATAGGCTCATCGCAGATTAAAAGCCTCGGATTCATGATAAGTGCTCTTGCAATTCCGATTCGCTGCCTCTGACCACCCGAAAATTCATGAGGATATCTGGATGCATGCTCTTCCACAAGACCAACCTTATTCAGCATCTCAACCACCTTTTTATGGTTTTCTGCCTTATTGCGGAATCCCTGAATTCTTAATCCTTCCTGAATGATATCCTCTACCGTCATACGCGGATCAAGAGAATCCACCGGGTCCTGGAAAATCATCTGAATTTCATTTGCAAGCTTACGGCTTACATGTGCATTATCAAAGTGAATCTGCTTGATTTTCTTTTTCTGCTCCGTCTTCGTTTCCGCAATATGTTTCTTGATTTCCTCAATCGAACGGTTTGCCTCTTCGTTTAACTGCTTTGCCTTTTCGGCATACGCTACACTGTTTTTATCCAGTGCCGCCAGATCGCTCTTCAGTTTTTTCCTGATTTCTTTAATCTCTTCTTTTCCGCGAATCCTAGTCCACTTAATCTCTTTCCTGTTCCATCTTGTTCCGCCGCTTAAACGAACGCCCTTATAATAGATAGAACCGGAAGTAATGTCATAAAGACGGATGATGCTGCGTCCCGTTGTTGTTTTTCCACAGCCGCTTTCTCCAACAATACCGAGGCATTCGCCTTCCTTAATATCAAAAGAGACATCAGAAACAGCCTTTAGCTTCTGACGATTGACTCCCTTTCCAAAAAAGAAGAATTGCTTTAAATGCCGAACGGAAAGAATCACGTTCTGCTCGCGAAGCTCCGGTTTCTGCTTCACCTTTGGATTGATATTATACTGGCTGTTAAATTCCTGTAACTTATTCATATCGCCCATTGTTATTCCTCCTCCAGTGATAACCGAATTCTCTCACTTACGATTTTTGGCATTTCAACCTTTGGAGCATGTGGATCGAGAAGCCAGGTAGCAGCATAATGCGTGTCACTGACCTTAAACATCGGCGGCTCTTCCCTGAAATCAATATTCATTGCGTATTTACTACGCTCCGCAAATGCATCTCCCTTTGGCGGATAAATCATGTTTGGCGGCGTTCCCGGAATTGCATCCAGCTTTTCTGTACTGTCCACATCCGGAATACTAGAGAGCAGAGCCCATGTGTATGGATGCTTCGGATCATAGAAAATCTCTTCTGCGGTTCCGTATTCTACAATCTTACCGGCATACATAACCGCAACACGGTCTGCCATGTTTGCAACAACGCCAAGGTCATGCGTAATAAAAATACATGAAAGATTACGCTCTGCCTTAATTTTGTTAATTAACTCAAGAATCTGCGCCTGAATGGTAACATCAAGTGCAGTCGTAGGCTCATCGCAAATCAGGATTTCCGGAGAAGCCGTCAGCGCAATCGCAATTACGATACGCTGTCTCATACCGCCGGAAAACTCAAACGGATACTGCTTGTAACGCTTTTCCGGTTCCGGTATTCCGACCTCACGCATAATTTCCAAAGCACGTCTTTTGGCTTCCGCTTTTGTAATTCTCAGCTGATTCTCAAAATTCAGGTTCTCCTGCTCCAGCTCTTTCTTCAAGGCTGCCTTTGCTTCCTTAGAGGATGCCTGTGCCAGCTTCTTTTTCAGTGCTTCCAGCTTCGCTTTATGCTCATCTGTCACCTGTTTCTTATACTCATTTACCTGCTGCTTTGCTTTTTTCTCGGTTTCGTCAAGAACGGCCTTCAGCTCTTTTGCCTTGCCCTGATATGTTTTTTTGGTCTGTTTCTCAAATTCCTTGAAAGCACGCTTCTTTTCCGTAATGATTCTCTTATTCTCCGCACGCTCTGCCCTGCTGATATTTTCCTGCGCCTTCGTCACAGAAATGAACTCGTCCAGCTTCTTCTTTTCGTTTAAAATCTCGATATTCATTTTTGCAACGGTATTTTTATAACGAATCAAATCATCACTGATTAAATCATTATACATGATTTTCAGCTTATCGGAATTGATTAACATCGCCTCCGTAATCTGCTTACCGATACGCACAATCGGATTTAAAGAAGACAGCGGGTCCTGGAATATCATTCCGATTTTATGTCCGCGGATTTTATAAAACTGATCCTCCGAAATCTCTAACAGATTTTCTCCACGATACATGATATTTCCGCTCTCAATGATTGCATTGTTTGCGAGAATACCCATAATTGCCTTTGAGGTAACGGACTTTCCCGAACCGGATTCACCAACGATACAAAGCGTTTCACCACGGTACAAATCGAACGAGATATCACGGACAGCCTTCAATATACCATTATCTGTTTTAAAGTTGATGGCAAGATTATTTACTGATAACACCTTATCCTGTGACATTCTATTCACTTCCTTTCAATGCCGGGTTAAATGCATCTCTGAGTCCGTTTCCGAACAGGTTGAACGAAATCATCATCAAAGCCATAACAATAGCCGGGAAAATGACAAGGTTCGGATATATTCCGAGATACTGCTGGTTACTTGACATCATAACACCAAACGACTGTTTTCCCTGAAGACCGAGGTTTAAGTATGCAAGCGTTGCCTCAGAATAGATACTACTCGGAATCATCAAAACGCTTGATGTAATAATGGTACCCATGGAGTTCGGCAAAATGTGCTTAAATATCAGACGGATATCCGAGGAACCCAGGGTTCTGGATGCAAGAACATATTCACGCCCCTTAAAACGATAAAACTGCGAACGGGCACGCCCTGCTGTTCCAATCCATCCGGTCAGACATAAGGCAAGAACAAAGGTTCCGAAGTTATTGCCTAAGTGGAGAATTGCAAGTGTCATTATAACAAGCCACGGCACACCACCGAGGATTTCGCAAAAACGTTCCATCCAAATATCCACGTTTCCTCCGAAATATCCGGAAACAGAACCCCACATCAAACCAAAAGGAAAACAAAATGCAAAAGTGCATAGCCCCAAAATAAGAGAAGTACGAAGGCCTGCAAATGCACGCTTGAACAAATCAAAGCCGGAAGCATCGGTACCGAGCAGGAATTTCGGAGCCTCTGTATAGCCAAGCTTACGATAGCCATAACCTCTTGCTGTAATACTGGAAAGCTTCTTCGTAACGGTTTTTACCGTCTGGCTGTCCACAGAATCAATCGGACATTCATCCGTCAGACGTACGAAGGATTCCGGACCCACTTTGTAATCATAAGTGCACCAGCCTGCATCAATCCAGCTCTGCAGTTCTGTCGCAGAGTAGGTGACCAGATCCGCATCCCCATAAACAAGCGAATACGTATCAATCGTGTAGTTGCAGTAATAAATCTCGGAATTATGAATTCCCTTACGTCCGGTGCAGGACCAGTATCCCTTCGCCGTTTTGTCACTGATATTGACAAACTGAGTCGCATCCGTAATCGACATTTCCTGAATGTCTTCTATATTGGATGCAAACTCATCCGCGGAAAACACCGCACTCTCTATCAGAAGATAACGGAAATTCGATGCCGCAGACTTCACCTCAAAGCAGATTTTACCGCGGAAGGAGGTAAGTCCCTCTTCCTTTAACACAGCACTGATATCAACGGAAAGCGGGCTGTAATCTCTCGAAAAGTCACGTAGCATAATTACCTTGTCATCTGACTTCAAATAAACCGCATATTCTCCAAGCTCAGAGCTGCTGACACCTTCTTCATCATCAAAGACCACATCAAACTTATAGTTCCCCTTCACGTCAAAATTGACAATCTGGGAAGCCATTACGGAATTTTTATTTTCTACCATTGCATCTGTCGCTAACACAACGACGCCGCCCTTACCATAAGGATTGGCGTTGTCAATCAGCGTTGGTTCACTGTCGACAGTGATGCTGACCAGCGCCTGCTTTAATGCTGCTACAGAATACTTATCCGAAAGTGCCGGAACTTCATTTACCGTATCATATACAATATGCTCTCTCTTTCTTGTACCGTCCCAGAAACCGGTTCCCGCTTCAAACAACTTCGGCGCAAGAAATGCCTCCTGTGAGCTTACCTGCGTAATATTATACGGCGACAAGGCAGGAACAAGAATGGTCAAAATTATCAAAATACCAAGAATGATACTTCCTGCAACGGAAGCCTTATTCTTCCGGAAGCGCCGCATTGCATCCTTAAAAAACGTTGTCGGCTTTGTTTCCAGTTTTTTGTCCGTAACTCTCTTATCCTTCTGAACAAGAACAAAGTCATCGTCACGGAAGTCAATTGTTTTTTTATTTTCTTCCATTATTTCTTTGCCCCCATTCTGATTCTCGGATCAATAAAGCCATAGGAAAGGTCCAGAAGTACCCCTGCTACAAGGCTTAACGTTGTAAATATCGCCATATCAACAAACAAAATATCATAATCCTTATAATTCAACGATAAAACAAATAGTTTTCCAATTCCAGGAATGCCATACAAAGACTCCAGAATCATGGAGCCGCCGAGAATTCCGATAAATTCCGCAAGAATCGACGGAAAAATAGGAACCATCGCGTTTTTCATTGCATGACGAATAATTGCCTGACGTCTTGTTAATCCTTTGGTACGCGCCAAAAGAAGATAATCACTTTCCATTACCTCGCAAAGTTCGGCTCTTACAAAACGGCAATAATTGCAAATTGAGCCAAAGGACAAACAAAATACCGGGATAATATATCCCTTTGCTTTTACCGCCAAAGAAGCCGTATCTGCCGGCCAGGTCGACGGAAGCCAGCCAAGCTCATAACAAAACAATCTAAGAACAAAGGAAATCAGGACAAAACTCGGAATGGAAATAAAAATCATAACCAACGTCGATATCGTATGGTCGGTCATCGTATTTTTCTTCAGAGCTGCCCATATTCCAAGTAATATTCCAATTGGCACAGAAAAAATGACTGAAATAATATTCAGGCGAATCGAATATCCGATACGCGACATAATAATGACGGATGCAGATACGTTCGGCTGATAGGTCTTACTGTAACCCCAGTCCCATTTTGTAACAATATTCTTCAACCAGTTTACATACTGAGTCATGACCGGGACCTGATAATAATAGAACGCACGGCCATTCTTTGTCGGCGACTTGTATAAGCATTCGCCCAAATCTGTCCTCTCATTCTCAAAACGATAAACATACCCGAGATTATACTGTTTGTCAAAATACGCAATCTGCTGTGTATCTCCTCCGATTGGTCGTTCAAACGGAAGAAGCTTAATCAGTATATATGTCAAAGACAGTATAATAAAGGTTGTCATAAATGCTAGCATTAATCTTTTTGCAACATATTTTCCCATTAGGTATTCCCCTTACAGTTGAAAAGTAATGTGGTCAGCAACGCCAACCACATTACCTTCCATCATACCGTATTATTTTTATTTTTTATTCTACAACAAAATTATCTTCTACGGAATAGTAGGTATCACTTGCGTTTCCGTCTAATGTAATTGTGTAATAGAAGTCAAATCCGGTTGCGCCGGCAGGATTTTCGGAAGTGCCGCTTCCGATTGCATAGTCGGCTGCCAAATCAGCAGGTACAGTAAAGGTTACGCGAGTAACGCCATTGCCCTTGTCCTCTGTAGTAAATTCAACCGATGCTTCATCATATGCACCATCACCGTTACGATAACGCTCGTAGTTGCAGCATACAACATCCGTAACTTCAACCGTTGTCTGTGCCGGAAGAGCTGCTGTGATTTCAAGAGCACCGGTATAAGTGCCGTCTGCATTCTTCGTAATGTTTTCGTAGCTGAACGTAGCTGCCTGCTTGTTCTTACCTTCCGAAACAATTGCCTGAGTATTTGCAGCAAGAACAAATGCATCATAAGAATAACGCTCACCCTTGTAAACAATCGGATATGCATCCGGATTGTTGGTATCAACACCCCAGTTTAAGGTGAAGCTTCCGGAGATTTCCTGATCGCTCGAAAGTACGGAAACGAAATCCAATGGATTTAAGGAGTTACCGGTAATCGAACCGAAACCGATATCAAACTGACCAGGCATCATCTTGTTGTAGTATACATCAGACCATGCATTACCTACCCAGAAATCAACGCTTAACTTATATGCTCCGCCGGATACACTGTCATCATTGAATGCTGTCTCAAAGAAGTTCTTAATCTCATTGTGGTAGTTTTCCTCATGTGTCGGATACATCCATGCAATTTCGATATGAATCTCTGTCGGGTTCTCCTTAGTGCCCGGTGTATACGCGCCATCTGCTTCCAGTTCTGCAAGTGCCATACGGAAGTAATCACGTGCAAGCTCAAGAGAGTAACCATAGCCATCGGTTCCTTCAAGTAAGGAAGCAACTGCACTCTTGTGTGCTTCTGTGGAAGAGTATGCAATACCGTTTTCCGGATCGGACATATAGTTGGAAGATAAGTAATCAACCGACGGTATGCTTCCTCTTGCATTTGCAAAGGTAAGACGGTCGATGGAATACTTTAATGCCTTTACGAAATGTGCATTACCAAGTGCCGGCTCAACCTCCCAGTAGTCTGCCTTTGGCGTCTGGGTTACAACACCTTCCTCACCAAACAGGTACTCCCATGTTTCAGCATCCGTAGCATTTACATTTAACTTAAATACAGAGCTACCTGTTGTTGTCCTTGTACGAGGGTCGTTACGATATTCGTCCAGCATCGTCTGCGGAATACCGGAAGCATCAAAGTGTCCTGCAAGGAACTCATTGATACCGGCTGTTGTATCCTCAGCTGCTGCTGTGAAAATCTTAATATGAACACCAGGAATGCTGTACTTGGTGTCTGCATATACGTAGTTCGGATTCTTCTTGTAAACAACCTGCTGGTCGGAATTGTAAGCTTCCAGATAGTAAGCACCGAGAGCAAGAGAGTTATCTACCGGAGTCTCCGTAGCATCGTTGTTAAAGCCTAAGTAGTTCTGTACCGTTACAAGATCCAGGAATTCCTGAGGAACCGGCTGATACAGACTGCTGGAAATATAGTACATCGCATAGAATCTTGTGAGCGGCTGTGTGAATTCTACTTCAAAGTAGCTCTTGCCGTTCTCTTCGTATACCTTAACGCCAACCTTGTTCCAAAGCTCTTCGTTATAACCTTCTGCAGTACCGTTATAGTACTCCTTTGCACCTACAATCGCACCTGTGGTACTGTTTGCAAGCTCAGAGCCTCTGTATAACTGGTTGGACTGTGTTAATAACAGCTTGAACGGTGTGATATAGTCTTCCAAAGCAACCGGTCTGTTGTTGAATGCTGCTCTGGACGGTATGGAAGAACCGGTCGTATATTTTAAGCCTTCTGCACCGGTACGAACCTGGAAACGCCACTTGGTAGCTGTGCCATCTTCACCTGCATTTACAGCAACCGGCTTTTCCATTGCAAGTTCCGGAACCCAGTCATAACCATCCTTTGTTTCGTTCATGAAGTTGGTAAAATAGCTGGCTGCAATATAGCTGTAGAAGTCACTAACCTGAGAGCCCTGATCGTTTAAGTAGTTTAATGTACCCGGATCAGATGCTTCAAATGTATGATAGTAACGCTTCCATGCCGCGTTGGTCTCATAGTCAAGATCTGCAGTGATGGAACCTTCGGCAAGAGTACCGAAGCCGTAACCTACGATGTAGTTCTCTGTTCCGAGAGTAACACGTGGGTTATACATAACGTATGAACCGTTTTCAAAAAGAGAAATACCGGTTGTACCAACCTTGATTGCATAGGTTTCAAGAAGACCAAGCATCTTGGTACGCTCATCATTATTCTCACCTGCAAAGGACTTGATGCCGTTTGCACACGGAATAGCATTAAGCACCGAAGCATACGCATTGTCATATGCTGCTCTGACCTCAGCGATGGTTGCTGCTGCTTCAATCGCTGCCTTTCCGGATTCTACTAAAGCAGAAACCGAAGTCTTCTGAGCTGCTGTGAGCTGATCCTCAATATCTGCATAGAGAAGATCAAGATCGTATGCGATATATGCCTTATAATCATCTCCATCGATATAGGATGCATCCCACGGAACCGGTGTTGCTTCCGGCTCGGTCGTTGGGGTTGTGTCACCGTTTCCCTCATTGTTCTTGTCAGCTGCCTGTGTCGGTGCTGCTGTAGGTGTGGTATTGGAATTGTTGTTCTCCTTTTTACCACATGCTGCAATGCCGAACACCATGCAGAAGACTAAGATGAGAGAAAGTGCTTTTCTCATGTTTGTCTTAAACATAAAACTTATCCTCCTTTTCGCTAAGCTCCTCTGGCATTCCTATCCGTCCTGTTACGCTGATATCTTATCGCTCCGACGCTTTACTGTGATGACGTGCTAGCATAATAAAATATTACCGTAAAATACAACGAAAGCGAAAACAGCCACATCGAGATACCACTGGTACTCTACTTTCTCAAATGTAAGCCTCTTCGCCCCAAATTACAATATTAATAGGAATCTGATTCACTTTTCTTAACAAGTGGTATTATATTATCCTTTTTACCTGTTTGTCAAGTGCAAATTTTGTCGCTGTTTCTCTGCATTTGACCGCCTCTGCAAGAATATGCAGAGGCGGTGTTGAACTTTTGTATACAATAATACAGTCGTTTTGATGGGCTTCGCATATTTATGCATTGACATATTATTTCTGCATAAATATTCTTTTTTCGTTATTTTTCGTACCGGTATTCCAGCTTTGAAATTCCCTGATACAGCAGCGCTGAGATCATACACAGCAGAACAATGCTTGTAATTACCCAGTCCAGTTTAAATACCTGGCTTCCGTATATGATTAAATATCCAAGCCCTGCTCTTGCTGCAAGAAATTCTCCGATAATGACACCGACAAGCGAAAGTCCCAGATTCACCTTCATCAGACTGAACAGTGTCGGAACATTTCCCGGCAGAATGACCTTTAAAAGCACATCCTTTTTACTGCCGCCCAAAGTATAAATCAGCCGTATCTTCTCCTCTTCCGTCTCGGAAAAGCTGTGATACAGCGTCAGTATCGTTCCGAATACCGCCACCGAAACGGCAGCCACAATAATGGTTTTCATGTTGGCGCCGAGCCAGACGATAAACACCGGTGCCAGCGCCGACTTCGGAAGACTGTTCAAAATGACGAGATACGGTTCAAATACCTTGGAAACCATCTCATTCCACCACAGCAGAACGGCACAGCCGATTCCAAAAAGCAAAATCAAAAAAAAGCTTGTAAATGTTTCAAGTAGCGTAACTCCGGTATGATACCAGAGCATTCCGTCCTTTGACATGCCGATGATTGTCCTTACGACTCTTGACGGTGAACTGAACACAAATGCATTCACAAAGCCAAGCTGCGCGCCGACCTCCCACAAAAATAAAAAAAGCAGCAGTAAGGACCACTGCCATACCCGTACCAGCTTCTTCTGTCTGACACAGCAATTCAGATATTCCGCCTGTGCAGTGGACATTCCCGTCAATTTATCTGCTTTCATGATCCATCAGCTCCTTCCATATCTGGTTATAATACGTTCCGAATTCCACACTGCTTCTGGCTTCAAACGGAGTAGCCGGTTTTCTTCCGTCCGCCATCGTCAAATGAATCTCAAATTCCTTCTTTACCCGTCCGGGACGTTTGGAAAGCACAATCACACGATCGGCAATGCTGACAGCCTCGGAAATATCGTGTGTAATCAGGACAGCTGTTTTCCTTTCCCTCCTTAAAATACCGCAAATATCATCGGCAACGCTTAAGCGGGTCTGATAGTCCAGTGCCGAAAACGGTTCATCCAAAAGCAAGAGCTCCGGTTCCATCACCAGAGTACGAATCAGAGCCGCACGTTGCCGCATTCCTCCGGACAGTTCTCTCGGACGTACGTCCCGGAACGCCGCAAGTCCATATGCCGAAAGCAATTCCTCAATCCTTGCCTTGCTCTTTTCATTTACATTATGATTAATTTCCAGACCGAGTAAAATGTTTTCATAGGTTGTTCTCCATTCCAGCAGATGATCCCTCTGCAGCATGTAGCCGATGCTCTGTCTGCTTTCACAGACCGGCTTTCCTTCTATTTCTATGCTCCCCTCACCGGGGGTCAAAAGTCCTGCAATCAGATGCAGAAGCGTCGATTTGCCGCAGCCGCTCGGTCCGACTACGGCAAGGAATTCCCCTTTATTTACTTCTATATTAATATCGGAGAGAGCTTTCGTTTCCCCGTTTACGGTATGATACGAATAATCCAGCCGGGAAATCGTTAAAAAACCCATACACTGCCTCCTTCAAATTCTCTGATACGGTATTATATGAAAAAATAGAGGATTCTGTGAGATTTTGAATTTTACCTATTGACATTTTTAGATTTCTGTTGCATAATATCAAAGTCGGGTTTGGTTAACAACCAATTCTGCTCCGATATATCGAGGCGTGGCTCAGTTTGGTAGAGCGCTGCGTTCGGGACGCAGAGGCCGCGTGTTCGAATCACGTCGCCTCGATTTTTTTTGCCTTTTATATTTATGCTGGAATAGCTCAGTCGGTAGAGCGACGCACTCGTAATGCGTAGGTCGTCGGTTCAAGTCCGATTTCCAGCTTCACTCACAGAGTATCGCAAGGTGCGGTACTCTTTTTTTGTCCAAGAAATCCCACACAAAAAATGACGGCAGGGAGTACTTTCCACTCTCTGCCGTCATTTTTATACTAATATGCTACGATAATTCCTCCGTCATTTGCATACAGGGTGGAAACCCCTGCGGTATCCACAATGATACAGTCCTTAAACGGAACCTTCTTTAATATCTCATGCTTCACGAACTCCGCACGTTCCTTATTATTACAGTGTGCAATGCCGAGAACCTTTGTTGTCACATCCACCGCATCCTTCTCGATATACTCTACCATACGAAGCAGTGCCTTATTCATCCCTCTTGCCTGGTCAAGCTTTGTAATCTGCCCCTCCGGTGTGGCGCCCATAACCGGGCGGATATTGAGTACGTTGCAGAGCATTGCTGCAATGTTCGTCAGTCTTCCGTTCTTTCTTAAGTTTTCGAGAGACTCCAACACGAACTTTGTCTGCATTCCGTCACGGAAGCGCTCTACCTTCGCCTTTACTTCTTCAAAAGCGAGCCCCTGCTCTTTTAACTCCCTGATTTTTAATGCAATGAGTGTCTGCCCGACCGATGCAGAACGGGAATCCACAATTTCAATTTTCTTTTCCGGATGCTCCTCTAAGTACATGTTCTTTGCTAACAGCGCACTGTTATA
The DNA here is from genome assembly GCA_051880375.1 of Lachnospiraceae bacterium. Taxonomy (GTDB): domain Bacteria; phylum Bacillota; class Clostridia; order Lachnospirales; family Lachnospiraceae; genus SIG299. The sequence goes on from JBJENV010000042.1 coordinate 48,696, forward strand.
GGAACCGCTCAACTGTGCCGAAAGTGTCACCACATAGCATTCGTCCGCATCTTCAAATTCTCTCATATATCGCTCCGGCGACGGACATGCTGATTTCGGACATTCCTCACTTTTTGTCATTTTTTCGATAAAAAGCTTCTGATTGAAGGTATCGTCGTCAATAAACGTTTCATCCTCTATCATTAAGGAAAGCGGTACAAGAGAAATACAGCCCTCCTGTTTTAGTTCCTTTGTCAAATCCGTACAACTGTCACCAATGATTTTATAAGACATAGCCGCCTCCGCAAAAATAGTTTTTTTCTACTTACAATGTAGTTTTGAATACTACGTCTTTTATCATACCATACTATCATCCGTTTGAAAAGGGGTAATCCATGAAATCTCGTAAAATTTTTATAAAGCCGGGGCACAAAGGATTGTCTCCCTCGTGTCCCGGCTTTGAACTTACTTTGTCAGCAGCAGCATGATTTCGTTGCTTCTGTCTACAAACTTTGTCATTGCTTCCGGCTCTAACGGACGATGCGCTAACATTGCAAGGTCATACAGCTGCTCGCACAGCATGGTAGCATGCTCGCTGTCCTTATGCTCCGCAAGATACTTCACCAGCGGATGATTTGCATTCAGTACCAGCGTTTCGCCGCCCGCAAACATATCGTCGCCCATACCGGACATCTTGTACATCTTCATCATGTCCTGCATTCTGCGGCTTTCTTCCGAAAGCGTAATCATCGCGGAAATCTTGTCGCTCTTGATTTTTTCTACCTTAACGGTCAATTTGTCCTTATTTAATGCCTTCTTAAACAGTTCGGACAGCTGCTCGCTGCTTTCCTTTAAGGATTCATCCTCCGCACTGTCGGTAAAGCTGTCGGTCAAATCCGCATCAATGCGCTGGAAACGTACCTTCTGATTGGAGTACTCTAACTGCGTAATAAACGGCTGGTCGATATTATGCGTTAAGATGAGTGCATCAATGCCGTTTTCCTTAAACATATTGATGTACTGGCTCTGCTGCTTTTCATCCGTTACATAATATACTGTGTCCTTTTTCGGCTCTTTCGACTCGTCCGCATTCTCGGATGCCGTTTCGTCTGTCTTGTTTTCTACAACCTCTGCTTCTACCTTCTCACCGTTTTCATCGGTAGCCTCGGCAGCCGTTTCGCCCTTAGCATTTGCAAGGTACTCCGGCAGAGTAACATACTTACCCTCCAGATTCTTAAAGATGATGTAATCCTTCATCTTTTCACGGAATTTATCATCCTTTAAGCAGCCGAACTTGATGAACGGGGAAATATCATCCCAGAATTTTTCGTATTCTTCACGTTCTACCTTATACATGCCGGACAGCTTGTCTGCTACCTTCTTTGTAATGTAGTCCGAAATCTTCTTTACAAAGCCATCGTTCTGCAGCGCACTTCTCGAAACGTTGAGCGGCAGGTCCGGACAGTCGATGACACCCTTTAACAGCATTAAGAACTCCGGAATGACTTCCTTAATGTTGTCCGCAATAAATACCTGATTGCTGTACAGCTTAATCGTACCCTCTAAGCTGTCGTACTCGGTATTTAACTTCGGGAAGTATAAAATACCCTTTAAGTTGAACGGGTAGTCCATATTCAAATGAATCCAGAACAGCGGCTCCTTGTAGTCCATGAAAACATCACGGTAGAACTTTTTATATTCTTCCTCGGTGCAGTCATTCGGGTGCTTGTTCCAGAGCGGATTCGGCTCATTAATCGGCTTCGGACCCTTCTTCTCCTTCTTTTCCGCAGCCTTCTCGTCCTCGGTCTCTCCTTCTGCCTTCTCTGCGGATTCGGCAGCATCCGATTCACTCTCTGCGGAAACGTTATCCGTTGTCTCCTCGTCCTCTTCTTCCTTCTCCGGTGCATTTGCATTCGAGAAGTAAATCGGAATCGGCATAAAGGAACAGTACTTCTCTATAACTTCCTTGGCACGGTATTCGTTGGAAAACTCATAGCTGTCCTCGTTTAAGTAAAGCGTAATCGTTGTACCGCGCTCGCTTCTCTCACCATCGCCCATTTCAAATTCCATGCCGCCATCGGATTCCCAGTGAACCGGGGTTGCACCTTCTTTATAAGAAAGCGTATCAATCGTTACACGGTCTGCTACCATAAATGCCGAATAAAAGCCCAGTCCGAAGTGACCGATAATCTGGTCCTCATTTGCCTTGTCCTTATACTTTGCAAGGAAGTCCTGCGCACCGGAAAAGGCAATCTGGTTGATATACTCCTGTACCTCCTCCGATGTCATACCGATACCGTTATCGATAAAGGTCAATGTCTTTTCCTCCGGGTTTACAATTACCTGGATTTTAAACTCATTGTCCTCCGGAAGCTTTGCTTCCCCAATCATCTCTAACTTCTTTAACTTTGTGATAGCATCACAGCCGTTGGAAATCAGTTCACGGAAGAATATGTCATGGTCGGAATACAGCCACTTCTTTATAATAGGAAAAATATTCTCCGAGTTGATAGAAAGATTTCCTTTACATGTACTCATAGATATCAAACTCCTTTCAAAAAAACACCATCGTTTGTTTCGATACCTACAACTATAATACGGCTTTTTCGAAATGTCAAGAAAAATTTAGCACTCATTTTAAATGAGTGCTAATAATTTTCTATAGGAAAGATTCTTCCCCGGCATTACTCCTGTTCCACCGGAATTTCCATCGTATGAAGCAGTTCCTTAACTCCGGCGTCCCATGCTTCTTCCACCGACCGGTCCAGAGAGAAGGTACTTCTGGACACACCGGTAAAGATTCTTGCAGTTCCGTTTTCAAAACGAAGCTGAAGGCTGAGCGTCGGGTGTTCCTCGTGCAGCGTAACCTGTGCCCGTGAAAGCAGCTGCAGCGCCTCCTCCTCCGGTAAAATCAGGTGCAGCTGGATGGCAAGCGGCGTCCGTTTTCCTTTAATCAGCTCCAGAAAAAACGGTTTTACCTCGCCCCACAAAACATACTCGCGGTTCTGATACCGCTCCTGCTCCTCCGTTTCAAAGTAGTCTGTATACAGCTTTCCCTGAAACCGGTATTCCATATAGGTTCTCACAAAGCCTTCTCTGAGCAGGAAGTCATCAAACAGTTCGCTCTTTAACAGCTTTGCCATAAACCGATTCAATTCCAGTATCTTTAGTGAAATCACGCTTACTCCCTCCGCATCCCGCAGGCAGCCTTACAACACGCAGCGCAGAATCAGTGTCAGCGCGACATAAGCCACCGGATATGCCATATAAAAGATCGCTCTGGTTGCCTTGTTCTGCACTCCCTTTTCTCCATTGTACAGGAAGGTTAAAAAGATTCCGACTACCGGAGCATACGTAAAGATACCGTTGTTGCCAAGCAAAATCTGCAATGCGGCAACTGAAACAACCATCAGCAGCGGATTGCTGCGGAACATATAAATGGCAATCATAATCATAACACCGGTATGAGACTGGTCTGCTCCCGACATCAGAGCAATCGTTGCAGCTGCCAGAAATACAAGAAGACTGAGCAAGTTATATGCCAGTGTGCCTTCTTTGAACTTCTTGATTTTTTGCTCCACCACAAGGATTGCTGCCGCTGCAAGCAGCATGGTAAAATAAAAGTTCAGACGGTATGCAGGGCAATGGGCAAGCCCCGTCACATAGTCCGCTCCGACAATCAGAATCTGGGCAGCAACCGCAGCAAGTGCAAGGCGTGCAATCATTTTTCCCTTGTTTGAAGTATGCATCAGGCCTTCCACAAGCAGAAAGCCCGCTACCGGCATCACTGCAATGTAAAATGCATAGCCAATCTGAAACAATACAATCGGCAGTTCTGTATTCTCTGCATTTCCCGCAGCCGCAAGCTCCACCATCGGGTAATTGTACTGCATCAGAATGCTTCCAAAAATCATGGAAAGCACCGTAATCAGTTTTAAGTGAAATGAATTCAGTATTTTAACGTTCATGTTGTCTCCTGTTCCGGCAGTTTTCTTTCTGCTCTCTTCGTTGTTCTTTTCACCGCTTTCCTCTGCTTAGGCTGCATCCTCTTATCTCCCTGCAGCACTACAATGCTCCTCGGTGCAAGTTCCATTATCGTTTTGTTTTCCGCTTCAGTCCCTGTTTCTTCCGCTTCCTTTTTCAGGTCCTCTTTCTTATTCCCTCTGAGCGTCCTTTTTCCCTCCGTTGCAAAGAGCACCTGCCACTGCACATCCCCCTGCATCGGCAGTTCAAACGTGTGAGGTTCCCAGTGCATGTTAAACAACAGATAAAAATGCGGTTCAAACGTTTTGTCCGGTTTTCTTACATAGTTACCGCAGAATAAAATACCTGCCAGCCGGTTATAGCCCGAAGAATCCACCTGCCACGGTGCCACCCCGTGCAGGGAAATTTCCGGATATCCGCATGCCAGAAAATCCGTTTCTCTCAGTTCCCGTTCCTGCCAGAACATCGGATGCTCTTTTCTGAGTGCTATTAACATTTTTGTATATTCAAGCAGTTCTTTGTTTTTCCTGCATAAGCCCCAGTCCATCCAGGAAATTTCATTATCCTGACAGTAGGAGTTGTTGTTACCCGACTTGGTACGTGCAACTTCATCTCCGGCAAGCAGCATCGGAATGCCGCGTGACAAAAGAAGCACCATAAGCGCATTCTTCATCATCTTAAGTCGGAGTGCTTCCACCTTCTGCTTCTTTGTGACGCCTTCCTCTCCGCAGTTCCAGCTGAAGTTGTATTCCGCACCGTCCCTGCCGTTTTCACCGTTTGCCTCGTTATGGCGCACATCATAGGAATACAGATCCCGCAGCGTAAAGCCGTTATGATCCGTAATGTAATGCACGCAGCCCGCTCCGATGCGGCAGTACTTAAAATGATGGTACAATGCCGGTACAAGACCTTCATCGCCTTTTAAGTAACGGCGCATCTCCACGCTGAAATTATCCCGATACTCCAAAAGCCTTCCCGGATATGCATTCTTTAACTGCTCTGTCACCGTTGTCGCAAAGAACACCGTATCCTGCAGATATGCATCTCCCGCCACAAGGGAAAGCGGTAGTTCGGCATCATTGATATGAAAACCATCCACTCCGTAGGTGCGCACCCAGTAACGCAGTACATCTAACATCTGCGCCTGTGTACACTCCGCATCAAACATCATCTCCAGATAAACATCGATACCTGCCTCATGGAATGCATCCACCATGGCAGCAAATTCCTGACATGCCTGTGCCGGGTTTGCTGCATACGAAGCCTTGGGAGCAAAGTAAAAGGTATTCCCTGTCCGGTAGCCCCAATAGTTCACTTTCCGGTTCGGTTCCTCCTTAAGTATACCGCTTTCTTTCTTCTGACCGGCATACGTGCGCTCCGGCATCCCGAATACCATGCCGCTTCTCCTGTGATGCTCCCCCGCAAGTTCATCAAACTCTGTCACAGGAAGCAGCAGTACGGCATTGATGCCAAGCTCCTTCAAATACGGTATTTTTTCCGCAAGACCGTCATAGGTTCCCGGATGCTTTACCCCGGAGGTCGGTGACATCGTAAAGCCGCGCACATGAAGCTTATACAGTATCAGCTCCTCTAACGGATGTCTGACATACTGATTTTTGCATTTCTCCGGAAGGCAGACGCACGAACGCACGTACTCCGGTTCTCTGCCGAAGCTGTTTCTTCCGGCAATCTGCACCGCATACTTGTCACAGAGAAGCGAATCTCCTGCACGATACAGGTATTCATAACCGTTCTCCGTCTGTTTTCCCTTGTCGGCAAGCTTTACATCAAGTGAAAAAATTCCCTTTGCTACCTGCGGCATGGCAAGTTCTTCCACCGGCGTTTCTGCCCCCGTCTCATACAAAAGCAATGTGCAGGAGGTTTCTTTTGGCATCGCCGCCGTAAAACGGACATACTCATTCTGACGGGATATTCCAAGCGGCATATCCTCTCCTTCCCTTGTTCTAACATCGATGTGGTTCCCTGTTTCGTTTTTTGCTCTCCGCATGAACTACCTCCAATTTCTTCGCCTGTATTAATCCTCCGTCTCTACGGTAGTGGTTAACAGCTGTCTCTTACGAGCCATTTCATCGCTGTCCAGATATTCGTCATAGGTCGTTACCTTATCTATCATGCTGCCGCCCGGTACAATTTCAATGATACGGTTTGCTATCGTCTGGATAAACTGGTGGTCTAACGCAGTAAATAAAATCACACCCGGGAATTTAATCAGTCCGTTGTTTAATGCGGTGATCGACTCCATGTCGAGGTGGTTGGTCGGCTCATCCATCACAAGCACATTCGATGCCATAATCATCATCTTGGAGAGCATGACACGAACCTTTTCGCCGCCGGAAAGCACGTTGACCTTTTTTACACCTTCTTCTCCGGCAAAGAGCATTCTGCCAAGGAAACCACGGACATACGTCACGTCCTTTTCCGGCGAGAACGGCATTAAAAAGTCGACAATCGTTTCATCCACAGAGAACATTTCCGTGTTGTCCTTCGGGAAGTATGCCTGCGATGTTGTAATTCCCCACTTATAGGAACCGGAATCCGGCTCCATTTCTCCGGTTAAAATCTTAAACAGTGTCGTGCTGGCCAGTGTGTTGCTGCCGACAAATGCTATTTTATCGGTTCTGTTCACAACGAAAGAAATATCATCAAGCACTTTTTCGCCGTTGATGGTCTTTGTCAGGTGTTCTACAGTCAGTACCTCGTTACCGATTTCACGCGCCGGGCGGAAATCAATATACGGGTACTTTCTCGAAGACGGACGGATATCCTCCAGCTCAATCTTTTCCAACGCTCTCTTTCTTGAGGTTGCCTGCTTGGATTTGGAAGCATTTGCACTGAAGCGCTGAATAAATTCCTGCAGCTCCTTAATCTTTTCTTCCTTCTTCTTGTTTGCTTCCTTCATCTGCTTTACCATCAGCTGGCTCGACTCATACCAGAAGTCGTAGTTACCTGCGTAAAGCTGAATTTTGGCATAGTCAATATCCGCAATGTGCGTACATACTTTATTTAAGAAATAACGGTCATGCGATACGACGATGACGGTATTGTCAAAGTTAATCAAAAACTCCTCCAGCCAGCGGATTGCCTCCAGGTCCAGATGGTTCGTCGGCTCGTCGAGCAACAGAATGTCCGGATTTCCGAACAGTGCCTGTGCAAGCAGCACCTTGACCTTCTGCGCACCGTTTAAGTCGCTCATCATCGCATAATGAAGTTCCGTTTCAATGCCGAGACCGTTTAAGAGCGTTGCCGCATCAGACTCTGCTTCCCAGCCGTTCATGTTGGCAAACTCCGCCTCTAGCTCGCTCGCCTTAATACCGTCTTCCTCGGAAAAGTCCTCCTTTGCATAAATGGCATCCTTCTCCTTCATGATTTCATACAGACGGGCATTTCCCATAATGACGGTATCTAAAACGTTATACGCATCGTACTTAAAGTGGTCCTGCTGTAAGAAAGAAAGTCTCTGTCCCGGTGTGATGATAACCTCTCCCTTACTCGGTTCCAGCTGTCCGTTTAAAATCTTTAAAAATGTGGATTTTCCCGCTCCGTTTGCACCAATCAAGCCGTAGCAGTTTCCTTCCGTAAACTTAATATTCACGTCCTCAAACAACGCGCGTTTTCCGAGACGCAGCGTTACGTTACAAGCCTGTATCATGTTTTTCCTCCGTTTCGCGTCGCATAGCAACTCCATAATATCAAATAATTATATCTTACCTTATCTTGCGGCGTTTGTAAAGCGGTCGCCTACAACAATTTTTTGTTGACAAAACGCACAACAGGGTTTAAAATGAACATTGTTCACTTTGGAGGTGTTAGTTATGAATCATGTGATTACTTCAAAAGAAGCAATACTGAAAGCAAGCCGCAATTTAGTAAAGGAGCAGGGTCCGGAAGCGCTCAATATCCGCATGGTCGCTTCGGTCTGCGGTGTTTCCGTCGGCTCCGTCTACAACTACTTTACATCCAAATCCGAGTTAGTCACCGCTACGCTTAACAGCATCTGGTATGATATTTTCCATACTGCCGAACCGGAAGACAGCTTTTCCGACTGTGTTGCCCGGATTTATCAAAACATGGAACAAGGCGCAGAAAGCTATCCCGGCTTTTTTACGCTGCATTCCATGAGTTTTCTGGGCGACGAAAAAGAAAAAGGCAAGGAACAGATGAACCATGCCTGGAGTCACATCAAAGAAAGCCTTTCCCGTGTTCTTTCACAGGATAAAGAAGTACGTCCCGATGCCTTTGACTCCTCCTTCCCGGCGGAGCGCTTTATTGAGCTGGTCTTTTCCTTAATTCTTGCCTCCATGCTGCAACAGAATTATGACAGCTCGGCAACTCTTGAAGTAATACGCAGAAGCATTTATTAAGTACAAAAAGAAAGGAAGAGTATTATGCAGGCACTTGTAGAAACTTTATTTGACACCGTATATCTTATTTCGGTCATCACCATCGGCATCCTGATGATTGCAAAAAGCCATGGCAGCAGACAGTATCGGCTGTTCGGCATTATGGCAGTCGTTCTTGGCGCAGGAGACTCGTTCCATCTGATTCCGCGTGCCATTGCACTCTGCACCACCGGTCTTGACAACTATACGACCGCTCTCGGAGCCGGTAAATTCATTACTTCCATAACAATGACGGTTTTCTATGTCATTTTATATTATGTATGGCGCACCCGCTATCAAATCAAAGGCCACACCGGTACGACCATTGCGGTTTATGTTTTAGCCGCTTTACGAATCGCACTGTGTCTGTGCCCACAGAACGCATGGTTAAGCGCCGATTCTCCTCTCTCCTGGGGAATCTACCGCAATATTCCGTTTGCGCTGTTAGGTCTGATTGTCATCGTACTGTTTTATCGGAGTGCAAAAGCAGAAAAGGACACCGCCTTCCGCTTTATGTGGCTGACCATCGTTCTCAGCTTTGGTTTCTATCTCCCGGTCGTTCTCTTTGCTGACGCCGTTCCGCTCATCGGCATGTTGATGATTCCGAAGACCTGCGCCTATGTCTGGACCATCCTCATCGGCTACCGCGCCATGAAACGCGGGCTGTGACATCAGCATTCACAAACGTTTATTCCACAAGAAAAGCCGTTCCAACAAGGCTCACATATCGTCCTTGTTGGAACGGCTTTTCTCCTAGATACACTGCAACATATACCATTGTGAATGCTGATATGACACAGTTCAACATTCCTATGCTGTGAAAGCCGATATCCCGTTCACTTTCTATAAGCATTATAAAGCAACGATGTCTTCTATCGACAATTCTTCTGTCAGGTACTTTTCTTTCGTATAGTCACCGCTGCCTCCATTATCATATTGCTCTAAATAGCGTAACATTCCAACAACACCCAGTTCTTTAATTAATGCTTTTGTTCCATTTTCCTGTATTATTCCAGCATTCATAACTCTTACTGCATTACTCATCGCCGTCCACCTCCCAATGTCCATTTCCCCCAGTACCAACATAGTGTACAGTAGACAAATCATTCAATATTCTCTGCAATGTACGAACGCTAATATTTAATGTTTTTGCCATTGCTTTTCTTGTAACTTTTGGATTTTCAGCTATTAATTCTATTATCCGTTCCCGAGTGCCAGCCTGAGTGCCAGCCTGAGTGCCAGCCTGAGTGCCATTTCCTCCAACCTGAAGTTCCGCCACATTTTCTATAGGAATAATAATCTCAAACGTATTTCCCTCGACAAACTTCGGAATTCCACCCGAATATAATTTTGTATATTTGTTAGTATTTCTCATTCCGGAACCTAATTCATCTGCGTAACCAATCTCTCTGAACACCTTCGAAATAGGTGGATTCTTAGGAAACGGGTCAAATTTATTAAGCTGCAATTCACCATGTCCATGTGGCAGATTGCTGTTTTTTGTATATAGCTTGTCTCGCTCAATTACAAACTGAGCGGTATATCCATTAGAATAATCTCTATGAGCCAAAATATTTGACACAACTTCTCTAAGTATTTTGTCCCTGGCACTTATGCTTTGGTCGCCATCTATTACAAAAACATCATTCAAATGTTTCTTACCAAAATCCATTAATCTTCTGAAACTATCCACAAGATTTGTGATAATCACTTCTCTATCATCATAACGATCCAGATTTTTCACACGATATATGGCATCTGTTTTATACTGAGGAAGTACCGACATAATGGTGCTATCTTTTCCAAACAATAGAATAGCAGCTAAAGTAATCCCCTCTTTACCGGTATCCGGATCTGTTAGTATCACGCCAGTACTTCTAAGAATTTCTTCCTCATTCATATTAGTCCATGGGTGATTCTCTACTCTCGACATTGCCATTTTCTTTGCTCTATGAATAACATCAAAATCCAAGTATTGCAGTCCCAAATTGGGATATACCTTATTTACAAAATAAGTACTTTGCTTTCGAGCATATAGTTTAAACACCATCTCTGCATTATCGGTAATGTCAATGTCGCCTTCATATGTTCTGTCCCAAATTCTGCCATTTAATCTACGTACCTGAGTTCCCTCAGGTATACGAATATGAATAATCAGCTTACCTTCAATTTCACAAGGCTCTGGCGTTAAATACATCGGTGGATTAATCTTTTGCGGATTATTTATAGCGGTTGTAAAATCCTTAATCATTTTATCAATATGATTCGGATCTACGCCTACGATTTCCTTAGTCTTATCAACTACCCCTAAAAACAAATCCCCGCCGTTTCTGTTATTAAATGAACATACAGTTTCATAAACATCCTTGTTTAACGCCTTCTCTGCCCGTTTAAATTCAACATCTATTTTTTCGCCTGTAGCAATTTTCTTTTTTAATTCTTCTATCATCAATGCCTCCTACTCTCACACAAAAAAACTCATAGCAAATTCACTTTCTTCTATAGAATATCACAGATTTGCACATTACAACAGTATTTTTCGTATCACGTAACTGCAATTTCAGCCTTTACATAAGTCTATATAGCAGTATAACCATAAAAAAGCCGTTCCAACAAGGACGACATGCAGCCTCTAAAGAACCCCCCCCCGCATGTTTGTGTGGCAACGGCGGACTTTTGGTCCGTCCGATGACATACAAACATGCGGGGGGTGTTCTTTTGCGGCTGTGTGAGTCTTGTTGGAACGGCTTTTGCTTCTCTATACTTCGAAGAGCAGTTCTCCGTAGGTCGGCACCGGCCAGATGTTTTTGTCTACGATACGCTCAAGCATATCAATCGGCGCCCGGAGTGCTTCCATCGCAGGGAATACCTTTTTGTTAAACGCCTCCGCCTGCTTTTTTAAGCCTTCTACCCGGTTTGCTTCCTTTACTTCCTTCGCCAAAGCCTCGTTTGCCTTCTGTGCCTTTAAAAGAAGTGCGGATACTTCATTGAAAAGTCCGGTCTGAACCGAGACATCTGCTCCCGGAACTGCCGTCTTTATGGTGCCTATGGATGTCGCCAGTTCGGTCGTATACCGGATGACTGCCGGAATATAAAGTCTGGATGCCATATCAAGCATCGTCTTTGCTTCTATGTTGAGTGTCTTTACATACGTTTCATAGCTGATTTCCGCACGGGATTCCAGTTCTGTTTTGCTCAAAACACCGTGCTTTTCAAATACGTCAATCGTCTTTTTCTCTGTCAGAGCAGGAATTGCACCTACAATGGACGCTTCGTTCGGAAGTCCTCTTTTAGCTGCCTCTTCCACCCATTCCTCGGAATACCCGTTTCCGTTAAAGATGATACGGCGATGTGCCTTCAGTTCCTTCTGAATCAGCTCCATTACCTTCTTTTCAAAATCGGCAGGCGCTGCCTTCTCGAGTTCATCCGCAAAATCGCACAGTGCATCCGCCACGATGGTATTTAACATCGTATTCGGGTCTGCAATGGAACGCGACGAAGCCACCATACGGAATTCAAACTTATTCCCCGTAAAGGCAAACGGTGAGGTACGGTTCCGGTCGGTGGCATCCTTCTTGATTTCCGGCAACGTATGCACACCGATGTTCATGAAGATTTTCTGCTTGCAGTCCCTTGCTTCTCCGGTTTCGATAATCTGATTTACGATGTCCTCCAACTGCTCGCCAAGGAAAATCGAAATGATTGCCGGAGGCGCTTCGTCTGCACCAAGTCTGTGGTCATTGCCCGGATTGGAAGCCGAATAACGCAGTAAAAGCGCATGCTCGTCTACTGCCTTGATGACTGCGGTTAAAAACAGCAGGAACTGAATGTTCTGGTTCGGCGTCTTCCCCGGCTTTAACAGGTTTTCTCCGGTATTTGTTACCATGGACCAGTTATTATGCTTACCGGAACCGTTGACACCCGCAAACGGCTTTTCATGCAGCAGGCACTCTAACCCGTGGCGCTTTGCGACCTTTTTCATCGTTTCCATTGTCAGCTGGTTATGGTCAACCGCGATATTTGCCGTGGTGTAAATCGGTGCCAGTTCGTGCTGTGCAGGAGCCGCCTCATTGTGCTGTGTCTTTGCAAACACCCCCAGCTTCCAAAGCTCGTGGTTTAATTCCTTCATATAAGAAGAAATTCTTTCCTTCAGCGTTCCGAAGTAATGGTCATCCATCTCCTGACCCTTCGGCGGAAGCGCGCCGAACAGCGTGCGCCCCGTGAAAATCAGGTCTTCTCTCTGCATATACTTTTCGTGGTCGATTAAAAAGTATTCCTGCTCCGGTCCTACCGAACAGGACACGTGCGTTACCTCATTGTGCCCGAACAGTTTCATCACACGGACTGCCTGTCTGCTGATTGCCTCCATGGAACGCAGCAGCGGCGTTTTGCCGTCCAGCGCCTCACCGGTATAGGAACAGAATGCCGTAGGAATGCAAAGTGTTACGCCCGCAGCATCCTCCTTTACAAAGGCCGGCGAGGTACAATCCCAAGCCGTATAGCCCCTTGCTTCAAAGGTGGCGCGAAGTCCTCCGGACGGGAACGACGAAGCATCGGATTCTCCCTTAATCAGTTCCTTTCCGGAAAACTCTAAAATAATCTTTCCTTCTGCTGCCGGATTCAGAAACGCATCGTGCTTTTCCGCCGTGATGCCTGTCATCGGCTGGAACCAGTGCGTATAATGGGTTGCTCCCTTTTCCACTGCCCAGTCCTTCATGACACTGGCTACAATATCGGCAATCTGCGGGTCCAAATCCTCCCCGTTTTCCATTGTCTTCTTCCATGCCATAAATGTAGCCTTTGGAAGACGTTCTTTCATCACGGACTCATTAAAGACGTCGATTCCGAAAATGTCCGTCACCTTTTCTGCCATCTTTTTCTTCTCCCTTACTCTTCTTATTCGATTACTTTCCCTTTACGGTAACATCCAACTGATTGAACGGAATCTCGATACCGTTTTCATCAAAGGCAGCCTTGACATCCTCCATCATCTGCCATTTTAAAGTCCAGTAATTTTCCGCCTTCGTCCACATACGGAAACCAAAGTTAATCGAGCTGTCTGCAAATTCATCGATGAAAACATTTACGTCTCTATCCTTCTCTATCAGCTCGTTACGCTCGGCGAGCTTCGTCAGTACATCCTTTACCTTCTTGATGTCGCTGTCATAAGCAACCGGAAGGGATAAATCCACGCGGCGGTACGGCTCATGGGATACGTTGACAATATTGGTATTGGACAGAGCGCCGTTTGGAACGACAATCTTCTTGTTATCTGTGGTGGAAAGCTTCGTATAGAAGATTTCAATGTCTGTAACCGTACCCTCTACTCCTGTTGCAACGATATAGTCGCCAACCTTAAACGGCTTTAATACAAGAATCAGCACACCGCCTGCAAGATTCGATAAGCTGCCCTGTAAGGCAAGACCTACGGTAACACCGACGGAACCGACCAGCGCAACAATCGAAGAGGTTGCGATGCCGACATAACCGACAATAACAAAAATCAGAAGACCATACAATGCTATCCGCTCCCCGGAAAGCAGGAAGGTTTCCACACTTGCCTCTATCTTTGCTCTCTCTAAGCCCTTCTTTGTCAGATTGACTACTACTTTAATCAGCTTTGTGCCAACATAATAAATTAACAGCGCAATCAGTATTTTCACAATCAGCGGTAACAATGTACCTGTAATAAAAGCAACTACCACATCAAACATAATAATTATGCCTCCTTCGTTTTCTGATACTTAGTACTCATTACTTTGTACTCTTTTTTGAGCTTTGTTTCGTATTCTTTTTCACAGTCTTCTGCCCTTTTACCGGCTTCTCCGGCTTTTCTGCTTTTGCCGGCGCAACTGCTTTCTGTACTGCCGCACCTTTTTCCTCTTTTGCAGGCTTGGTCTTTACAGGCTTTGTCTCTGCAGGCTTAACCTCTACAAGCTTTGCCTTTACCGTCTTCTCCTTCTTCGGCTTTGCTTCCTCTTCCTTAAAACGGAATACGGCAACGCCAAGCGGCGGAAGCGTAATTTCTATCGACTGCTCCCTGCCGTCGCAAGGCACCTTCTTCGCCGTCTTCTGACGGGCATTGACCGCTCCGGTTCCGCCAAAGCGTACCTCATCGCTGTTAAATACCTCTTTGTATTTACCAAGCTGCGGAACTGCCTGATGAAACTTCTCATAAAGCACCGGTGTAAAGTTGCAGACAAACAAAAGCTCGTCGCCCTTTTTCTTACCGCGGCGTACAAACGATACAATGCTGTGGTCGGCATCCATGCAGCTCATCCACTCAAAGCCCTCCGGTACGAAATCCTGCTCATAAAGCGCCGTATTGGCTTTGTAAAATTCATTTAATTCCTTACAGAACAGACGGAACTCTCTGTGCATATCATATTCTTCCGGCAGATTCCAGTCTAAGCTCTTTGCCTCGTTCCACTCTGCAAACTGGGCAAAATCCTGTCCCATAAACAACAGCTTCTTGCCCGGATGGCCTGCCATAAACATGTAGGCGGTACGAAGATTTGCAAACTTCTGCTCATAGGTCCCCGGCATCTTATTAATTAAGGAGCCTTTTCCGTGTACTACCTCATCATGCGAGAACACAAGCAGGAAACGTTCACTGTAGGCATATACCATACTGAACGTCAGACAGCCGTGCACGCTCTTTCTGAACAGCGGGTCCTGTCTCATGTACTGAAGGAAATCGTTCATCCAGCCCATGTTCCACTTTAACTGGAAGCCAAGTCCTCCGTCCTCGACCGGACCGGATACCATCGGCCATGCCGTCGATTCCTCGGCAATCATCAGCACATTCTTGTTTCTTTTCTTCATAATGGAATTCAAGTGCTTTAACAGCTCAATCGCATCCAGATTCTCTCTGCCGCCGTATTTGTTCGGTATCCATTCGCCGTCGTTCTTGCCATAGTCCAGATACAGCATGGAAGCCACCGCATCCATACGGATACCGTCCGCATGGAACTGCTCCACCCAGTAAAGTGCATTGGCAATTAAGAAGTTGGATACCTGCGGTCTTGCATAGTTGTAAATCAGGGTTCCCCAGTGCGGATGCTCGCCCTGACGCTTATCCTTATGCTCATACAGGCAGGTGCCGTCGAAGTTTGCAAGGCCGAACGCATCCTTCGGGAAGTGTGCCGGAACCCAGTCTAAAATCACCCCGATGCCCTGTTTGTGCATGTAATCCATAAAGAACATGAAGTCCTGCGGTGTGCCGTAGCGGGAGGTCGGTGCATAGTAGCCGGTTACCTGATACCCCCACGAACCGTCAAACGGATGCTCCATGACCGGCATCAGTTCAATGTGGGTGTATCCCATTTCCTTCACATAATCCGCGAGCATAACAGCCAGCTCACGATAATTATAAAAGCTTCCGTCCTCTTCCGTCGGCTTCTTCCAGGAGCCTAAATGTACTTCATAAATGTTCATCGGCCCGTCAAGAGGATTTGTCTTCTTTCTCTTTTCGAGATACTCTTTATCTGTCCATGTAAAGTCGGAAAAGTCACAGACAACCGACGCATTTTCCGGACGCTTCTGTGACAGGGATGCATACGGGTCTGCCTTCAGCATCGTTGCGCCACCCTTTACACGGATTTCATACTTATATAAATCTCCTTCCTTTACGCCCGGAATAAACAACGAAAATACACCGGAGTCTCCCTGCAGTTCCATCATGTGGCGTCTTCCGTCCCAGAGGTTAAAGTCACCGACTACGCTGACACGCATTGCATTCGGCGCCCATACTGCAAACTGCACGCCTTCCACGCCGGAAACCGTCTTTTTGTGCGCTCCGAGCATTTGATATACCTCATAGTGGATGCCTTTTTCGAACAATCCCAGCTCTTTTTCGGATAGTGCCGGAGAAAACGCATACGGGTCCTCCTGCTCCAGTTCCGTGCCGTCTTCATAGGAAACCAGATAGGTGTAGCCAAACAGCTTGGAACCCGGTAGCAAAATTCCGTAAACACCGGCATCATCTAACTGGGCCATCGGCTCTGTCTTTCCGGTTCTCTTCGCCTTTAAGCTTACTCTTACTGCATCCGGAAAGAAGCAGCAGATACGGATACCGTCCTCTGTTTTATGAGGGCCAAGCACATCAAACGGGTGCTTTAAATCCGAGTAGACCAAACCCTCCACTTCTTCCCAATTTGTTTTCTGGAATAATAATTCTTCCATGACATTCCTCCTGTTTTCTATTCTAAATACCACTCATCTTTTTCCGGGGAATCTTCCCCTTCGGTTTCTTCCTTTGCCGGCATATATTTCTTGAATACCCGCTCCATTAAAAATGAAGTCAGCAGTGTTCCGACTACCGGGAAAATAAACATGCCGATTGGAATCACATAGCTTCCTACCAGCACTAAAACCCAAAGAAGAAACAGCACCAATGTCGTCGGCATATGCCTGGTAGACATAAAAAATGCCGTCTTTAACAGTCCGCCGAATTTCATATCAAAGCGTGACAGTACCGGACAAAGATAAATGAAGATGCCGCAAAGCAGAAAGGTAATTACCAAAAAAATGCCGAAGAACAAACTTCCGCTCGACTGTCCCTCTTCCATCAAAAGCCATGCATACCTGAAATCAATGTACATGACAAAAACGGCAATCACACCAATCAGGGAAAAAATTGAACCCTGCCTGAAGTTTCTTTTAAAGGAGCGGAAAAATTCCTTGACTGCATAGCTTCTTTCTCTGCGGATGACTTTGACAACCGCATAATACATTGCCGTTGTTGCCGGAATAATCGTAACAACCGGAATGCAGAGAAACAGCCATAAAAGATTCACTACGAACATATCAAATGCCTTTCCCATAAAAGAGAAAAACGCATTATCCGGGTTAAAAAAATTACTCATGAGACGCCTCCTTCGCAAACGAAGAAACCATCGTCATTTTACCTTCTAAGGTATATGCACCGTAGTCCGACGGCAGAATGAAATGGTCTCCCTTTTTTATCTTCGTTCCGTCAATCGTCCCTTCTCCCTCAATGATACTGTACAGGCGGTAAATACCGTCGGTACTAAAGGAAGCCGTACCGTTTAACTCCGTCTTATCCACCGTATAATATTTGCAGGAAACCAGGCGTTCCGTTACTGCATCGTTGTTCCGGAAGCTTTCTCTTTCATTGCTCTGCTCTTTCTGAGGGCAGACAATGACATCGATACTCTTTTCAATATGAAGTTCTCTCGGCTTGCCGTTCTGCAGACGTCCATAGTCGTAGAGACGATAGGTTACGTCGCTGCTCTGCTGTGTTTCCAGAATCAGAGTGCCCGCCTTAATGGCATGTACCGTACCAGGCTCAATTTGGAAGAAGTCTCCCTTTTTAATCGGCCGGACGTTGATCAGCTCGTCCCAGCGGTTTTCCGAAATCATGCGGCGCAGCTCGTCCTTGCTTTTTGCGTTGTGGCCGATGACAATCGTCGCATCTTCATCACAATCCAGAATGTACCAGCATTCCGTCTTTCCAAGAGAACCGTTTTCGTGTTCTGCGGCATAAGCATCATCCGGATGTACCTGAATGCTCAAATCCGCTTTGGCATCAATAATCTTCACCA
>JBJENV010000043.1:0-19737 GCA_051880375.1 Lachnospiraceae bacterium
CCTGTGAAACAAATACTTGAAATCCTCTGCCGTCAGTTCCGTAATTCTCGAATGATAACGCAGAATCGGGAACACATAGTCAAGAAAATTTTCACTTTCCAACATGGAGGCCCGGATATTGTTTACCTTCGACATCGACCACTTCATACCGTCAATCGACATGCGGTTATAGGCTTCCTTCTGCGGCTCATTATATTTCATTGATAGAACGTTGAACACAACGACATCCGGTGTTTCATAACGAAGCGTATCTTCTAACAGATAATACGACTGCCAGATTAACTGCTGCGCACTTCCGCGAATATAGCTGTTGATTCCGTATTCCTCCCAAAGGAGTGCCGGAGTAAAGTTTTCATAAACCTCGCAGTCCCCGATAAACACAACATCGTGGTCCTTTTCTTCGTCATAATATTCCGCAATCATGGCGCCTTCCACAACACCGCTCATATACTTCGGCATCACAAGACGCTGCAGCAGGTATAAGGTTCCTATCACAAATAAAAGTACGCTAAAGACAGCAACCAGCTTTTTCCCTCTGCCGTTCTTTTTCTTTTCTTCCACGTTACTTTCCTTTCTGTCAAAACATGCATTTAAAACTGGTTATAGATAAACTGGCTGGCATCGTAGCCGACACCGTAAGCTCCGAACAAAAGCACGGCAAGAAACAGGCCGTACCAAATCGCCGCGCGCAGCAGGAGCGGCTTTGCTGCAATTTTTTCCCTGACGGAGCCGCTTCTTTGCGTCAGGCTGACAAAGAAAATTAACAACATTCCAAGCAGTAAAATCACATAATCTTTCAAGTCCAGCCCAAGGTTTAAAAGGCTTCCGTCAAACAACACCTGCCAGTTCCATTCGGTAAATATGGAGCCGAACATGCGAAATGTCAGCGGAACGTCACGATAGCAGTCAAACATACGGAGACTGCTCATCAAAAGAACCGTGCGCACCACGCGGAACACTTTAAAGCCCCATGCTCCGTCTGCCTTCGGAAATTTCTCATGAAATTTCCTGTATAGTGGCTCAAGTTCCTGCGAAATCATAATCACTACAAAGTTCCCTAAGCCCCAGACAATAAAGTTCCAGCTTGCACCGTGCCAGATACCGGTCGTAAACCAGACCGCAAACGAGGACAAATACACCGGCATTCTCTTGCCGATGGCTTCACCGAAATGGGCTCTGGCAAAACGGGAGAATTTTAACATCGGCTGGCAGACGGAAATCGGATAGAAAATGTAGTCCGTAAACCAGGTTCCCATGGTGATGTGCCAGCGATTCCAGTACTCCTTAATATTTTTTGAGAAGTACGGACGATGAAAGTTCTCCGTCACACGGATGCCCAGCACCTGTGCAATACCGATGGTAATATCAATTCCTCCGGTAAAGTCCGCATACAGCTCCAGTGCATAAAACAGCATTCCTGCAAAGGCATACGCTCCTCTATATTCCTCCGGTGCCTGAATCAGTGTTTTCACCGCAACAAGCATACGGTCGGCAATCACCATTTTCTTAAAATAACCCCAGAGAATCCGCTGCAATCCAAACGATACCGTTTTTACATCAAAACGGTGCTCCTCATACAGCGTCTTTGCCAGTGCATCAAACCGGCTGATCGGGCCCTGCACGAGCTGCGGGAAAAACGATACAAACAGGGCGAATCGGAACGGATTCTTTTCCGCTTCGTATTTTCCCCTGTAAACGTCTATCACATAGCCTACCGTCTGAAACGTATAAAACGAAATACCAAGCGGCAGTATCAGATTGGCAAACGAAAGCTGCCTGCTGCTTCCGAATGCGGAAAGAACGGAATTGACGTTGGCAATCGCGAAGTTTGTATACTTTACGACCGCAAGAATTCCGATGTTAAGGAAAAGGCACAAAAGCAGCCAGTGCCATTGCTTTTTCTTTTCTTTTGCTTTGTACGCCTTTCGCTCCTCACGCGACAGTTCCTCCTTGTGTTCCTTTATGTAGCTTTCCGTCTTTGCCTGCATGGCAGTCAGCTTTTTAGCAATCAGGTAAGCCGATACCGTCGTGGTAAAAATATATGGCAGATAAGATGCATCGGCAAGGAAATAGAACACGTAGCTTGCCAGAAGTAACCACACCCACTGCCATTTTTTCGGTATCACATAATAAAGGACACAGGTGATGAGTACAAAAAACATAAATTCATATGATGTAAACAGCATAACCTTGTCCGTCCTGTTTCTATTGATTTAGTCTTCCATCAGACGCTCGATCAGTTCCCAGATTGCCTCTGCGGAGTTAAAGTTCTCCGGTATAATATCTTCTGCGGAAATGGCAACATCAAATGTATCATTGATTTCTGCAATCAATGAAACGATGTCGAAGGAATCCAGAATTTTATCATCAATCAGCGTGTCGCATGCTTCAAAATCCACATCCGGATGTAAATCCGATAAAATTTCCAATAAATCTTCCATAGTTCATCTGCTCCTTTCACTTATCTGCATCAAGCACATGCTCCGTACCTGACGTATCAGAAGTAATTGTAGTCTAAAACTTGCATTTCGTCAAATACTATTCGTGCTCTTTTTTATATTTTTCCTTTAAAAAGACACGATTGATTTTTCCGTTCGGAGTAAGCGGCATTTCTTCCAGCTTTTCCACATAGTTCGGAATCATATAACGAGGCAGTTTTTCCTTTAAGAGCTTTGTCAGTTCTCCCGCTTCTATATCCCCGACATAGTAAAGCACAATCTTTCCCTTTTCGTTGTCGTAAATACAGCCGGACAGCTTAACCTCCTCCAGCATATTGACGTTGACCTCAATTTCTCCCAGCTCGATGCGATGTCCCATGTGTTTAATCTGGTAATCTTTTCTGGATACAAAAACAAGCTCTCCGTACTCGTTGTACTTACCGATGTCACCGGTACGGTAAATCAGTTCCGGATACGCATGGTTTAACGGGTTCTGTACAAAAGCCTCGTTCGTCTTTTCCGGGTTATTGTAATACCCCATGGTCAGCGAAGTCCCGCGAATACAGATTTCACCCGCCTCTCCTTTTGCAGCACGTTCGTCTTTCTCATTTAACAGAATGATTTCCGTATTTTTAAACGGTCTTCCGATTGGAATGACCTCATCCAGCGCAAAATCACGGTTTACCTTATAAAAACAACACATTCCCGTGCCTTCGGTCGGTCCGTACAGGTTCGTGAACTTTGCCTTAGGCAGCACCTCTTTCCAAATGCGGAACTGCTTTATCGGGAACACCTCGCTTCCGAACGCAATCGTATGCAGATACTGCGGAACCACCTTTTTAAAGGCACCGAAAGCGGAAATCATCGTGAGTGCCGAAACAACCCAGCAGATCGTATTGATTTTATGTTCGTTTAAAAATTCCACCAGCTTTATCGGGAACATGAACAGACTCTTCGGAATCAGATACGTTGTCGCACCGAATTTTAACGTCGGGTACAGTTCCTTTAGGCAGGCATCAAAATATAACGGCGTCTGGTTTCCGAACACCGTATTTTCATTAAATTCCAGCGTTTCCGACAGTTGCTCGATATAATCCAGTACCGAGCGGTGACAGGCCACAACGCCCTTCGGAATTCCGGTCGAGCCGGACGTGAATACCACATAAATCGGATCAGTATCGATTGCTTTTGCCCTGATTTCTGCCAAAACCTCGTCCTGCACCGGTGTTTTTATCAGTTCATCATATAAATACAGGCTGCCGTCAAAATGAAAGTCCTTCGCAATTTCCACTGTCTTTTCATCACAGATAATCGCGCGCGGCTTTAAGTTATCGAGAATCAAATCAATTCTTACCCGCGGCATTTCCTCGTCAATCGGTACATAAAAATCTCCCGCATTGATAACGCCGAAAAACGCCGTAATCGTCTTCGGGTGCTTATTCATAAATACGACAACCGGTTCCTTATAAATTCCCTGCTCCGCAAGGAAACTTGCGACTGCCCGATTCTGGTCATACACATCCTGAAAGGTCAGCGCATCACTTTCGTTGGCAAATGCAATTTTATCCGGTACCCTCTTTACGGTAACATCCAAATAGTCCAATACATGATTCTGCATCTTTACTCTCGTTCCTTTCCTTCGTTTCTCAGGTTAACAGTCTTCGGTACTTTGACTTGAGTGTTCCGCAGGAAAGCACCGCTGCTCTCGCCAACACTTCCATCACATCCAGATAGCCGTGACCTATTTTCTCGTCTCTGCTGATCATGGAAAGCTCCGTACAGCCAAGCAGAATCACTTCTGCTCCTTCTGCGTGAAGTTCCGCTTCCACTTTCTCAAAACGTTCCATATCTACCCGAAGCCCTGCTTTCACATTGTTGTAAATCATGTGCATCACCATGTTCTGTTTTTCTTCCGATGGCAGCACTACTTCGATTCCGTTTGCCTCTAATTCCTTCTGGAACACACCGGTATGAATCGTACCGTCGGTTGCTTCCAGACCTACCCGCCGGATACCCTCCTGCTTTAAATAAGCGGCTGTTTCTTTAATCACATGGATGATTGGAACCGGCACCTGCTCCTGAATCTGCTCATGCAGTGCATGCGCGGTGATACACGGAATAGCAATCAGTTCCGCGCCGTCCGCCGCCAGCCGTTTCCCGCAGTCAATAATCTGCGGTGCAGGATTTTCCGGCGACCTTCCAAGCAGAAAGCTTGTACGATCCGGTATCTGCGGTCTGTTGTATATAATCATCGGAATGTGTTCCTGATCCGTGGATGCTTCTGTCATTTCAATAACAAGCTGCATATAGTATGCGGTTGCCATCGGGCCAAGCCCGCCGATTACCCCTAGTGTTTTCACGTATCTGCCTCATTTCCTACTGAATTTCCGGATACAGGCTCCGGTCATAAATATGGCTGTTCTTGTGAGCAACCGAATATGCCTCCAAATCGGCATCCGACATTAAGAAAAATTCCGTCTTGTCCTTTCTCGGTGTCGAATCAAAATGCTGCCAGCCGTCTCCGACATCCACAAGGTTCCAATAATGGGACGGATTGACCGCCGATTTCACAATATCCATGTTCTTAATACCGGCACGGGTTAACAGTTCCTTTGCCGTCGCTGCATAGACAAAGCAGTCACCCTGCCTCTTAAACAGGCCTTCATACGCACCACGCATATAATCGCCCTTTTCGGAATGACTGATATAACCGATATGGCTCTTAATCCAGGTATAAATTGCCTTGGCTTTCTGCTTATCGGTCATACCATCGGTTAAAATCGACGCCAGAATCTCATCTGCCTTGGCATGAATTTTCTCTTCATCTGCCCACGCCGGCTCCTCTGCCAGAACGTTTACCTTTCCCTCCGCACTGACCGAATTGCCGGAGCAGTCGGTGACCGTATAGGTTACGGTATAACTGCCTACTTTATTGATGTCAACACTGTCACGGTCAATCGTGAGTGTCATCTCTTCCTTGGCATCAATGTTGTCAAAATAACTGACAGCCTTTTTATAGGAAATCGTTCCGCCTACAACAACATCAATGTTACTGACCGAAATCGTCGGTTTCTCCGTATCCCGCTTTATGGTAAGTCCCGCCTCACAGACTGCCTCATTTCCGCTTGTATCCGTCAAAAGAATCGATACGTTCTGCTCGCCTTCCAGACTCCAGTCCGGCTCGCTCACAAAGGAAACAGTAACCTCGGTTTTGTCTTTGGTTGATACGATAAATTCCTCTGCTGCTTTCGGCTTGTTTAACCATGTCGTTACCTTTTTTGTCTCTGCCGTCGGCGGTGTGGTATCCTCCACAATCAGAACCGATGTTACCTCTATTCCGTCTGCAAGCAGCGTCACGGTTGTCTCACCTAAACAGTTCATATCAAGTGCTGCTACATCTGTCACATAAGAAATCGTGCCACCTTCTTCTGTCAGGAATGCTTCTGCCGGAGGCACGCTGCCGCCAAGCTCTGCACGAAGCTCCGTTTTCACATGCGGAATATAAAGCTCTGCCGTTACCGCTGTCCGGTTTCCTGCCTCGTCTGTCACAAACAAAGAAACGCTTTGGGTTCCGTACCTTGTCACATCCGGTTCTGCGGCATACGTTACGCTGCACGGTGACACGTCCTGAATCTCCGTTACAAAACTCTCCGGCGGAACCGGATTTCCGTACGCGCTGACCACACGCACTCCGGTTGCTGTCGGAGCAGTAGTATCCTTTACTTCTATTTCTACGGAATAGGTAAAAATCGAAGCCTCGATTTTTGCCGCATAGACCCCTTCTTTATTCAAATCTTCCGGAAGCTCCAAAAATTTAAAAGCTGCATTGTCCCACTCATAATGCCGGAACATTTCCGTCGTCACTGTGCTTCCCGCCTCTATCGTAATAGCTCCGTCAATTCTCGTAATCAAAAAGAATGCCATTGTTCCCATGGCAGCAAGCAGAATCACCACGCTCGCCACAAGCAGCATCTGTAATTTCTTCAGTTTTCGGTTCATATGCTACCTCCCTTGCTCTACTCTCCGTATACGATTTTAGTCTCCCTCTCCGGATAGAGCGATTCATCAAACACATAATAATTCGGATGTTCCGGATACGATTCGGTATAGGCTTGTACCTGAGCATCGGTCTGCATAAAACACTGGTACTTATCTCCCTTTCTGCGCGGGCTGGAATCACAATGATACCAGCCGTCTCCCAGATTCACCAGATTCCACCAGTGGTTGCTTGTCCCGCCTACTCTGCGGACTTCCATTGTTTCGATGCCACACTTCTGCAAAAGCACCGTAAAGGTTGCATAATATACATAGCAGTCACCGGAACGGTCATGAAGCCCCTCATATGCCCCGGCATAAACCGAACTGCGGTCTCCCGCAGAATATGAGTAGGTAATCTTCGTTCTGCACCAGTTCCAAAGTGTATAACAGGTATCCCATTTTGACATGTCATCCGTAATCAGTTCCTCAATCAGGGCATCTGCCATTTTGTCTGCTGCCGCTTCTTTATCGGAACGCTGTTCTACAAAAACCGTAATCTCCGCTGTCGCGCTGTTACCCGATGCATCCGTCGCTGTATATCGTACCGGATAGGCTCCCGGCGTATTCAAATCAACTTCATCATTTTCTACCGTAAACGAAATCTTACCGTCTGCATTATCCGTCAATGTAATCCCCTTTTTATAAGAAATGGTTTCTCCTGCAAACACGGTAATATCCTTTACCCCCTCCATTACAGGCGGTGTCATATCTGTCACTTCTATGATAACCGTAAGCTCACATCCATCATAAACAACCGGGACTTCATAAACGGCGCCTGCCTTTTTTAACTCTTCTTCGCTAAGTTCCCTCTGCACACAGAAAAGTCCTTCCTCCTTCGGGATGTCCTCTTCGGACGCAAAAAAATCCGGTATGCCAATGTCAGTTCCTGCTTCTACCTGAATTTCTGTTCGTACAGGAACCGTTCTTTCCGGCACCGGAGTCTGGGTCGGTACAATTTCTTCCGTAGGCACTGGCGTTATTGTCGGTGCTGCTGTTGTCGACGGTGCCGGAGAAGGTACCTTCGTATTTTCTGAATCAGCCACACCACCTACAGTACTGGTTTCTTTCATATTACGGTCATTTCCAGAGCTTTCCGCTGTTGTACATGCGCTCAGACAAAACACCATTACTCCTGCCAAAAGTGTTCTGTACATACTGCGATGTCTCATAACTATCAGCCTCCTATGACCTGATTTGCTTTCTATTCTGCGTTTCACGCAACGCAAACATCTTACCACAACTAAAATGACATGTCAATGAAGACAGCAAAAGGAGTTGGGCATTCGCCCAACTCCCATACCCGTAAAAAATTATTTCTTTCTCTTCTTTATTACGACTGCAGCTCCTGCCGCTACGACTGCGGCTCCTGCTGCCAGAGCAATCGGAAGTACCGGACTTGTCTTTGCTGTATTATCGTCCTGTGCCAGTACCATCGCGGAAATTCCATCTACCGTTACCGTACCGTTCTTAATCGTCTTCAGCACTTCAGTGCCTGCCTTTTCTCCGTTGATGTAAACGTTCCAGTTTCCTTCCGGAAGATTTACTGTCGTCTTCTCTTTATTTGCGTTAAATATGACAAATAACGCATCGGCCGTTTCTCCGTTCACACCACCGTTTATTTTAAATGCAACCACATTGGTATCCAGTCCCGATACCGTCTCGATGTTATTTTTTACATCCTCCGCATTCGTCAGACGAAGTGCCGCATGCTCCTTACGGAACGCAATCAGCCCTTTGTAGTACTCAAAAACTTTCTTGTATTCCTTATCATTTAAATCATTCCACTTTAAGCTGTTGACTGCATCAGAGGAAGCATAGCTGTTCTCGTCGAAGCTTCCGTCTGCTTTCACCTTGGTACGGAGCATTTCCTCGCCCGCCTGCATAAACGGAATGCCTTCGGCGGTCAGATAAATAGCTGCCGCCAGATTGTTCATCTTAATCTGCTCTTCTCTCGTCGCATCCGGCGTTGAGTTTGTAATGCGGTCGATCAGTGTCATGTTGTCGTGACAGGACGCATAGTTAATACTTTGTGAAGGTGTAGTACACCAGCTTGGAGACAGACCCATAAAGCACCTCTGCAACTTGTATTCCAGGCCCTGCGCACCGGAAACGTAGCCCTTTGCATTGTTGTCAAATACGTTGCCCTTTAACAGGTCACGAATCGTGTCACTGAAGTAAGCAAAGCCCGGTGTTTCTGTGGAATTCACCTGCGTAGCCATTTTGTAGCCTGCCTTTGTTACATTGGTGGAAAGTGTCCAGCCTTCGCCGTAGAACACCACATTCGGATGCGTCTTGTGCACTTCTTCCACAATCGTATTGATCAGGTCGGTATCCATCAGACCTACCAGGTCAAAGCGGAAGCCGTCGATATGGTACTCCTCTACCCAGTACAACACGGAATCCACAATATACTTCTTTACCATGGAACGCTCTGTTGCAGTATCGTTTCCGCAGCCGGAGCCGTTGGAATAGGTTCCGCTTTCGGAAATACGTGTAAAGTACTGCGGTACAATCTTATTAAAGCAGAAGGAAGAAGCATTATATACATGATTATAAACCACATCCATAACAACACTGATACCGTTTTCATGAAGTGCCTGCACCATCTGCTTCATTTCCCTTACTCTTACTTCTCCATGATACGGGTCTGTCGAGTAGGAACCCTCCGGCACATTGTAGTTCACCGGATCGTATCCCCAGTTGAACTGCGCTTTCTCCAGATTTGTTTCATCTACGGAACCGTAATCGTACATCGGCAGAATATGAAGATGCGTGATTCCAAGCTCCTTGATATGGTCCAGACCGGTTGCAATACCGGACTTTGTCTTTGTTCCTGTTTCCGTTAATCCAAGGAATTTTCCCTTGTTTGTGATACCCGAGCTTTCGTCTACCGAAAGATCCCTGATGTGAAGCTCGTAAATCACGGCATCATTAAAGTTCTTTCCTGCATTCGGGTCGGAATCATTCTCCCAGCCCTCAGGGTCGGTTGCAGAAAGGTCAATGACCATGGCGCGATTACCATTGACTCCGGTTGTTCTTGCATACGGGTCGCAGGCTTCGTTCTTTAAATTCCCGATTTCTACATAATAAGTATAATAAGTACCGTTTAAATCCCCTGACTTTTCCGCTACCCATGTTCCGTTTACATCCGGCGTCATCGGAAGTTCTTCTTTCAAATCATTTACACCGGCTGTCCCGCCTGCATATAAGCGTACGGTAACCGCATCGGCGGTCGGTGCCCACACGCGGAAGCTTGTCTTTTCCTTTGTATAGGTTGCACCAAGGTCGTTTCCGTTGTATGTATACTTTTCTTCAAACTTTTCGGTAGAAAAAATAATCGGCATCACAATCTTATACTCCGTTCCGTCACAGGTTATGGTGTAGCTCTTTTTTGCATCCAGTTCTCTTTCCATGATCAGATGATATTCCGTATCGGAAATTGCTTTTACCTCGGAAATCTTTTCCGTACCGTCCGGACCGGTTACCGCAAAATAGGTGTTCAAATCTCCGTCAGGCTTTCCGGTGAATTTGGTCACAATTGTTTTATCTCCATCATAAGCGGCACTTTTCATTTTGATACCGGTCACTGCATCATCCCCGTATACCTTGGTATAGCCTTTCACTCCGGACTCTACATAAATATGAACCGTACCGGAAATCATCTCCGGGATTTCAATAAACTGGTCCTCACCGATATCCTTGGTCCAGTCTTTCGTCCGCACGATAAAACCGATACTCGTGGTTCCCGGTGTTACCACCATGGTTGCTACCATTTCGCCGTTTTCTTCGGCAAATGCATACCCCGCACCGTCCTTACCGGACTCCCATAGCCATACATCCCAGCCATCATAGTTTCCGTCCGTTCTGTGATAATGCAGCTTCAGTATCAAATCCTCCGCTGCGTTTGCCACTGTCACTTTCCCCATCGGCAGACAGGACAACAGCATAAGGAGCGCTGCCACAAAGGCAATCACACGTTGTTTCATTTTTCATCCTCCCATAGTTGACAAAATTTTAACCTGATACTTTGATTATAACGGATTTTTGTCCTTTTTCAAGAGTTTCGGACAAAAAATTTTCGTTTTTTTTCGTAAAAATGAAAGAAGCAGTTTTCTTGAATTTCTCCCTCTCCTGTGCTACAATGATGCACAAACAAGTAATCTGTAACAGCTTTTATCCCAAATCAGAGAAAGGCGAGGTTCTTTTATGAAACGTGAGGTTGTCGTAGTTGCTCTTGGCAGAAATGCCCTCGGGAAAACGCTTCCGGAGCAGAAAAAAGCAGTAGAATACACGGCAGAGGTCATTGCCGACATCGTGGAAGCAGGCTATCAGGTCGTGATTACCCACAGCAACGGTCCGCAGATTGGTATGCTGCACACTGCCATGACAGAATTTTCCCGTATGGAAAATGATTTTACCGCCGCACCGATGTCCGTTTGCGGTGCATTAAGTCAGGGCTATATCGGATACGATTTGCAGAACGCTGTCCGCACCGCCCTGTTAAACCGCGGTATTTATAAATCCGTCTGCACCATCATCACCCAGGTTCGCGTTGACCCGTTTGACAAGGCCTTCCAGCAGCCGTCCAAGGTCATCGGACGTGTCATGAACGCCGACGATGCCGAGGCGGAAGTCCAAAAGGGCAATTACGTCATTGAAGTAGAGGGCGGCTACCGCCGCAACATTCCTTCCCCGAAGCCGATTGACATTTATGAAATCGACGCCATCCGCACCTTAGCGGAGGCAGGTCAGATTGTCATTGCCTGCGGCGGAGGCGGAATTCCGGTGTTACAGCAGGGTACAAAGCTGAAAGGCGCCAGCGCCATCATCGAAAAGGATTTGACTGCGGCGAGACTTGCCCAGATGTTAGATGCCGATACACTCCTTTACTTAACCGGTCAGGAGTTTGTTACCTTTGATAAAGACGAAAACACGGTATTAAAGCAGCTCACCGTTGCGGAAACCGAAGGCTATATCAGCGAAGGCCGCTTTGACCGCCGCACGAAGCTTCCGAAAATGGAAGGTGCTGTGGAATTTGTCTCCTCCGGAGACGGCAGACGTGCGGTAATCACATCGCTTGACCATGCGTTAGACGGACTGAAGGAAAGAACCGGAACCATCATCAAATAACAGCAACGGCGGACAGATAACAATATAACTTGCGTCATCTGTCCGCCGTTGCTTATTTCTTATGCAGGCATTAGCTTTCCCTCAGTAACATACAAACATCCCATATTCCTTCGGCACCCTCAACATTCCATCCACCATATTCGCTTCCAAAATCCGCGTCAGCTCTTCGCGAGGAATCGTGCCAATATGACTCATGGAGGAAAGCGAATAAATATAGTCCACCAGATCGCTGATTTCTGTTACCTCAAGTGCATCCTCTCTGTTAAGGCGCTCTACTCTTTCAAACTGTCCGGACAATATGCCTGCACCATTCTGAAGGGTGAAATTCTTGTTCAGTTTTTCTTCCACATGGTAATCTTTCAGTAGCTCCGCGACATATTCCACAATGCCATGCTCTCCATAGGTTGCACAGTAGAAGGTACCTTCCGGCTTCAGCACGCGCCGCACCTCGGCAAGTCCTTTTGCCAAATCCGGCACATGGTAGAGCATCATGTTGGCAATGACTATATCAAAGCTGTCATCCGCAAAGGGAATCTCCTGTATATCCACCACCTGATAGGAAATCTGTTTCTGCTCACCGAGCTTCTCCCTTGCCGCATTTAGCATTCCCTCGGAAAAATCCGTCAACACAAGCTCTGTATGGTTTCCAAGCAGGTCAAGATGCTCCTTCCACATATCACCGGTACCGCAGCCAAGCTCCAGAATGCGCATCCCGTCCTTGATTCGATAGTTGGAAACAATCCAGTCGCCAAAGCTTGTTTTGTTCGTAGAATATTTTGCATGGATGGAAATGCGGGTGCTTAAGTTCGATGCAGTTTTGTATTGTTCTTTTACGACAGTGCTGTTGTTGATTACATTCATCCGTAAATCCTCCTGTACTTCTCTGTCTATCCAATCCACACTTTCTTTCCATCAAACGCAAATCCGTAGCTGCGTATCTTCTCCGCCATAATACCTTTCGCCTCCAATGCCGCTGCATACCGTTTTTCCTCAATCTGTGCCAAAGCCGCTGCTGCCGTTGCCTTTAAGTCACTCTCATCCTCCGCATCATGTACCTTAAATTCTAAAATAATCGCATCATTCTCCGGTTTTCTCGGCTCCATCATTACATCATATCTTCCAAAACCGCTTTCTCTGTTGGAGGTAATCACATACTTATCCTGTAAGTCTACCAATAACCCCAATACAAAGTCATGATAAAAGCGCTCCGGTTCCTCTCCCAACGGTCCCTTCCCAGTGTCAAAATAGCTGAATACCTGCAATACCAGACGATTCATGTAAATATTCATTGCCTTTTTGTCCCCAAGCAGCAACGCCTTGATAAAATCATTATAATCCGGCTCTGCACATTTAAACCATCCGCGTACCATGCTTTGGAACATACGTTTCACTTCATAATTTGTCAATGTCAGCTCATACTTTGCTTCCTCTCCGTAATTCAGCAGTTCTTCCCGTTCATGGCTTAACACCTTCAGGTAGCCGCTGGCCAGTAAAAGACTCCAGATAGCGGATTCATTATGATCCAACTGGTTATAGACAATCTGCTCATCAATCGGCGTAAAGATATTCTCTCCGGCAAGCAGCGCCTCAAATTTCTCTTTTATTTTTCTGTTACCTTCCCGCAGTAGTTTTCCCACCAGACTGTTGGAGCTGGTGTTTGCCCAATAAGTGCTGATCCTTCCGGTATCAAGAAAATTCAAAATAGACCACGGATTATAAATATCTTTTTGCTTTCCGAAGATGAAACCATCATACCACCGCTTTACCTCTTCTTTCTCTTCAAAAAGACCACATTCTTTCAGTGCAGCAAAAACCTCCTCCGTAAATCCAAAGGAAGAAGCATATTCCTCCGAGGTTGTTGTTACCACCTTCAGATTATTCAAATCTGAAAAGATGGACTCTTTGCTGACTCTGGTAATGCCGGTCATAACCGCCCGCTCCAGCCACGAATTCGTCTTAAATGTGGCGTTGAAAATATTTCGTATAAAACCCGCCAATTCCTCCCAGTACCCATTCACATAAGCCTCCTGCATCGGAGTGTCATATTCATCTAAAAGTAGAATAACCTTTTTTCCATAATGAAGATACAAGAATTTTGACAAATAGTGAATTGCCATGGCAGCATCCACATCATCCATATTCACAGAAACACGCCTGAAAAACTCCTTATCGCCTGCTTCCAGTGCCGTGCTTTCCAGCAGGAAAGAATAGTTTGTGTAAAGCTCCGTTATCAGCTGGCAGATTTTCTTGCGGACCATAGGATACTCTTGTTCCTTTACGTTTGCAAAGGACAGACTAATCACCGGATAAGTTCCCTGTAGTGCCCTGTACTTTTCCTCCTGCCAAATAGAGAGTCCCTGAAACAAGTCACCCCTGTTCGCATAGTCTACGGAAAAGAACTGTTCCAGCATACTCATATTCAGCGTTTTGCCAAAACGGCGCGGACGTGTAATCAGTGTGACATCGTCCTTGTTTTCCCACCATTCCCGTATAAAACTCGTTTTATCTATATAAAAGCAGTGATTTGTAATGATTTTTTCAAAATCCTGTATTCCGATTGCTACCGTTCTTGCCATAAGCACCTCCATAGCTGTTCCATTTTTACTTAAGTATAACGGATTCCCGATAAAAATACAAATGCTTTCTTGCTTTCCTGTCTGCACAAAACGAAGAAAGAATGTAAAATGCACTTGACATTTCATGTAAAGCGTACTATACTCTCAAACATAAAAGTACAGTTTGCTTTACTTTTCGTGAACAAACTTAAGTATCAACAAGGAAGAGTGAAAACAATGCAAACACGAATTCAGGAGCTACGCAAAGAACGCCGCATCACCCAGAGCGAACTGGCCGACGCTGTGAATGTTACCAGACAGACCATTATTTCTTTGGAAAACGGGAAATACAATGCCTCTCTGATTCTGGCACACAAGCTGGCACAGTTTTTTGGCGTAGCCATCGAAGACATTTTTATTTTTGACACAGAGGAGGAAAATCCTCTGCCCGCAAAGGGCGGCCATTTTCCTTCGGATACAACAGAAAACTACGTTTTCTGATTGTCATGAAACAAGGAGGATTAGTTTATGAATAACAATTGCTTTCAAGGTTTTTTATCAAACTGTACTGCAAAAAACAATGAAGAGTATAAAGCCGTACTGCAAAAGCGCATGCGTGCGATGCTTGTTCTTTTGTTACTTGGGATAGTGATACTCAGTATCGTCGGCGTCCTTATGCTTCTGCAACCGGATTTTGTACAAAACAACTATTATGCCGGCTGGTTTATGGGGCTCAGCACCGGATTAATTTTGGGTTCCGTCCTGATTATTCTGAAGCTTCGCCGCACCATGAACAATGAACTGCTTTTAAAAGAGGCAAGGCTGTCAGAAACCGACGAACGCGAAAAAGAAATTTCCGACCGTGCACTGAAGCTGACTTTAAAAACGCTTCTGCTGACACTCTATCTGCTCCTGTTTTTCTGCACCTTTGTTTCTGTCGAGGCGCTGACTGTTCTGTATTTACTGATTGCGGAATTTTTCATCTGCTATCTCTTATACAGAAAATACTACAGCACAAAGCTGTAAGTAGCAAAATAAACACACTCAATAATGATTATAGAAAGGAAGCTCAGTATGGAAGAAATATTACAAGTCACAGGTCTGAAAAAGACCTTCAAGCTTTCCTCCAAGCAGCAAAAGCTTGAAAAAGCAAATACAAAGGTAAAGGTGGCAGTCAATGATTTGTCCTTTACCGCCTATCGTGGCGAGGTATTTGGTCTTTTAGGTCCAAACGGCGCCGGAAAGACTACCACTCTCCGCATGCTCGCCACTCTGATAAAGCCGGAGGAAGGGGATGCCATCCTGGATGGTGTCAGCATCGTAAAACAGCCGGAGGAGGTGCGAAAGAAAATCGGCTTTTTAACCAGCGAATTAAAGCTGGAAGAGTTCTTCACGCCAAACTATCTGTATGACTTTTTCTCGGAATTACATAATGTTCCCGCAGAAATCGCCGCGGAACGAAAAAAGGACTATTTTAAACGGTTCGGAATTGATGAATTTGCCGAAGTAAAGATTGGAAATCTCTCTACCGGCATGAAGCAAAAAATCTCCTTAATCATTTCTCTGGTTCATGACCCGGACGTTATTATTTTTGACGAGCCGACCAACGGTCTGGATGTCCTGACCGCCAGGGTAGTCACGGACTTCCTTCTGGACTTAAAAGACAGAGGTAAGACAATCCTTGTCTCAACCCATATTTTCAGTCTGATTGAAAAAATCTGTGACAGAGTCGGCATCATCATTCAGGGGCAGATGACAGTCTGCGGTTCGTTAACTGAAATCTGTCAGGGCATGAGTCTGGAAGACCGCTTTTTTGAAATTTATAAAGAAAGGATGGACGCTGACAATGAAAGGTAATACCTGGACCATAATGAAAAAAGAATTTGCCCGTTTTTTCGGGGACAAACGGTTGATGTTTTCTACGTTGTTCCTGCCGGGTCTCATGATTTATGTTGTGTATAGTCTTCTTGGCATGATTATGACAAAACAGCTGATTTCCGAAGAAAATTTCGTTGCCGTAGGCTATGTACAAAATATGCCGAAAGAACTGGAACCTACTCTTTCCGAGCTTCCGGTAGCATGGAAAACGATGGTAAGCGACGATATTTCCGAGATTCAAACAGCAATTGCTGAAAAGGAAGTCGATCTCCTTGTTCTCTTTCCGGAAAATTTTATGGAGGACATCACTTCATATGATATTATGTCCGGCTGTGCGGCTCCAAATATAGAAATTTACTACAATTCGTCCAAACCGGAATCAAGCGATGTCCACAACCTATTAACTACCAGACTGGACGCCTACGAGGCATCCTTAACAAACCGTTTTGACATCAATTCCGAAGGAAAAAAATACGATATGGCAGGAGAAAAGGATATCACCGGACGCATGTTTTCTCTGCTTCTCCCGATGTTATTGATGAACTTTCTGTTCAGCGCCTCCAACTCCGTGGCATTAACATCCGTTGCCGGGGAGAAGGAACGCGGAACCATTGCCACCCTGCTTGTCACTCCGATGAAAAGGTCCTCTCTGGCATGGGGAAAAATCATCAGTCTCAGTTGCTTTGCTCTTCTTTCCGGCACTTCCAGTTTTATCGGCATTATGCTTGCCATGCCGAATCTGATGGGAAGTCTTTCCGGACTGAGTGTTTCCTACTATACGACCGGAGATTACCTACTGCTGCTCGGCATCATTTTATCCACTGTACTGCTTTTGGTCGCACTGATTTCCAACATTTCCGCTTATGCGAAAACACTCCGGGAGGCCTCCAACATCTGCTCTCCTTTGATGATTCTTACCATGCTTTTAAACCTCATTCCTCTTATGGGGAACAAACTGCTGCATCAGACCGGACTATACTTTATTCCTGTATTTAACAGTGTTCTCAGCATGAATACGATTTTTTCGTTTCAGGCAGATACGACACAGGTGCTGATTACGATTGCGACAAATATCTTCTGTACCATCCTCTTAACCGTCGTTTTAAGTAAACTGTTTAACAGTGAAAAAGCAATGTTTGCGAAATAAGAAAGAGGGACCTGACAGAATTGCCGGGTCCCTTTTTTTTATGTATGATTTTCTATCTCTTATTCATTTGTCAGCTGCGATGTATACAACTGATAATACAGTCCCTTGTTTTCCATCAGTTCATCGTGGCTTCCGCTCTCGGCAATCTGACCGTCACTGATATACATAATCCGGTCACAGCCCTTAATCGTAGAGATTCGGTGCGCTACGATAAACGAGGTACGATTTTTAAGCAACTGCTTGATACCCTCCTGCACCAGTAATTCGGTGTTGGTATCAATCGATGAGGTTGCCTCATCCAGAATTAAAATCTTCGGGTCGCTGAGCAGAGTTCTTGCAAAAGAAAGCAGCTGTCTTTGTCCCGCCGAAAGCATGTCGCCGCGCTCGTTGACCTGCGTGTAATAGCCGTCCGGCAGCTTACTGATAAATTCATCCGCATACACCTGCTTTGCCGCCGCAATACATTCTTCATCGGTAGCGGTCAGACGTCCGTAACGGATGTTTTCCATAATCGTACCGGAGAAAATAAACGTATCCTGCAGCATGATACCCATCTGACTGCGGATGGAACGGAGCGTTGCCTTTGCTATGTCGTGGTCATCAATCAGTACCTGTCCGCTCTTAATATTGTAGAAACGTGATACCAGGTTGACAATCGTCGATTTTCCGGCGCCGGTCGGACCGACAAGTGCAATGCTTTCTCCCGCTGCCGCATGGAAACTGACATCCTTTAAAATCGGGCGGTCCTTTTCGTACTCGAATACCACGTGCTCAAACTTTACATCACCCTTCATCGGCGGAAGCTCTTCGGCATCCGGCTCGTCCGTTACCGTCACCGGTTCATCCATCAGCTGGAAGATTCGCTCCAGATAAGATACCGTATTAATCAGCTGATTGTAATTGCTGCTGATGTTCTGTATCGGCTGCCAGAAACGGCTGGCATAGCTTGTCATCGCAATGACCACGCCGACCTGTAAGCTATCCCTGAAATAAAGGATGCCTACAATATACAGCGCATACGTTGTGATTTTTGTCAGTATCAATGTCATCGGCCAGATGCTGTGGTTTACCGTAACCGCCTTCATAAATGCCTTTTTTGCTTCCAGCGAAAGCTCCTGGTTAATGCCGCTGTTTACTTCTTCTCTGGCAAAGCTCTGGGTTACTCTCTCTCCGTTGATACTTTCCGCAAGATATGCGGTATAGTTGGACTGCTTGTTTGCCTGCATCTGCCATGCTCTTCTCTGTACCTTTTTAATGGCAAACAGGAAAATGACAAAT
Source organism: Lachnospiraceae bacterium (assembly GCA_051880375.1). Lineage (GTDB taxonomy): Bacteria > Bacillota > Clostridia > Lachnospirales > Lachnospiraceae > SIG299. The sequence continues at coordinate 18,465 of JBJENV010000043.1, forward strand.
ACCGGGATACCGGAAAACACCACCAAAGAAAGACCCGGATGCAAATACAGCATAAAACCGGCAATCAAAAGCAGGCTGAGTCCCTCCAGTACCATGCTGATCATACCGTTTGTCAAAAAGTCGGATACCGAGTTGACATAGTTGATGACACGAACCAGTATTTTTCCGTGCGGTCTGCTGTCAAAATAGTCAAACGGAAGCTCCTGTAAATGCACAAACAAGTCTCTGCGGATATCCCGGATGATTGCCTGACCGGCTCTTGCCGTAGCGCGGGACCGCATTTTATTGCAGACTGCCTGAACCACCACCGTACAGATAATTGCCACACCCGCAAGGATGAGTGATTTTACCGCTTTGTTCGGGATATATTCGTCAATGGCATTCTGCGTAAACAGCGGGAGCAGCAATCCGCAGATAATGGATACCATGCTGAAACAGAAGGCTGCAAAAAACAGCTTCTTATAACGCTTTACATACACCATACTGCGAAGCAGTTGTGAAACATCAAATTTGCTTTCCAGCGTTTCATCTACGTTGTACTTATTTCTTGCCATCAGAATGCACCTCCTTCCAGAGCTGCCGCAATTTCTTCTTTTCCGGCAAGTCCCTGCTGGATACGGTAAATCTTATAGTAATAGCCCTGTTTATCAAGCAGTTCCTTATGAGTTCCCTGTTCGGTAATTCTGCCGTTTTCCAGTACGATAATGAAATCTGCATTTTTTACTGCCGTAATTCTCTGTGCCACAATCAGCTTGGTAGCTTTCTTTTCTCTTGCCGCAATGTGCTCCTGAATATACTTTTCCGTTTCCAAATCCACCGCAGAAGTCGTGTCGTCTAACATTAAAATCGGTGCATTCATGGCAAGCGCTCTCGCCAGAGCCAGACGCTGCTTCTGACCACCGGAAAGTCCCATTCCCCGCTCGCCGACAATCGTATCATACCCTTCTGGAAGCTTTGTAACAAAGCTGTCCGCATCCGCATCTACCGCCGACCGGATGACTTCTTCCATGGATGCGTCGGGCACGCCGTAGGCAATGTTTGATTCTGCCGTATCAGAAAACAGGAATACATCCTGCAGGGCAATTCCGATGTTTCTGCGAAGGTGCTGGAGCTGATACTTTTTCACATCCACACCGTCAATCATGACGCATCCCTTTGTGACATCCACAAAGCGGGAAATCACATTCAGTAATGTTGTTTTTCCGGAACCGGTAGCGCCCATAATACCTACGGTAGATCCGGCAGGAATATGTAAATTAATGTCCTTTAATAC
>JBJENV010000044.1:0-4265 GCA_051880375.1 Lachnospiraceae bacterium
GAAGGTCATACACCCGTTTAAATTCCACCATACTGATTTCTTTGAACCAGTTCCAGATTTTTATTGCTTCCGGGTCATTTTTCTCCATTTTCACAAACCATTCCCGTGCTTCCACCATTAACTTTTCATCTTTTTCCGCTTCGGAATTAAACTTAACATAGATGCGTAATAATTCTTCTATTCCGTTTTCCTTTACCATTTCCTCATTGCTCCATAATTTATATGCTACAATCAGTTTGCCAAACTGGGTGCCCCAATCCCCCAGATGATTAATTCGAACCACGTTATAGCCTAATTTCTGATAGATCTTGTACAACGAATTCCCGATTACCGTGGTACGCAAGTGCCCGACATGAAAGTTTTTCGCAATATTGGGCGACGAATAATCCATACAAACCGTTTTTCCCATGCCGCTCTTTGCGATACCCTCATTTTCTGTCCGGAGCGCAGAAAAGCATTTCTCCACATAACATTCCCGCTCCAAATAAATGTTGCAATATGCGCCGACCGTTTCTACCTTTTCGATTCCCAGGCATTCTTTCTGTTCCTTTAGTTTTTCCCCTATTTCAGCTGCAATCGACGCAGGATTCTTACGCATTTTTTTCGCCAGCACAAAACAAGGCAGCGCATAGTCGCCCATTGTTTCTTCCGGCGGAATCTCCATCATCCTTAACAAATCTTCTTCCTTCATTCCTTCCACGACTTCTGATAAATACTGACAAATCTTCTTTTTCATAGCAATCCTCCATTTCGAAACTTTCTTTGTGAATGGATAAAAAAAGAACCGCAACGGAATTAGCCTATGCTAAATCTATTACGGTTCTGCATCTTAAACTTTATGAAACAGCAACCGCACAGAAACAAGACGTACCTCTCTTGCAACCATGCGGAATGCAATGATTACAAGAGCTTACGTCTTTCCTCTCTGCGTCTTAAACTGTTTCGATAAAATGTGTTCATGCTTTCTATCCTCTTTCTTTGATAGTTAGGAATATAACATAGATAGAAAAGAAAAGCAATATCTTTCTATCATAATTATCCATGTTATTATCCATGTATCCCCCGGCAAACAAACACCATAACCAGAACGCACAATGCAGCTGCTGCGACAAACACTGCATGCCGCCACATTTTTTCATCCTTCCGTTCTATGGTAGTATTCGCCACATAGTCCCAATCCAATGGTTTTCCTTTCTCCATCGCCTGAAACATATGCGCAATCTGAAAATATTCATTATATTCCCAGTCATGAAGCATAAGGATTGCACGCCAAGACCTGGACCATGCCATGTCCTCGGGAATTGGACCTCCCAGGTCATAGGTAACTCTAAGTCCCAGTATCCACTTACCCGGCGTAGTGCCAAACCAGTACAAAAATTTTGGTTCAAAAAACAAAGCAAACAACAGCGATACAAATGGAGAAGACACAATGCAAAGTAACAAGCCTACTTCTGATACTCCAATCAGTCTGTGCCACAGCAACAGACAAAGCATCCAGAGCATCATGTAAAAAATGTAATCGAAGAGTCTGGCAAAAATGCGAAGGAACGGTGCACGAAGCGGTTCCGGCGTATCCCTCTCCCTCCATTCTTCCCGCTCGGTGATTTCCGGTCTGCAGTTCTTTAATACCTGCAAATATCTCTGCGTATCCAGGGAATCATAGTTTGCCCCGTCCTGATTCATTTTTTCGCAGACATATTGGGACCTTCCCAGTTCCTGCTGTTGTTTATCAATCCAGGCAATATGCTCCTTAAGAACTTCATTCAAACTCTGTTCTCCCTGCTGCATTGCTTTGATTTGCTCCAGAGAAATGTGCAGAGAACGAAGCAGTTTTATTTTCTTTAAGGTTTTCAAATCCTCCTCGGTATAATTCCGGTATCCGTTTTTCTCCCGCTCAGGGGCAAGAAATCCTTCGGATTCATAGAATCGAATGTTAGGGCGAAGCATACCGGAAGCTTCTTCGATTTCTTTGATGGTCATTGGCACTCTCCTTTTTTTCAGCACTGTACCTACAAATAAACTATGAAGTTCATACCTCCTGCTATGTAGATAAGCTACACTATCAAGTCACTTTACAGTCAAGTACTTTTTAAGAAAACCCGATTATTTCAGCCCTATCCCCTTTAGCACTTCATTTGTAGTCATTCCGTTATAACAATACGTAAGCTCCTCCGGTGTAAACGGCAGTTCCTCCGCTCCGGTAAGCCGAATCAGCTGATAGTTTTTCCGGAGTCTTTCCGCATGTTGTATCACCGACTCTCTTACGGATGGCTTGCGAATTGCCGATGCCTCCGTCAGGATATGTTCCAGTGTTCCGAACTCGGAAAGAAGTTTGGCCGCCGTTTTAGGACCTATGTGCTCTGCTCCCTTAATGTTGTCGGAGGAATCTCCGGTCAGGGATTTGAAATCCGCGTACTGAGACGGTGCGATACCAAACTTTTCCCTAAGATACGCCTCATCACAAATGGCCGTCTTTTCGCCACGGTAGCGCAGGATGCGCACCCGCTCCGAAATGAGCTGGAAAAAGTCACTGTCCTGCGACGAGATGATAAACTCCCTCTCTTTGCCGTAGCGCAGCACATAGCCGGACATCCAGTCGTCCGTTTCACATACCATCGTTTCAGCATGACGGATTCCAAGATAGTCAAGTGCCGCATAGATGTCCGGGAGCTGGGAAAACGGCGTTTCCTCCGGCGGCGTTTCACTGTAATCCACCCGGTTAGCTTTATAATCGGCATCCAGTTCTGTACGGACATTTTCATGCTCCCCGTCAAACAGCACCGCAACATGCGTCGGCTCCGTCATCCGGATGATTTTTAAAAGCGCGCCCACAAATCCGAGCGTCCCCTGAATTGCCTTGCCATCCGCATTCACGATTCTCGCAGGCATTCCGAAAAACATCTGAAACAGTAGATTGCTGCCGTCCACAAGTAAAATCACTTCCTTTGCCACTACGCAACTCCTCCGTCATCATGCTTCCATCGCACTTTTACTCATAAATCCACGCCTTGGCACTAAAATCACATGCTGCACTTCCGTACTCGGCAAGAATCCGTGCTCCCTTTAAGAAATGAAAGGAAGGCTCTTCAGACTGCGCAAAGCGGTGCAGCAGTGCAAGCTTCTTTCCGTTCCACTCTCTGATGACAAGCTGGCTGCCCGTCGGCTTGTTATAGCTTTCGGTTGTGTACTCCTGTAATACTGTCATCCCGTTCTCAATGATTTCTGCTGCCTTACGGTAAAATGCCATTCCTTCTTCCACCAGTTCCCACTGATGGTCGGAAAGATAGTCGATGTCACCGCTTAGGCACATTCTTCCTAAGAATGTGTTAATCATGGAATAGTAAATGCGGTTGTCATCATCCGCCGCACGTAACACTGCCCAAATCTGACTTTGGGAAGGTCTGATGACACGGTGCAGGTTGGCAGCAATCAGCGGAATGGACGAAATTTCATGGGCATCCGAAAAGCTTGCCTGACTGGAAAGCTCCATCATGGACGGCTCTAAGCGATGCCCTCCGCTGGAGCAGTTTTCGATGACGATGCCCGGAATTTCTTCTGCAATCTTCTTAAAAAACGCACGGCTTGCTTCCACTTTCCTGCGAAGTCCTTCTCCAAGCCCGTCTTTATCATCACACCCCATACCGATGGAATCGTTATAATCCACCTTCAGATAACCGAAGCCGCATTCCTTCAGAAGCCGTATGACCTTTTTACTCAGATAGTCGATTACCCAGGGGTCTTCCATGTCCCAGAAGCGGCGTCCTCCAACGGTAAGCGGTACGCCATCCTTTTTCAGAAGATGCTCCCCATCCTCAAAGTGTCTGCTTCCCGGCGCCACCGCCTCCATCTCATACCAGAGTCCCGGTATCATCCCCTTGGAACGGATGTAGTCTGCCACCGGCTTCATGCCTCCCGGAAACCGTTCTTCGTTGACCTCCCAGTCACCGATGCTGTTCCACCAGCCGTCCTCTTTTCCGTACCAGCCGGAATCAATCACCAGGTACTGAATCCCTTTCCCGGCAATCCGGTCACAGATATGTTTCATATTCTCGAACGTCGGATTACCCCAAGTGGTGCAGTATTCGTTAAACAGGATTCCCATCTTCGTATCCACCGGAGAAAGCTTTGGCTGCTGCGCCCGTACCAGTCGGTCACATACCTCGTAAAGAGAATGTCCCTTGGCAATCACCGCCTCCGGTGTGGCAAAGCTTTCACCCGGAGCAATGGTTTTCTTCCAATGCCCGAAATCACGGTCGGCAAGTCCT
>JBJENV010000045.1:0-18742 GCA_051880375.1 Lachnospiraceae bacterium
CGTCCTGCAATTTCTGCAGCGCCAAGTCCCTGCTCCCTCAAACGAAGTGCGTAATCGATTAACAGACGTTCGCCGACACAGGCATTTTTACTGTCTACGACAAATACCCGGTCCGGATAGTCGGAAGCAGCCTGAACGGCACTGAAATAGGTGCCGGAGAGCTTGGAAGAGAGAGTAATGATAACAAGCTCGTCTCCCTGTGCCAAGGCTTCTTCGATGGCTTCCTCAAAACGATACGGGATAATCTGGCTTGTTTTCGGAAGAATATCGGATTCAATCAGCTTTTCAAAAAACTCATGCGTCGTTAAGTCCACACCGTCAAAGTAATGTTCTTCACCCCACTGGATTTCCATTGGGAGAAACATCAGGTTTTTCTGTTCTGCTTCCTTCTTTGTGATATCCGAAGCGGAATCAATTGCAATTTTTACTGCCATTGTTTTGTCTCCTTTTTTTGTTTTTATTGTCCGTCTAATAAGGAAAAGGTATAGGTATGCTCATAATCCATGTGGTAGCAGACGGTAACGGTCAGATTTTTTGTATCATACACACAGCTCCACTGGGTTTCGGTGTCCTTTCCGGTCTTTTCCTTCGTCTGGGAAACGCTTGCCAACACCGCCATGACTTCGGAGGAGGACATCACGCCGTCCTTTGCCTTGTAGGAGGAGGCTAAGAGTTCAAAGCGGTCCTGTCCCTTGCCGAAGTTGTACCAGTCGCCTACGGTCAGCAGAAAGTTGGTGGCATACGGGTTTTCCACGATACTCATTTCGTTTTCTATGTATTCCACGACAACGGCGCGCCCGGTCGCATCGGCAATCTGAAAATGGTAGCAGCTTCCGGCGGAAGAGTGCATGTCATACTGCTTAAGCAGTGCGAGAGCTTCTTCTACGGTAGCGGCCTTGTCAAGCAGCATGCGGATGGCGGTCGTTGTAGTGATGTCCGGCAGGCTGTTGTCCTGATTGGTACATTCGGTCGGAATTAAGAGAACACCGACGCACAGTCCTTTCTCGTTCATGCCGTCAAGCGGGGCATACGGACCGGCAAGTGTGTTAATGCTGTCGAACAGTCCGTCCGGAAGATGCTCCGGAGAGTAGCCGATATACGCAAGGTTAACCATGGAGAACGAACGATAGCCGTTTTCCGGTTTCGTATAAAGCAGAACGGCAGGAGAGGCATACATGTCGAAGTTTCTTCCGAACAGATAGCCGTCGTTTTCGGAGTTCTGTGTAAAGATGGTGCTGCAGCCTAAATCCGGCAGCTCAAATTCAAGTGGGATGCCGCGCAGCAGACGCTCGACTACAAAGCTGACGACTTCGCCATCGCTTTCGGCACCGCCGCCTGCGAGAAAATCGTCAAAACCGTAGTCACCCTTGTAGGTCATCGTGTAGAACATTTTGTCATCTACCTGCTTTCTGGAAGTAACGGTCAGGATTTCTCCGCCGAACAGGCAGGCAATGACAACCCCAAGCACCAAAACGAGTGCCAGAAGTACGGTAATGATAATGATCAGTATCTTTTTTACGGGACATTTTTTCTTTGCAGATGAATCTGCTGCACTTTCCGTAGTTTCAGTCATTTCTGTCATAGCTGATAGCCTTCCTTCTTTCTTATTTTACAAACATGCGGACCAGAGCATCCTTGAAGGAAGAGTACGGCTGATAGCGCATCGGTAAATCAAGGAAGGTTTTCTTATCCACAATACTTTTTTCATGTGTAAAGGTGTCGAAGCCCTTTTTTCCGTGGTATGAGCCCATACCGCTTTCTCCGACACCGCCAAAGCCCATTTCGGAGGTCGCAAGATGAATAATCGTGTCGTTGATACAGCCTCCGCCGAACTGTGCGTGCTCCATGACATAGGACGCAGATTTCTTGTCGGAGGAGAAGAAGTACAGGGCAAGCGGATTCGGCAGGGAGTTTACGGTGCGGACGGCATCTTCCAGTGACGAGTACGTTAAAATCGGCAGGAGAGGTCCGAAAATTTCTTCCTGCATGACGGCATCGTCCCAGGTGACGTTGCCTATGATGGTCGGAGCAATGCGGAGTGTGGCTTCATCGGATTCACCGCCGCATACGATCTTCTTTTTATCCATCAGGCCGAGAAGACGCGAAAAGTGCTTTGCGTTAATGATTTTTCCGTAATTCGGATTGCCAAGCGGATGCTCTGTAAACTGTACGGCAATCTGCTTTTTTAACTCTGCCACAAGCTGTTCCTTAATGGAGGCGTCGCAGTAGATGTAGTCCGGTGCCACACAGGTCTGACCGCAGTTTAAAAACTTACCGAAGACGATACGTCTTGCGGCAAGGGAAAGATTTGCGGTTTTGTCTACAATACACGGGCTTTTTCCTCCAAGCTCCAAAGTAACCGGAGTCAGATGCTCGGAGGCGCATGCCATCACCTCACGCCCGACGGTTTTGCTTCCGGTAAAGAAAATGTACTGGAAATCCGCATGAAGCAGACAGCTGTTTTCTGCACGGCCGCCGGTCACGACAGAGACATATTCCGGCGGGAAGCATTCGGTAATCAACTGCTCCAGCACACGGCTGGTGTTCGGAGAATAGGCGCTTGGTTTTAAAACGACGGTATTTCCTGCTGCAATTGCGTCAATGAGCGGGTCCAGTGTCAGAAGCACCGGATAATTCCACGGACTCATAATCAGGACACAGCCGTACGGTGACGGCTTTACAAAGCTGCGGGACACATACTGCGCCAAAGGGGTTCTGACACGGTGTTCCTTCGCATAGCGGCGAACATGCTTTAGCATATAACTGAGTTCACTCTTTACCAGACCGATTTCACACATATAGCCTTCGGAGGTGCTTTTGCCTAAATCGGCATGAAGCGCCGCAGAAAGCTCTGCTTCATGGTGCTCAATTGCTGTGCCAAGACGCTTTAGGGCAGTAATACGATAGCTTACCGGAAGTGTGGCGCCGGTAGAAAAGAAGCTTTTTTGCTTTTGAATCAGCTGGTTGATTTCGTTTTCTGTCATAGCGGAAATACTCCTTTCAATTCAAGATGCTTGTTCTATTTGTTTTCTTCCATCACGGCAAAATAAATCTGTTCCAATTCTTTTGTTCCCCAGAGAACCGGCACAGGGTAGAGCGGATTACCCTCGTGCTCCGCATAAGCGGCAAGCTTCGGAATATCTTTTTCTGCAATGCCGGACAGTTTCTCAGGAATGCCAAGCTTTTTGTTTAATTCTCGGATTTTGGTAATAAAACGAGCGGCGCAGTCCGCATCGGTATCGGTATCCCGACCAAGGCCGGTAAAGCGGGCCAGTTCCGCCAGCTTTTTATGTGCGGCGGTGCCGTAGCGTTCCAGAACAATCGGCAGCAGCACTGCATTGGTCAGCCCGTGCGGCATGTTATACTGTCCGCTTAAAGAGTGGGAGACAGCGTGCACATAGCCGACATAGGAGCGGGTAAAGGCTCTTCCGGCAAGGTGGGCGGCACGCAGCATTTCCTGTTCTGCTTCCGTGCTTTCGTGTGCGGCGGCAGCTTCGATGTTTTGAAAGACAAGAGCAACCGCCTGCTTTGCATCGGCTCTTGTCTGCCTGCTTGTGGAGCGTCCGATGTAGGCTTCAACGGCATGTGTCAGCGCATCCATACCGGTAGTGGCGGCAACGGAGTACGGCAGGGTATGCGTAATCGAAGCATCCAGTACTGCGTAGGACGGAATCAGCGGAAAATCGTTAATGGCATATTTATGTCTCGTTTCGGCATCGGTGATGACTGCGGCAAGCGTTGTTTCACTTCCGGTTCCGGCGGTAGTCGGCACGGCAATCAGAAGAGGTGTCTTTTTTAACACCTTCAGGATGCCGGACATTTTGGAAAGCGGCTTTTTCGGTCTTGCGATTCTGGCGCCGACCGCCTTGGCACAATCCATCGGGGAACCTCCTCCAAAGGCTATCAGACAGTCGCAGACATGGTTCCGGTAGCGATTTTCTGCTTCTGTTACCATTGCGGTTGTCGGGTTTGGCTCGGTCCTGTCATAGACGGAAAGCTCGAAACCTGCCTCCTTCAAACACTGTTCCAGAGAGGCGGTGAGGCCGAGCGAGCGGACTGTTTGGTCGGTGACAAGGAGAGGACGGTTAAGACCGCGCTGTTTCAGTACGGCCGGAATTTCTTCTACCCGGTTTAAAACCTTCGGATTGCGGTACGGAAGCACCGGAAGCGCGACACGGAGCGCAATCTGAAAGCCTCTGCAATATAGCTTTTTACATAGTATCATGTGTGTTTTTCTCCTTCTTCAGCATCCAGATATCGTTTTAAATTTCCTGCAATCAGGCGCAGATAGGAATAGAACTGCTCACGGTCTTCATCGGTAAGCCCTGCACCGCCGATAGCAAGGAATTCCCGGATTTTATTTCTGATAAAGTCAGCAATCTCTTTTCCCTTGTCGGTTAAGAACAGCTTGGCACGGTATTCCCGTTTCCCGCTGCCGGAAGAACTTTCAATTAAATGATGGGATTCCAGTGTTGCAATGGAGCGGGAGACGGCTGCTTTATCTTCATGGCAGAGCAAGGATAATTCTGCACTGGTCAATCCTTCGGGATGCTTTCCGAGGTAGTACAGACACATCGTATGCGTACCCTTTAAGCCTACTTCGTTCATCTCCAGTGATTTGATTTTCTGAATGGCACGGTTCAACTGCGCAATGGTGTGCGCAAAGGTTTCAAAACGGTCATCCATCGCGTGTTCACTTCCTTTCTTCGGCTTGGTTGCAAAATCGTATCAAAATGAAGATGTTGATTTATCAACAAATCGCATTGTACTACATAGATGTTGATTTGTCAACAAACTACTTTTTCATTGTTTTCATTGACGGGAAGATAAAAATCATCTATAATAAATTAGATGTACATAAAGGAAACTGCGCCATGCGCGCGCTTCCCAAATGAGAGAGGTGCTGCAATGATTAAAAGTATGACCGGCTTTGGAAGATACGAGTTTTCCAATGCAGAACGCAAGATTACCGTGGAAATGAAATCGGTAAATCACAGATACAGTGAGATTTCCATCCGTATGCCGAAAAAGCTGAATATTTTTGAGGCGGGCATCCGGAATGTACTAAAGCAATACATCAGCAGAGGCAAGGTGGATGTCTTCCTTACTTATGAGGATGCGTCTGAAGGAAGAACGTGCGTAAAGTATAACGAAGACGTTGCCAGGGAATATCTTCAATATATGCGTCAGATGAGCGAGAGCTTCGGTCTGGAAGATGACATCCGGGTATCGACGCTGTCCAGATGCCCTGAAGTGTTTACGTTAGAGGAGCAGACGGAGGACGAGCAGGATATCTGGCATGATGTGGAGGCAGCAGTCCGCGGCTGTGCGGAACGTTTTGTGGAAACGAGAGTGGCAGAGGGTGAAAACTTAAAGAAGGATTTGCTTCTTAAATTAGACGGTATTCTTACCATGGTTTCCCGGATTGAGGAACGTTCGCCTCAGATTCTTACCGAGTACCGCGAAAAGTTAAAAAGCAAGGTGGCAGAACTGCTTGGCGATACAAAAATAGACGAAGCTGTTCTTGCAACGGAGCTGACAATTTTCGCAGACAAAATTTGTGTGGATGAGGAAACGGTACGACTGCGTGCGCATGTACAGAATATGCGGGATACACTTTCCGCCGGAGAAAATGTCGGTAGAAAGTTAGACTTTATTGCACAGGAGATGAACCGCGAGGCAAACACTACGTTATCCAAGGCAAATGATATGGATGTATCGAACATTGCCATCAATTTAAAAACGGAGATTGAAAAAATCCGTGAACAGATTCAGAACATTGAATAAAGGAGTCTGTACAGATGGAATGCTTTGTGAATGTAGGTTTCGGAAATATGGTAAATATGAAAAAGGTGCAAAGCATCGTAAGTCCGGATGCGGCACCGGTAAAACGCATGGTGCAGGCAGCGAAGGATTCCGGCAGCTGTACGGATGCAACCTGCGGAAGAAGATGCAAATCCGTGCTTGTCATGGATGGTCAAAGTGTGGTATTATCTGCTTTGCTGCCTGAGACGATTGCCGTCCGGGCAAATCAAACAGAGTGAATAACGCCGGAATCGGCGAAAAACAGAGAATCTATAAAGAAAGAAGGAGACTATTATGTTACATCCATCGTATGCAGAATTGATTCAGTCATTAAACAGTGATGTTGTGGAAGGAGAGGCTCCGGTTGTCAACAGCAGATATTCCGTTGTTTTAGCAGCCGCCAAAAGAGCAAGACAGATTATCAACGGTTCAGAGCCTTTGTGCGAGAGCGCCTGCAACAAACCGCTTTCCATCGCTGTGCAGGAGCTTTATGAAGGCAAGGTAAAGATTTTGGGCGACGAGGATCAGAATGCGTAAGAAGACATCGGCTTTGCTGGAATACGGCCTGTATCTGCTGATTCTTCTGTTTGTTCTTTTTATTGTACCCAAATTTCTGATGGAGAAGGTTCTGGTGGACGGTGACTCCATGGAAAATTCTCTGTTTGACGGGGAACATATTCTGATTGAAAAGGTAAGCCGGTACTTTGACGGACCGGACCGCTTCGATATTGTTGTGTTTCACAAGCAGAAGGGTACGATAGAGCGTACTTATGTAAAACGTATCATCGGACTCCCGGGAGAAACTGTGCAGATTGTCGGGGATACCATCCTGATTGACGGAGAACCGTTGGAAGAGAACTTCGGTAAAGACCCGATAATTCGTGCAGGACTTGCGGCAGAACCGGTGGTACTTGGCGAGGATGAGTACTTTGTTCTGGGTGATAACCGGACCGTCAGTGCGGACTCAAGAAGTTCGCAGGTCGGCATCGTAAAAAAGTCGGAGCTTGACGGAGTTGCCTTCTTCCGGATTTATCCGTTTGGACGTTTCGGAGGAATTAAGTAGTATTTCTGTATTATTTTTTATTTTCTACTTGATATTTTAGTATACTTTGGTTAAAATACATTTGGGTTCGTTTGTTACGGACATGTCAATTGATAAAAATTTGACAATCCAGAAAGAACGGACAAGTAATGTAAACATAATTTAGGAGGAAACAAAAATGGCAGTAAGAGTTGCAATCAATGGTTTTGGTCGTATCGGTCGTCTTGCATTCAGACAGATGTTCGGTGCAGAGGGATACGAGGTAGTAGCAATCAATGATTTAACAAGCCCTGCAATGTTAGCAGATTTATTAAAGTATGATACCGCACAGGGTGGCTACTGTGGCAGAATCGGTGAGAACAAGCACACCGTATCTTCCAAGGAGCCTGTATTTGAGGAAGACGGCAAGACCGTTAAGGTTCCGGGTTCCATCACTGTAGACGGTAAGGAAATCACCATTTACGCTATGCCGAAGGCACAGGATCTTCCATGGGGCGAAATCGGTGTTGACGTAGTTCTTGAGTGTACCGGTTTCTACTGCTCCAAGGCTAAGTCTCAGGCACATATTGATGCAGGTGCGAAGAAGGTTGTTATTTCCGCTCCGGCAGGAAATGACCTTCCTACCATCGTATTCTCCGTAAACGAGAAGACATTAACAAAGGAAGACACCATCATTTCCGCAGCTTCCTGCACTACAAACTGCTTAGCTCCTATGGCTAAGGCATTAAATGACTACGCTCCGATTCAGAGCGGTATCATGAGTACTATTCACGCTTACACCGGCGACCAGATGATCTTAGATGGTCCGCACAGAAAGGGTGATATGAGAAGAGCACGTGCAGGTGCAGCTAACATCGTTCCGAACTCCACAGGTGCAGCTAAGGCAATCGGCCTTGTTATTCCTGAGTTAAACGGCAAGCTCATCGGCTCCGCACAGAGAGTTCCGGTCCCGACCGGTTCCACCACAATCCTGACAGCTGTTGTTAAGGGTAAGGATGTTACAAAGGAAGGCATCAACGCAGCTATGAAGGCAGCTTCTTCCGCATCCTTCGGTTACAACGAGGATCCGATTGTTTCCTCCGATGTTATCGGTATGACATTTGGTTCCCTGTTTGATGCTACTCAGACTATGGTAAGCAAGATTGATGAGGATACTTATCAGGTACAGGTTGTTTCCTGGTATGATAACGAGAATTCTTATACAAGCCAGATGGTTAGAACAATCAAGTACTTCGCTGAATTAGCATAATTCACAGATAGATTGTCCGCCGGCGGACAATTTGGTACATTGACTCACAAAGGGGTCCGGTCTATTGTTGGACCGGACCTGTTTTTTTTTCCTGTGTCCGGCAATGACGAACCACACAAGCCGGTTTTCTGACATAGCAACAGAAAAATATTGAAAAAAGTGTGTTAAGCACAGAAAGATATGGAGGATGTTCACATGTTAAATAAGAAGTCAATCGATGATATCAATGTAAAGGGCTTAAAGGTTCTTGTAAGATGTGATTTTAATGTGCCGTTAAAGGCCGGTGTGATCACAGATGAGAATAGAATCGTTGCAGCGCTTCCTACCATCAAGAAGCTGATCAACGACGGCGGCAGAGTCATCCTTTGCTCCCATCTCGGTAAGGTAAAGAACGGTCCTAATCCGGATGAATCCCTGGCACCGGTTGCAAAGAGACTTTCCGAACTCTTAGGTAAGGAAGTTGTGTTCGCAGCAGATGATGAAGTTGTCGGACCGAATGCAAAGGCAGCAGTGGCAGCAATGAAGGATGGCGATGTAGTTCTTTTACAGAATACACGTTTCAGAAAAGAAGAGACAAAGAACGAAGAGAACTTCTCTAAAGAACTTGCTTCTCTTTGCGATGTATATGTAAACGATGCTTTTGGTGCAGCCCACAGAGCACACTGCTCCACAGAGGGTGTCACAAAGTTTGTAAAGACAAGCGTGGTTGGCTACTTAATGCAGAAGGAAATCGACTTCCTTGGCAATGCAGTAAACAATCCGGTTCGTCCGTTTGTAGCAATTCTCGGTGGTGCCAAGGTTGCGGATAAGTTAAACGTTATCTCCAATCTCTTAGAAAAGTGCGATACCCTCATTATCGGCGGCGGTATGGCTTACACCTTCTTAAAGGCACAGGGTTATGAAATCGGTAAATCCTTAGTAGACAATGAGAAGATTGATTACTGCAAGGATATGATTGCAAAGGCAGAAAAGCTTGGAAAGAAGTTATTACTTCCGGTTGACTCCGTGACAATCGCTGAGTTCCCGAACCCGATTGATGCACCGGTTGAGACCGCTGTTTATGATGTTGAGAATATGCCGGCCGACAGAGAGGGCTGTGATATCGGACCTAAGACAGCAGCAATGTTTGCAGAGGCTGTTAAGAGTGCAAAGACGGTAGTATGGAACGGACCGATGGGCGTATTCGAAAACCCGACACTTGCAGCAGGTACCATTGCAGTAGCTAAAGCGCTTGCCGAGACAGATGCGACAACCATTATCGGTGGCGGCGACTCTGCAGCAGCTGTAAACACGCTTGGCTTTGGTGATAAGATGACACACATCTCCACCGGTGGCGGTGCTTCCCTTGAGTTCTTAGAGGGTAAGGAACTTCCGGGCGTTGTTGCAGCGAACGACAAATAAAAAAGAATGGCATATGTGATGGAGGCGGAAGCCAAAATCATATCGATACAGGAGGATTTTTTCGCTATGCGTAAGAAAATTATTGCAGGCAACTGGAAAATGAATAAGACTCCGAGTGAGACCGTAAAGTTAATCGAGGAGTTAAAGCCACTGGTTAAGAACGATGACGTTGACGTCGTATTCTGTGTACCGGCCATTTCCTTAACAACAGCAATTGAGGCTGCAAAGGGCAGCAACATCGAAATCGGTGCAGAGAACATGTTTTATGAGGAATCCGGTGCTTACACCGGAGAAATCGCTCCGAACATGCTCACAGACATCGGCGTAAAATATGTCATCATCGGACATTCCGAAAGAAGAGAGTACTTTGCGGAAACCGATGCAACCGTAAACAAGAAGGTCTTAAAGGCATTCGAACACGGAATTACTCCAATCATCTGCTGCGGCGAATCTCTGACACAGAGAGAGCAGGGTGTGACGATGGACTGGATTCGGATGCAGATTAAGATTGCATTCTTGAACGTAACGGCAGAGCAGGCAAAGAAGGCAGTGATTGCTTACGAGCCAATCTGGGCAATCGGCACCGGTAAGGTAGCTACCACAGAGCAGGCAGAAGAGGTATGTGCAGGAATCCGTGCATGTATCGGCGAGCTCTATGACGAAGCAACCGCAGAAGCAATCCGCATCCAGTATGGCGGCAGTGTTTCCGCAGCAAGTGCTCCGGAGCTGTTTGCACAGCCGGATATTGACGGCGGTCTGGTCGGCGGCGCAAGCTTAAAGCCGGACTTCGGCAAGATTGTAAACTACAATAAGTAATTGATTTTTTTGGTGATTTTTCACAACAAAACAGGATAAAACATAACAAAAGGCGATTCGTTTTTGTGCATCATGCGTAACGAATCGCCTTTTGTTATGTTATAACTATCACTATGTGAGAGGACGGGAGCCAATCACTCCCGCCTGCTCGATTATGAATTATTTTTGTAAAGGCAAAATTTCGTCTATATATTTTTCAAGTATCACAAGCTGCTTTACCGTGAGAGAATTCAGCTTATTTGTAATATTTGATATTTTTTCCGATTGTACGAAATGATTTCTTTCTTCTTTGTCTGAAAGACGGATGATTTCGCCGATTTCTATTTGAAATATTTCACAAATTAGAGCTATTTTTTCAATCGTAAAGTTCCTTTCACCACGTTCGAGCTGTGCGTAATACTGAGTATCCAGAGAGAGCTTTTCTGCAAGCTGCGCCTGCGTTAAATGATTTAGTCGACGGAATTTCTTTACATTGTCTGATATTTGTTTATTTATTTGATTCATGTTTATCACCTCATTTTCTATTCTATTTGGAATTATTGGGATGAAGAAGAGTTGATAAGCTATATAAACCATTGCAAATTGCTATACATTGTGATATTATAATATTATTGTTGCCCTGCAATTCAAAAATTCGGATGAAGTACTATATATGGCATGAATATGCTATATGAGGAAAGGTCCAAATGAGAGAAGTTGTGAGGCGATTTATTAAATACTTAAAGGAGAGAAAAGATATGAGAAAGAGTTTTACGAAGTTACTTGGAGTTGTAGCTACTATAGCTATGTGTGTTACGTTGATGCCTGGAGAAATGGCAATGGCAGAAGATACTGAGGACACCAGAACTGTTATTGAAGTCGATACCGATGCACGTGTGCAGGAAAGCGACATGACGGAATCCCAGCTTAAGACAGCTTACTTTGGCAGTTGGAGTGGTTGCAAAAATGACGATATAGTATGGGATGCAGACATTACGGAAGACCAGCTTACCATTAGGATTTTTGAGTTGGAGTCTGAATTAGTACTAAAAGAAGAACGTGTCATTGACTGGAAGTATGTTGGCACCAGGGAGATGAAGGAAGTCGTTCAGAATTCCGATGACATTGAAGCTAAAATGGCTAAAGAAGAAAACCCTGAAGTGTTTGGAGATATTACCTTTGGCTCTGACGTAACTGCTTTAGTGTTTGAGCTTGCGGATGGTGCTGAGGTTTTAGTTTATGACGGATATCAGAGTTGGTCCGGTAATGACTCTCTTGTAATTGAGTTTCACTCTCCTGAAAATAGTGATGAAGTTACAGAAATCTTCTATTTCGGGAATAGAACTGATCTTAAGTTAAGTAAGCCAATCCTGTGGGGTGATATAGAAGACTATACTGTTTATCTTCGTTTTGCTAAGGTTTGGGCTTCTACGCAGAACAGTGAAGAGGATACTAAGGTAGAAGAGCCAAAGGAAGAGGATACCAAGGACGAAACTCCTGTTGCCGATGACAAGGAAGAGGATAAGTCGGAAGAATCTGTTCGTGTAGATGAAAATGGTACAAAATGGTATTTCGATGAGAAGGGAGAATACAAGCTTATCGGAAAGAAGAATGATCGTAAGTGCTATTCCACTGAAAACGTTTATATTGTAAAGCAGGGAGACTGTCTCTGGTCTATCGCAAGAGAACTGTTAGGTGACGGTAAAAAGTATACGCAGCTGTTCACCAGAAATGGAGATATCGTCAAAAGGGCAGAACTGATTCATATCGGTCAGGAAATTATTTACACACCGATTAATCAGTAAGCCTGCATCGGAGGATAAGTCTCCTCTGTCGAAATATATTTTAATCATTCTATTGTTTTCTAATGATAAGGTGTTTAAAACATTTATAAAGGACTCCTTGCAGGTAATTTATTGATTAGACATCTTTATTTTACCACAGCAAGCTGTCCTTTTTTATTTACTTGCCGGGTGTAAATAGTATTCAGCAAAAAAATAGTGATAAAGTGGCTGAAAGCCACTTTCACGGCTTCGCTGCGAATAATATAGGTTACGGATATAGAACAAAAGAAATGTACAATAAAGGAGAGAGACATGTTTTGGATGATTTTAATTGTAGTTATTGTGCTGCTTGTATTGTTTAAGATGGGGGTATTTAGAAAAACGGGTGCATGCCAGTGTTGCGGAAAGACACTAAAAGGGACAGAGCAGCATGTATTTGGCGAAAGCACTCCATTTGTTTTATGCAAAGAATGTGCTGATAAAATTCATCCCCGGGTTTTAGAGTATGCCAAAAAGAACTGGTCATATTCTGATTATACAGCCTATCTTGCATGGGAAGAAGCAACAAAAGAGGAAAGGGCTCAGTTTCATCCGGATGCAGAATATGAATACAATCTTAAAGTTGATACTGAAAGAGGATTATTTAGCTTTGGTTCTGGTAAAAAGGCTGGTCTTGTTTTCCGCTTTGCAGATTTAAATGAATATGAATTGAACTTTAAGCCAGAGGAAATTAAGGAAGGTCTTCTTGGTGACAAAGTGAAAGGATCTGAGTATATTACGGTTGATTTAGCTACGCCCAGAGTTTATCTGGAGGAGGTAATTAATTACGATGTTAAGCTTAGATTACGAAAGAAAGGTTTCTTTAGTTCGAAATATGAATATGAATTCTCTGACGGCTTTTCGGAAATGATTCGTGCATTTTCTATCTGCAGTTATATTGAAAATGCAAGACGTAATGGTGGAGATAATCAGGAAAAAACAATGAATATCGGTGAAGTAGAAAAGGCCTTGGCATTGTTTATGTTTGATAGTATGGAAGATGTTACACAGGATGCATTAAAAAAGCAGAGAAATGCTCTTATCAAAGCTTTCCATCCGGATAATGCGGAGGCAAATGAGGCGTATTCACAGAAAATCAATGCTGCATATGAGCTTTTATGTGGCATGTTAAAAAAATGATGCTCTACATATAAGTATTAAAGCGTCAGCATATGAACTCTTTGGAACAGTTGGCGGAACAAGTTTATGCTGTTTTCTGCTATGCTGCCAAACAATAAAAAAATACAAAAGGAAACGGGGAAATTGTTATGTATTACAGAGAGAGATTTAAGGAGTTATTAAGAATCACAGCAAAGGGATTTGGAGTTGGTCTGGTCATTTCAGTTATATTAACTGCATTGTTTAATAACGCAGGGGCAGTATCAGGAGTTGGAAATTTTATCGGATTAGTGTTTGTTTTTACAATTCTTATTGGCTCAATTGCTTCCATCATCTTTTGTTCCAAATCCGGAGCTCAGGGCTTTCTGAGTAACGCAGGAGTGCATCTTTGGCAAGGAATGAAAGGTATGTTTTTCGGTAGCATATTCGGAGGGAATGTATTCCTTTTAATTTTTGGACTTATTAAGCTTTTTATCGGAATGATACTTATGATTCCTGTAGGAACATTTATGGCATTGTCGTATTTCTTCAATCTTATCTACCTGTGTATTATGTGTTTATTAGAGAAGAATAATAAGCTGGAAGGTAAAGCAAATTTGTGTGCAACGCTGGATAAGTTAGTAACAGTACTAGCAGGACTTGTGACGGTTTTCTTTTGCATAATGATTATCATGGGAATGTTATAATTAGTGCCTGCAAAATAAATAATGCTGGAAATTCTAAGGTAATAACGTAGGAATGTAATCAAACAGGAGACAAACAGTTATGGAAGAAGAAATTAAGGCAGAAGAAATGGTAAACAATAACCCGGAAGAGATGTTTGGACAACTTACTGAGATATTGTTGAATACTAGAGAGCAATGTCAAATGGTTGAAACGCTGATACATAGTCAGATTGAGGTAAAGGACGGGTTAATAAATCGGCTTCACGATGAGTTGGAGTACTATAAGCAGGATTCCACAGACCGGTTTATTGAGCAGTTAATGAAGGCCGTCATTAAGGCGAGAAATAATATGAAGAAGACTATCCGCTCCGCTAAATGGGAAGATATGTCTGTCGAAGATGTAAAGAAAGAATATGAATATGCCTTGGATGATTTAACCGATTTATTAGAAATGCAGAATATTAATGAGTTTGAGGCAAAAGAAGGAGACGATTTTAATAGCTCCAGGCAGCAGGCAGTTAAATCAGAGTCAACTGACAATCCGGAACTTGACAAAAAAATTAAGGCAAGTTTAAGTGCCGGGTTTATGAAAGGCGAAAAAGTACTGATTACAGAACGAGTTGTGGTGTATCAGTATAAAGAACAATAGTTGAGGAGGAATAGAAATGTTTGTAATATTCTTTTCTGTTATTATCGCTTTAGTATTTCTTTTGCTATCGGTAGTATTAAAAGGAATGGCTGCACTAGTTGAAGCAACTATCGAGATGGTTGATGTTTTGGCTGCTTTGCTTTTTGGTGGCGGTATTATTTTGATATTGGATCTTCTTGTTGATATGTTTTGCGGCAGATTCTGGGATGTCGTGCTATTGATTGTTGTTTTTTGTGTTGTAATATATGTCGGAAGTATGATTTTCGGTGTTATAGAAGGTCTTTTAGAACTAGTTGGAGCACTGATTTTACTTATTTGTTCATGGACATATACACTGATAGATATACTTGGCGGAAAATGCGAATCGGGATTAATGTATTTCCTTGGAGTTATTAATAGAAAAATAAGTGTAAGCTGAGAGGAGAAAAACAGTGGCAAATATAGTTGATATACTTCGAAGTAAGTATAATGTTGACATTAAAGAAATCAACCTGATTAAGTTATATAAAATAGAGTCACCGGACATCTCAAATACCGAGCTTGAAGCTAAATTCGCAGAACGTAGAGAGAAGTGGAAAAAAAGTATCAATGGTGCAAACGAAAAATTTGCAGAAAGAGACCAGGCATATCTTAACAAGGCAAATGATTATGAGAAAATATTAAGGGATGCTAAACTTAGACGTGAGCTTTTTGATTTTTATAATGGAAAATCGTCGAGTGTCGGTGGTGAAGTAAACCGATTTACCAAAAAATATTTTGAGATTGTTTCAACAACAGGAAAGATTGACAAAGATATTGTTTCTTTCTTTTTTGACTACTTTACCGAAGAAAGAAAAAACAAAAAGGTAATTGTAGAGTTCTTAAAGAAAGAATATAAATTGCTCGGCTTTTCTGAAAATGAAAACGCAAAAGATGATACCGAAAACGAGGATACGAAGGAGGAAAGAAAGAAAAATTCCTTTCTTGTAACAAACCTTTTTCAGAAAAAGACTTTGTTGCAAATACATAAGTGCGAAAGTCTTTATGCCCTGTGTCGTGACAGTCATGCAATAAAAACAAAATATAGCAGAGTTACTGAGAACATGGAGGATTTTCTGGAGCTTGACAAATATGCTGATTATGAAGCTTTTAAGGCGCATATTGAATGCCTTAGAACGGAAGCTTATAATGTCCGGCAGGAGAAGGGCGAAGACTATCTGACAATGGTAGACTTTGTAAACGGTATATCCACAGTACTTTCTTATAATGATATTAAAGATAACTTCGAAGAGTTTAAGCTATTGATAAAATATCCCAGTTTAACACCATACATGTTTGGACTCGGCATGATGAAGAAAAAGAGCCTGGATGCTTTGTTTGAGGTGGCTGAAACAGAATATGGTTTTCGAAATTTAGACCATTTCTTACTTTCTTATTTTAACAGAGTGTATAACAACTTTGGTATTTCTGTTGAAGCAATTCAGAACGTTATGAAAGCAGCCGAGAAAAAGGCTGGCCAAAACAATGCGCTAAACGCCATCGAAAAGGTATTCGGTGTAAAGAAAAAAAAGAAAGTACGCCCAGAAATTCGTAGGGCATATTACATGACCTATTGGCCTATATATGTATTGAAGTGGATATTTGGTATTATTAAATTTTTCTTCAATAATATAAAGGTAATGTCAATTGGATTATTTGCAATTATAACATTATGCTGCTTCTTTGTTCTTGACACTGGGTTATTAGACATAAGAAGCCTCTTTAGCAGTGGATTTAAGTGGGTTGAATATTTAGATGCCACTTTAGGTCTTCCGAAGACCAACTGGTTTAGCATCTTACTAAAATCTATTGAAATTATAATTGCTATTTTATTGATATACATTGGTCCTGGTAGCACGGTTGCACTGTTTGTATATAGGGCAATTGCGGGGTTACATAAGAAATTTGATATGGTCGGGATTGAACGAAGCATAGAAAAGATTTTAGATGGTGCTTATAAACGAATGGAAGAAAAATATGAGGATTATCAAAACAATTTTTTTATTAAGTGTCTGCCAGCAATATTGACAAACATTGTGTTAACAGTGCTTCTTAGCATATTGTCTATAGTGCTAATACTTTTATAATTTTATATTCAGGAGGATAAAGAGAATGAGTTATGTATTTGGAATTGATCTGGGAACCACATATTCTTGTATTGCTTACATTGATGAATATGGTAAGCCAGTAGTATTAAAAAATAGTGATGGAGACCATACAACTCCGTCTGTTGTTATGGTAGAATCGGCAAACAATATTATTGTTGGTAAGGAAGCTAAAAATTCCGTTGAACTTGAATCAGATAAAACCGTGCAGTTTATAAAAAGAAAGATGGGCAAGGAGAAGGACACTGTTGTACTGAATGGTACTACTTATACTGCTCCAGAAATATCTGCTTATATTTTAAAAAAGCTGGTTACGGACGCAAATGAAGAGCTTAGACAGACAGGTGTCCTTAAAGATGGGGAATTTGTTAAGGATGTTGTTATTACATGTCCTGCATACTTTGGTATGAATGAGAAACAGGCAACAAAAGATGCTGGAGAACTCGCAGGATTAAATGTATTAAATATTATTAACGAGCCTACCGCTGCAGCAATCAGCTATGGAGTATCCGGCAATAATAAGAATGAAACAGTGCTTGTATACGACCTTGGCGGTGGTACATTTGATATTACAGTAATGAATGTCAGCGGAAATAATATTACAGCTATTTGTACCGGAGGTGACGACCAGCTAGGAGGAAAAGACTGGGACGAAGCTCTTATGAGTTATATCGTTGAGAGATATGAGGAAGAAAACGGAGAAGATCTTTCCGAAGATCCTGAAACTGTAGCAAGTCTTTATATTCAGGTTGAGGACTGGAAAAAATCATTAACAGCAAGAGAAAAAGTAAATCTTTCAGTTAACGGACCTGCGGGTAGATTTAAAGAAGAGCTTACTCGTGAAAAATATGAAGAACTGACCAGCAATCTTTTAAACAGAACGAAAAACCTGCTTGACGATGTATTAAATACTGCAGCAAAGCAGGGCTATACCATGGATAAAATCGATAAGGTCCTTCTGGTTGGTGGTTCATCGAGAATGCCTCAGGTAGCTGCAATGATTGAGAGAGATTATCATGTTGTTCCTATACTGGCTGATCCGGATGAGGCTGTGGCAAAAGGCGCAGCTATTTATGCGGGAACAGAAAAGCAGTTCAATGATTTTGTTGCAGATGAAGCTGCAAGAACCGGTAAGAGCGTAGAAGAAGTTAAGGATGAAAATTTAAAGACAGGTGAACTGGATAAAAGGTTTGCATTAACTACAGCCGGCGCAGGTGCAGGATTAAAAATTAATATTACAAATGTTCTGTCTCGAACCTATGGCTTAGCTTCATTAGATGATAATGGCATCATGATAATTACTAATATGCTTATGATTAATGATACCCTCCCAGCAACACATCGTGAACAGTTCTATACCGTAGCAGACGGTCAGTCTCGTGTAGAAATTGAAATATACGAGAGCCGAAGCACTGATAGTATAATGGGAATTGATGGACGTCAGCCAATTACTACTATTAATATGCAGTTTACACGTGCCGTACCTATAAGTACACCTGTTGATATTACTTTTGCACTTGATAATGCAGGAATTCTTCATATCATGGCAGAAGAACAGAAGTATCATTCCAAGCTTGACACTACGTTCCAGTTATCCAACCAGATGACCGATGATCAGATGCGTTTAGCTACTAGCAGAATGTCCAACGCAAATGTGGAATAAGCAGTGAATTTTAAAACATAATTTTAAAAACCGAGGATAGTTTAATACCTGAATGTAGTAGCAGATTCGACGGAAGAAGTAGTATGTCCAGGCTTAACAACAGAAAAACTACGGGATAAACTTATGATTGATTCTGTTACCAAAAAGAATTTGTAAGAAGAAGGAAACATAGGTGAAGGCAAAGAAGCTTATGATGAGGCAATGAAGCTGACAGGAGAAACATCCATTATTCTTTTAAACGGAGATGCTGCTGATGATTATCATTTTATTCCTTTGGAGGATATTGCAGAGGAGATTGCTGAGTAACGTTGGTAGTTTCACACCGGACAATGGGACAATGATTGTCCGGTGTTTCTTGTTAGAATTCTTCAACATATTCTTTGTATAGTGCTAATATGACGTTAGAAA
>JBJENV010000046.1:0-63068 GCA_051880375.1 Lachnospiraceae bacterium
TGTTGAAAAAGAAAAAGAAAACAAACGAAGATTATTATCTTGCTTCCCAATGGACCCTGATGGGCAGAAAGTTAAAAAAGCATAAGCTCGCAAAGTTCTCCATGGTGATTCTGTTTATTTTATATCTTGGAGCTTTGCTTGCAGACTTCTTAGCGCCGTATTCGCTGGATGCGTTTGACGCTTTGTATAAAAACAGTGCTCCCTCCAAGATTCATGTTATGTATGAAGGCGAGTTTGTAGGCCCTTATATATATAAGCTGGAGAAAACCATCGACCGGAAAGATTTCTCCGTAACAATAACAGAAGATACTTCCGAGTATTATAAACTGGACTTTTTTGTGCACGGTACGGAATATAAAATTTTTGGTCTGATACCTTGCGATATTCACCTGTTTGGTGTGGGAGAAGGAAGCAATGGCGGAAGCGGAGCAAAGATTATGCTCTTTGGTGCAGACTCCCTGGGACGGGATATTTTCTCCAGAGTGTTACTGGGAAGCAGAATTTCCCTGACCATTCCGTTTGCCAGTGCAGTCATCAGCTTTTTCCTCGGTGTTACGATTGGTTCGATTTCCGGTTACTTTGGAGGTGCCGTCGATATCGTAATTCAGCGAATTATAGAGGTAATCGGTGCGGTTCCGCAGATCCCTCTCTGGATGGCGCTTTCCGCAGCAATCCCTCCGGGAATATCAACCGTAAAGATGTACTTTTACATCACGATTATTCTTTCGTTTATTAACTGGACCGGAATGGCACGTGTCGTACGAGGAAAGTTCCTGTCCTTAAAGAATGAGGATTATGTCATGGCAGCCAGACTTTCCGGCGTATCCACCTGGAAAATCATCTGGAAGCACCTGGTTCCGGGCTTTATGAGTTATCTCATTGTTTCGGTTACCCTTGGTATTCCGGGTTCCATCGTCGGAGAGACCTCCATGTCTTACTTAGGACTTGGTATTAAGTCGCCTGCAACCAGCTGGGGCGTATTGCTTCAGGAAGCAAGCTCCGTGACTGACGTTGCAAGTAATCCTCATAAACTGATTCCGATTATTTTTGTAACCATCACGGTTCTTGCCTTCAACTTCTTAGGCGATGGTATTCGTGATGCAGCTGACCCGTATAAGTAAAACAAGGAGGAAGTAAAATGGATAACGATACGATTCTTGAAGTGAAAGACCTCCATGTTGACATTCATATGACGGAGGGACTTCTGACAGCGGTTCGAGGTGTAAACTTCGAAATGAAAAGGGGCGAAACCTTAGGTCTGGTAGGAGAGTCCGGCTGCGGTAAGTCTCTGACCTGTAAGGCGATTCTTGGAATCAACGATAAAAAGTGTGTTCCGAGCGGACAGATTCTGTTTGATTCGGAAGGGTTAGGAAAAGTAGACCTTCTTTCTTTAGACCAGCGCGGAAAAGAAATTCGTTCCATCCGGGGAAAAGAAATCTCTATGATTTTCCAGGAACCGATGGTTGCCTTTTCTCCGATGTATACGATTGGAAACCAGATTAATGAAGCAACCAGACTTCACATCACAAAGGATAAAAAGAAATCCAAGGAAATTTCCATGGATGTCATGCGTAAGGTAGGTATTGCCAATGTAGAAAAGCGTTACAATCAGTATCCGCATGAGTTTTCCGGCGGTATGCTGCAGCGTGCGCTGATTGCCATGGCGCTGGTATGTAACCCGAAGCTTTTGATTGCCGATGAACCGACCACGGCGCTTGATGTTACGATTCAGGCACAGATTCTGGAACTGATGAAATCGCTCCAGAAGGATTTTAATACGGCGATTCTCTTTATCACCCACGACCTTGGTGTCGTTGCAAGAATGTGTGACAGAGTAGCGGTCATGTATCTTGGTAAAATTGTAGAGAGCGCCGATGCGAAAGAGATTTATGCGAATCCGCAGCATCCGTATACGAGAGGCTTAATCGGTTCCGTTCATAAGATTGGCTCCAAAAAGGAGGAAAGACTCTTCTCGATTGAGGGAACGGTTCCTCTTGCCATGAACCTGCCGAAGGCATGCGGCTTTTACGACCGCTGCGATGTCCGTATCGAAGGACTTTGCGATAAGGCGGAGCCGGAACTGGTAGAGGTTGCTCCGGGACATAAAATTGCCTGTTTTAACTGTCCTCATCAGGCATGTCAGGCTGAGAGGGCAAGAGTAGAGGCTATCCTGAAGGAAAAGGAGGCAGGCAAGGATGAATAAAGAAAATATTATGGAGGTAAAGGGGCTGCATAAACGCTTTACCTCCAAGGGTGTTACCGTAAAGGCGGTAACGGATGTCAGCTTCAGCGTCAAGCCGGGTGAGACGATTGGTATCGTAGGGGAATCCGGTTGCGGTAAGACGACACTGGGACGCTGTATCGTTCGTGCTTATAATGCTTCCGAGGGTGAGGTATTTTATCGCACCAAAAGCGGCGAAGAGTTGGATTTCTTAAAAGCGGATAAAAAGAAGATGAAGGAAATAAGGAAGGAAATTCAGATGATTTTCCAGGACCCTTATTCCTCTCTTGACCCGCGAATGACGGTTCTTGATATTATTAAGGAGCCATTGAAAGCGAATTATCCGAAGATGCCGAAGGCAGAGATGGATCAGCGCGCTAAGGCAATCGCAGAGAAGGTAGGCTTAAATCCGATGTACCTGATGCGTTATCCGCATGCCTTTTCCGGAGGACAGCGTCAGCGTATCGGCATTGCCAGAGCACTTGTCATTGAGCCGCAGATTATTGTCTGTGATGAGGCGGTTTCGGCACTTGACGTATCCATTCAGGCACAGGTAATCAATCTGCTTCGTGATTTGCAGAAGGAATTGCACTTAACCTATTTGTTTATCAGCCATGACCTTTCGGTAGTGGAGCATATTTCCGATAAGGTAGGCGTTATGTATCTTGGCAGAATGGTGGAGTTCGCTCCGACGGAAATGATGTTTGAAAAGCCGATGCATCCTTACACGGAGGCACTGCTTTCAGCGGTTCCTGTTGCGGACCCTACGATTCAGATGGAGCGTATTCCGTTAAAGGGTGAAATCCCGAACCCGGCAAATCCGCCAAGCGGCTGCTACTTCCATGAAAGATGCCGGTACTGCATCGATAAGTGCAAGACGGAGTCACCGGAGCTTGCCGAGATGCCGGACGGAAGACTTTGTGCCTGCCACAGGGCAAAGGAGCTGAATCTGCGCGGCTTTACCTACGACGAGGAAGCAAAAGGGCAGCAGGCTGCAAAGAAGGAGTAGCAGAATCAGTAAAAATCAAAGAGAATAACTTGGAAGGGAGAGGTGCCTTATGTGGGATTGGCAGACAATTTCGGAAACTCTTGCAGGAGTGAACCTGTTGTCGACCTTTGTGCGGCTGGCATTAGCACTGCTCTGCGGTGGC
This sequence comes from Lachnospiraceae bacterium, assembly GCA_051880375.1. Taxonomy (GTDB): domain Bacteria; phylum Bacillota; class Clostridia; order Lachnospirales; family Lachnospiraceae; genus SIG299. The sequence goes on from JBJENV010000046.1 coordinate 3,373, forward strand.
GTTCTTGGTATTGAGCGCGGAAGAAAAAACCGGCCGGCGGGCTTCCGGACCTACATGCTTGTTTGTGTCGGCGCCACTCTTGTCATGACGACAAATCAGTATATGACAGCAGTTTATCAGACCGGAGACCCGGCACGTCTGGGTGCGCAGGTCATCAGCGGCATCGGCTTTCTTGGTGCGGGCACGATTATTGTGACCGGAAGAAACCGTGTCAAGGGATTGACAACTGCGGCAGGTTTGTGGGCAGATGCCTGCGTCGGTCTTGCAATCGGTGTCGGATTTTATTCCGGTGCGATTCTCGGCTGTGTCATGATTTTCGTGGTAATGGCAGTGCTGCACAGTCTGGATGACCGTGTAACAGCTACGACGAAACAGCTGAATTTGTATATGGAATTTAAAAAGATGTCGGATTTAGGTGCTTTCATGGAATATGTGAAAGGGCACGGTATGAAGATATCGGAAATCGAAATGACAAAGTCGACCAATGTGGAGGATATCGGTGTAGCGGTACTTCTTACACTCAGGCTCGACAAGAAACGGCCTCATACAGAGATTATCCACCTGCTTTATGATGCAGGGGGAGTCCTCTACGTGGAGGAAATCTAGTAAATACATCCAATCCTTAGGGAAAGTGCCATGACGGAGAACCCGTGCATGGCACTTTTTCTTACCGGTATTGTCCGAAGCAGTACCTACGAAAAATGAAAATATCAAATTTGCTCTTGCAATGTCGAAAGAGAAAAATTATACTTTTATTAGAAAAAGGAAAGAGGGACAAAAGACAATGAAAAAGAAAACAATAATAGCAATGCTTGCGGCAGCGATGGTGATGATGGCAGGATGTTTAGGAAAAACGGAGGAAGAGAACACAAATCCGACGACAACACCTGCACCGACTCCGGCTGTGACAATAGAACCGGCAGCTACCGAAACTCCGAAGCCGGAGGTGACCATAGCGGCAACACCGGAAACGGAGGTGACACCGGCTCCGACTGAGGCGACGGAAACCATTGTAACGCTGGGTGAATATAAAGGCCTTACCTTAACCGAAGTATCATCGCAAGAAGTAATAGAAGAAATCCAGTCCATGTTGGAAAGCTATGCAGAGCTGGTCAGCGTAGAACGCGCGGCAGAGCTGAACGATACGGTCAATATCAATTATGTCGGAACCATGGACGGTGTGGCATTTGAAGGAGGTACGGATGACTCGGAGGAGGGCACGGATTTAACGCTTGGTTCAGGAATGTTTATTCCGGGCTTTGAAGAAGGACTGGTGGGGGCGAAGGCAGGCGATGTCGTGGAGGTAAACATCAGCTTTCCGGACCCGTATTTAAACAATCCGGAGCTTTCGGGCAAGCCGGTGCTGTTTACCGTAACCGTAAATTCCGTAATGGAAACGGTGGTGCCGGAACTGACGAATGACTTTGTAACAGAACACTTTGGCTATGCGAATATAGCAACTTACATCGAAGGCGTTATGACGATTATGAACAATGAAACATTTGAGGAGCAGATCAGAGAGCATCTGATGAATACCTGTACCGTGGAAAATTATCCGATGGAACTTGTGGAAGCATCGAAGCAGAATTTCGTAAGCTTTTATCTGATGTATGCACAGTATTACGCATCCATATACGGAACAGATACAGAGACCATGCTGAATGCGCTGTTTGGCTTTGAGTCGACGGAAGAACTGGAGCAGGTCGGGGAAGAATACGCTTATATTGAGATAAAGAATCAGCTTATTCTGGAGAAGATTGCAGAGACAGAAGGGCTTACAGTGTCGGAAGAACGCTATGAGGTAATGGCAAAGCAGTATGCACAGGAGTATGGCTACGAAACGGTAGAGCAGTTCCTTGCCGATTACGAAGAGGAAGAAGTCAGAAAGGCAATTCTTTTAGATTATGTTATGGAATTCTGCATCGACAATGCAGTGATTGTAGAGGCGGAATAAAGAAAAAGAGAGACGAAGGTTTAAAATCGTTCCGGAGCGGAATGATTTTTAAACCTTCGCCTTATTTTATGCGGTGTGTCCGGCAAAAACGAACCACACCTGCCATCGCACGTTTTTTCGTAAGATATCGGTTTATGCCTTATTTCTGCGCAGCATTTCCGTATAGGCAAGCAGGAACGGACCAACGCCCTTGGCATCGTCCTTGACAATCGGCTCGGACATATAGTAATCGTAGGTGCCGTCACGCATTGTCTTGCCGCCCAGACCGGCTACAAGGCAGATGCCGCCGAGACTCATGTTACCGCTTTCCGTGCTTAAATAGCGTTCGCAGATGCCGTGGAATGCCTTCTCTCCGGCTGCGGCAAATTCCTCCGGTAAGAAGCCAAGGCGGACACCCTTTAATAGGGCATAGGAGAGAATGGCACTTCCGCTTGTTTCGAGGTAATTGCGCTCTCTGCCCGGGAAATTCGGCACCTGATACCACATGCCGCTTTCATCCTGGAAGTTTAACAGAGCGGTCATATATTCTACATAAATCTGTTTTAATTTTTCGTATTCTGCTTCAAATCCGGCAGGTTCGCACTTATCTAAGGTATCAAGCAGTGCCATCGCATACCAGCCGAGGGAACGAAGCCAGAAATTCTGGGATAAGCCGGTTGTTTTATCGCACCAGAACATCTCGCGTGAACAGTCGTAAGCATGGTAGTAAAGACCGGTTTTCTCATCGCGGAGCTTGTCATATACGTTAAAGAACTGGTGGAAGATGTCGGAGTAGTTTTCCTTGTTGTTAAAACGGGTTTCGTACTCCATGTAAAACGGCTGTCCCATATACAGACCGTCCAGCCATACCTGTGCCGGATAAATCAGCTTGTGCCAGAAGTTTCCTTCCTTTGTGCGCGGCTGCCGTTTTACCTGGGAATAAATCAGGTCAATCGCCTTGCGGTATTTTTCCTTGCCGGTCAGGTCATAGAGTTCAAACAGTGTCTTTCCGGCGTTCACGTCATCAATGTTGAATTTTTCCGGATTGTAGCCGGAAATAGAGCCGTCCTCCTGTACGCGGTAGTCGATAAAGGTATCGGCAAATTCACGGTATTTTTCGTTTCCGGTAATGGCATACATTTCAAGGATTGCTTTAATCATGCAGCCGTCAATATAGTTCCAGTCGGACTTGATGCCCTGACGGAGCTTTTCAATGTTCCATGCAGGACAGTCCAGAGTGCTTTTTTGCAACAGTTCGTCAATATACGCTTCAATCTGATTCATGGGGAGATACCAGCCCTTTCTTTTGTTTTAAGAAAAGTATAACATAGTTTGAATAATTTGTGAACTGCCGGAAAGGACTTTTCTTTTTTCTGTTTTTGTGGTATGATAACAAAGGTTTACGTTTGGAGGGAGGGAGTCCCCTTAAAACAGAGAAGCAAAGAAAGGAAACAATATTACAATGAAAAAGAGAATTTTTGCAGCAATGCTTGCCGTAATGATGGTGGCAGCAGCCGGCTGCGGTAAGAAGACACAGGTTACTTTAGGCGAGTATAAGGGAATTGCTCTGACCAGAATTTCGGAAGCTACGCTGGAACAGCAGATTCAGACAACCCTTGAAAATTATGCGGAGCTGACAGAAGTGGACCGCCCGGCAGAAGAAGGCGATACCGTTAACATCAATTATACCGGCACGCAGGATGGCGTTGCGTTTGAAGGCGGTACGGATGATTCGGAAGAAGGAACGGATCTGGAGCTTGGTTCCGGAAGCTTTATTCCCGGCTTTGAAGACGGTTTAATCGGCACAAGCGCAGGCGATACCGTTGATTTGAATCTGACCTTCCCGGAAACTTATTCGAATAATCCGGATATGGCAGGACAGGCTGTTGTGTTCCATGTTACAGTCAATGCAGTAAAGGCAAGCGTGGTGCCGGAACTGACCGATGAGTTTGTTCAGGAAAATTCCGATTATGAGTCGGTAGAGGAGTACAGAACATCGCTTCGTGAGGCAATGAACGAGCAGACCTTCTATGAGCAGATTATGGAATCCTTACTGGCTTCCTCTGAGGTAGAAAATTATCCGGAGGACAGAATCACGGAAGAAAAAGAAAGTTTTGTAAACTACTATACCATGTATGCGCAGTACTATGGTTCCATGCTCGGCGTGGATACGGAAACCGCTTTGCAGTACTTTGGCATTGAGTCTATGCAGGCATTAGAGGAAACCGGAGAACAGTACGCATACAATGTTGTGAAGCAGCAGCTGATTCTCGAGAAGATTGCAGAAAATGAAAAGATTTCGGTATCCGAAGAAAGATATAATACTGAGGTTGCGGTTTATGCCGAAGAGTACGGCTATGATACGGTAGAAGAGTTCCTTGAGAATTATACGGAAGAGGATGTCAGAAGTGCCATTCTTATGGATATGGTAATGGAATTCTGTATTGAAAATGCCATTATTTCCGATGCAGAGTAAAAAATGAAAAACAGATAACAGACAAAAGCGTGTTGGAATCGTAGCACTATGATGCATGTTACGATGTCAGCACGCTTTTTACTTTCCCGGATGATGATTTTCCGGTTGCACAACCTCTTTCGTAATATTATAATAATACTAAAATCACCTTTGGGATGGAGGATGACAGATGAAGCTAATCTATATTATTGTAAGCAGTGATGATGATGAAAGAGTGATGGAGCAGTTAAATAAAAACGGGTTCAGCGGTACCAAAATGGCAACGACGGGAGGTTTCCTGCGTGCAGGAAACACGACTCTGATTGTCGGTACGGAAGAAGAGCGTGTCAATGCGGTTATTGATATCGTAAAGAACGAGTGCGGACCGAGACAGCGCATAGTGGCAAATACACCGCCGACAGCAGGCGCGATGAACAGCGGATTTGTGCCATATCCGGTTACGGTAGATGTCGGCGGGGCAACTATTTTTGTGATAGATGTAGAACAGTTTATTAAGATATGAAGCTTGAAATTATCAAAGAAAATAACAGAACTGTGTATGAAGTGCCGCCGCGTGCCAACCTTTTTTTGATACTGAGGGAGAAGTATGCCGGTATGGAAGCTTCGGAAGGAGAGAACTGGACGATTCGCTCGGACTGCGGAGGAAACGGCCGTTGCGGAAAGTGCAGCGTCATTTTAGAGAGCGGTCTGGCAGAGTATCAGGGAACCATAGTGTCCGGCAAGGGGCAGAGTCTGCTCTCCTGCCGGACTGTTTTATGCTCGGACTGCGTCGTACGGCTGCCGGGAGAAAAAGTTTCCGAGGAAAAGTCAGAGGAAAAAGTGTATAGAAGGCCGGTCCCTGCCCGAAGCGTTTGTAAACCGCAGGAGGAGAACGCGGGACAAGGGGAAGAGTATGGCATTGCGGTAGACATCGGAACGACAAATGTAAAGTTTGCCAAGGTACGTTTACCTGACGGCGAGGTGCTTACTTCCTATGCCTGCAAGAATTCACAGGGTGCGTTCGGTGCCGATGTGATGTCGCGGATTAGGGCCGCCTGTGACGGCGAAGAAGAAAAACTGACGGCGCTGGTACAGGGAGATATAAGAAAAGGAATCGGCACCCTGCTTTCTCTGCCGGAGGCACAAAAGGGAGAGAAAGCAGAGCAGCTTTGGAACCGCAGACTGCGCAGACTTTCCGTTGCCTGCAATACGACGATGCTGTCCCTGCTCTGCGGTTTTCCGCTGGACGGTATGCAGGAGCATCCGTTTACACCGTACTGCCTGCGGGTGGCAGAAAAGGAGCAGAGCGGCATTGCGATGCGCTTTGCACCATGCGCCGGGGCGTTTATCGGCGGCGATATCGTTGCAGGGCTTGCGGCACTTCCCTTACATGAGGAGGTTTTTCTTCTGATTGACCTCGGAACAAACGGGGAGCTTGTGCTTGGAACAAAGGAGAGGATGCTTGCGGTTTCCGTGGCGGCGGGACCTGCGTTTGAGAGCGGAGATTTTGCAGAGGGCACCTCGGCGCTTGCTGCGTTTGCAGAGGCATACCGGAGCGGTGCTGTGGATGAAACCGGACTGCTTTCGGAGGAATACTTTGAAACCGGCTATCCGTTTGTGACAGCTGACGGAAAATGCGCGGGCGTTTTGACACAGCGTCTGATTCGTGATTTGCAGATGGCAAAGGCGGCAGTCCGCACCGGCGTGGAATATCTGCTGAAGTCTGCAGGTGTAATGCCCGATAAAGTGTATCTGGCCGGAGGTATGGGGAGCATCGCAGAGCAGGACTGCATCGAGCTTGGAATGCTGCCGGGGAGCTTCTTTGGTAAGACAGAGTTTGTCGGAAATACGGCACTTGCCGGAGCCATCCGGCTGCTTTTAGAGGATGACGCGGAGGTAAAAATGCAGAAGCTTGCCTCGCGTATAGAAGAACACGATTTGGCAGAGTGGGGCGAGTTTGAAGAGCGCTACCTTGGAAACTTAAATCTGCCGGAAAGGGTGGGGAAGTATGATTAAAAATATAGTTTTTGACATTGGAAACGTACTGGCACATTTTCGCTGGCAGGAGCTGCTGCACGATCTTGGAATGACCGGAGAGGTGTTTGAAAGTGTGGCGGATGCCACAGTGCGCAATACAGGGATGTGGAACGAATTCGACCGGGGAGTTCTTGATGATGAAGAAATTATCAAAGGCTGTATTGACAGTGCCCCGCAGTATGAAAAGGAAATCCGTCTGCTGTTTGCCAATGTAAAGGATATTGTGCTGGAGTATCCGTATGCAAAGCCGTGGATTACGGAATTAAAAGAAAGAGGTTTCCGGGTATATCTGCTTTCCAACTACGGAAAAACCTCTTATGAACAGGGCAGTAAAGGCTTTTCGTTTCTTCCGCTTGTGGACGGAGCCGTGATTTCATACGAGGTAAAGCATATCAAGCCGGAACCGGAAATTTATACGGAATTATTTCAGAAGTATGGCTTAAAACCGGAGGAGTGCGTCTTTTTCGATGACAGAGAGGAGAATATCGAAGCGGCATGTACACTCGGTATGCACGGAATCGTCTTTACTTCAAGAGAGAAAGCCGGACGAGAGCTTGAGAAGCTGTTAGAAGAAATAGGCGGATGAAACAAAGAAACCTTATTTTTTTGCTTGACAAGATGGCAGGAAGCTCATATAATAGAAAAAAGTGTAGCACACTACAAAAAACGGAGGAGAGGTATGGAGCAGGATATCGGTGTTTTACTGAAGCAGCTCAATGACAAATTAAAGATGTCTGCGGATGAATCCTTAAAGGATGTCGGACTGACCGTATCTCAGACGGGAATCATGGTGTTTCTGCAGCAAAAAGGCGGTTCGGCAACACAGAAGGAAATCGAAAATTATCTCGGAGTGTCGCATCCGACGGTGGTCGGTATGGTATCACGGCTGGAGAAGAACGGATTTATATCCTGCCGGGTGGATGATGCAGACAGGAGAAATAAAATTGTCTGCACGACCAAAAAGGCGGAAGAGTGTGCCGAGAAAATGTTTCTTGGAAAGCAGGAAACAGAACAGCGTCTGCTGCGCTCATTCAGCGGGACAGAGGTTGCAGAGCTTCGGAGAATGCTGCAGAAAATGTATCACAACATAGAATAAAAGGGACTGCCGGAATGCCGGCAATTCTTTTTAACTAAAAGTGTAGCACGCTACAAAATTAAAAGAAACAGGAGGAAATCAATATGTTGCACACATTGGCGAAAAGCCTCAGAGAACACAGAAAGGCATCCATTGTGACAATTTTGCTTTCGGTCTTTGAAGTGGTTTTTGAAATTGTCATTCCGCTTTGTATGTCGAATCTGATTGATTTCGGTATCGAAGAAGGAAAGATGAAGCCGGTTGTATATTACGGAGTCTGGCTGCTCGTTTTTGCATTGCTGCAGCTTGCAACGGGGGTGGCGGCGGCAAGAATCGCGGCAAGGGCTTCGGCGGGTTTTGCCGCAAATTTGAGAGAGGACATGTACAATAACGTACAGACCTTTTCCTTTGGAAACATTGATAAATTTTCCACCTCATCCATTGTCACAAGACTGACAACGGATGTCACGAATCTGCAGAACGCCTACCAGATGCTGATTCGTATGGCAATCAGGGGACCGGTTATGATTCTGTTCTCCATGATTGTCTCTTTCCGGATTCATGCGGGAATTGCCATGATTTTTCTGGTTCTGATTCCGGTGCTTGCCGTATGCCTGTATGCGATTATCAGCAGGGCACATCCGATTTTGGGAAGAGTATTTAAAACCTATGATAAGCTGAACAACGTTGTACAGGAAAACGTCAGGGGAATCCGTGTCGTGAAATCCTTCTGCTCCGAGCAGTATGAAACAGAGAAATTTCAGAAGATATCCGGCAGCATTTACCGGGATTTCGTCAAGGCAGAGCGTTTTCTGGCACTGAACTCTCCGGTGATGCAGTTCTTTATGTATGGCTGTATGCTTCTCATTTCATGGATTGGAGCAAAGGCCATTATTGCAAGCGGAAATAATGCCGCACTCGGCCTTACAACAGGAAACCTGACGGCATTAATCACGTATTCCACGCAGATTCTTATGAGTCTGATGATGCTGTCCATGGTCTTTGTCATGATTGTCATATCCTATGCAAGCGCAGGTCGTATTGCGGAGATTATAAAGGAGGAGACCGATATCAAAAATCCGGAGCATCCGGTTACCGAGGTTGCAAACGGAGAAATCTGCTTTAAAAACGTGGATTTTGTGTATGCCTCCAAGGCAGATAAAAAGGTCATTGACAACGTAAGTCTAAGCATAAGTTCAGGAGAAACCATCGGAATCATCGGAGGTACCGGTTCTTCCAAAACATCGCTCGTACAGCTGATTCCGCGCCTGTATGATGTGACCGGAGGCACATTGACGGTCGGCGGTGTCGATGTGAAGCAATATGACCTTGAGGTACTGCGGAATGCCGTGGCAATGGTGCTTCAGAAAAACGAGCTGTTTTCCGGAACCATCAAGGAAAATCTCCGTTGGGGCAATGCGGAGGCAACCGACGAGGAAATCAGGGAAGCCTGCCGCCTTTCCTGTGCGGATGAATTTATTGAAGCAATGCCGGACAAATACGATACCTATATCGAGCAGGGCGGTACCAATGTATCCGGCGGACAAAAGCAGCGTCTTTGTATTGCAAGAGCACTGTTAAAGAAACCGAAGATTCTGATTCTGGACGATTCCACAAGTGCGGTCGATACGAAGACCGATGCATTCATCCGGAAGTCGTTTGCGGAATATATCCCGGATACGACAAAGATTATCATTGCCCAGCGTGTTTCATCCGTACAGAATGCGGACCGTATCGTGGTTTTGGAGGACGGAAAAATCGAATCCGTGGGAACACATGAGGAACTGTTAGAGAGAAGTCCGATTTACAGAGAAGTATATGAATCGCAGCAGAAGGGAGAGAAAGCAGATGATTAAAAGACTGTTCACTTATATCGGGAAATACAAGCTTTATCTTGTGATAGTAGTTCTTTGCATTTTAATCAGTTCTGTGGCAAGTGTTGCCTCGTCCGTTTTTCTTCAGGTACTGATTGACGATTATATCGTGCCGATTCTGGCGATGGACAGCCCGGTATTTACGGGACTGCTTAAGACATTGTGCGTGGTCGGTGTTATTTATCTGGTCGGGATTTTTGCAACCTGGCTGTACAACTTTTTGATGGTGACGATTGCACAGGGAACGTTAAAGACGATTCGTGACGAGATGTTTACGAAAATGCAGAAGCTTCCGATTCGTTACTTTGACAGCAGGACGCATGGCGATATTATGAGCCATTACACCAACGACACCGATACGCTCCGACAGATGATTGCGCAGTCGTTGGCACAGCTGATTTCCTCCGTATTCACAATTGTTACGGTGTTTGCCTGTATGCTCTATCAGAGTATCTGGTTAACGCTCATCATTCTGGTGTCCGTGTTCTTTATCCTGCAGATTGTAAAGAAGGTGGCAGGAAGCAGCGGCTTCTATTTCTTAAAACAGCAGGATACGCTCGCAGCGCTGGACGGCTATGTGGAGGAAATGGTGAACGGTCAGAAGGTCGTGAAGGTGTTCTGCCACGAAGAAGAAAGCAGGGAAGGCTTCCGCAGAAAAAACAAAGAGTGGGAGGAAGCTTCCGCAAATGCAAACGGCTATGCCAACTCGATGATGCCGATGATGAATGCGCTTGGCTATGTGCAGTATGTTATCATTGCATTTGTCGGTGCGTGGATGGCAATTAGCGGCGTTACCAACCTTACAATCACGGGGACCAATGTGCTGACGCTCGGTACGATTGCGTCGTTCCTCACGTTATCAAGAAACTTCACTAATCCGATTGCGCAGCTTGCTAATCAGTTTAATTCCATTGTTACGGCACTTGCCGGAGCCGGAAGAATTTTTGCATTGATTGACGAAGCACCGGAAACAGACGAGGGCTATGTGACCTTAGTCAATGCGAAGGAGGAAAACGGTGTACTGACGGAAACGGAGGAGAGAACCGGACTCTGGGCGTGGAAGCATCCGCACAGTGACGGAACGCTGACTTATCAGAAGCTGGAGGGCAACATTGTTCTGGATTCCGTCGATTTCGGCTATACACCGGAAAAACAGGTATTAAGCGATATTTCCGTGTATGCGAATGCCGGACAGAAGGTAGCGTTTGTCGGTGCAACCGGAGCAGGAAAGACGACGATTACAAATCTGATCAATCGTTTTTATGATATTGCAGACGGTAAAATCCGCTATGACGGAATCAATATCAACAAGATTAAGAAAGCGGACCTGCGCCGCTCGCTCGGCGTAGTGCTTCAGGATGTCAACCTGTTTACCGGTACGGTTATGGAGAATATTCGTTACGGCAATCGGGAGGCAACCGATGAGGAGTGTATTGCAGCGGCAAAGCTTGCGAATGCCCACAACTTCATTATGATGCTTCCGGACGGCTATCAGACGATGCTGTCGGGAGACGGAAGCGGTCTGTCACAGGGACAAAGACAGCTTCTGTCGATTGCAAGAGCAGCTGTATCGAATCCGCCGGTTATGATTCTCGATGAGGCAACCTCCTCGATTGATACGCGGACCGAGAGTCTGGTGCAGTCTGGTATGGACCGTCTGATGCAGGGGAGAACCGTGTTTGTGATTGCGCACCGCCTGTCTACAGTTATGAATTCCGATGTGATTATGGTACTCGACCACGGGCGCATCATCGAGCGTGGTTCGCATGAGGAACTGATTGAAAAGAAGGGGACATATTACCGCCTGTATACGGGAGCGTTTGAATTAGAGTAGGAAGCAAACCATAACATGGAGAAGCAAAACCGCCGGTCTGTGGAGAAAGCACATCAATGCTTCACAAACCGGCGGTTTTTTACTATCGTTTTTTATTCCTCATCCTCGTCCTCGTCGAACATTTCATCAAATTCTTCCGCATCCAGCATTTCGTCAAATGCATCGGAAACTGCTTCAAATTCATCATCATCCTCGATATTTAACAGTTCAATATCATCCTCGCTGTGCTGGATGAAGCGGTACAGATAGATTTCGCTGTCCGGCTTGTCTTCGTTCGGGAGAAGTGCAATGTACATCTGCTCCTCATTGTGAATGTTGACCGGGAAGACAGAGATAATGTCACACAACAGCTCGCTTCCGTCATCTAAGGTTAAGGTTACCTGATCCGGGGTATCGTCCATTTCCTGATTGCTCATATCGCTTTCCTCGTTCTTTCCGCGAAGGCGTGCCCGCAGCTTCGCTTGATACCTTCATTATATGGGATAGGAGCAGGGCTTGTCAACGGGGAAAGGAAGTTGAGTTTTCGTATTTTTGAGGGCACCGTAACGAAGGGCGGAAAGCGAATGCAGAGAATACGGCAGCAAGACAGCTTTTTCTTCTCCGAAGCCGCATGTGGACCTTGTCCTAGTACTTCCGTATCTTTGCGGTGCGACGAAGCACGCTGCAAAAGCACTGTCTGAGCAGCCGGGCGGCATCTCCCCGCAGTTATGCTCGGGAGCGTTTGCACTCTTGGCGAGACGCAACGGCACGTAACGTGTTTCCTGCAAGGCAGGAGTACAACACGTAAGTGCCGGCGTCTCTTAAAGTCCCTTCGCCATAACTGCGGGGAGAATGCCGCTGGATGCGAGTTTGCGGTGCAGCGTGCAATCGAACGTCGCAGCAGAAAGATGCGGGAAGTCCTTGGACAAGGGAATGAGCGGTGAGTGAGAAGAAGAAGCTGACTGCTGCCGTGTCACTTGCAGAACGCATTCCACCTTCTTTTGATTCACCCTCAAAAATACGAAAACACAAGTGAAAGGGAAGGAGAAAAGCCTCGAACTTCTGTTTGCATCCCCGGGATAAGTATGGTACACTGTTTAGTAAGAGATGTCGCCGTGTTGACTGGCTTTGGCAGAAACAGAGAATGCTTTATTTACGAACGGCAGGAATGAGGGTTCGCATGGAAAATCGGGTTGTGTTTCATATTGATGTGAATAGTGCATTTTTAAGCTGGGAGGCGGTAGAACGGCTGAAGCTGAAGGAGCCGGGACCGGACCTTCGTGAGATTCCGGCGATTGTCGGCGGCGACCGGGAAAAGCGGCATGGCGTTGTGCTGGCAAAATCAATTCCGGCAAAGAAATTCGGCATCCGGACCGGAGAGCCGATTGCGCAGGCGCTTCAGAAATGTCCGGAGCTTACAATTGTTCCGGCAAGGCATGAGCTGTACGAGAGGTACTCGGAACAGTTTTTGCATATTCTGAAACAGTATTCGCCGAACGTGGAACAGTACAGCATTGACGAGGCATTTATGGATATGACCGGAATGCAGGCACTGTTCGGGGAACCGGTCGAGTGTGCGCATACAATTAAGGACCGCATCAAAAGCGAGCTTGGCTTTACGGTCAATGTCGGAGTTTCCACCAATAAACTGCTGGCAAAGATGGCAGGCGACTTTAAAAAGCCGGATCTGGTGCATACGTTGTTTCCGTCGGAAATCGAAGAGAAAATGTGGCCGCTTCCGGTGGAGGATTTGCTTTATGTCGGCAGGGCAACAGCACAGAAGCTGCATCTGCTCGGTATTCATACCATCGGCGCTCTGGCGAAGAGTGACCCGAAGCTTTTGCATACGCACTTAAAATCCACAGGAGACATGATCTGGCAGTTCGCAAACGGAGTGGACGATGCGCTCGTAAAACGGGAGGCTCCTGTGGCAAAGGGCTACAGCAACGAAACGACGCTTGCACATGATGTGACGGAAGCAAAGGAGGCAAAGGAAGTTCTTTTGTATCTTGTGGAGAAGGTGGCGGTCAGACTTCGGCAGGACGGCAGAAAGGCGGAGGTCGTTTCGGTCGGCTTTAAGGACACCTGGTTTGTGTCGATGTCACACCAGAAGGTACTGCAGAGTCCGACGTCCGGAACAAGGGAGCTGTATGAATATGCCTGTAAGCTGTTTGACGAGCTGTGGGACGGCAGACCGCTTCGTCTGCTCAGCTTTTATGTAAGCCGTCTGACAGAGGAAGAGTCGCGTCAGCTGCAGTTGTTTGATACAACCGATTATGAAAAGCAGGAAAAGGCGGAACGCGCCATGGATGCCATAAGAGAACGCTTCGGCTCCGGTGCGGTAAAACGGGCGGTATTTCTGGAAAAGAAGGTTGAGGATTAATATGGCAGAGAACGTCAGTATTTCCGTGCGCAATCTGGTGGAATTCATTTTGCGCTCCGGAGATTTGGATAATACAAGAGGGCATAAGGATGCGGATGCAATGCAGGAGGGCAGCCGGCTTCACCGGAAAATCCAGCGCAGCATGCCGTCTTCTTATACCGCCGAGGTCGGTTTGAAAATCGAAGTGCCGATTCCGCAGCCGGCTTCTTTAGGCAATCGGGCAGCAGACGGCGATGTGCCGGAGGAGGCACTTGTTTTGACCGTCGAGGGCAGAGCCGACGGTATTTTAAATGATGCAGCAAACGACCCGGCGGTGGTCATCGATGAAATCAAGACGATGTATATGGACATTACGCATCTGACAGAACCGATTGAGGTACACATGGCACAGGCAAAATGCTATGCCTATATTTATGCTGTGCAGAATCAGTTAGAGCGCATCGGGGTGCAGATGACGTACTGCAACATTGAAACCGAGGCAATCAGACGTTTTCAGACGGATTTTACGAAGGAAGAGCTGACAGAATGGTTTGACGCTCTGGTGAGGGAATATTCCAAGTGGATTTTGTGGGAGCGCGACTGGAAGCAGAAGCGGAATGCAAGTATTAGGGAACTTGCGTTTCCGTATGAGTACCGTCCGGGACAGAAGGACTTTGTTACCGGAGTGTACCGGAGCATCCTGCGGGAAAAGAAGCTGTTTGTGGAGGCGCCGACCGGTGTCGGCAAGACCATTTCCACGATATTTCCGGCAGTCAAGGCAATGGGGGAGGGACTCAGCTCCAAGCTGTTTTATCTGACCGCGAAAACGATTGCACGCACGGTTGCGGAGGATACATTTGCACTGCTTACCGACCGGGGTGTGCGCTTCCGGTTTGTTACGATTACCTCGAAGGAAAAAATCTGTATTCTGGAAAAACCGGAATGCAATCCGTTAAGCTGTCCCCGCGCAAAGGGGCATTTTGACCGTGTGAATACGGCGGTGTTTGACATGCTTACCAACGAAGAAACGATTACGCGCGAGCTGATAGAGCATTATGCAAAGAAGCATACGGTCTGCCCGTTTGAAATGTGTCTGGACGTGACGACATGGGCGGATGCGGTTGTCTGCGACTACAACTATGTGTTTGACCCGAACGTGGCGCTCAAACGCTTTTTTGCCGATGAGAAAAAGCACGATTATATTTTCCTGATTGACGAAGCACATAATCTGGTCGAGCGTGCCAGAGAAATGTACAGCGCCGTTCTGATAAAGGAAGACTTTCTGCTTGTGAAGCGCCTGTTAAAGAACAAGAACAAGCGGATGGAAAAGCGTCTGGAGGATTGCAACGCCTCGCTGCTCCGTTTAAAACGCGAATGCGAGGAGTTTCAGGTCTGGGACAACATAAACGATCTGTCCGTGCTTTTGCTCCGGCTGTTGTCGGAATACGAGGACTTCTTACAGGAAGCGGTGCTGGAGCCGGAAGCCAAGGAGGCAACGCTAAAGCTTTATTTCGATGTGCGTCATTTCCTTGCGATTTTTGATATGCTTGGCGAGGACTACCGGATTTATACGGATTACACCGAGCAGGGGCAGTTCCGCTTAAAGCTGCTTTGCATGGAACCGGCGCGTGCCTTAAAGGAGCGTATGGAAAAGGGGAGGAGTGCCGTGCTGTTTTCGGCAACCCTGCTCCCGATTGCCTACTATAAGGAGCAGCTCGGAGGCACGGCGGAGGACTATGCGATTTATGCGCCGTCGCCGTTTGATACCAAAAAGCGGCTTCTGATGGTCGGCAGGGATGTCAGTACAAAATATACGAGAAGAAACCGGTCGGAATACGAAAAAATTGTCGCTTATCTGGATGCGTTTACCGGGGCTAAGTGCGGAAATTATTTTGTATTTTTCCCGTCCTATCAGATGTTAGAGCGCACTGCCGAGGTGGCGGAGGAACTGCTCGGCTGGAGTGGGAGCTCGGATAAGATGCGTCTGTTTGTACAGAGGCAGGGCATGACCGAGCAGGAAAAGGAAGCGTTTTTGATGGCATTTTCAGAGCAGCCGGACTGCCTGACGGTCGGGTTCTGTGTGATGGGCGGCATTTTCGGCGAGGGCATCGACTTAAAAAACGACCGTCTTATCGGCACGGTTATCGTCGGTACGGGACTCCCGATGGTGTGCAACGAAAAGGAACTGTTCCGCTTTTACTTTGATGAGAGCAAGGGAAGCGGTTTTGAATATTCCTATCTGTATCCGGGGATGAATAAGGTCATGCAGTCAGCCGGGCGCGTCATCCGCACGACAGAGGACTGCGGAGCGATTCTTCTGCTGGACGAGCGCTTTTTAACAAGCGCATATCAGAACCTGTTTCCCAGAGAGTGGTTCCCTTACGAAACCGTGACCTGTGCGACGATGAAAGGAAAGCTTGCCGCGTTCTGGCAGGAAGCGGATGCAGGGGCAGCCGGGAATTCAGAAAAGAATTTATGAAAAATTAACGCATTTTTAGCGGAATTTGCTCAGCCTTTCCGATATACTTAGACTTAGGGACAGTATCGTATCAGAGTCGGAACGGAGGAACACGGATGAGAATAAATTCACAGCTGAAAGAAAAGGTAACAGAATCGATCGCTTCGGTGCTGCCGATTACGGCAATCGTACTGCTGCTCAGCATTACGTTGGCACCGCTTCACCCCGGACTGTTTCTGATGTTTTTGTTCGGAGCCATTCTTTTAATTATCGGCATGGGCTTCTTTACTCTCGGTGCAGATATGGCAATGATACCGATGGGCGAGGGAATCGGAGTCGTCATGAGCCATTCTAAGAAAATTGTGCGGCTGCTTGTTGTTTTCTTTGTGCTTGGCGTGCTTGTAACAATTGCGGAACCGGATTTGCAGGTGCTTGCGGAACAGGTGCCGTCGATTCCGAACATGGTATTGGTCTGGACGGTTGCTGCGGGAGTCGGCGTATTCCTTGTGATTTCGGAGCTTAGAATCCTGTTTCGGATTCCGCTTTCTTATACTTTAATTTTCTTTTACGGACTGATTTTTCTGCTGGCATTTTTTACGCCGGATACGTTTGTGCCGGTGTCCTTCGATGCCGGCGGCGTTACGACCGGTCCGATTACCGTTCCGTTTTTGATGGCGCTCGGTATCGGTCTTGCTTCGGTACGAAGCGATAAAAATTCCAGTGATGACAGCTTCGGTCTGATTGCGCTTTGCAGCATCGGGCCGATTCTGGCGGTGCAGCTGCTCGGCATTTTCTATCAGCCGGGAGAGAGCGCCTATACACAGACGGTAATTGTGGAGGCGGCAGACACAAAAGAAGCCGCAGCATACTTTTTTATGGAATTTCCGGAATACGCAAAGGAGGTTGCAACCTCGCTGCTTCCGATTTTCCTTGTGTTTGCAGTGTTTGAGCTAATGTTTCGGCGTTTCCGGTTTCATCAGCTGTTAAAAATTTTGTTTGGTCTGCTTTACACTTATATCGGTCTGGTGCTTTTCCTGACCGGTGTCAACGTCGGGTTTATGCCGGTCGGACAGTACATAGGGCAGACGCTGGCTTCCGGTTCGTACCGTTGGCTGTTGGTTCCCATCGGTATGGTAATCGGTTACTGCATTGTGCGGGCAGAGCCGGCAGTACAGGTGCTGGTAAAGCAGGTAGAAGAGGTATCCAACGGTTCGATTGCGCAGAAAACGATGCGGAAGGCACTTTCGATTGGCATTGCACTTGCGGTAGGGCTTGCAATGCTGCGTATTTTAGCCGGAATCCCGTTACTGTACTTTTTGATTCCGGGTTACGCGGTTTCACTGATTATGACATTCTTCGTACCGCAGATGTTTACCGGTATTGCTTTTGACTCCGGTGGTGTTGCGAGCGGCGCGATGACTTCGACATTCCTGCTCCCGTTTGCCATGGGAGCCTGCGAGGCGGTCGGAGGCAACATTCTGACGGATGCATTCGGAATTGTGGCGATGGTAGCTATGACACCGCTCTGTACGATACAGCTTCTTGGCCTTGGAGACAGAGTAAAGGCGGGAATTCAGAAAAAGCGCCTTGCAGAGAATCAGATCATGCTGGCAGAAGACTGCATTGTGTACTTTGACTAAGAAGGGAGACGGATTTCATGGCAGAGAGAAAAGAACCGCCGCATCTGATGATTACCATCGTGGAACGCGGACAGGGAGAGGCAGTGGCGCGTTTCTATAAAAATGAACATATTTTCTGGCATTACCAGAGTGCAGGTTTCGGAACCGCTTCTTCAGAACTTCTGGATGTCTTCGGTTTCGGTACGAAGGAACGGGATGTGCTGCTTAGTATAGCGTCGGCAAGTACAGTCCGAAGACTGATTTATCAGCTGAACAACGACCTGAGGGGAAGCATTAAGGCAAAGGGAATTGCCTTTCACCTGCCGATGAGCGGATTAAATAAGTCGGTACTGGAGTGCATCACGGAGGCGGAGCTTAAGGCAGGGCAGGCAGCAGGCGGAACGGAGAGAATGGAGGATGGCGGCATGGCGCAGGGTTCAAACCAGAGCTTAATTTTAGTAGTAGTCAATCAGGGGCATACCGACAGTGTAATGGAAACGGCAAAGAAGGCAGGCGCAAGAGGGGGAACGATTCTGCGTTCCAGGTTCCTCGGTGCCGAAGAAAGCGAAAAGCTTTATGGCATTACGCTTCAGGCGGAGAAGGAAATTCTTGCGATTGTGGCAACGAGCCAGACGCGAAATCATATTATGGAATCGGTGCAGAAGGAACACGGACTGCATACCGAAGCGGGAGCCGTAATCTGTTCCATGGCATTGGAGGGCAATGTAACAAGACTTGGATAGGCAGAGTTTTGTGAGAATTGTAATTCGCCATAAAACAAATATCAGAGCAGGAAAAATTCCCGGTCAATAGCGGCCGGGAATTCTTAAGCTTCTCTACTTGTCAAATGCAGGGTTGACGGCATAGAAGTTCTTGCTGTCAAGGTGATCCTGTACGGTACGCAGACCTTCGCCAAAGCGCTGGAAGTGAACGATTTCGCGTTCTCTTAGGAAGCGAATCGGATCGCAGACATCAGGCTCATGCACAAGACGAAGAATATTGTCATAGGTAGTACGTGCTTTCTGTTCTGCTGCCATGTCTTCTGTCAGGTCGGTAATCGGATCGCCCTTGGACTGGAAAAAGGTCGAGCTGAATGACTGCCCGCCGGCCGCCTGCGGCCAGAGACCAAGGGTGTGATCCACATAGTAGTTTGCAAACGGAGTGCCTTCAATCTGTTCTGCGGTCAGATTTCTGGTCAGCTGGTGCACAATGGCACTGATGATTTCCATATGTGCCAGTTCCTCTGTTCCGATATCGGTGAGCAGGCCCGCAACGTTACGGTATGGCATAGCATAGCGCTGTGAGAGATAGCGCTGCGAAGCCGCAAGTTCCCCATCGGGACCGCCGAACTGGGAAATGATTACCATTGCAAGCTTCGGGTTGGTCGTTTTAATATTGACCGGATACTGTAATCTTTTTTCGTATGTCCACATATACTAACACCGTCCTTCCCAAGGCCACGGAGTATCTACCCATTTCCACTCCGAACAATCAAACGTATCATAAAAGGCTAACGGACCGAAGCAGTCGTTGTATTCTTCCACGAGCTTCGCTCTGGCACATGCCATTTCTTTGTGAAGAGCCAGGGCTTCCTTATTGCAGGGATGTGTATCTAAGAAAAGACGGGTTTCATCCATGACGAAGCTGACTTTATTAATCCTTTCAAGCATTTCTGCACGATTTTCTGCCATCTTAGCTACATCTCCTTCCTAAAAAGTCTAAATCAAGATCCTGAAATAAGGTGCCCTTCCAGAGAGCCTGTTCGGTATCATACAGATTGCACCAGGGCTGCCACGGAACATATGCCATTCCAAGAGGAAAGCCAGGCATGTCATCGCGCTCACATGCACATTCGGGTGATACTTTTGGCGGGCAGGCGCAGGACGCTTCGGCAACTACGGTATTTTGACAGCTGCAGCGGGCAGTATCAGAAAACCGCTGTCCACTGCTGCAGGAAACAGAACCGCGGGAATAAGGCTGTCTGTAGTTATTCATAGTGATTTACCTCCTTTACACCTATAGTTTATCTTATGAAAAGAGGAAGTATGTGTGCATAAAAATAGCAGATTCCTCGGCTTAAGAATTGACAGATGCCAAGCTATCCTATATAGTTATAGTGTATGGGTAAAAACTTACTGTTTTGCATCTTCTTTGCAGAAAGAGGTGCTGCAATCAATGAATAGAGATACCAACGTCGTATGGAGGAATCGTATGAATCGAAGAAATGTATTGGGAAATCAGGTATTTGAAAGTAAGACGACATGGATTGTCATCACAGGAATGCTTGTGACTGCTCTTGACTATGTGATTTATTATGTACTCGGAGCAGGCTGGCTTGGTATTCTTTTGTCTTCTGTCTGCATTCTTTTGGGCTGCGCGGTCGTACAGCTGATGACGGAAGAACTGACAGAGCTGTTTGCCTATTTGCTGATTCCGTGTGTATTTTCCGGAATCATGGGGCTTTTTGCATTGTCTTCTCCTATTGCATGTCTGCCGAAGAGCGGAACATTGTTTTTAACGGCGTTTCTTGCATGGCTGTTGACCGTATGCTATGCAGTTGTTGCGGCGTGGACAACGGGAAACATATCTTCTCTTAACTTTCCGGCATTTTATAAACGGGCAACCATCTTTTTTTACATTGTATATATCGGATTGATTCTTTACGGATTGTTCTTTTACGACAGAATTCCTCTCGAAGAGACCGGAAGACTTCAGATGGTTCCGTTTGCGACGCTTGCGGCATATATAGAGGCAATGATTAATCATGTTGTGCCGGTTTGGGCATTGGTATATTATCTGCTGTATCGTGCGGTGTTCTTTGTGCCGTACGGCTTTTTGATTGCACTTATCTGTGCCAAGCTTCCGGCAGCCATCAGAATTCTTCTTTTGACCGTACTGCCGCTTGCAATTGAATTGATACAGTTTGTGTTCCGCTTTAACCGCTGCGATATTGACGATTTGATTTTTGCATTTATTGGCGGCTTAACCGGAATGCTCTGCTTCCTGCTGTTTAATTCCCTGTTTCTGCATTTTACGGGAAAGAACTATAACGGTAAGGATGCAGACAGGGAATATTACGGCAGAAAAGTACGTTTATAAGCCGCGGAAACCGCGCCCGATAATTTCGCTTGTATTGGTAATGAGAATAAAGGCACCCGGCTGCGACTCTTTGATAAAGCGTTGCAGCTGAATTGCCTGTGCACGGCTCATGACGGTCAAAATTACTTTCTTTTTCTGACCGGAGAAGGCTCCGGTCGCATCACAGATAGTCGCACTGCGGTGCAGCTTGTTCACGATGAAATCATCAATCGGTTCCGGATTTTCACAAATAACCGTGAAGTATTTACAAAGGTTCATACCTTCAATGACGGTGTCAATCACAGTGGACTTTAACACAAGTCCGAGAAACGACAGAAGACCGGTCTGCATTCCGAAGACCGGAAAGGCAAGAAGGGTCAGAACACAGTCGCTTGCCATCAGGGCCTGTCCGATATTGAACGAAGTGTACTTTTTTAGAATCATGGCAACGATATCCGTACCGCCGGTAGAACCTCCGTTGTTAAAAAGAATGGCAGCTCCGATTGCAGGAAAGCCGATGGCAAAGGCAAGCTCCAGTACCGGTTCGGAGGTAAACGGCGCATCCATTGGATAGATAATTTCTAACAGTTGCAGCGCGCCGGACATTAACAGACTTCCGTAGATGGTTTTTAGCCCGAAATCTCTTCCAAGGACAAACAGTCCGATGACTAAAAGAATCATATTCACAATGGTAACGACAGTGGCAGAACTGATGATGCCGCCGGTCAGATTGCTCACAATCATGGCAAGACCGGTAACGCCGCCGATGGCAAAGTTATTCGGAAACTTAAAAAAGTATACGCCGATAACGACGCAAAGAACACCGACAGTCAGAAAAAGAAATTCTTTTGCTTTTTTTTTCACGAGGGCCTCCATAAGTAATATAAATTTCATAAAACATAGTGTTGGCGGCATTTGTCTGCCGCCGCTACTTATTATAGTATGCTTTTTTTGTTGTTTCAACTGTTATTTTGCCAAGAATAGCTATTTTCGTTTGTGGTAAAATGTGCTATGATATGGGAAAGCCATAGAAGGAGGAAAAAGTCATGAGGGTGATAGAGGCAAAAGACTATGCAGATTTGAGCAGAAAGGCAGCAAATGTAATTTCGGCGCAGGTGATTTTAAAGCCGCATGCGGTACTTGGACTGGCAACCGGCTCCACGCCAATCGGTACTTATAAGCAACTGATTGAATGGTATGAGAAGGGCGATATTGACTTTTCGATGACTAAGTCGATTAACCTGGATGAATATATCGGTCTGACGGGAGACAATAAGCAGAGCTACCGTTATTTCATGAACGAGAATTTCTTCAACCATATCAATATCAATAAGAACAACACCTATGTACCAAACGGTGTGGCAGAAGACATGGAGGCGGAATGCAAACGCTATGATGCACTGATTGCAGAATTCGGCGGAATTGATTTGCAGCTGCTTGGCATCGGGCATAACGGACACATCGGCTTTAACGAGCCGGGACAGGCATTTGAAAAGACAACACATATTGTTGACCTTGGGGAATCGACCATTAAAGCAAATGCAAGATTTTTCGCCGGTATCGACGAGGTGCCGAAGCAGGCAATTACAATGGGCATCAAATCAATTATGCAGGCAAAGAAGCTGCTTTTAATTGCAAACGGACCGGATAAAAAGGATATTGTAGAAAAGGCACTCTACGGACCGGTAACACCTTCGGTTCCTGCCTCTATCCTGCAGTTCCATCCGAACCTGACGGTCATTTACTGCTTTGAAGGCTAGCGTAGCGTTTACAAAGTAACCGGACAAATGTGAAAAATGCGTTGTTCCGGACAGGAAAGGAACAGTACTATGTTAATTCGGGACGGAAAGGTATTTGCAGGCGGGCAGTTTCAGGAAAAGGATATGCGCATAGAAAACGGACGGATTTCAGAAATTGCCGGGCGAGGAGAACTTACATTACAGGATGGCGAGGAACTGTTAGAGCTGAACGGCAGAATGCTTTTACCCGGTCTTGTGGATGTACATTCGCACGGCAGAGCGGGAGAGGACTTTAACTTTGCAGACCTTGCGGGACTTAAGAAGCTGTGTGACTCCTATGCCTCCTGCGGTGTTACCTCGGTGCTTGGCACGACCATGACAAATGAACCGTCGGCAATTGCACGGGCAATGGAGCGTATCGGCGCTTACCGCAGTGAGCAGCATTCCGGTGCGCATCTGCTTGGCATTCACATGGAAGGACCGTTTCTCGGAAAGGATAAAAAGGGTGCGCATGACGAGCGGTATCTGCGTCCGATCGATAGGGACTGGTTTACGGAAATGAACCGGCTCAGCGGCGACTGCATCCGTATCGTATCGCTCGACCCGAGGCTCTCCGGCGCCGCCGGTTTTATGAAAGAGTGCAGAGAGCGAGGAATTGTAGTTTCCTTAGCACATACCGGCTGTGATTATGAAACGGCGAAGCTTGCCTCGGAGGCAGGCGCAAACCATGTGACGCACCTGTTCAATGCCATGAACCCGCTGCATCACCGTATGCCGGGGCTTATTGGCGCAGCGTTTGACTGTGATATGTATACTGAGCTGATTTGTGACGGTATTCATCTGCATGAAACCATCATTCGTATGATGTTTGCCATGCGTCCGGAACGTCAGCTGCTGATTTCGGATTCGATGCAGGCGGCAGGACTGCCGGATGGTACCTATTCACTCGGCGGGCTTGATGTTTTTGTGAAAGACGGAAAGGCAACCCTTGCCGACGGTACGATTGCAGGCTCCACCACAAACGTATACGCCGCCATGGTGCAGGCGATAAGGTTTGGTATACCGGCAGAACAGGCAATTTTAAGCGCCAGCTATCTTCCGGCGAAGTCTATCGGGATGGAAAACGAGATTGGAAGTATTGCGGTCGGAAGAAACGCAGACCTGCTTGTCGTGGATGAAAGCTGGACGCTTAAGAACATATATATTAAGGGAGTATTATATAAATAAATATCCGGTCCTATCGTATCTGTTGTTCGCTTGCACCTCCTGACACCAGTGTGCGACTGCCGGACAAAGTCGAATATTGTTTCCTGTAACTATAATCGACTTTGTTCGGCAGGATGCCCACAGGTGTCTCGGTGATGCGTACAACCCGATACGATAGGATCGGATATTTTTCATACAGTAAGGTTCCCTTAATAGATATGTTTATGAAGGAAAGCGTAATCCTCTAGCGGTTCATCTCGCTCTGCGGTCCAATGTTCTTATGGGACTTGATAATACGTTCCGTTTCAGCCAAGTCAGTGGACGGTAAGTCGCCCGGAATCGTGTTTTTGATAGCGCTGACAGCATTGCCGATTTCTAAAGCGCGTCTGCAGTCATTGTAAGCGAGTAAGCCGAACAGCACGCCGGAAACATAAGCATCACCGGAGCCGATGCGGTCAACGACCTCAATATTTTCATATGGCGGCTCTTCAAAGAAGGTATCGGTGGCAGCATCGTAAATGGTGGAGCCAAACGTATGCTTTTTCGGGCTGATGACCTTACGCTCGGTTGTGGCAACAATTGAAACAGGATAGTCCTTTGTGTAGGATTTCATGATATCCTTCAGGTCGCCGGTTTTGCCGAAGGTACGGCGGGAGGTTTCTTCCGACACGAACAGAATATCTATATAAGGAAGAATCTCTTCGATATATTTCTTTGCGGTCGCCTCGTCCCAGAGGTTGGCACGGAAGTTGACGTCAAAGGAAATCAGCGCACCGTTTGCCTTGAATTTTTTGATACACTCTAAGGCAACGTTTCTGGTTGCCTCGGAGAGCGCAAGCGTGATGCCGCAGGTATGGAACAGGCGGGTGGAAGAGAAGGTTTCTTCCGGAATTTCCTCCATACGAATGCTGTTGATGGAGGAATTTTTACGGTCATACACTACGGTGGATTTTCTAGGGTAGGCACCGTTTTCATAAAAATAGATACCGAGTCTTGCTTCCTTAGAATCGTCAAAAATCAGACAGTCATCGCTGACACCGCAAAAGCGTACATGGTTTTTGATATAGGTGCCGATATCGTTTTTCGGAACCTTTGAGATGATGCCGGTGCGAAGACCGAGCATTGACATACCGGATACAACATTAAACTCTGCACCGCCCGCGCACTTTTCAAACGAATTTCCTCTGGCGATACGCTCGTTTTCCGTAGCAGAAAGACGAAGCAGAATCTCACCGAGCGCAAGCGCATCAAATTCTTTCCTTACTGATAAGTCTATGTTCATAAATGGCACCTCCGTAAAACAGTTGATTTGGGAATGGAAGTATTTCCATACTTATTATAACGGTTTTTCTGCATAAACTCAAGAATACTTTTCAGCATTTCTTTTGCGGGTGTGTGTGCTCTCGGTTCGCTTCTCTTCCTACACTAAAAAAGAAAACAAAAAATTTTTCAATCTTACTGTAACCTTTTTCGTTTTCGCGCGAATAAAGAGTGTAAAACAAAAAACAAGCAGAATACGGCGGGCCGGTACGGACCCGTCGAAGGAAAAGGAGATACGAATATGAGAAAGAAGTATTTAGTAACAGCAGCAACCTTGGCAGCAGCAGTCATGCTTGCGGCTTGCGGCGGCAAAAAGGAAAATAACGAGAACATCGCCCCGACACCGAGACCTGTCGCAACAGAGGCACCGACACAGGCGCCGGATGAAAATCCGGAAGAGAATCCGGCTGAGAATCCGGAAGCAGGCGTAGATGCGGAGCAGATGGTACAGGACATTTATCAGGCAGTGCAGGAAGCATACGGCAGTATGTACGGTCCGCAGTCGCAGGTACAGGGCGAAGCCTATTTCATGCAGGATACCTTAAAGTTAGATGAGTCTTGGTATGACTATGCGGTGGTAGAGGTTCCGATGATGTCCATGAACGTAGATACCTTCGCAATTATCCACGCAACCGAAGGAAATCTGGAAAACGTGGCAGCGGCTCTGAAGGGATATCAGGATTACTTAATTAACGATTCCTTCCAGTATCCGATGAACATGCCGAAGATTCAGGCTTCCCTGACCGGAACAGCCGGCGATTATGCATACTTTGTCATTTTAAGCGGTCTTGCTGAGGATGTGGAAGAAAAAGAGGGTGTCAGCGAAGAAGAATTATTAGCGGCACAGATTGAGGCATATCAGACATCGAATCAGGTTGCAGTGGATATTATCACCGGTGTGGTAAACGGTGATATTAAAGTAGAGTCCTGGACCGAGCTTCAGAAGGTGTATAACATGATCAAAAGAGCTTACGGTGACAGATATCTGCCGAGCATGCAGTGTCAGGACGATGCGGACTATATGAAGGATGTGTTAAAGCTGGACCCATCGTGGTGCGATGATGTGATTGTGGAAGTTCCGATGATTTCCGCACATGCTGACATGTTAGTGCTGGTGGATGTTTCCGAGGGAAATCTGGAAAACGTACAGAAGGCACTGAATGATTATAAGGATTATCTTGTAAACGAGTCTTTTCAGTACCCGATGAATGAGGCAAGAGTGAAGTCTGCCGTAATTGAAACTGTCGGAGATTATGTATGCTTCTCCATTTTAGGCGGTGTAGCACAGGATACTTCATGGGCAACTTCCGAAGAAGAGCTGGTAGAATATTATACCAGTATAAATATGAGTGCAGTTTATGCCATTCAGAATTATACCGGTATTTACGAGTAAGAGGTTGCGGTCCGGTCTGATAGTGTGATACAATATCCATTAGATGCTTTTTGACAGGCTCTAAATTGGAGGAACACTATGTTGACTGACGCAGAGGATTATTCCGCATTTTTAAACGGAGATAACACGGGCTTTGAACGTCTTGTTATCCGCTATAAGGACGGACTGATTTATTATCTGAATCGTATCATAAAGAATATCACGATTGCCGAAGATCTGGCACAGGATGCTTTTGTGGAGGTTTATGTCCACAAAGAGCGTTTTGTGCCGGGCAAGGCATCCTTTAAGACGTATTTATATACCATCGGACATCATAAGGCAGTCGATTTTGTCCGAAAATCGCAGAAAGAATATCTGACGGATTTTCAGGTCGAAGAGGAGCACGGCGTTTCCGACAGTCCCGAGGTGCAGCTTCTTAAGCAGGAGGGTAAGGAAGAACTTTACCGGGCATTAGATGGCCTGAAAGAAGAATATCAGAAGGTTTTGATACTTACGGAACTGGAAGGAATGAAATTAAAAGATGCGGCAGAGGTTATGGGCAAAACCGTTCCGCAGATAAAGGTACTGGCGCATCGTGCCAGAAAAGCTTTGCTTCTTGCCCTGCAGAAATGAGGG
Organism: Lachnospiraceae bacterium; assembly: GCA_051880375.1. Lineage (GTDB taxonomy): Bacteria > Bacillota > Clostridia > Lachnospirales > Lachnospiraceae > SIG299. The sequence continues at coordinate 30,350 of JBJENV010000046.1, forward strand.
GACTATGAAATCAAACGAAGAATTTATCGCAGGCATTTATGAAAAAGCCGCAAACTATACAGAAAAAGAAGAAAAGAAAGAGAAGTTTATATACAAAGCCTCCGTACTGCGTATTGCAGCGATGGTTGTTATTTGCGTCGGACTGGCCGGTATCGGTATTCTGACGTTATCCGAAAGAACAGATGACAGCACAAATCCGTCGGAAGAAAATCCAGGTGCGGTAAGCCTCTCACAGTTTTCGGAAGAGAATAACGGGAATTCGGCGACGATACAGTATCGTATGCTGCCAACGGAGGAGAGCGCACTGTTTACCGGAACGGTAGAATCCGTGGACACCGAGGAAACTATCATCTGGATTCAGTTAGAATTTGAGGGAGAGGTTCCGGAGGAACAAAAGAAAGAAAGTCTGATTGCAGTACAGTGGAATGTGACAAAAGAAATCCCTGCAGAGATTGCAGCAGGCATGAAGTTAAAGGTGGCAGGCACAGTCGGCACGTACAACAATACAAAGTCCGAACGCTTCGGCAGTACGCAGCTTACCGTGACGGATGCGGCAATGCTCTGGATATGGATAGAAGAAGAGAACTCGTATCGAAACTATAGCAGTGAAGAAAATAAATAGGTGGGACTATGGTATTTAGCAGTTTAATGTTTCTGTTCCGGTTTTTACCGGCGGTATTATTACTTTATTTTCTGGCGCCGAAACGTGCCAGAAATACGATTCTGTTTCTTGCAAGTCTGATTTTCTATGCATGGGGCGAGCCGGTGTATGTTGTACTGATGCTCTTCTCCACGGTGGTGGACTATACGCACGGCAGACTGGTGTATTCCCTGAAACAGAAAAACGAAATGAAAAAGGCAAAACTGGTTGTGGCATCTTCTATGATAATTAATCTGGCGCTGCTCGGCTTTTTTAAGTATGCGGATTTCATTATCGGAAACTTAAATCTGATTCCGGGTGTGGAAATTCCGTTACTGAATCTGGCACTCCCAATCGGTATTTCGTTCTACACGTTTCAGACGATGTCTTATACGATTGATATTTACCGCGGAGATGCACTTCCGCAAAAAAATATTATTTCTTTTGGTGCCTATGTCGCACTGTTCCCTCAGTTAATTGCAGGACCGATTATACAATACAATACGGTGGCAGAGCAGTTAGAGGGAAGAAAAGAAACGATAGATGACTTTGCGGTCGGTGTGACACGCTTTATGACCGGCCTTGGGAAAAAGGTATTGCTTGCAAACAATATCGGTCTGCTCTGGGACATGATCAGTGCACGCCCGGCAGATGAAGTGCCGGTTTTAATGGCATGGCTTGGTATTACCGCATTTGCTTTCCAGATTTACTTTGACTTCTCCGGATATTCGGATATGGCAATCGGTCTCGGTAAGATGTTAGGCTTTCACTTCCTTGAGAACTTTGATTATCCGTATATTTCAAGGAGTATTACGGAATTCTGGAGACGCTGGCACATGTCGCTCGGCAGCTGGTTCCGTTCTTATGTGTATATTCCGCTCGGCGGAAACCGCAAGGGCTTCAAAATCCAGATCCGCAACATTGCGATTGTCTGGCTGCTTACCGGTATCTGGCACGGTGCAAGCTGGAATTTCTTAGTCTGGGGCGCTTACTTTGGAATACTTCTCATTTTGGAGAAGCTGTTATGGCTGGATTTCTTAAAGAAGCATAAGATATTCTCGCATATTTATACGATTTTCCTTGTCTGGATTGGCTGGACCATCTTTGCGTTTGACAACATGGCAAAGGGAGCGGAGTATATGAAAGCGATGTTCGGACTCTCCGGAGCAGGCTTTGTAAACACAGAAACGATGTACCTGTTGTTTAGCTATGCGGTACTGCTTCTTGTGCTGATTGTTGCGGCGACGCCTTATCCGAAGAAGCTTGTTTTATGGCTGCAGGATGCTCTTGTAAACGCAAAGCATCCGCGTATCGGACTGGCTGTTTCGTCAGCGTTGCAGATGGTATTTGTGGCATTTGTATTTTTGATTTCAACGGCTTATCTGGTTGACGCGACCTATAATCCGTTCTTATACTTCCGGTTTTAGAAAGGCATGGTAATTGATATGGAAAAAAAACATTACTCAAAATGTGCCGCCGTTTTGTTCCTTGTACTGGTGTTTGGCTTTACCGGTGCAACGTTTGCGGCGCCAAAGCGCACGTTTTCCGAAAACGAAAACCGTCTGCTTGCTTCCATGCCGGAGTTTTCGTGGGAGGCACTGTTTGACGGCAAATTTACCGCCGATTACGAAACGTATATTACGGACCAGTTTTTTTTCAGAGACCAGTGGATTCAACTGAAAACACTCAGTGAAATGGCATTAAATAAACAGGATATCAACGGAGTGTATATCGGAAAGGACGGTTACCTGATCGAGCGGCATGAGGATTCTGAAATTGATTTTGAACTGTTGGAAAAAAGCCTGAACCGTCTGGTGGAATTTACTGAGAAGTATGCAAAGAAACTTGGCGCAGAGCATGTGAAGATTATGCTTGTGCCGACGGCTTCGGAAATTCTGACCGATAAGCTTCCGCCGTTTGCAACCGGCTTTGACCAGAACGGCATGTTAGATTCGCTGTATGAACGTCTGCCGGAGGGAACCGCTCTGGATGTACGTGATATTTTAAAGGAGCATGCAGACGAATATATTTATTACAAGACCGACCATCACTGGACGACGCTCGGTGCGTTTTATGCTTACCAGGTATGGGCGGCAGCCATGGGCTTTGAGGTTCCGGTATTAGACGAAGTGACGCAGACACCGGTGTCCGAAGAGTTCCACGGAACAGTATACTCAAAGTTAAATCTTGATTTAAGTAAAGATACGATGTACCGTTTTGACCTGCCGAATGCGCCTTCTAAGGTGGAAGTCACACTCGATATGATGGATAAAATGGATTCGATGTACAACGAAAAGTATCTGTCCATGAAGGATAAGTATTCGTACTATCTGGACGGAAACCACGGCCTGACGGAAATCGCATCGAACAGCGAGGGCAAGGGAACGCTCCTTATCATTAAGGATTCCTATTCCCACTGCTTTGCACCGTTTACCGCAAGCAATTATGAAAAGGTTTATCTGGTAGACTTCCGTTACTTCAACATGCCGATTTCTCAGTTTATTGCACAGTACAGAGTCACCGATATTCTGGTGCTGTACAATGCGGTAACCTTTGCGACGGATACGCACTCCGGTGCATTTGTAAGGTAGATTATAATGGATAGATAACAACAGACGTGCTCAGACTGCGCGAGACTTAGTGCTTTTCGAAAAGTACAATAAGGCTTGTGCGGTTTGAGCAGTTTGTTTTCTTCAGGATATTTTTCATATGAAATTTCACCGTGTTTTCTGAAATGAATAAAGCTTCCGCAATTTCCGTATTCGAACGCCCATCAATAATTAATTGAAATACTTCTGATTCCCGCGGGGAAAGCAGATAACGCTTTTCAAAATCCTCCAGTAATGTTTCTTTGTCCTCCTTTTCCGTAATCACAGGCAGATAGATTTTGTGATAAAGCGAAAGAAACAAAGGTACTGTAATAATAAAGAAAAGAGAGGTAACTAAAACAAGTATCACAGTATTTGCGCTGAAACAAATACCAAGAACCGTTCCGATCACATCTCCGCATCTGCCCCACATCAGTCCCAGACCGGCAAGGTAGAGACATTCCGTAGAATTTGCTGCCATATCCGTAAAGAGTATGACGCGATAAACGGAAAAAAAGCCAAAGAAGAGATAGCTGATAATCCAAAGCACAAGGCTGCTTTCGATATTATCCTTAAGGACAAGCATTGCAAAAGGGCATACTAAGGAAGAAAGACAGCAGACAGCCCCAAACTTCCGGCTTTTGTCGTTCATGATACCTGCAAGCACTAATCCGACTGCATAGAAGATACGGGAGTATTCTAAACTGACGGAAGCATTTGACAAATCCGCTGTCGGGAAATAAAAGCCCATACTCTTTGTACTGCAAAGCAGAAGCAGGGAAATTCCTGCAAGCAGAAGCATACGTTTTGTCAATGGATATTGTGGTGATGCAGGCATAGATTCGGCAACCGGTTTCTCCGAAGGAAGATAAAGAAGTAACACGGAGAGCAGAATAAGAACAAAATAGACGAGAAGTACCGCCCTGTTCTTTAAAAAGTTTCCGTTTCCGATGAGAGAGAGAATAAAGGAGCCGATACAACCGATTCCATACCCACAGCCGAAGGTGATGCCTCTGTATTGACCGGATACTTCTGTCACCAGTTTTGTTAAATAAATGCTTGCAACACAACCATGCAGCAGATTCATCAGAAAGCCAAACACTAAGGAGGCAGTGCCGGTCGTTGAAAGCACCGAAAGCAACAGGAAAACAAAGTCGGCTGCGATAAGAGCAGTAAAGACATGGGTTGGCGGAAGCTGTCCCTGCTTTTTCTTTACATAGAAAGAAGACAGAATCAGCCCCAGAATTTGAAATAGATAACCGACTACCTCTGTCAGGAGATCAACAGAAGAGGCAGAGTAAAAATCCAATAAATGATACATCCATGTTAAATATCCGGAGCCACTCCAGAAAAAGCATAGTCCGATAAATAAGCAAATAAGAGCAGAATGTTTTTTGTTGTTCATATTAGGCAGGGCTCCTTTGAAAGATAATTTCTATTATTGTACACCCAATCAGGCAGAAATGCAAACTCTTGATTCTTCCAAAAAAAGCTTGAAAACAAGCCGCCTACCCCAAAACTACCCTTCAAAAATCGACTTAGTTTTTAATCTGTCCCTATGGGGAGTGTTTTTTTTGAGTGATGCGTTTTAATCTATAGTTGGGTTAGTATACAAACATGCAGTTTAAAATACCATAGCATAAAATGCAGAAAGGGCGGATAGCCTTGTACGAAAGGATGGTTTGACATGATGGTAACGAACAAAATGAAAAAGTGGAAAAAAGGTTTGGTAATTTTGTTAGCAGCTACACTGGTGCTGCAGGGAAACATGGCAGATGCGGGTAGAAGTGTGACTACTTTTGCGGAAACGGAGGAAACCTATCAGGTTCAAACAAAGAGTGTCGACGGAACAGAGGTAGTGGTTGAACATCTGACGGAGGTGATTAAGGTCAGGGATTTTTCCGTATCAAATGTTGGTGGTGATTCCGCAATCATTAATGTGAATGATACCTTTGCCATTGACCTTCAGATGCCGACGGATACGAAGGTATATACCCAAGGTTATATACGGTTCTTCCTGGTCCCTTACGGCAGTGAAAATGCAGCGAAGGATTTTGCGGACGGACTTCGTTATGGCATTGATTATGAACAGTGCACGCGAGTCTATGGATTAGCACTGGAATCTGCGACAACAAGTAGTGCAAGCTTTTCCAGCGTACTGCTTAATTCCACCGGACTTTATGACCCGCCTCTTTTAGTCATTCCAAGCGGAGCATACTATCCGGCAGTGGTGGTATATGAAGAGGATGTGATGAGCGAAGCAGCGCATTCCAAAGCTTCTCTTGTTTTGGGAACGAAGCCGGTACGTGTTTCCAATCCGGAGGACGGAGGCTACCTCGGAGATGAGCATTACGGCGTGGAAGAAGAGAAGCAAGAATATGTGGAGCTTAACGTAACCGTATACCTGGAAGGAGAAATCTATGATAAATGCAGAGTCGTAGCTTACAGTGAAGATTTACTTACCTGCTATGGCAACGTACCATGCAAGGTGATACCGGGAGAAACCGTAGCGATATCGGTTGTGCCGGAATACCCGGAGATGGGTTATACCTATAATTTTGGAAATATCAAAAACGGTTCTCCTTATTACGTGCAGGTACCGGAGGACGGGTATGTCGATGTGACGGTATATCCGTTTACTAAAGGTGCAGAAGCTTATGGTCGTGTCTGTGATGAAAACAACCAACCGCTTTCGAATGTTACCGTATCACTGGAAATGAAGACTGCCGGTACGATATCTGAAAGTGTTACGACAGATAAAGACGGAAATTACAGGTTTACCGGAATATACAATGGCGGAGATGCCGTGCTGCACTTTTCCAAAGACGGTTATTATTTGGAAGATTACATCATTCCTCAAAGTCAATTATCAGAGGGAAGCAGTATTTCCTGCAATATGACATTAAAAGAAAGTGAACCTGTTTTTTCGTTAACGCTGTCGGAAGATATCGATCCGTCCTTTGCCAAGGTGCTTTGGAAGGAAGTCAGGGAGTATTTGCACGTTTATGACCATACCGGTAATAAAGAGATTCCGGGCACCTTTGTTAACGGGGAGGATGGACTTTCCTTTCTGCCGGAATGGGAAAGTGATTTAGGGGATTCTTATGTTGTAAACTTAAAATATCCGCATTTGGAAATGGTTTCTGTTACAGTGAACAAAAATCAGAGTGCAGAACTTCGGGTAAATGCCGGTGCAGTAGCTTTTCAGGCACTTCTGGGTGACAATCATTATGGTTATGTTACAGTGGAGGTGATGGATGGTGCCGGTGAACATATCTACACTAAGTGTGAACTGCCAAAGGTAACGGATGAAGTTCTTTTACAGGAAGGAAGCTATCAGCTTCTCTTTTATGCAACGGCATCACAGACGGGCTTAAGTGATGAGCAATATTCTTCCATTATGGATGCAGAACATATGGTTACATTTTCTGTGGAGAACGGAACGGTAACGGAACTTGGCGAAATTGAGGTGCCTTTTGTCAATGCAACGGGTGAAAACCCGTTTGCGGAAAAATCTTTTCTGACGGTTCCGCTGGAAATAAAGCCTTCGGAGGATTTGCTTACCATTTCAGGACATATTGAGGCAGATAGTTCTGACTACAAGATTTCCTCGTTTAGAATCTATGCAATAAATAATGTTAGCGGTCGTACAGAACAGTCTGTTACTGCCATGTATGAAAATGGGACACTTGCAGTGAACGGGGAACTGGTTTCGACCTCTCTTTATCAGGATACTAAAAATACTTACTACGTTGAGAGAATCGATTTAGAAACTCCGGTGAACGGAGCCTGTGATTTTTCTGCAAAGCTTCGCATCAATGAGCATACTTCCATGATTGTAACCGTTATGGTGGATGCTGTTGTAAACGGAATGACGGTTAGGGATATAAGCCTTGGGGAATACTATGTATCCGGTGATAAGGTAACGCTGAATGCATTTGACACAACGGCAACGGGTGAAGTGTATTGTTACGGCTTTGCAACTCCAAACAGTACCGTGTATCTGTACGATGGTTCCAATCTTCTTTCGTCCGTTGATGTAAACCAGTGGGGGAAATGGGAAACCGTGGTCTGGTTCCCTAGGGAGAATGATGCTTTCGCTGTAGTGAGAACGTATTCCTCTACCCATGTACTGAAGGCAGTCTGCGACGGCGAAGAATCAGCTCCTCTTACGGTATATTTTAAAAGTGATTGTGCGGCGTTAAGCGGAATCTATCTGGTCGAAGAAGGAAAGAGATATACGGATTCCTATGTGTGGAAGAATAGTACGAAAATGTCCTGTGAGGCGGATGTACAAAACGCAGATCGTATTTCAGAAGATCCTGTTTTCCGTGTGTTATGCAGTGACGGAACGATGCTTGAGTTCCCGGCAAAGAAGGGAGAAACGAAATCACGTCTTGGAATTCCGATTACCACCTATTACTCAGAAACCTTTGATTACGGAGAAAAAAATCTTCTTCCGGTAAAGGTGTGGTTTGATTTTAAGCAGGAATCTGTAAAACAAAAGCTGCCGGAGCCTTTGCCCGGGGAATTTACCTCTGCCTTGATTCCTAACGCGTCGAGTAAAATGAACGTTACATACAAGGAGATTCCAAAGATTCCGAGTGTAAGTGAGTTTGGTGATGATGTCATCGTTACGCTTACCACGTATGAAACTACGGAGGCAGAGCTGGATGCGATGAAGAATGCGGGAGCTGATTTCTATCAGGTTCATGACGGAAAGCAGATTGTATACGGAGAATACATACAGACGCTGGAAACCGGTGTCAAGTATGGCATTGTAGATTTTACAGAAAATACCTATAAAGTGGTCGAGATGCACATCTACGATAAGGACAATTGCCCGGTATCAACTGAGACTTCTTCAAAAGAAAATGAGTCAGAACTGATACTGATGTCAGTCCCTAACGGACAAACGGGACAACAAGAAGGCGGTGGGCTGACAAACGCGACCCTTTGGACTGTTGTGGTAGAAGATTTTAAAAAGGAGGTCAGCGGTTTCGGTGATGAAGGGGTGGAGTATCTTGCCGGATATATGAAAAATTCATCTAACTCCATGATATCGAAAGCCTCTCCTTACATAAATAAGGTAGGAGTAGGACAGGTAATGAATGGCTTTGAACTCGGAGGCTCTGCCAATGCTGCGTATGAAAGAGAACAGACAGCAAGCGGAAATAAAGATATCATTTCTTTCTTAATAAGAAGCAGCTACGATTTGCCTCGGGAGCAGGGACAGAGAATTGAAAATATGGCACATCAGGCGCGCGACGACTATAACCGTGCTACCAATAGCACAAATAAAAATCTTGGAACGGAAATTATGTGTGGAATAGCCAACGAAGCTATTTCTAAGCATCCGCTTGGTAAAGAAGTAGTTGATGCTACAGAATTTACCGGTATTCAGGGAGCAATCAAATCAGCTTCAAGCAGCTATGCCGATGCTGATTGGGCGTATGCCGAGCAAAGCTTTACCGAGTTGATGTTTGAGTATATGAAAGCAACCAATCTGTCAAGAGATGAGATTGCGGATCTCTATTCCAAGTATCAGGATGGCAAGATGTCAATGAAGGAGATAAATGATTACGTTCGAAACAGCCTGAGAAGAGATAAAAAGAATGATGGTAATTCGAAAAACTATACAGGAATTGTTGACCCGTCCGGTTATATTTATGAGGCTGTGGCGAGCAACCGGGTGGAGGGAGCTACCGTTACCCTGTATGGGGAAGGGATGGAATGGTTTGAAGCGGAAGCATTCGGACAAAGCAATCCGCTGATCTCAGACTCGGACGGACGATATGCGTGGGATGTTCCGGAGGGAAACTGGTTTGTAAAAGTATATAAGGCCGGCTATGAAGAAAATACATCGCAGAATGACCCTGCAGCCACGGTGACAATCGACGGCATCAACTATCTTCCGGTTTTACCTCCGCAGCTTGATGTCAATATCGGATTGACCTCTGTAGAAAAGCCTCATGCATCGATGCAGTTTGCAGACGGAAGCTGGTATCTGATGTTTGACCGATACGTGGAAACAGCAACAGTAACAGCAGAGAATATCAACATCGAATGTGCGAAGCTAAACGGTAAGACAGATGCTTCTTACAGCTTTGAGGCAGCAGATGCTGAGATAAGTCCGGAGCATACGCCGATATGCGGAGGAAAGCTGTTAGCAAAATCCTTTAAAATCATCCTGCAGGGAATTGAACTCGCAGAAGAAGATGCCATGACGGTAACGTTGAATGCGGCTGTCACCGGTTATAATGGGAAGTCAGCGAACGGCCTTGTTAAAGTAAATGGCGGATTTACTGCGGGACAGGAAGAAGTACGGCCTTCCGAACCGGAAACACCGGGACGAACAGAAGACAAAAATAAGGAGGATGAAATGCCTGTAGGAATTATCCTTGCGATTGTGGCAGGCATTGTGGTTGTCCTTGCCGGTTCTGTGGCAGGAGTTCTGATACTGCGCCGCAGAAAGAAAAAGAACAAATAAAATAGAAAACAAGCCGCCTACCCCAAAACTACCCTTCAAAAAATCGACTTAATTTTTATTCTGTCCCTATGGGGAGTAGTTTTTTGGGGGTTATGCGTTCTAATCTATAGTTGGCTTAATATTCAATCGTGATGTTTGAATATGCTGTAGCAGAAAATACAGAAGAAAGGACGGATGAAAATGAAAAGAGGCATACGGGCAGTATTTGGTATTGTAATGAGCATCATATTGATGCTTGATATGGTGCCGCTTCCTGCTTTCGCTGAGGCAGAGAAAACGTATATTAACGCAACGGAGGCAGTAGAAAATCCGGCGGATTATCTCTTTGCAAGCCAAAAGGATGGAACAACAAAAGCATTGTTTATCGATGGGGCAGAAACAGCAGTTGAGGTATCCGAAGAAGAGTTGACCGGGATTGAACTCTGGGTACAAAATGCAAATGTAACTGCGCCGGTAACCATTGGTGTAAGAAACTTTGAGATTTCAGGAAATGGTTCCATTAATACCGGAGCTGTTGTGATTACTCCTTCGAATACTATCGGGTCAATAATATCGACCACTTCTACGGGCAGTGCGCTTACGGTGGTAGAGCATTTCACCTCGGAGCAATTTAAGGGGTCAGAGGATTCGCTCGGAGCTGTTTACAGCTATGAAATGATTGACAATTTTGAATTTAGTGGGTGGCTTGCTGCTGACAGTCTAAGTGTGGCAGCAGGGAAGAAACTGACATTGAATGCATTTGTTGAGGCGGATTCGGTTATCATAGACGGAGAACTTTTCATCGGAGCATCGGAAGATCCGGAGTATCCGAATGGACTGAATATCAAAGATGGAGGTAGCCTTGAAGTAAAAGCAGGAGGAAGTCTTACAGTTGAAGACGGACAAATTTTGGATATTTGTGGCGGTTCAACAGTAACCGGTATTACGTTGTATGATTGTGACGGAGAAACAGCATATAACAATTTTGAATTTAGAGAGACTTTCTGCTATGATGCAGAGAGAACAAGATGGGTTCGCCAGAATCCAGGGGGAGGCGAAAATCCGGAAGGAATTCCAGATAATCGCTATGTGGTTCGTTATGATGCAAACAACGGTGCAGCTGTAACAGTAAATGACGTATCGGTCAATGATGGAGAAGAATATGAGTTTGCGCAGGGTGATGCGTTAAATATTACGTTAACACCACCGGAAGATTGTCAGGATCCCGCACCGGTTGTTGCTATTAAGGTAGGTGGAGAAAACGAAGGATATTACAGCACTAACCTTGCGGATGATGATCCTTATAAGCTGAGCTTAGTGAATAACACTGTTTCGTTTACGCCAAACAGCGATGCAGGTATTGAAGTGCTGGTATGGTGGACAGAATATGATGCCTTTGGCGGTAACGAGGAAAAGCCGGTTATTGTAGAATTTGAATGCTTCGGAAACGGAACAGTAACACCGGAAAACATCGCAAATGAAGACATGATTGTTTACGAACAATGGACGAAGGTTCGCGTATCAGCGGATACAGAGTCTGTCACGATTCGCTGGGAGGAAGGAACAACTCCGAGTGAAATCAGGGCGGAAGGAGACCTGACACTTTCCGCAGGTGATTTTTTAAATAATACCTGCACGATTCCACTGACACCGACGATGGATCATTATTACATTCGTGTTGATTTTGGAGGAAATCAGGGAGGCGAAAATCCGGGAGGAATCTCTGACAATTGCTATGTGGTTCGTTATGATTCAAATAACGATGCAGCTGTAAATGTAAATGGAAATTCCGTGGAAAATAATGCAGAACAGGTCTTTACTAAAGGAACAGAGCTTACATTTACACTGACACCGCCGGAACACCGGAAAAATGCCACACCGGTTGTTTCTATCAGGATAGATGGAGAAAATGAAGAATATAGAACGGATTATCCGGATGATAATCCAAATAAGCTGAGCTTAGCGGGAAATACCGTTTCGTTTACTCCAGAGAGCGATACAGGTTTCTGGGTGGAGATATGGTGGTCTGCATATGATGCATTTGATCGCAACGAGGAAAAGCCGATTATTGTAGAATTCGAATGCCTCGGAAACGGAACCATAACACCGGAAGACATCGCGGGGGAAGACAAGTTTGTTTACGAACAATGGACGAAGGTTCGTGTATCAGAGGAAACAGAGTCTGTCACGATTCGCTGGGAGGAAGGAAACGCTCCGAATGAAATCAGGGCGGGCGGAGATCAGAATTTTTCTGCTGCTGATTTTGTAAATAATACTTGTACGATTCCGCTGACACAAACGAACGACGATGGAAGCAAGAAAAACTTTTATTGCATTCAGGTTGATTTTGGAGGGAATCAGGGAGGAGATCCTGGCGAAAATCCGGGAGGAATCTCTGACAATCACTATGAGGTTCGTTATGATTCAGGCGATAATAATGATGCAAGTGTAACGGTAAACGGGAGATATGTGGCAGATAGTGAAGAACAAGAATTTACTGAGGAAACAGAGCTTATATTTGCACTGACACCACCGGAACATCGAAAGAATGCCACACCGGTTGTTTCTATCAGGATAGATGGAGAAAATGAAGAATATAGAACGGATTATCCGGATGATAATCCAAATAAGCTGAGCTTAGTGGGGAATACCGTTTCATTTACCCCAAAGAGCACTGCCGGCTTTCGTGTGGAGATATGGTGGTCAGAATATGATGCCTTTGGCGGTAACGAGGATAAACCGGTTATCGTAGAATTTAATTGCATCGGAGACGGAACAATAACACCGGAAGGCATTGACGAGGAAGACAAGTCAGTTGACGATGACGGACAGTCTATGAAGGTTCGCGTGTCAAAGGGTACAGAGTCTATCACGATTAGCTGGGAGGAAGGAAGTGCTCCGGGTGAAATCAGGGTGGAAGGCGGGCAGACAATTTCTGCAGACAAATTTGTTAACAATACCTGCTCGATTCCTCTGCCACAGACGAATGAAGACGAGAACTACTATCGCATTCAGGTTGAATTTGACAACGGAGAAGAGCCGGAACCGCCAACGGATGAATTGATAGATGAGGCGATAGGGGCGGTTGAAGAACATGAATATGCATATTATGTGGATTTACAGCAACCGGATACAGCGGTTGACTCATTAAAGGAATACTTTACAACAGAGCTTTGGTGGGAATTTTTTGGAAAGGTGAATGGTGGAAATAAGCGACCGTATTATGGCATGTTTGATAATACATTTTCGACGGTTTCAGATGCATTAATGAATGCTGTAACCTTAGAAAGTGGTTCCGGAAATGACAGCACAACCGGGTTGCCTTACTACACTTATACCATTACGTTTAGTGAATCGAAATCCGCGACTGGAAAGATTTATCTTTTAAACGGAGCCAAAGAGTTTGTAGTAAAAACCGGAAATAAGTATCAGGTAGTGGATACTTCTGCAATGAGTAGAGAAAACATGGACATCTATGTGAGTGGAAACGGGGAAGTATCTATATTCGGAAATGGTACGTGCGCTATCGGAAGACTGGAGAGCGGAGACAGCGCCATCTGGGCTGCTCACATTTCGCAGGAACACTCCGGGCTTGGAGACGATCCTGCCATTGGTGATATTAGCTGTCGTCTGGCGGTACTGCCTGAAAATTACTCCGGTGCTAAAATTACCGGAGGTGTTTCGGCAGCAGCATGGGGATTTGCAAGTGTACCTCTATTTTCTGCCGGAACGGCGGGCGCAGCAAGTTATGCAGAGATTTATTATGGAAATGACGGAAGCGATGAAAGCAGAAATCTTACAATTTCAACAATCGTAGATTCGAGAGGCATCAATCCGTACGGTAATAAAGCAATCACGAATGTTGCCTTGGATACCAGATATATTTCGGATGCTGTAGCAGAAATTAATCCGGTGGAAAACGATTTCGTTCTTTCCTTCCGTTCGGCCTATGACGAGATACCGTTAGTAATTACTTACAGTGATGGTTCAAAAGGATATGTAACCATACGTCGTGTCGGTTTGCATCTGTCAGATACATCAGTGCAAAATGGAACCTATGACATCTGGCATGGTACGGATAACATCCAAAACTATAGCATGGATGGCACAGACGAAAAAGCGGTCACTGCTGCTTTCTACTATGCGACTGGCGACCAGATGCCTGAGGACACAGACAGAGTTTCTCTTTCCGTTACTGTCACGATGACGGATGGGACGGTGAAATGTAAGATGATTTCGGCAGAAAGACGATTAAATGACACACCGATTCGAACGACGGGAGAAGACAAGTACTGTGATGATTTCCTTGTTTGGAGCGGAACTGAGTCGGAATATGATGCGCTGGATAAGATAGAAGTGTTTGCGTTTGTTGCCGGTGACAGTGACAGCTTCGGCGGAGTTAAGGTTGGTTCCGGCGCAGGTGTGGAATGGAAGCCTGAAGAATAGAGGGAATGCTTATGAAGAAAATAATGGTATTAGTGATTGCTATGCTGCTCGTATTCTCGAACGGAATAACAGCATATGCTGCGGGAAACGGAACAGTAACAACGCTGGAAACTTCCGGAACAACGAGCGAAATTGAGATATCGGGAACAACATCGAATGTATCGGCAGCGGTGGTAGTGCAGGTTTTGGACAGTCAGAAAAACCTGCTGATTATGGAAAGCTTAGTAGTGCTGAACAACAAATTTGAAGGGGTGATATCCGGTATTACATTAACTTCCGGAGAAACCTACACGGTTCGGGTAGCGGATTATGACGGCGGGACATGGAAAAACACAGAATTGACCGTTCAGACACCGGAGCCGACACCGGAACCGACACCAGAACCGACACCGGAGCCGACACCAGAGCCAACACCGGAACCGACGCCGGAACCGACACCGGAGCCAACGCCGGAGCCGACACCGGAACCAACGCCGGAACCAACGCCGGAACCGACACCGGAACCGACACCGGAACCGACACCGGAACCGACGCCGGAGCCAACGCCGGAACCGACACCGGAACCGACGCCGGAGCCGACACCGGAACCGACACTGGAGCCAACGCCGGAACCGACACCGGAGCCAACGCCAGAGCCGACACCGACTCCGGTTCCGGGAGTTGTAGAAGTACCTAGCTCGAATGAGAAGATTACCAACGAGAGTGGTGACAGCATAAAAGCATTGGTACAGAATCCGAACACTACAAATAAGCTGACAATTGCCGAACTTGTTGATGCGGATGCTGCGAATGTCAAGTGGGAAAGTTCTAATACGGATGCAGTGGAAGTAGATGCAGACGGCAACGTAACCATGAAGAATCCGGGAATGTCTGAGATTGTAGTAACCATCGGTGAAGGCGAAAATACAAGAAAAGAAACCATAGTTGTAGTCGTAGAGGAAGAACCGGAAATCAAAAATGATCCGGAGGAGGCATGGAAGTATGTTGAGCTTGGAACAAGCAAGGAAGATACCCATCCTGTCCGTACACTGCTTCCGGGCGATAGTGTTGATATTAATTTCTATGGTGTAAAGAACTGGGAACTTGACAAATACGAATACCTTTGGGAAACCTCGGATGCTTCGATACTCACGACAACAAACGCCGGTGTCATTACGGCACAGCGTGCAGGAGTGGCAACACTGACACTGCAGCTGAAAAATAAGAAAACAGGAAAGCTTTTGAATGTACAATCTCTGGAGGTTGTCATACCGGAGTCTGAGGAGAATAAGATCAGACTCGGTACTTCGAGTAATTGTACGTTTGATACACTCCTGTTGAAGAGGAATGAGAGAATTGACTTAAATTTCTACGGCGTAAAGAACTGGAAGAAGGAAGTATACGAATATGTATGGACATCTTCCGACAAGACGATCGTCTGGGTAGACAAGGTAGGTAAGCTGACACCGGTACGTCCGGGTAAGGTGACGATCACTCTGACCTTGATTGATAAGAGAACGGGAATTCCGGCATATGTTGCACCGGTAGAGGTGACCGTACCGGAAGAGTAAGCAGTTAAGTTATGATACTAAAATCCATCAAATTACGATAGGATGCCCTGAAGCAGTGTTAGGTTATCGTGGTTTGGTGGATTTTTTGTACCTATTTTCCTTTCAATATCGAAATCATGCGCGATTTGATGAATAGGCAGGCAGAAATGCAGTCCTTCCTTCTTGTAATTTCTCCCAAAATCCGTTATACTAAAGCAGAATGAAAAAAGGTACTGATAGGCTGAAAACAGAAAGACCGAAGGTGACACTATGTACGAACGGCAGTTTACAAGGGTTGACACAATTGCAAAGCGTCTGGATGCACTTTTAAATGCATTGCCGGATGCGGAACTTCGCAGAAACGGCTATGTGCATCTGTATGGCGTAGGACAGGCGGCAGCGATGCTGGCATTAAAGCGCGGTATGGGAAGGAAGATGGCGGAGCTTGCCCAGATAGCAGGCATGCTGCATGATTATACCTCCTATTTTGTTGAAGAAAGCGACGACCATGCGCATTTATCGGCACCTTATGTGCATGAAATGTTAAAAGAGACCGGAGAATTTACGAAAGAGGAAATTGAAATGGTGACGCAGGGGGTATATCACCACAGTGAAAAAGGGGAAATCGGGGAGCCGTTTGATGAAGTGATAAAGGATGCGGATGCCCTGCAGCATTATCTGCGTAATCCGATGGAGGATTTCTGGTTTGAACGTGTGCGGGTGCAGGAGCTGGTGAAGGAACTGGAGCTATAGAAGCGCTATTTAAAAAATTGCAATCGTCGGGTATAATGAAAGCAACAATATGACTAAGAAAGCGAGGAACCAAATATGCCATTTATCGATTCAAAAATTACCGTGTCCGTTCCGCAGGAAAAGCGTGACGTGCTCAAATCTGAGTTAGGAAAAGCAATATCTGACTTGAATAAGCCGGAAAGTTATCTTATGATTGGAATAGAGGACAATTATGACCTTTATATGGGCGGCAGAAAGTTAGAGAAGGGTGCCTATGTGGCAGTCAGCCTGTTTGGCAGCGCCTCTTCCGCCGCTTACAACAAAATGACCGGAAACATCTGCCGGATTTTTGAAACGGTGCTCGGAATTCCGGGCAATGCAGTGTATGTCACCTATCACGGGGTAAATGACTGGGGCTGGAACGGACAGAATTTCTAGAAAGGTTGGGAGAAAACATGTTATTTCTGGGTATTGATTTGGGAACATCGTCGATTAAGCTTGTTGTAATGGACGAAAACGGCGAAATTAAAGCAAGTGCGGGCGGTGAGTACGGACTCAGCTTTCCGAAGCCGGGCTGGTCGGAGCAGAATCCGTCCGACTGGGTAGCGCAGATGGAGGCTTCCATCCAAAAGCTTTCCGCACAGTGTAATTTAAAAGACATTGCCGGCATCAGCTTCGGCGGACAGATGCACGGGCTGGTGATGCTGGACGCACAGGACCGCGTGATTCGTCCGGCAATTCTCTGGAACGACGGAAGAACGCAGGAAGAGTGCGATTATTTAAACAAAACCATCGGCAGAGAGAAGATTTCTGCATATACGGCTAATATGGCACTGACCGGCTTTACCGCACCGAAGATTTTATGGGTAAGAAAGCACGAGCCGGAAAACTTTGCAAGGATTGCAAAGATTATGCTGCCGAAGGATTATCTTGCCTATCTGCTTTCCGGTGTACACTGTACGGATGTTTCGGATGCTTCGGGAATGCTTTTGATGGATGTCGAGCACAAATGCTGGTCGAAGGAAATGCTTGAAATCTGCGGTATCAGAGAGGAACAGCTTGCAAAGATTTACGAAAGCTATGAGGTAGTCGGTACCATAAAGAAGGACGTTGCGGAGCGCCTTGGCCTTTCGGAAAACGTCAAAATCATTGCAGGAGCCGGAGATAATGCGGCGGGGGCTGTCGGCACAGGGACCACAAAGGATGGTATGTGTATCGTTTCGCTCGGAACCTCCGGTACGGTATTTGTTTCCTGCGATAAGTTTGCGGTAGACGATGCCAATGCTTTACATATGTTTGCCCATGCCAACGGAAAGTATCACCTGATGGGCTGTATGCTCTCGGCGGCATCCTCCAATAAGTGGTGGATGGACGAAATCATCGGAACAAAGGATTACGCCGCAGAGCAGGAAAAGATTACGACACTTGGCGAAAATCATGTGTACTACCTTCCGTACCTGATGGGAGAGCGTACCCCGCATAACAATCCGAATGCGAGAGGCACTTTTATCGGTATGACGATGGATACGACAAGAGCCGATATGACGCAGGCAGTATTGGAGGGTGTGACGTTTGCACTCAGGGATTCCGTGGAAATCGCAAGAAGCCTTGGCGTAAAGATTGACCGTGTCCGCGCAACCGGCGGCGGAGCAAAGAGTCCGTTATGGAGAAAGCTGCTTGCCAACATTATGAATGTGACGGTAGAATGTATCAACAGCGAGGAAGGACCGGGTTATGGCGGCGCAATTTTAGCAGCAGTCGGCTGCGGTGTTTTTAAAAACGTAGAAGAAGCAGGAGAAAAGCTGATTCATGTTGTTTCCGTGACCGAGCCGGATGCAGAGCTTACGGCAAAGTACGAAAAGAAGTATCAGGTATTTAAACAGCTGTATCCTGCATTACAGCCGGTGTTTGATGAAGTAGCAAACGTATAAAAAGGAAAGGACTTATCGGCAGTAACATATCACAGTGACCGGTAAGTCCTTTTTAAGAATACGTCCGGATAATCTGCTCCGCGACCTCACGCCGCGGAAGCGAATTGTCCATTGATTGTTTTTCTATGTAGTGATGAGCCTCTGACTCACTCATTTTCAGTTCGTCAATTAAAATCCATTTTGCGTGGTTTACGATTCGGATTTCTTCCATCTTTTCTTCCACGGTTAACGTCTTTTTCTCGGATTTGCGCAGGCGTTCACGGGCAGACATCAGCCAGTCAAACGCAAGGGTCATCATCTGCCTGGAGGTAGGCCTTGCCAGCGTAAACACACCATGTTCAAATACTTTGGCATAGATTTCCGGGTACAGCTCGTTTTTGACGAGAAAGAGCACGACGGTTCCCTTTTTGCCCGCGGCATCGATGGCAAAGCGGGTGCCGAATTCGTCCGGAAGCGGCGAGTTGATAATCACAAAATCATAGACTGTTTCCAGCATGGCACGTTTGGCGGCGCTGATACTCGAAACAAAGTGCACCGGTTCGCAGTCCGGCTCCGGCAGAACCGTTTTTATGGAGGAGTAGAAGCTTTCTGAAGCGGATACAACTAAGACGCTGTAAATCGATTCTTTTAAACTCATGTGATTCTCCTCCCTTGGTTTATCGTATGATATTCTTCTGATACGCCGCAGTCCGGCTGTCTGCCGATGCTGTGACCTAAATTGTTAATGATTAGTGCTTACAGTACGTTGCAATGATGGCTGCAGGCAGACATTCTGCAATAAATTCGCTGTTTGCGGCAAGCACGGAGGCTTCGCGCAGGCTTTGCGGCAGCCGTTTGTATTTGGAGATGACGCTGGTATCCGCCGTAAAAAGATTGACATCGGCAGCTTCCGGCAGAGGAAGTTTATGCCTGATTCCGTACATACCTGCATAAATCAACAGGGTAAATGCAAGGTAAGGATTTAAGGCAGGGTCCGGAGAGCGTAGCTCCGCACGGCGGTATTCTCCGATGGCGGCAGGAATCCGGATGAGCTGGGAGCGGTTTTCGCCGGACCAGGAAATGTGCCCCGGAGCTTTATGGCTGCCAAAACGTTCATAAGAGTTTTCGCATGGGTTGAGAAATACCGTCATATCCGATATTTTTTCGAGGATACCGGCAATCATGAAAGGAAGGTAGTCTCCCTTTGTATCGTTACCGACAGACATATTGATATGGAAACCGTTTCCCGGCTTTCCTTTTAACGGCTTCGGGGAAAAGTCGGCAGACAGACCGTTCCGGTGTGCTACGGTTTTGACAACGGTCTGGAAGGTCATGGCGTGGTCTGCGGCAGTGAGCGGGTCGGAATAGCGGAAGTCGATTTCATTCTGCCCCGGACCCTCCTCGTGATGAGAGCTTTCCGGACGGATGCCCATCTGCTCCAGCGTCAGACAGATCTCACGGCGGATGTTCTCCCCCTTATCCTCCGGTGCAATGTCCATATATCCGGCGGTATCATACGGCTCTCTGGTCGGATTGCCGTTTTCGTCGAGCTTAAACAGATAAAATTCCATTTCAGAGCCGAAAGCAAAGTGAAGACCTGCTTTCTCGGCAGTACAGATTGCATTTTTTAGCAGGCTTCTGGTATCGCCTTCAAACAGTCTGCCGTCCGGGTAGGAGATGCTGCAGAACATACGCACGACACGTCCATGCTCCGGTCTCCACGGCAATACGGTCAGAGTTTCCGGCTCCGGATGCAAAAGAAGGTCGGAATGGGTTTCGTCACCGAAGCCGGAAATTGCAGAGGCATCAATGGCAATTCCGTAGGTAAAGGCGCGATGAAGCTCATCCGGCATAATGGAGATGTTCTTCTGCCTGCCGTAGACGTCGCAAAATGCAAGACGGATAAATTTTACGTCCTCCTCCTGCACATACTGTATGACTTCCTGCACTGAATATTTCATGTACCTTCCTTCTTTCTTTTGATATTTTTTTCCTGCTGCCTGATGAATAGCATTATAGCACACTGTAGTTTTTGTGTCCATGAAAAAGAAAAAAATGAAAAAAATGAAAAAAAGGGGTTGACAAGGACAGGGAATTAGGTATAAAATTCCTGCATCAAGGCAAAGGCGTCTTAGAGACTATGGTCTCCGAGACGCCTTTGCCACTTTTATTTTTATCGAATCTTAGGAAAAGGAGAGAAAATCCTCTGCGCTCATAACGCAGAGCGCATTTTCCTTCGGAAAACAAGGAGGATTGTATATGGAAAAGGTATCCGATTATTTTGGAAGTCTTGTATTCGACGACAGAATGATGAAGGCGAATCTGGCAGCAGATGTGTATCAGTCTTTAAAGAAGACGATTGATGAGGGCGCAAAGCTTGATTTGTCGGTGGCAAATGCAGTTGCCGCTGCAATGAAGGACTGGGCAGTCAGCAAGGGCGCTACCCACTTTACCCACTGGTTCCAGCCATTGACCGGTATTACCGCAGAAAAGCACGACAGCTTTATTACACCGGCTCCGGACGGACGTGTCATTATGGAGTTTTCGGGAAAAGAGCTGATTAAGGGTGAGCCGGATGCTTCTTCCTTCCCGTCCGGAGGCTTAAGAGCCACCTTTGAGGCAAGAGGCTATACCGCATGGGACCCGACCTCCTATGCATTTATTAAAGGAAAGACACTCTGCATTCCTACGGCATTCTGTTCGTATGGCGGTGAAGCACTGGATAAAAAGACTCCGCTGCTTCGTTCCATGGAAGCATTAAACCGTCAGGCACTTCGTATTCTGAAGCTGTTCGGAAATACCGATGTAAAACACGTCAGCACCTCGGTAGGTCCGGAGCAGGAATACTTCTTAGTAGACAGAGAGGCGTTTAACAAGCGTAAGGATTTAATCTTTACGGGCAGAACCCTGTTTGGTGCAAAGCCGCCGAAGGGACAGGAAATGGACGACCATTACTTCGGTATGATTAAGCCGAGAGTAGCAGCTTACATGGAGGACTTAAACGAGGAACTCTGGAAGTTAGGAGTTTTAGCAAAGACGGAGCACAACGAGGTAGCACCGGCACAGCATGAGCTGGCACCGATTTATTCCACTACCAACATTGCTACCGACCAGAACCAGCTGATGATGGAAATGATGCAGAAGGTGGCTGCACGCCACGGACTTGTCTGCCTGCTGCATGAAAAGCCGTTTGCGGGAGTGAACGGAAGCGGTAAGCATAACAACTGGTCCATCTCTACCGATACCGGTGTGAACCTGTTGTCTCCGGGAGATACCCCGTATGAAAATGCACAGTTTCTTCTGTTTTTATGCGCTGTAATCAAAGCGGTGGATGATTATCAGGATTTACTTCGTATTGCGGTGGCGACCGCAGGAAACGACCACAGATTAGGTGCAAACGAAGCACCGCCTGCCGTTGTTTCGATGTTTTTGGGCGATGAGCTGAATGCCGTACTGGAAGCCATCGAAAACGATGCACCGTACAACGGAGCAAAGAAGACAACGATGAAGCTTGGCGTGGATGTACTGCCGAAGTTCGCAAGAGACACGACAGACCGTAACCGTACTTCACCGTTTGCATTTACCGGAAACAAATTTGAGTTCCGTATGCTTGGTTCGTCCAACAGCATTGCCTGTGCCAACATTATGTTAAACAGTGCAGTGGCAGAAAGCTTAAGAGTTTATGCCGATAAGCTGGAGGGTGCAGAGAACTTTGAGACGGCACTGCATGATTTAATTAAGGAAACCATCAAAGAGCATAAGCGCATTATCTTCAACGGAAACGGCTATGACGAGGGATGGATTAAGGAAGCAACAGAGAAGAGAGGACTTTTAAACTATCGTACCACACCGGACTGCATGCCGCATCTTTTGGATAAGAAGAACATCGAGATGCTGACATTACATAAGGTATATTCCGAATCGGAATTAAAGTCCAGATGTGAGATTATGCTTGAAAATTACTGCAAGACAGTGGTAATTGAAGCAAACACGATGCTTGACATGGCAAGAAAGCAGATTCTTCCGGCAGTGGAGGCCTATGCGGCTGAGCTTGCGGCTGCGGCAGGCAAAAAGACAGCATTGGAGCCGACACTTACCTGTGCTTATGAAAAGGGGCTGGTAAAGAAGCTTTCCACGCTGGCAGACCGTATCGCAGACAGAGCGGATGCACTCGAAGATGCCGTACTGAAATTAAGTACCGCGTCGGATGTAGAGGAAGAATCGAAGGCAATCCGCGATACGATTCTGGTACGTATGAGCGAACTGAGACTTGCTGCGGATGAGGCAGAAACCGTAACCGCAGAAAAGTACTGGCCGTTCCCGACATACGGCGAGCTGTTGTTTGGTGTCAGATAAAGGAAACGATAAGGAAAAGGGGGAATTTTTATGACAGTTGAGTTTTGGTTTTTAATCGGTGCGGCATTGGTTTTCTGGATGCAGGCCGGCTTTGCCATGGTGGAGACCGGTTTTACAAGAGCAAAGAATGCAGGTAACATCATTATGAAAAACCTGATGGACTTCTGTATCGGTACGGTTGTCTTTTCACTGCTCGGCTACACGTTAATGATGGGAGAGGACGCACTGTTCGGTCTGATTGGTATTCCGAACATGGATTTGTTCACAAACTTCAAGGAGTTCATTGCAAATCCTGCGGACGGCGGTTTTACGGCAGCTTCCACCTTTGTATTTAACCTCGTATTCTGTGCAACAACGGCAACGATTGTTTCGGGAGCCATGGCAGAGAGAACAAAGTTTTCCGCATACTGCATTTACTCGGCTGTGATTTCCCTCGTGATTTATCCGATTGAAGCACACTGGATCTGGGGCGGCGGCTGGTTGTCGCAGATTGGCTTCCACGATTATGCAGGTTCCTGTGCCATCCATATGGTCGGCGGAATTGCAGCACTGGTCGGAGCCATCTTCCTTGGACCGCGTATCGGAAAGTATGTAACGGATGCAAAGGGCAAGGTCGTCAAGGTCAACGCAATTCCGGGTCATTCCATTACGCTTGGCGCACTCGGTGTTTTTATCCTCTGGCTTGGCTGGTACGGCTTTAACGGAGCGGCAGCAACCAGTGCTTCCGAGCTGGCATCCATTTTCTTAACCACAACAATTGCACCGGCAGTTGCAACCTGCACTACTATGATTTATACTTGGATTAAGAACGGCAAGCCGGATGTTTCCATGTGCTTAAATGCTTCTCTTGCCGGTCTGGTTGGTGTCACCGCAGGCTGTGCGGCAGTCGATGGCATCGGCGCTACGGTCATCGGTATTGTATCCGGTATCCTGGTTGTGGTAGTAGTAGAAGTGTTAGACTTAAAGTTACATATTGATGACCCGGTTGGTGCGGTCGGCGTACACTGTGCAAACGGTATCTGGGGAACACTTGCTGTCGGCTTACTGGCAAACCCGGATGCTCCGGCAGGTTTATCCGGACTGTTCTACACCGGCTCATGGAAGCAGTTAGGAATTCAGGCACTTGGCGTACTTACCGTAGCAGTCTATGCAACCGTCATGATGATAATTACCTTTGCTGTGATTAAAAAGTTCCACGGTCTGCGTACCACGGCAGAAGAAGAAATCATCGGTATGGATATCGCAGAGCACGGTCTTCCGAGTGCTTATCCGGACTTTGTTGCTGCTGTGGATAAGTATTCTTCCTACAGCAGAAGCGAGGCAGTCGAGGTAGTGACGGAAGTTCCGGAAGCACCGGTTCCGGTAAAGAAACCGGTAACAACCGAGGAGGGTACTCCGAAGTTTACAAAGGTAGAAATCATCTGCAAGGAGGCAAGATTCGATGCATTAAAGAAGGCAATGAGCGAGCTTGGTATTACCGGCATGACCGTTTCCCATGTGCTTGGCTATGGTCAGCAGGGAGGAAAAACGGAATACTATCGTGGAGTTGCTGTTGAAACCAATCTGCTTCCGAAGGTTCAGATTGATATTGTAGTAAGTAAGATTCCGGTTCGCACTGTCATTGAGACGGCGAAGAAGGTTCTGTACACCGGACAAATCGGCGACGGCAAGATTTTCGTTTACGATGTGGAAAATGTCGTTAAGGTTCGTACCGGAGAAGAAGGCTATGATGCGTTGCAGGACGTAGAATAGGAAAGGCATGGTTAATTTCATATGGCGAAGTACATTTTTGTAACAGGAGGCGTGGTTTCCGGTCTAGGCAAAGGGATAACCGCGGCCTCCCTTGGCCGTTTATTGAAGGCCAGAGGTTTAAAGGTGGCAGCGCAGAAGCTGGACCCGTATATTAATGTAGATCCGGGCACGATGAGCCCGTTCCAGCACGGTGAGGTTTATGTCACGGAGGACGGTGCGGAAACGGATCTCGATTTAGGGCATTATGAGCGTTTTATTGATGAGGATTTGAACAAGTATTCCAATCTTACCACAGGAAAGGTCTACTGGAATGTATTGAACAAGGAACGCCGCGGGGAATACCTTGGCTCCACGGTACAGGTCATTCCGCACATTACAAACGAAATCAAGGAGTTTGTGTACAGCGTCGGCAGAAAGACGGAGGCGGACGTTGTCATTACGGAAATCGGCGGAACCATCGGTGATATTGAATCCCAGCCGTTTTTAGAGGCAGTCAGACAGATTTCGCTAGAAGTCGGCAGAGAAAACAGTCTGTTTATCCATGTAACGCTGGTTCCGTTTTTGCGCGGTTCGGACGAGCACAAGTCAAAACCGACGCAGCATTCGGTCAAGGAGCTGCAGGGCATGGGAATCAATCCGAATATTATTGTGTTACGCTGCGATGAGCCGTTAGAGGAAGCGATTTTTAAGAAAATATCGATGTTCTGTAACGTGAAGCCGGACTGCGTCATTGAAAATATAACTCTGCCGAATCTGTATGAGGCGCCGTTAATGTTAGAGAAATCCAATTTCTCGAGCGTTGTATGCAGAGAACTGGGAATTACGGCACCGGAACCGGACCTTTTAGAATGGGAGCAGATGGTGGAACGCATCAAATCAAGACCGTACAGCGTAACCATCGGACTGGTCGGCAAGTATGTACAGCTGCATGATGCTTATCTTTCGGTAGCGGAGGCGCTTCGTCATGCGGGTTATTATTACAACACGCATGTAAAGATTCAGTGGATTGATTCGGAACAGCTGACAAAGGAAAACATAGAAGCCGAACTTGCCGGACTCGACGGTATCATTGTGCCGGGCGGTTTCGGAAACCGTGGCATCGAAGGCATGATTCTGGCGGCAAAATATGCCAGAGAGAAACAGCTTCCGTACTTTGGCATCTGCCTCGGCATGCAGATTGCGGTCATTGAATATGCAAGACATGTGGCAGGAATTACAGATGCCCATTCGGGAGAGTTTGATGAACTTTGCAAGCATAAGGTCATCGACTTTATGCCGGGGCAGAGCGAGGAAATCGACAAGGGCGGCACCTTACGGCTCGGAGCTTATCCGTGTGTAATCAAGCCGGGAAGTAAAATGGAGCAGTGCTATCAAAGCGGGTTGATCAGTGAGCGTCACCGCCATCGCTATGAGTTTAATAATGACTACCGTGAAGTTTTGGAGCAGGCAGGGCTTACATTAAGCGGCATGTCGCCGGACGGACGTCTGGTAGAAACGGTAGAGCTTACCGGGCGGCCGTTTTACGTTGGCGTTCAGTATCATCCGGAGTTCAAGAGTCGTCCGAATAAACCGCATCCGTTATTTTTAGGCTTTATCGGAGCGGCACTTTCACATAGCCGGGAGGAAGCGTAATGAGCAATCTGCATGAGGAGTGTGGCGTTTTTGGCGTGTTCAGTCCGGTGACGGCAGACGTCGGCAGACTGACCTACTACGGACTGTATGCCCTGCAGCACAGGGGACAGGAAAGCTGCGGCATTGTAGTCAACGAAGATGGTCTGTTTTATTCCCATAAGGATTTGGGACTGTTAAGTGAGGTTTTTACGGAACGGGAGCTTTCCGCGCTTCCGGAGGGAGAACTGGCCATCGGGCATGTCCGCTACGGAACAACGGGCGGTACAAACCGGAACAACTGCCAGCCGATTGAGGTGAATCATCAAAAGGGCAAAATGGCGCTTGCCCATAACGGAAATTTAAGCAATGCGTTTGAACTCCGGAATGAACTGGAGCTGTCGGGTGCCATTTTCCATACGACAAGCGACACGGAAACGATTGCTTACATTATTACAAGAGAGCGTCTGCATTCGCCGTCCATTGAGGATGCGGTAAGCAGCGCCATGAATGTCCTGGACGGGGCGTATTCTCTGTGCCTGATGTCGTCCACAAAGCTGATTGCGGTACGTGACCCGTACGGCTTCCGACCGCTCTGCTACGGAAAGACGAAGGAGGGAGCTTATGTGGTTGCCTCAGAGAGCTGTGCCCTGCAGGCAGTCGGAGCGGAGTTCGTGCGCGATTTGCTGCCGGGTGAAATCCTGGTGTTTAACAAAAACGGCGTGACTTCCAGAAAAGAGCATTGCAGGACAAAGGAAAAGAAGCTTTGTGTGTTTGAATACATCTATTTTGCAAGACCGGACTCCGTCATTGACGGGGTGTCGGTGCATGCGGCAAGAACGCTTGCGGGAAGAATTCTGGCAAAGGCACATCCGGTGGAGGCGGATGTCGTGATCGGCGTTCCGGATTCGGGCATTGATGCGGCGCTGGGCTTTTCAGTAGAATCCGGCATACCATACGGTATCGGTCTGATTAAGAACAAGTACATCGGAAGAACCTTTATTTCCCCGGGGCAGGGCAACCGTATCGACCAGGTGAAAATCAAATTAAGTCCGGTAGAAGAGAGCGTTGCCGGAAAGCGGGTGGTGCTGATTGACGATTCCATTGTCAGAGGCACGACAAGCGGCAGAATCGTAAAGCTGCTGCGGGACGCGGGTGCAAAGGAAATCCACATGAGGATTTCTTCCCCTCCGTTTTTAAATCCCTGCTATTACGGCACGGATATTGATTCGAGAGAACATCTGATTGCCTGCAAGCATACGGTAGAGGAAATTTCAGAGCTGATTGGTGCGGACAGTCTCGGTTATCTGCCGATGGAGAGCTTATCCGAGCTTACGGGCGGACAAGGCTACTGTGCCGCCTGCTTCGGTGAGGAGTATCCGACGAAGATTCCGACCGATACGAGAAAAAACCGCTTTGAGCGAAGGCTTTCCGAGAGAGAAAAAGAGAAATAAAGAGAAAAGATATAGGAAAGAACCGCATAGGCTGCTTCTTACGGAACAGTCAGTGCGGCTCTTTTGTTTTATAATTCGACGGCAATGAACGGAATCGTCATTTCCTCTTCGGTCAGACCTGCGTGGTTGCCTTTGTGCTCGCTTTTTGTATTGCACAGTGCAATATCATCGATGGCAACAGCAAGGTAATCTCCGAGCATCCGGTCAAGCTTTGCATGGTTACTTCCGCATCCGAGCAGCTGCTTTTTCATCACTTCATCTTTGGAAAACAACAGGAACGTTTCACTAAAGTGCTTCCGGAATGCCTGTTCAAACTGCTGCTTTTTACTCTCTTTTATAAAGAAGTTCAGTGCGCGCGGCTCCATGGAAGGCATCCGAAGCAGGCACTCCGTGATGTCGGGGTAATCGGTCAGGATTCTGGTCCGGATATTGATGTGCCCGTGGTCTGCGGTAATGAGAAGCAGAGTATCCGTAAGCTCACCTGCAAGCTGCTCGGTCTTTGCTTCGATGTCTGAAAGGAGCTGTTTGATGTCGTCTCCGTCCACACCGTTTTTATGCATGGTTGCATCCGGCTCGTCCCAGTAAGCATAGATGTAATTACGTTTTTCATTCCTGCAGAGCTTCTTAATTTCCTCGCAAAGCGCATCGTAGGTTTTTGGATACGGCTCGGCAAACGGCATCAGATACCAGGCATCAGTTCCGGCATCCCGAATCTGTTCCTGAATACTTTTGTACGGAACCAGGGTGTTTGCCACGTCAAAATCCAGTTGTTCTCCGGTATCGTTGTCGGCACTGAAAAAATAGGCGATGTTTCGGTCAAGCTCCTTAAAGTAGCCCGACCATCCGAGCCACGCCGACTGGTTCGGAAATAAACCGCTGTTTACGGCGGTGGTGGCGGCTACGGTTGTCGGCGGGAAGGTAGAGGAATAGGCGGATTTTAAGTTTCGGCGAAAAAATCCGTGTTCGGAAAGGTGCTGCTTTATGGAGCTTACTCCCATACCGTCAAGTAAAAGTAACACCACGTTTTTGTACGGTCTGCAAAGCAGTTTATCTGCCAGCGGCAGGGTAGGGTTTGGCGGAGTGACGCCATAATAGTGCAAAATCGAGCAGGCAAGGTTGGCGATGCAGTTGTGATAATCAGGGTAGGTCAGTTTCATGAATCAGACTCCTTATGGTATTTTTTATTGGTATTCACATTCATTATCAGCAACTTCTTTAAAAAATCCCGAAGTAGAAACCGGTTCACCGGCAACATACAGATGCGAGGTATCGCCAATGGTCTTACAGCGAAAGTATGCCTCACCTTTCATCCGCTCCTCACTTGTTAAAATCGTAACCGAGGTCGGAGCGACAAATAAACCCTGCCATAGGAGCGGAGCAGCAATGCCGAGCAGATGGGAGAGAATTGCAAACTGTACACCAAGGTGACAGAAGAATACAAGTGTGTCCGTATTGCCCTGCTTTACTGTGTAATAATTGCCGGTTCTTACGTATCCGTGCTCAGAAAGAACAAAATCAATTCCTGATTTAACTTTTTCAAATTCCTCTTCAATTGCGGCTTCCTGCATGACCGGTGCACGAAACCAGTGGTCTTTGTCGTAAAGCATCGGCTCGTTTGTAAAGTAGCGCGGCATAAAATCCCAGCAGACTTTTTTGACGCCGGTGGTAGGGTCGGTGACCGGAAAATAGAATTCCTTCAGCCAGTCATAGATGATGGCTTCTCTGCCAAGCTTCTTTAAGGTAAGCGATGCGGTATCTCTTGCGCGTCCGAGCGGAGAACAGTAAAATTCCTTCACGTCCCATTTCGTTGTGCGCGAGGATAATAGTTTGGCTTCGCGCCAGCCTTTTTCGGTCAGGGAGTCGATGGAATAGTCCGGGTCTCCGTGACGGATAAAAATCAGGTTCATAGGTAGGTCTCCTTTACTTTTTCTTTATTTCCTGCGCTTCATAGATTCCAAGAAAGGAAAGAGTCGGCTCGGTTCTGGAATCCGTGATACGAATACGGATTTTCTTTGTGCAAAGCTTGGAAAACGGTACGATACGTTTGTATCCGATTACCGTTCCACGGTAAACTTCTGTGTAGCTTCCGTCCTGTTCGGCTTCGATGGAAAAGCGTTCTATGCGCTGGCCAAGCAGGATGTTTTCTTTTAATACGATAGCGCCGATAGCTACGGGAACATCCCATTCTGCGATAAGCTCTGAGGCTTTTGCCCCTTTTCCCCCTTTTCCCGGTATCCAGTATTCCTCGTAGCTGTCCGTTCTTACAGCAGCTGCGTTACCGCTGCTTGCTGTGAGCTTGGCACTGTCTGTCAAATTTTCACGAAACGTATTTCCTAAATAAGTTCCAAGCTCTGCAAGACGTGTGACGTCGTTCTCATGAAACAGACCCTCTTTGGTTGGCGGAATATTTAGCAGAAAGGTAGCATTGCCGCCTACGGAGTGGTTATAAATTGAAATCAGTTCCTCAAGACTGCGCACCTTGTCGTTTTCACTTTCATGCCAGAACCAGCCGGGACGAATCGAGGTATTTACCTCTGCGGGATACCAGACGAGGTCGGTTTCGTTCGCAAGGAGGTTGCGGCTTCCGAGGTCTGCATCGCGGGCATCCACCCTGCGCAGACGAAAAGCTCCGTCATCGGTATGCTGGCTCTTTTCCGAGATTCGCTCGCTGTCCTGCGCACGCCTTGGAACAACGCTCCACTCGGACACACGGGTATCGCCCGCTTCATTGCCGCACCAGCGGATGTCCGGACCGCAGACGGAAATGCAGGCATCAGGCTGCAGCTTCCGAACCACCCGGTAATAACGTTCCCAGTCATAAACCTGCTTTTTGCCGTTCGGACCTTCCCCACAGGCACCGTCAAACCAGACAGAAAAAATCTCTCCGTAATTTGTTAACAGTTCGGTCAGCTGTCCGACGAAATAATCATCATAGGGAGCGCCTTGACCGTAAAGAGGGCAGTTTCTGTCCCACGGGGAAAGATAGACGCCGAATTTAATTCCATATTTTTTACAGGCATTTGAAACCTCACGCACCACATCGCCGTGTCCGTCCTTCCATGGCGAAGCGGCAACGGAGTGATGTGTGTAGCTGCTCGGCCAGAGACAAAAGCCGTCATGGTGTTTGCAGGTGAGAATCAGCCCTTTCATTCCCGCGGATTTGACTGCTCGCACCCATTGCTCCGCATCCAGTTTTTCCGGATGAAAAATTTCGGGACATTCCGTGCCGTCGCCCCATTCCTTATCGGTAAAGGTGTTGATGGTAAAATGTACAAATGCATAAAATTCAAGCTGCTGAAACCGAACCTGCCGCTCATGGGGCAGTACGTTCGCAAGCCGTTCATCCAGAGTCATAGCGATCATCCTCCGTGTTCTTATGTTCTTTCTATTATACAACAGGCGGACAGAGTACGACAAGATAGAATGAAAATATCAAATGTTGTAGAAAAAATGCGAAAAAACTGCGGAAACTCAAGTAAAGAAACACTTTATACTGCTATTTAAAGATGCTATAATAAGAATAATTATCCTTGAAAGGAGCCCGTGCGAAAGCTATGAAATTTCCATTTTTAACAGAACGCAGAAAATTAGTGAAAGCGATCGATCTGATATTATCTGGTGATGCCGATATGAATGACGTTAATGAGTTTCATAACAAGCAGACATTTGATCAGGTAGGAATACAGAGTGATTTGTTATCACAGATGCGGGAAAGCCACCAGAATATAGATGCTGTCATTGGTGATATCTCTGACAATATGAGTAATATCCGTGATAATACCAAAAATCTGTTAAAATATTCCGAACAGGTTGTAGAAACCATGTCGGATAATGTTCACGAAGTGCAGCAATCAACTGTTAAATTAGAAAAGATAAACAGGGATTTGCAGGAATTTCGCCAAAATATCGCAGCTTCCATGGATGATACAACACATCTGCTTATTGAAGGAAACCAGAAAACGGAAAACTGTTTAACGGAAATGGAGCAGATGAGCGAGTTATTTCAAAGTAATCAGGCTTTGTCTGGTTACTGTCTTGCATTGGGAAAGTATATGTTCAAAATTGGACGGTATAATGATAAAACGAGAAGTGATTTATTAAGAAATGTTTCAAGTGTATCAACCTGATGTTAGAATAAAGAGGTAAAAAATAAGGCTAGTAATTTTTGGCAAAACATTGTTTTTATTATCAGGTTTATGATAATCAATTAATTCGGCTATCGTATAGTCCAGTGCATAATTTGGCTTTTGCGACAGAACGCGCTTTTATTGCAACAGCCGGGAAATAAACTAATGAAATATAAGGAGCGAACACAATGAAAAAGAAATGGCTTGGTCTACTGCTGGCTCTCAGCATGGTTATGACACTGTTT
The DNA here is from genome assembly GCA_051880375.1 of Lachnospiraceae bacterium. Classification (GTDB taxonomy): domain Bacteria; phylum Bacillota; class Clostridia; order Lachnospirales; family Lachnospiraceae; genus SIG299. Next base: position 62,206 of record JBJENV010000046.1, read on the forward strand.
GCAGGTTGCGGCGTAAACAACGCTGCAAGAGAAGATGCGAACACAATCACGGTGTATTTGTGGACAAATGCAATGTATGAAAAATACGCCCCTTACATCCAGTCCCAGCTTCCGGATGTGAATATCCAGTTTGTGGTGGGTAACAATGATCTTGATTTCTACAAATTTATGAACGAGAATGGAGAACTGCCGGATATCATTACCTGCTGTCGTTTTTCGTTGCATGATGCTGCGCCGCTGAAGGACAGCCTGATGGATTTGTCCACTACCTCCGAAGCCGGTGCCATCTATGATTCCTATCTCACCAGCTTTACAAATGAGGACGGCAGCATCAACTGGCTGCCGCTGTGTGCTGATGTGCATGGATTTATTACCAACAGGACACTGTTTGAAAAGTACAATATTCCTCTGCCAACAGATTACGAAAGCTTTGTATTCGCATGTCAGGCCTTTGAAGAGGCAGGCATCCGGGGCTATGTTGGTGATTACGTCTATGACTATACCTGTATGGAAACTCTGCAGGGTCTGTCCATTCCGGAGCTTACTTCCGCGGAAGGACGTAAGTGGCGGACAGCTTATTCGGATCCTGCAAGTACGGAGCGCGTCGGACTGGATGCTACCGTCTGGCCGGGGGTCTTTGAGCGGATGGAGCAGTTTATCCGGGATGTGAACCTGACATCCGATGACCTGAAGCTTGACTATAATCCTGTGATTAAGATGTTTGCAAAGGGTGAGGCTGCCATGATCAGTGGTAGCTCTGCAAGGGTATTGGAGTTTAGAAACCAGGGGATTGATACTGTGCTCCTGCCATACTTTGGCCAGAACGGGGAGCAGTGGCTGATGACCACTCCTTATTTACAGGT
>JBJENV010000047.1:0-4073 GCA_051880375.1 Lachnospiraceae bacterium
GTATCGTGCAGGATAATCTGGATTCCAAGAACTTCTATGCGATAAATCCGGCATTTGGGGCGGATAAAATGAAATAAGAAAAGTTGTGAGATTGTTGTCCGGAGGCGGCCGAAAGGTGTGCCTCCGGACAACAGTTTAGAGAGGAATGAGATCCTACCATACGTTGGAGTGACAGATTGCAGCCCGGTTCCGGGGAATAGTCCGGAAGTGGTGTGCCGAATATCTTTAATGTTTGGGTAATATCAGCTATTTTGCCCGTACATAAAAGGTTGCTTTCCCTACACCGCTCCTCATGAGTTCGCCGCCGGCTACCATCTTTCGTAATGCGCTTTCAATGGAGCTGATGCTCAGAGAAGGGCATAACTCGCGGATATCCTGTTTGGTAAATTTTCCGATTTTATTCTGTGTGGCTTTTCGGACCATGTCGATGGCCGGGAGTTTTTCTTCTACGATAGCAAACCGGTCTTCAAAATCACGGTAGGCAGCAAGGATGGTTCCGAGTAAATATTTGATAAATGGGAGAGAATCCTCATTCCCTTCGTGCCAGCCGTCCTGAGATCTGTTCAGGGATTCGTAGTAGAGGTCCTTGTTCTTTGCTATTTTTGCTTCCAAAGAAATATATTTTCCAACGTAAAATCCGTTCCGGTAGAGCAGAAGTGTAGTAAGGAGTCTGCTCATTCGCCCGTTTCCGTCGTTAAACGGGTGGATGCAGAGAAAGTCATGGATGAAAATCGGGATGGCAATGAGAGGTTCTACTTCCATATTGCCAATCACACGGTTGAACTCCTCACATATCTTATCCAGGGCTTCCGGAGTTTCGTAAGGAGTCTGCGGAGTAAAGAGTGTCTCCACGTGTCCGTCCGGATATTTTGCGGTAATATAATTCTGTGTGTTTTTGGTACGTCCGGCCATAGGATTATTCATATGGTTGTACATAATCTTATGGAGCCGGAGTATATAGTTTTGTGAAAGGGGAATTGCGTCAAAGCTTTCATGGATGATGTTTAGTACGTCTCTGTACCCGGCAATTTCCTGCTCGTCTCGGTTTTTCGGAGTCGTCTTTTCTTCCACGAGTTGTCGGATACGGGTACTGGTGGTAACAATACCTTTAATCGCATTGGAAGCTTCGGTACTCTGCACCTTTGCAATTTCCACAAGCTTTTCCAGCTCTTCCGGACGTTGCTTTAAGTACAATTCCTGTTTCCCGGCTTCTTTATATATGGCAGCGATGAGACCGAGGATATCGGAATCCTAGCGTTGTTCTTTTATTTTCGAGTAATTAAAGGCTCTCATTCCCTTATCCTCCTTCCTTCCCCTTAAATAGCAGCAGAAAATAAGGGAAAAGTTAATTGCTAAGGGAAATTTTACCTTATTCTTGAGCATATAGTAAGGTAAAATGTATGAAAGTAGTATGAGTGAAGAGATAGTTTTTATTCCGGGATGTTTGCAGACATCGGTTTGGAGTATGATATGGTAGTATTGCAAAAGAAAGAATATAGATTGGATGAGTTGTATCGGGGGTGGAATTTAAAATTTCATTTTGCGGAATTAGCAAGAGAAAGTAAAAAGTATGGAAAAAGTGAAGGCTGCGTGCTATAATAGCGTTTGGGAGAACGGAATTATTTGTTTTTTTACAAAGCATGACAGGAGGTATGCAAATGAAGGTAAAGATGCGTGGAAAAATAGTTTCTCTGGCCGTGGTTCCGCTTTTTCTTCTCGGCACTGCAATTATGCTGCTCAGTCAGGGAAAGATTAATGACGTAATTCAGGGAAATATGGAAAATACCTTGCGCGCAACCGCAGTATCGGTTCGGAATACGCTTATGTATTCCGGCGAGGGAGAGTTTGAAGTGAATGAGAAGGGAGAATTGGTAAAAGGAGATTTTAATATTACGCGGAGTGAAGCTATCGCGGATGAAATTTGTTCCGAAACGGGGGTAGAGGTTACTGTTTTCTACGGGGATACCCGTTATATGACCTCACTGAAGGATGCGTCCGGAACACGTCTGCTTGGTACAAAGGCGGCGGACGTAGTAATCGAAAAGGTATTAAAGGGCGGTGAAGCCTACTTTGATGAGAATGTGGATGTAGTCGGCACGCCGTTTTTTGCTTATTTCATACCGCTTTACGGAGAAAGCGGTTCGGCACCTGTCGGTATGGTATTTGCCGGAATTAGTCAGGAACATGCGGAGGAAGATGTAAAGAGTATTACCGGTACTTTGTCTACTATTATTATTGTTGTAGTCATTCTCACGATTCTGGTGGCGTTTTTTAGTGTATCGAGTATGATGAAGTCATTACATAAAAGTGTTTCCGCGTTAAAAGAGCTGGCAGAAGGCAATCTGGCAGTTGAGGTTCCGAATAAGGTTGTCAGTCGCTATGATGAAATCGGCATGGTAGCGAAGGCAGTGAATAAACTGAAAGAACAGTTGACTGTGATTGTAACGGATATTAAGAAGCAGTGTGAAACAATGGACGAACTGGCAGTCGTTTTAAAGACCAAGACAGAAGAAACGGTAGAGAGTATTGTACAGGTCGAAAGGGCTGTGGGGGACATTGCGCAGGGCGCCGGAAATCAGGCAGAGGAAACACAGCGGGCAAGCGAAAACGTAGTAACAATCGGCGATATGATTAGCGGAAATATGCAGGATACGGAAGCATTAAATAACAATGCGACAAATATGCAGACTGCGGGTGAGGCGGTTATGGCTACGTTTGAGGTGCTGAACAAAACAAATCAGAAAGCAATGCAATCGATTCAGACCATTTATGAGCAGACGAACACCACCAATGCATCGGCACAAAAGATTCAGGAGGCAACCAATCTGATTACCTCGATTGCGGAAGAAACGAATCTTCTTGCACTGAACGCTTCGATTGAGGCAGCGAGAGCCGGAGAGCACGGACGCGGTTTTGCGGTTGTCGCAGCTCAGATTCAGAAGCTTGCGGAGCAGTGTAACGAGTCGGCAGGGCAGATTACACAGATTGTAAATTCCCTGCTTGCAGATTCGGCAGAAGCGGTAGAAACCATGCAGTATGTACAGGATATTGTGCAGACGCAGGATAAGGATATGAGGGAAACCCATGTCAGATTAGAGGAAGTATTAAAGGGGATTACAGATTCCTTTGCTATGGTGAATAAAGTGACGGAGCAGACAGGGCAGATGGATGAGGCACGCATCAACGTGATTGATGTAGTACAAAGCTTAACGGCAATTTCACAAGAGAATGCGGCAAGCACAGAGGAAACATTAGCCTCCATTACTGTGGTTGATGAGGTAGTACATGGAATCTCGGAGCAGTCTGCCGTATTAAAGAGGATTGCGGATGAGATTAATAAGAAGCTGGAAATATTTCAGGTGTAACAGATAAAAGTATATGAGAAAATGGGAAGATGCTGTTGCGTTTACGAATGTAGAATCGTAAGTGCGGCAGCATCTTTTTTGCTCCATAAAAATGCGTCTTGTGTGAGAAAGAAATACGTAAGTTTATAGAATTCACAAGTGAATATGGAAAAGAGGCTGTTGCATTAATGTGCGTAACAGCCTCGGTCAAACTAGAAAATTGGACTGACACATAGGAATGCGGCAGCCAAATTTCGGTGCTGTATTTAGTTTTTCTCCCAGCCTGCGTAAAGGGTAATCGGCTTTTTTGCGCCCCAGTCTATGGTGCCGTCATCGGCCTGCTCACAGAAGGAAAGAGCGCTTAGTAAGACCTTCGGAGTGCCGTTGCAGGTCGGCGTATCATACCAGCCGGTAAAGGTATAGCCCTCCCGGGCAGGTACCGGGTAGGCACACAGATAAACGGTAGCGCCCGACCACATCGGTCCTACTGCGTCATAGGTCATAGAACTCTCGTTTTCGATGCTTCCGCCGTTTGCGTTAAGTGTAAGGAGGAGCGGCCAATCACTGATTCCGTCATACCTCCAGGCGGCATGAATCTCGATATTGCGGCTTCCGTTTTCGTCCGGCTTAATGTAACAAAGGTTGCTTGCCGTCAGGGCATCCCCCAGCATTCCTAACCTCGGATGCGGTTTGGCAGCCTTATCATAGTAGACAACAAACCCTAAAAAG
>JBJENV010000048.1:0-4056 GCA_051880375.1 Lachnospiraceae bacterium
CAGTACCGGCGGACGAGAGCTTAGTGGAAGAACTGGTGTGGTCCATGGAACAGGGAGTGGATGTCGCATATGCCAGACAACTCGCTACGCTTCACGACGGTGTCCTGGAAACTTATACACGGCTTTTTAATTATCCGGAAAAGTCGGAGGTGCGGACAAAGGCGGATATCGCCAGACTTGGAATTAAGGCGTTTTTCTGCTCCAACGTCTGCGCCATGTACCGCAGAGACAGGTATGAGGAACTGGGAGGCTTTATCCGGAAAGCAATTTTTAACGAGGATATGATTTTTGCCTCAGAGGTACTTAAGTCCGGCGGCTCGATTGCTTACTGCGCTGAGGCAAAGGTATATCATTCACACAGCTATACATGGACCGAGCAATTTCACAGGAACTTCGACCTTGGAGTATCACAGGCAGACAATCCGCGGGCATTTCGTGCGGTATCTTCGGAAAAGGAAGGTGTGCGGTATGTGACGGAGATGCTTCGCTTTTTGTGGGGTCAGAGATATTATCCGGAGATGGTGGATTTTATCGGTGAGAGTATGTGCAAGTATGCAGGCTACCTGCTCGGAAAGCATTACCGGTGGCTTCCGGAGGAACTGGTACTTCAGTGTACGATGAATCAGTCGTACTGGAAAGCCTAAGAAAGCAGGTTACGGAAAGGCGGGGACTCTATGGAATTTATGGAGGAGCTTCATGGTTATGAACTCGAAGCACTGAAAGCATTTGTACAGCTCTGTGACAAACACGGACTTACTTATTTTGTCATCGGGGGTACGCTGCTTGGTGCACTGCGTCATCGTGGCTTTATTCCGTGGGATGATGATGTGGATGTCGCAATGCCGAGAAAAGATTATGATAAATTTCTTACACTGGCAAAGGAACTTCCTGATCCGCTTGTGCTGGAGGATTATCATTTTACCAAGGGTTTCCTGAGCTATTTTGCAAAAATAAGAAACGATGACATTGAGATTTGCGAGGCGCTGACTGATAATGAGGCAGACAAACGCATCGGCTATCTCATTGATATTCTTCCGATTGACGGAACGCCGAATGTGCCGCTGCTGCGCAAGCTGTACTATGCAAAGGTGCTGGGACTTCGTTTCCTTTGCGGCGCGGCAAATGTGCATACGGGAATCCGCACGAGCCGTCCGAAATGGGAACAGCAGGTGTTAAAGCTGTGCCGTGCGCTAAAGCTGTATCGGGTGCTGCACATTGAGCGGATTTATGCGTGGATGGACAGGCTGTTTCATCGGCAGAATGTGGAGCGCTCCGTGTATTCCGGTACGATTACCGGTGCTTATAAAACACACGAAATCGTGCCGACCACGTACTTTGGTATCGGAGAAGAGCCGGTTTATCTACCGTTTGAAACAATTCAGGTACGTGCACCGAGACACTATAAGAAATATCTGCGCCATATGTTCGGAAATTATGAAGAGCTTCCGCCGGAATCTGCGCGTAAGATTCATTACGTTGGAAAGATTGTAAAAAAGAACGGAGAAGAAGTGTGACAAAACATCAGGAAATACTGCTTGAAGTGCTGACGGCAGTCGATGCATTCTGCAGAAAACAGAATATTACGTATGTGATGCTTGGCGGCACCATGCTCGGAGCCTACCGGCATGCCGGCTTTATTCCGTGGGATGACGATATTGACATCGGTATGCCGAGAGGGGATTACGAACGCTTTCTAAAGATTGCGCTAAAGGGACTGGAGGAACCGTATATACTGCGTCATTTTTCGCTTGAGAACAATGTGCCATATGCCTTCGCTCATGTAGAGCATACAGGAACGACTTACATCGAGGCGAGGCGAAGCGGAACGGGTTATCGCGGCGGCGTTTATGTGGAAGTTTTTCCGCTGGATGCGGCGCCTAAGACAGCATGGAAACAGAAGCTGCGCGAGATACAGGTGAAGCTTCAGAAAAAGCGGCTGTATGCACTGATTATGGAACGGGGAACGGAAGGCAGAAATCCGTTGAAACGACTTGCCATTGCAGCACTCCGCGCGACCGGACAGACAGACTCGATTGTTAGAAAGTTAGATAGGATACTGCAAAAGGATGCCAAGGCAACGAAAGAACCTTCAGGTGATTATAAGTCTCAGATTTCCTGCTATGGCAATCTGCTCGGTCACTGGGGAAGAAAAGAAAACATTGCATCAGAAGTACTCTTTCCCGTAAAGGAATATTCGTTTGAAGATAAACTGTTTTTTGGTGTACAAAATCCCGACGCCTATTTAAGAGCGCTGTATGGTTCGGACTATATGTCACCACCGCCTCTTTCCGAAAGAGAAAAGGGAAAGCACGAAGCGGCGTATTGCAATTTGAACACACCTTACATGTAAAGGAAGTCAAATAAATAAGATTTGGCTTCTTTTTTTATTCTATACTCGTCGGAATGCTTTCCAAGTATCCTTCGGAAAAATGAAGCTCTTCGTCAGCCGTCATAAAAACTGCATACACATCCTCTAAAGAATCAATCAGTGCAAGCCCTTTTTCAAGCCCAAGGGCAAAACAGGCGGTACTCAGTGCATCACCGACAGCCGATTCTCTGCTGATAATCGTAACCTGCAGTAAGTCATTCTCGCATGGATAACCGGTTTTGGAATCCAAAATGTGATGATAAAAATTACCGTTTTCATCATAAAAATAACGTTCGTAAATGCCGGAAGAAACCATGGAGACATCTTTTAGCTGTGAAATTGCAACCAGTTCGGAATTACGGTTTTCAAACGGTTTCTGGATGCCGACATTGAAAGCGGAACCATCCGGCTTTTCTCCGATTAAAAGGACATTTCCTCCAAGATTGATAGTGGCGCTTCTTACGCCCTTTTCGAGCAGATACTCCTTCACCTTGTCGGCAATGTAGCCTTTGGCTACGGCACCGAGTTCCAACTGCATTCCGGGCTTGTCAAAGGTTACGGTATTGCCGTCCAGATGTACGGCGGAGTAGTCAACCAAAGAAAGCGCAGTTGCAATTTTGTCTGCGGACGGAACAACGGAGCTGTGGGAGATGGAAGTAAAATCCCACAGGGCACTGACCGGCGCAATGCTGATATCCAGCGCACCGTCACTTAATTTCCCATAATGCAGGGAAAGCTCTAAAAGTTCTCTGGTTTCGTCGGAAACCGTAAAAGAAGTATCCGAGGAATGATTGATGTTGTAAATTTCAGAACCTTCTATCGTGCGGCTTAACAGCTTTTCATAGCGGTCAATCAGGGCAAAGCATCCGTTCAGTATCTCATAATCATACGAATCATAAATCTGAATGGTAACCACGGTATGAAGTAAATCATAGCTGCAGGCTCCAATCGGAGAGACTTTGCCGGAAGTGAGCGGAATGATAGTATAGTCCCCTTTTGCCAAAGGAGTCGTGGCTCCTGCGGTCTGTGTCGGCGTGGCAGGCTCTTTGGAATCATTTTTGGATTCGGATGGTTTGCCGCAGGCGCCAAGCAGCAGAGTAAGACTAAGTGTGGCAATAAAAATAATATTGGAATATTTTACTTTCAAAGTGACCTCATTTCTGCCCTGAAACAGGGCTTAATCATGTTTTTCTATTTTAAGCGTTTGCGTGCTTTCTGTCAAGGGAACACCGACCTGAGTTTGTGTGGTTCTTCTTGTCGAAAAAAGTGTTAAAATCTCTTTACACAAACACAAAATAAAGGTATAATAGATTAGTGACACCTAAAATAAAGTGTAACATTTTATGAAGGAAGGAGAGTATCATGAGAAAGAGAAATAACAATGGTACAAAAGCAATTATTGGGCTTGCGGCTGCATCCATCGTTGTAATCGGAGCTTCTGTTGCAATTTCTTTAATGGACGGCAACAGCGAACCTGTAAATCAGGGAACAACTACCCCGATTCCTACTGTGTCAGCAGGCAACAATAATAATGGCGGCAACACAGGTGTTGTGGAAAACAATGGAGAGGCACTTGACCTTACAGGTGCAAGCAGTAAGATTAGTGCAGCATACCGGAACGAGGATGGTACTTATACCGTAGTGGTAAAAGAAGAAGGCTACATCGGAACCATAAAGCTGTCAATCAG
>JBJENV010000049.1:0-3997 GCA_051880375.1 Lachnospiraceae bacterium
CGGAGGCAGTAGTAAGTATTTAAAGCGATTCCTGTCAGAGAAGGAAATGGAGCGGTTCCACTCTATTTTTCCAAACGGCGATTATGAAGATATCTGGGATAAATTGTTTTGCATGTACGATTACTTTGCGGAAAATGCAGAGTATGTAGCGAAAAAGCTTGGTTATTTCTTTGATGCGACGGAAACAAGAGAGGTACGGGAGCTTCTGAAGTTGAGAAGAAGTGAGTTTCAAAACTAAAAAGGACATTCCCGTACAAGTTTTTCCGAGAATATCGAAATTGTATCTGTTAAGATAGATACAAGCGAGAGGAGAAGCATGGATTGGATAAGAATTGTTCAGAGCGCAATAAGTTACATTGAAGAAAATATAAGCGAAGAGATTGATGTGGACGTGCTAGCCGAACAGCATTATGTTTCATCGCTTTACTTTCTATACAGGAATAGATGAGCAAGACCTCTTTCGTCAGTAAGGGTAAAACCACACACGAAAGAGGGCTTGTTTTATTTTATGCGGATGTATATTACGGTGATAGCAAAATGCACCGGAGACTCAGCGGAAATATTCAAATTCAGAAAATCTTGCTTTTTATGTTAGGAAAAAGACATTTATTTTCATATTGCTACTTTACTGTCAGTTCATATATACTGAAAGAAGGAGGAACACAGATATGGAACGATATACATTAAATGATATTGCGGTGATGACGGGGCTGACGACCAGAACCCTTCGGAATTATTTACGTCAGGGACTTTTACAGGGGGAGAAGGAAGACGGGATATGGTGGTTTTCCGAGAAAGAGTTTGCCGCACTTATTGAACATCCGGCAGTAAAACCGGGAATACGGGCAAAGAGACATTCCATCGTATATGATTTCATGGTGACGGACTCGAAAAAGGAAAATCAGACCTGTATGATTCTGGATATTTCCGCAGACCGTGATGAAGCCAGAAAGACGGCAGACTTTTTCTGCAACCGGATAAAGGAGCAGGCGGAAAGTGAGGTCCGATTTGGGTTTGAATGGCATAAAAAGAATGTACGGGTGATTTTAAGCGGGCCGGAGAATGCGGTGAAGGAAATAATAGAGAGCTATTATGAGTATAATCGCAGGAAAAATCTTTAAAACTCAACTATTTGCAGAAAACAGGAGAAAAAACTACCAAATATGAAATAACAGTTGATTTTGATTCTACCACTCAACCAAATATTGTGATATACTAAGCTCAACACAACCGAAAGGAGAATTTGGCGATGGCAGGTACGGTATTTGCGACGACACTTCAGGCGCTCAGAAAAAAACGGGGCGTAACGCAGGAACAGTTGGCATCTCACCTCGGCGTCAGCCCGCAGGCAGTTTCCAAATGGGAGAACGGAAGTTACCCGGACGGCGATTTGCTGCCGCAGCTTGCGGATTATTTTGAGGTTTCCATTGATTATCTTTACGGACGGGAGAGGGAGAAGGTATCTGTGGAGCAGATGGTAATGGACTCTATCAAAGCAATTAATTCAAACAATGCAGACGGAAGGCTTGGAATTTTTGAACAGATTATGCGTTATATCTGGGCGACACAAATCGGATGCTGGTCCGAGAATAAATTCTATTATGAACGCTCCAGACCGGAGGGCGACCATGTGGTGGCGTCTTCGATTACGGACGGTGCCGGTTTTACTTATCTTCGGCTGAACAAAAATTTAGAGTTTTATACGTTGATGAAAGAGCCGGAGGGCGGGTTTGCGTCCTATTTTAAAGTAACGGACCGATTGGTTCGGCTGTTTGCGTTTCTGGGAAAGAAGGAGAATTTAGAAGTATTGTTTTATTTGTTATCTTTAAAAGGCGGAGAATGCGTATCCACCTCTACCGTGTCCAAACGGCTGGGAATTTCAAAGGAAGCGGCAGAGGCGGCTATGGAATTTCTGGGTTCGCTCACCAACAACGGAAATCAAATGATGATGAATGTCTGCCTGGTGGATGAGCTTGACAGAGAAGAAAAAATTTATGCGGTGAACAGGCAAACGGCTACTGCGATTTTGATTTTACTTGCGGGGGCGGATACCTTTTTGAATCCGCCGGGAAGTTTTGCATTGGCCGTCAACGGGAGCGACAAAGCATGGCTGGAACGCGACAAGCTGAATTTTCTCCAAACCGATGCAAAGCAGCCGGAGACACCGTAGGAAGGATCGGAAAAAGAGGGATAGAATGAAATCAACGGAAGGGGTTAGTTTGAAATGAAGCGTAGAAAAAAAGAGCAGGAGCAGCAGAATAAAAATCCGCTGCACCGGGAATACGGGGTGTTCCGGAATGTGGCGTTTGTGATGAAGCACATGATAAGCTTCGACAGGAAGCTGTTGCTGTTTATTATTTTAGGAGTAATCTGCCAGCCGTTTATGCGGTACTTCTGGACGTTCCTGCCAAAGTTTATTCTTGATATGGTTACCGGGGAAGGAAGCAGGGAGAAGCTGTTCTGCCTGATGGCCGGTTTTACGGCGATTCAGCTGGTTTTTACGATGTTAACGACCTATTACCGGTACGGAATCGACTGGCGTTATATCGGAGCCCGTATGTATACAATGCTTCGAATGAACCGGAAGGCGATGAAGATTGACTTTGAACATCTGGAAAATCCGGATGTGATGGATTGCTACCAGAAGGCGCAAAATGCCTGTGGAAGTAATAATGCCGGCGTGGAAGGCATGATGCGTGAGTCGGTCAGTTTTCTGGAATCCTTAACTACGGCATTGCTCGGAATTACCATTCTTAGTACGATGAATGTCTGGATTGTTTTACTGATGCTTTGCATGGCGGTCGTTCATTTTCTGATTGTGAATCACACGAATAAGGTGACGAAAGCGAAGGTATGGGACCCGTTGGCAACCTGGTGGAGAAAACGGTGGTATATGCAGAATGTTGCAACGAATTTCGATGCCGCAAAGGATATCCGCATGTTTGGTCTGAGAGAGTGGCTGACAGGGAAATACAAAGAGCTAAACAGCATCCGGTATGAGGCACAGAAGGTCAATGCGAAATTCTGGTTCCGGACTTCCGTTGCCGGTAATGGGTTCTGGTTTCTGTCGCAGATTCTGGTGTATGCATGGCTTGTTTATTCTATGATAGAAGGAAATTTAACCATCGGTAATTTTACCCTTTATCTGGCTTCGTCAGGTACGTTCTTTCAATACATTTCCGCTCTGTTAAACGGCGCAAGCAATATTCTGGCAAGAAGCCGTGAGGTAGATGATTTCCGGAGCTTCCTCGATTTTGACGGCGGGGATCAAGAAAGGACAGGAAAAGAGCTTCCGAAGCTTGCTTCGTATGAGTTTGTATTCGAGAATGTATCCTTCAAGTACCCGAAGGCAGAACGATATGCCTTAAAAAATCTGAACCTGACCTTAAAGGCAGGGAAACGGCTCGCGGTAGTAGGGCTGAACGGTGCGGGTAAGTCCACCATGATTAAGCTGCTGCTTCGGTTATATGAACCGACGGAAGGAAGGATTCTGTTAAACGGTGTAGATGTACGGGAATATGATAAACAAAGCTATTATGAAGCTTTTGCGCCGGTGTTCCAGCAGGTGGAGCTGTTTGCGTTTCCGATGGAAGAAAATGTTTCCATGAAGGAGCCGGAGAGAACCGATAGCAAGAAGGCCGGAGAGTGTCTTGCGGCAGCCGGGTTGTCGGAAAAGATTGCGACACTTCCTGCGGGGACAAAGACAGAGCTTTTAAAGATTGTATATGATGACGGCGTAGATTTATCCGGTGGTGAGAAACAGAAGCTGGCGCTGGCAAGAGCATTATACAAGGATGCGCCGGTGGTTGTACTGGATGAGCCGACTGCGGCGCTGGATGCCCTGGCGGAAGCAAAGCTTTACGAGGATTTTGATAAGTTAATCGGCGGAAAGACAGCGGTTTATATCAGCCATCGTCTCAGCTCTACCCAGTTTTGTAATCAGGTAGCCATGTTTGCGGACGGGGAAATGGTAGAGTACGGTACTCATGCGGAATTG
>JBJENV010000050.1:0-3978 GCA_051880375.1 Lachnospiraceae bacterium
TGTCGGTCAGCCCGATAACATCCCCGTGGGAATTCTTCAGGTAATAGAGGAGTGTGTTACCGCTTTCCCCTGTGCCGTTTCCGCCGCCGTACATTTCGTTACTTTCCGTAGTTCCTGCGGTTCTCGATTCTTCCGCCAGCAGTCCGCTCCCGTAGAAGTAATGTTCGGTCTGCTCTCCGTCCTTGTTATAACCGGACAGTACCAGTCCGCGAAGGGACATAAACTCCGTGGTAATGCCGTTCTCCGTTATCATGGAGCGGATACCGGAAGCATCATAGGTGTTTCTCTGCCAGGAGCCATCCGGTGTTACTGCTTCGGTCAGCCGGTTCAGCGCGTCATAAGCATAGGTTGTGGTTCCCGTACTGTCTGTTTTTTCTGTCAGGTTTCCGGATGCATCATAAGAGTACTCTGTCCGGATGCCGTCCGTTGTTTCCGACAGAAGCCTGTTGCACAGGTCATAGACATAGGCGGTGTCTGCTGTAACCGCACTGTTTCCGGTTCCGTCCGTCGCAGTCTTCATCAGGCGGTTGCCCATGGCATCATAGGTGTAGACGGTCTTCTGCCCGTTTACTGTCTCACTCATCAGGCGGTCCAGGGCATCGTAGGTATAGGAATGTTGTTCCTTACTGTATCCCTCTCCGGTGACGGTCTGCGAAATCAGGCTTCCGTTCTTATCGTAGGAGTTCTTCTCCTGATACAGTACGGTTCCGTCAGCGGATGTAACGGTAAGCCCGGTGACCTGTTTCCTGTCATTATACTGATATGCCGTCACCGTTCCTGCCCCGTCCGTCACCTGTTCCGTCAGACCGTCCGCACGGCTTACATAGGATGCCAGTACTTTCCCGCCTTCCGTGGTCCTGGTGAATATCGTGAAACCGTTCCTGTCAGTTCCTGCCGTCCGCCAGATTATGGTTCCGCCTGTCCGTACTTCCCTTAAGCGTCCGGCTGTGTCGTAGAAATAGGCTGTGATACTGTCCGGGGCATATGTTCCTGCTTCCCCTTCCTTTAACAGGGTCAGGTTTCCGTTACCGTCATAGGCAAGGCTTACCGTATGCTTCCCGTTCTTTGTCACGGAAGCTACATTTCCCCTGCTGTCATAAGTATAGCAGAGGAGATCCGTACTGCTTACGGAAGCGGTCAGGCTGCCGTCCAGGGCATAGAGGTAGCGCAGCTCTTCTCTTTCCCCGTCTGACTTTACAGCCGTTACCTTTGTAATACTTCCGTCCGTGTTATAGGTATATTCCGTTACCGTGCCGTCCGGTCCGGAAACCTTTACGGGACGTCCGTCCCTGTCATAGACATAGGAGGTTACCGCACCAAGGGCATCCGTTTCCTTTGACAGCTGTCCCCTGCTGTCATACTCATACCGGGTGACAGCACCGGAAGCATCGTGTATTTCAGCTAACAGCCCGTCCTTACGGTAAACATACGACGTCACACCGCCGAGGGCATCCGTTACCTCCGTGATGTTTCCGCGCGCATCATACCGTGCGGTGGTGGTGTTTCCCTTTGCATCGGTATAGGAAACCGGCTCGTCATAAGCATTATAACAGGTAATCTCTCCCGTGAGAAGATTTTTCACGACATTTCCGGCGATATCGTACCGGTATTCTGTCGTTACAACTGCAGCGTCGGTAACGGAAACTGTTCTTCCGTAAGCGTCATACCCATAGGAGGTCACCGCACCGAGGGAGTCTGTTACCGTAAGCAGCCGTCCCTCCGTGTCATAGGTATAAGATTCTGTCACGCCCTCCGGCAGTACCACCCTGACAGGATTTCCGGCAGTATCATAACAGATTTCACTTGCATAGCCTGCCTGGTCGGTCACCCTTACCAGCCGTCCGCAGGAATCATAGTCGTAGATCACGCTGTTTCCGTTGCAGTCGGTGACCGAGATAAGCCGGTCCGCAGCATCATATTCATAGGTGGTTACCCTGGTTTCCATCTTTGATGTGACGGTATAAACAGCCTGTAAGCTCCGGTCTGCCACCCGTTCGGTGACAAGAGGCTCCGCCACGGTCATGCCGGCAAACAGAAGCTCCTTCAGATAAGCAAGGTCTTCCTCCCCGATGCTTCCGTTCCCGGTGATGTCATACCGTTCTCCGGAAACGTCATCCTGTCCGTACTGCTTTGCAAGCAGTGCAAAATCCCGCAGGTCAGTCAGTCTGTCTTTGTTAAAGTCCGGCAGGCAGACCTCAGCCAGCAGTCCGGTGCATTCCGAAAACAGGAAGGTTCCGTCATTGTTCGTCAGCGTGCTTTCCGGCGATACTGCCACATAGGCGGTTCCCGTCAACGCTTCCTTTGCATAAAAGCAGAGATAGCAGAGGGAAGTTTCTCCACTGCCGATGCTCTGCGATACGGTGATTCTGATTTCTCCCGGAGCGGAAGAATCCACCGAAACGCCATAGGAAAGCGGAGTACAGTACCTTAAGTCCAGCAGCTGCTTAAGAATTTGTTGTGCCTTTGCCTATCTTAAGATAATTCGTTTTAAAAAAATCGGAAACGCTACATGGCTGCGACAGCCTATGTATCGTCTCCGATTCTATATCTTTGTTTAGGTATTATAGGAGCTTTTTATTTCCCCCTTATCCCCTTGTTTATACCATTTAACATGGGCGCTTGGGGAACGCCAAGCAAGATATTACAAAATTGTTACATTATTTTTTTAACAAAGAATTTATCATTTCTTCAAATTCTTCTTTCTCTCCATCATATGACCACTCATGCATTTCCTTTACATCTAATGCATTTTTTAAAATAGTTTCTAACTTGTCTGAATAAGATGACAAAAAAGAGGTGTTCATCTCTGAGATTTTTTCAAGCAACTCCCCTTCATATGTTTCTCCTGCAAACACATTATCCCGCAAAAACTCCATTGCCTTCGCCATCGCAAGATCAAGAAATTCTTTTTGACGCATCATTCGCAGAACATCTGCTATAGTAATTTCATTAATTGTTTTATCAATCAATTTATTATACCATCTTTGTAATGGATATAATTCTTCATCAGAAAATATATAATTACAATTATATATCTCTTTTATTTTTCTTTTATCTTGCATCACTTTATACCTCCATATGGCGTAAACAGCCCTTCTATCCTAGAAATATACGAATTAGCCGTATCCACTCCTTCCTTCAATAATGCTCTATCTACATCTGAAAGATTGGGATTTCTTAATGAACCTTCCAATGCATTTTTAATTTTTTGGAGAGACCTATAAGAATCTTGCATTTCACCTATATGATCGAAGTAACCCCCTTTACCATCGGGAACAGGATTACCTTGTAAATCTCTTAATGTTCCACTAAAATCTCCCTCTGTCAGATGGTCATTAATTGTATTATCCAATGCATTAAGTCTACTTTTTTGGGCATCAGTTAATGTATTAGATTCTGTACCACCCTCACTCTTTGCATCCTCCAGCAGTTCCTTTCCACTCTCCACAGCCATTAGCAGACTACCTGATAAAGCAGATGCCTCTACCAGAAGAATCACTCCTTCTTTGACGACTGCACCCACAGATATCGCTACTTCTCCTGTCTCTGCCACTACTGCCGCTGCAGAAGCTCCAAGTAAAGCCCCGCCTGTATAACAGATAATCGCTGTTCCTAATACTGCCAAGCCAACCGAACCTACAAATCCTACCGCATCCATCAGTGTTTTATTTTCGTCATATACAGATAAGAAATAATCTTCCCGTATATGCTCATAAGCTTCCGTCCTTTTAGGATCAAAGTAGAAGTTCGAACCTACCATGTTAACATTAACAGCCGGCATTAAGGTTGTCATCCAGAACAGCTTCCGCATTTGTTCCCTCTGACGCTTTTCCTCTTTTGCCTGTAAGAAATCATCTACGTGTTCTATCGCATCATTGCTCATTGCGATATACGAAGCATTCATCCTATCCATCAGAGCTTTCCTATCATGTCCGCTCGGGTCCACATATTTCAGCGGATTATTTCCCACATACGCAT
>JBJENV010000051.1:0-18063 GCA_051880375.1 Lachnospiraceae bacterium
TGAAAACTGCTTTTACAAAGACACGGTAGAGAATTCGTTCAATAAAAAAACTGCGGATTCACCGAACGGAGAAACGCAGTCGAAAATTCATTCATCGCTCAATTCCTCGGTAGGCGCAATGCTTACACGGTTTCCCGTACCTACTGTCTTCGGTCTTTGTTTTGGATTGTGTTGCCAACCCGGTTTATCACCGGATGATTAACACCAACCATGCTGTGTTTTCCACAGCACGGTTGATATCATACTATAAATTTATTGGTTTGTCAATCACTTTTTGACATTCTTTCCGGCAACGTGCCTAAGCGCTGCCGTACTGAAATTTATTAGCCTAACTTAGCAGCGTTTACCTTCACACCAGGACCCATTGTGGAAGCGATGGTTACGCTTCTTAAATAAGTACCCTTTGCGGAAGCCGGCTTAGCCTTAATGATTGCACCCATCAGAGTCTGGAAGTTGTCTGCGAGCTGTTCTTCTGTGAAAGAAGCCTTACCAACCGGAACATGGATAATGTTTGTCTTGTCCAGTCTGTACTCAATCTTACCTGCTTTGATATCCGCAATAGCCTTTGTAACATCCATAGTTACCGTGCCAGCCTTTGGGTTTGGCATTAAGCCCTTCGGTCCGAGAACTCTACCAAGACGACCAACAACACCCATCATATCAGGAGTTGCTACAACTACGTCGAAATCAAACCAGCCATCGTTCTGGATTCTCGGGATAAGCTCGTCGCCACCAACATAATCAGCACCTGCTGCTTCTGCTTCAGCTACCTTATCACCCTTTGCAAATACGAGAACCTTAACGGTCTTACCTGTTCCGTGCGGCAGAACTACTGCACCACGAACCTGCTGATCTGCATGACGGCCATCTACACCAAGTCTGATGTGAGCTTCAATCGTCTCATCAAACTTTGCAACTGCGGACTTCTTTACTAAGCTGATAGCTTCTGCAGTATCGTACTGCACGGTTCTATCGATAAGCTTAGCGGATTCATTGTATTTCTTTCCTCTTTTCATTTTCTTAACCTCCTAGTGGTAATTGCGGAATGGTGTTTCCTCCCACAACGTTCTTTTCGAACGAATTTTACAAATTATTAGCCTTCAACAACAGTGATACCCATGCTTCTTGCAGTACCTGCAATCATGCTGGTAGCTGCCTCAAGAGAAGCTGCGTTTAAATCAGGCATCTTAAGAGCTGCGATCTTTTCTACTTCGGACTTCTTAATTGTAGCAACCTTTGTCTTGTTCGGTGCTGCGGAACCGGACTTTAAGTTGCAAGCCTTCTTTAATAAAACTGCAGCAGGCGGTGTCTTTGTAACGAAGCTGAAGCTTCTGTCCTGATATACGGTAATCACTACCGGAATAATCATACCTTCCTGATCTGCCGTTCTTGCGTTGAATTCCTTTGTAAACTGAGGAATGTTCAGACCATGCTGACCAAGTGCCGGACCTACCGGAGGAGCCGGAGTTGCCTTTGCAGCAGGAATCTGTAATTTGATGTAACCTGTAACTTTCTTTGCCATGATAGCATACCTCCTAAAATGTGGTGTTATCGGAGTAATGAACCGTTCTGATTCATCAGCAATTCTGTTTTATAGAATTTCATTCTGTCTTATAGAATCTGCGCTGTTTTCCTCCCACGAACCGCCCGAGTGCGGACGATTATCAACTACTTTTCAACTTTTACATCTGTGAAACTGATTTCAACAGGTGTCTCACGACCAAACATATCAATGCAGATAGTCACGCTCTGCTTATGCGGATTGATTGCCTGAATAATACCCTGTGTATTTTCCCATACACCGGAGATTACCGTAGCAGTATCACCCACGGAAAAGTCAATGGAAAGCTCCTCTTCCTTCATAAGTCCCATGCTTCTCATCTCTGTTTCAGTCAATGGTACCGGCTTGGAACCAGGTCCGACAAATCCCGTTACGCCTCTTGTGTTACGAACAACGTACCATGTCTCATCGTTCATTTCCATATAAAGAAGAACATAACCCGGGAACATCTTTTTCTGAACCTTCTTCTTTACGCCGTTTTTTAACTCAACAACGTCCTGAAGAGGAACGGAAACCTCCAAAATCTGATCCTGAAGCTTTCTGTTTTCAATTGTTTTTTCGATGTTGGCTTTTACTTTGTTTTCATACCCGGAATAGGTATGTACAACATACCAATAAGCCTCTGCCATAAAATACCTCCATGCTTCCAAAGTCCGGTCAAACAGCCTTCGCCGGATGCTTCCCATGCGCAGGCTTTGCTTCCCTGTCCTTTGCTTAGATGATTACGTTAATACCGAATTTAACAACTAAATCAAGTAAAGCGATAATCAGCGATAAGACAGCGGTAATAATGATGACAGCTATTGTCTGCTTTACAAGAGCTTCCTTGTCCGGCCAGATAATCTTCTTGAATTCTGCCTTCAAACCCTTAAACCAGCTCTTAATAACCGGAGCCTTTTCGTTTGCAGCATCTCCCATGTCTTCACTTTCCTTCCTAGTCGCCTGGACTCACTACTTGGTTTCCTTGTGTAACGTGTGTGCCTTACAGAACTTGCAGTACTTCTTCGTTTCCATTCTGTCCGGGTGATTCTTCTTTTCCTTTGTCATGTTGTAATTGCGCTGCTTGCACTCTGTACATGCCAATGTAATCTTAACTCGCACGACCTTCCACCTCCGTTATTATTATTTTTAGGCATAAAAAAAAGACTACTTCCCTAGCCGTTTAACTATAGCACACTCTTTTTCTTACGTCAACACTTTTTTTGCTCGACAAGCAAAGATGCGGGTGATATAATAAAGAAAAAATGGAGTTTTGGGCGTTTTTTTATCGTCCGGATGGGGAAAGGAGGTCCCGGTCTATGCCACTGCTTAGTGTCTATAATCATCTGATGCAGGGTTTTGTCATGATGCACCAAACCCGCTTTGACGCGCATAAAAAATCGGAGCTGCGCGATATTTATCAGAATATCATGCGTCTT
This sequence comes from Lachnospiraceae bacterium, assembly GCA_051880375.1. Lineage (GTDB taxonomy): Bacteria > Bacillota > Clostridia > Lachnospirales > Lachnospiraceae > SIG299. The sequence continues at coordinate 2,980 of JBJENV010000051.1, forward strand.
TCCTCCGAGCAGCCACTATATAAAATATCATTTGACGAATCGGCACAGAATTATACGCTTGGGATTAAAAATTCCGCTCTTTCCCTCTCCTCCGCCATAAAAGAACTGCATATTAACGACGGAACCTCCGTATTTCAAAGTAAGACTCTCGTCTCGGACCAGCCGGAAGCGGTTTCGGTATCTGTCCCTGACGGCTCGGATCCCTCAGCACTTACTCTGCCTTTAGAGATAGAGGTGAAGTCTTTAACATCCCCACAGAAAAACGAAGGACTTTTTGTGCCTTCCTCCGAGTCCGAGCTTCCTGCCGGTCAGTACAATTTTACCGTTGGTGTGGAAGAGAAGCTGTATTCCTTCCAGTTTCGTGTGACGGAAGGTTCCACAAATCTGGAATTGCAGACAAAGCTGTCCGACTTCATTAATAAAACCTCGATAGGCTTAAAAACACAGGTCATCCGCGAAAAGGACACCGATACGTCAAGGCTTACTCTGTCTGCCACATCCTCCGGTACCCCGGTTTCGGGTGAGCCTTCCTTTACGCTGTCCGATACAAGACGTCCTTCGGACGCGGCACATGGTATTATTGCGCACTTCGGTCTTGACAACATCTCAGAGCCTCCACAGAATACCGTATTTACCGTAAATGGAACCTCTTACGAAACCCGGGGCACGGAATACCTTTATCGTAACAGCCTTTCTCTGTCCTTTTTGCATAGTTCGGAACACCCTGTCACCATTTTGTCTGTCACGGATAAGGGACCTGTAATACAAAAAGTAGAACAGTTTTTGGACAGCTACAACTCTATGCTGGACTTTGTCCGCACAAGCGGAAACGGGAACCGCCGCTCCCTGAAACTGCTTGCGGAATTAACCGGAATTCCGCGTCGTTATTTCGGAGAGCTTTCCAAAGTCGGCATTGTCCTCTCCCAGACCGGAGACGGCAAGCTTACATTAGAGCCGAACGCTGCCTATCCTGCAGCTGAAAACGGAGCTTTAGAGCAGTTCTTCCTTTCCGATGACGGCTTTACTTCGTCACTGCTGAAAAAGCTTTCCGAAATTTCCATTAATCCGATGGATTATCTTGATAAAACCATCGTCACCTATCCGAATCATAACGCCCGTAAAACCTACAGTCCTTATACTGCTTCTATTTACAGCGGTCTTCTCTATAACAATTACTGTTAATTCTTTTGTAATCTTTTTTGCAACTTTTCTTAATAACCTTTTCTCTTTCTGCCACAAATGTGCCACCTTACCCTGTTAGACTTACTTTGTTAAGGTTACCATATCAGGGTTAACACACTACCCTGATATATGTTTTTCAATTAGAGGATTTTATATGTTAATAATAAAGAAGAAATACCTGATTTGCTACATAGGCTTATTCCTGCTGTTAACCGTTTGCGGCGGCAGTGAGTCAAAACATACCACAGTCTTTCCGGATGCAGCAGACATCCATGAACTGGTGCTTCTTTGGAATGCACCTCTATCCGAAGAAAACGCACTTCTGCATCTGGCGGAGTACTATCCGGAGCTTTCACTTTCAGAACATGACGGCGATTATTCCCTTTGCGAATATGATGCCTCTGTGGAAAATGCCGCCAATATGGAACAGCTTCTTGCCCTGCTCAATACGGACCCGGCACTTCTTCTTGCAGAGCCAAACTACACAATGGAACTGATGGAGCTTTCTTATCCTGATGACCCGTATTTTGATGCGCAGTGGGCGTTTTCCAACACCGGCACCTACTCTCACTATTATGGCTCCCTCTCCATTCCGCAGCCTTCCCTGGAGGGCATTGATATGAACATCCTCCAGGCCTGGGAGGCTTATCCGCTCTCTAAAGAAAATACCCGTCCGGTCATCGTTGCCGTAATTGACACCGGAGTCGATTACCGCCATCCGGACCTTGCAGAACACATGTGGATAAACACAAATGAAATTCCGGATAACGGAATTGATGATGACGGCAACGGTTATATCGATGACATTTACGGCTGGGACTTTTTCCATGATGACTCCAGTGTATGTCATTATGCCGAAACAGCAGACGGCTATACCGTTCTTCCTGAAGATAACGACAATCACGGAACACACTGTGCCGGCATCATTGCCGCAGCTGCAAATAACGGTATCGGCATTGCCGGTGTTGCTTCCAACGTCGATGTCCGGATTATGTCATTAAAAATTCACGGCGGCAGTGCCTCCTCCGGTTCCATTGCCAATGCCATCAAGGCAATCCGTTACGCCGAAGCGATGGGAGCCTCCATCTGCAATATGAGCTGGGGTACAACCAATTACAGTCAGGCCCTGGAGCTCGTCATTCAGGAATCCTCCATGCTCTTTGTAACCGCAGCCGGCAATGAGGCCTCCAATAACAACAGCACCCCCGTTTATCCGGCAAGCTTCCGCCTTCCGAATGTAATTTCGGTTGCTTTTATTGATGCATTCGGTAATCTTGCTTCCAGTTCTAATTACGGCACTTCTACTGTGGACATTGCTGCACCGGGACAGGATATTTACAGCACTCTCGTCGGAACCTATGGCTATTCCAGCGGTTCTTCCATGGCAGCTCCGCATGTCACCGGTCTTGCCGCAATGATTTACGCTTACCGCGACGAAATTTATCCTTCACAGGTAAAGGATCTGATTATCAATACCATGAAGCCTCTGTCCTCTCTGGATGCATATCTGATTCACCCGGGAATTCCGGATGCTCTTGCTGCCATCCGCGCTCTGGACAATCTGGTTTTCGACACGCAGGCGCCGTCCATATCGTTAGAAACAACGTACGAGCGGGATATGATTGTACTGCGCGTTTCCGCATTTGATGCCGGCGGTTCCGGAATTCGCAGAGTAAAATATTCCTACGGTTCAAAGAGTCTGGACTTTTTCCGGACCGAAGGCGGAGGCACTGTTCTTTCAGGTGACAGAGCGGTACTTGCCAAGTCCGGTTTTTATACCTTCTTTCTGGAAGACTACGCCGAAAATTACACGTTATACAATTATTATGTAGAAGATGATACAAAATCTCCGGAGGTTACCGTCTCCTACACCGTCACCTCCGATTACGGTTCCTTTGTCGTATCCGTTTCTGCGGTCGATGATAAAAGCGGGGTGAAAGCTTTAAAATATCTTCCCGGAGAACATAGCTCGGAAGCATTTCTCGCTGACGGAATTGAGCTTCCTGTCTCACCGGCAAACGCCGTACTGGAGTTTTCCACAGCAACTACCGATGCGCTTTCCTTCTATGCACTGGACTACCGCGGAAACAGTACAGTTACTACCATTTATCCAGAAGTGGTCCCTGCCACTTCCCTGCACCTGAATGTATTGGAACGCTCCCTTTCTGTAGACGGAACCTTCCGCCTTCAGGCACTGGCATTTCCTCTGGATACTACGGACAGCATTACCTTCGTTTCTCTAAATCCCGAATTGCTGTCCATCGATGAATCCGGTCTGATTACCGCACATTTGCCGGGAGAAACTTTTATCATCGCCTCCACAACAAGCAGCATACAGAGTGTTTGCAAAATAGTCATTCATGAACCGGAGCTGGCATTGATTCAGGAAGACGTTTCTTATGAAGCTTCACCGGAAGAAACCCAGACGCCCCCTGTTGAGTCAATGCCTTCCGATGCAGAAGAACCACCCGTTGGATGAACAAGTAAAGAATTTATATTAAAAAAAGAAACGGAAAGACATTGCTCTCCGTTTCTTTTTTTATCCTGTTCTTTTATTGTCAGCGTTTCAGATAAGCCTTCAGCCTCTTAATAATCAGAGTTGCCAGAATACCGACTACAATGCCGGCAATGGTTCCGGCTACCGCATATACCGGAATCAGTGAAAAGAGATTTGTATTTCCTTCCATCGTAAACACTGCCGTAATAATCTGTCCGAGGTTATGCAAAATGCCTCCGACCACGCTGACACCCGGAATTCCGAATTTACCGGAACGTTTCATCAGAACCATCACGGAAAGGCTTAGTATTCCGCCTACCAGACTGTATAACATGCTGTACATAGAGCCGAACGTAAAACCAACCAGAATAATTCTAACCATCGAAATAGCAAACGCTTCCTTTCCGCCAAGCAGATAAAGCGCTATCATTACAACAATATTCGCAATCCCGATTTTTACTCCGGGCAGAGGAAACGGAATTAAGTGCTCCAGATAGCTGAAAATAAAGGCAAGCGCCACAAGCATTCCAAAAACCGCTATATTCTGTGTCCTGTTTTTCATTCTTCTAACCTCTTTTCCATGACACCACGGGGCGTCCGTTGTTCCGATCGTGTCATCCTTTACCGCCCTGTCGCATCTAATTCAGAAGCTTCCTCTCCACCCCGAATGCTTACTACAATTTTACCCGGCAGGCAGACAATCGGCATGTCGGTATTATAGCGGATTTTTCCGGTATGAACACAAATCTGGTCCGGACAGGCAGCCTCCTCCATCCATGCATAGCCGTCCCGTATGATGAGCCTGCTTGTTCCGAGTGCACCCGGAATCTCTACTTCCCGGTCCTTTTCCAGTTCATACACCGCATACTCCGTTCCGTCAACCCAGATAACCACCTCGGCGCCTTCCCTCTTAAAGAGAAACATTGCTCCAATCACGAGCAACAGTACAATCGCAATAGAACCAATTAAAATTACATCATTCTTTTTCATAGCTACCTCATCTCATTTCAAATAAATTACGTCAGTACCGCTCTATCATAGCACAAACAAAAAAAAGACTCAAGTGAAATACGGAACAAGAAAAAGAAGAGCGAAGTAATCCCCCGAGGCTCCGATTTTTTTCGGAGTCTTCAGGGTTTCTTCGCTCTTATCTGTTACCGTCAGATACCATCAGCCATCTGTCTTCATTGCTTCTATCGCGCTGATTTTTGTTGCTCTTCGTGCCGGGAAATAGCCTGCCAGCACACCAACCAGCATACCAAAACCTGCCGCCAGGAACGGCAGCCAGAACGGTATGACAGAAAACTTAGCATCCCCGACATCATAGACACCGCTGCTCTGCATAATCGTTGCAAACAGAGGTCCGCCGTATTTATTGATTGCCCAGGACGCCACATAGCTTAAAGCGATACCGATAATACCGCCAATCAGACCTATCATTGCGGACTCAAACAGGAACAGCTTCTTAATATCCTTCACAAGACAGCCAAGCACCTTCATGATACCGATTTCCTTGGTACGCTCATAGATGGACATGACCATGGTATTGGCAATATTGATTGCCGATACCAGCATTGCCAGCGCACCAATCGCACCAAGCACGGTCTGCAGCATTCTTGAGGTTTCCTGCAGCGGCTCTAAGTACTGCATGTCACTGTAGGAAACATATCCAAGCGCCTTGATGTCTTCCTGCACCTGCGTTACGTTGTTCATGTTATCCACATTCACCATAATATAGCTGTAGTTTGCGAGTTCAGCCATTGCTTTCTTCCGGTCTTCCAGCTTTAACGTATTCGCGTACTGTGTATACAACTCCTTATAATAGTTGATATCCATAAAAAGATAGTAGTTGTATTCATAATTATCCGATTCTTCCATCATGGCGTAATCCGTAATCTTTAATTCAAATTCCTTTTTCCGCTCGTTTCTCTGGTACTTCCAGGAATTGAATTTAAAGGTTACCGTATCCTTTGCCAGGTCAATTTCCTTTGTTTCGTAATTTCTGGAATTCGGATTGTAAAAGTTGCTTAAGCTTCCCGTAGAAAACACCAAAGTAGTGTTGTGCTCATCTGTCGGATAGGAGCCTTCCGTCAATGCCGGATAGCCAAATTCCGCGAATGCCGCATTACCAATCGCACGAATCTGCACCCAGGACTGGTACTTGCCGGAATACAGCTGGGCATCCGTTTCCAGCACCGGTGCCACCGCCTTAATATGCTCTATGCCCTTTAAGCTCTCCACCAGAGAATCATCCAGTACCTGGTCCTTGCTTCCGACCCAGTTTCCGTCCGAGTCATAAATACTGCCGTAACGTTGTATCCGGATGACCGTCATGGCACCGTTTTCCATAAACTGCTTTTCAAAGCTCTGGTTCATGCCGATACCGATGGAAACCATTGCAACAATCGAAATCGTTCCGATAATTACGCCAAGCACCGTCAGCGCTGTTCTGGCCTTTCTTCGGGACAGATTGCGCAGACCCATCTTAATCATATCGCTAATCTTCATAAACATCAAATCCCTTTTTAATCTTATGCTTTGCCAGTAACAAGCCTATGGCAATCGACAAAAGAAACACTCCGCCGCTGACACCGCCGACAAAGAACCAGTTGGAAAGCAGTCCGTCCACGCTGATGCCGGTGGAAGTTTCCGTTCCCATAGTTCCGTCTGTCATCATTCCATCATATCCCATGTCATAATCTCCAATCATGATACTTCCATTTATCACTTCATGATTCATCATGCACCCATCCTTCCTTCAACCTGTTCGGAAACACTTATGTTTCTCCTACAGTTCATCTTCTTTCTTTACCTTTCTGCGGTATACAGCAAGACAAAGCTTTCTTGTTACCGGAATCACAACCACCAGAATACCTGCCTGGATGCAAAGGAAAATCCAAAGAGGTACAATCGGTTCCTTTACCTCTACCGGGTCTACATCCGTCGGGATGTAAGGTTCAAAGCCACTGTTACCCGGGTCTTCCCAACTCTGTTCCCCCATAATATACGCTGTAAATTCCTTTTCCATAGTGACTTCTTCACCGTTGCTGTCTTCCATGTGAATCACCATTTTTCCGACAGCATTTCCTTCAACCAGCGGAATAACATCAAATTCCACATACTCCGGCATACCTGCTGCAATGTTACCGATATAATAGGTATTGCTTCCGTTCGAAAGCATAAAATCACCTTCAATGGTAACGTAGGTATTATTTAAAGTAGACTTACCCATATTGTAGAACTCAAAGTTCATTGCTGTTGCCTGGTTGATAATCGGGGTCTGCCATCCGCCGACATATACATTTTCTACCGACGGTCTTAAATTTTCCTTTACCTGCAGGAGCACCTGTTCTTCTACTATCTCTCCGCTATAGCTGGAGGTAGCAACCATGCCCTCATATTCATATTCCATCTTAATGTTAATCGGGTATGCGCTGGTTGTTGCTGCCGCACTCGCCTTTAAGTTAATTGTAATCGGAGCGACCTCTCCCGGCTTGATTTCTCTAACAAAGAAGCTGTTGCCGCCTGCCGTAACCGAAAACGTACCTGAAGAACTTGTTACTGTTACTTTAATATTCTTTGCAGTGATTTCATCATTTGTATTTAAAAGTTCAAAGGTAAAATCAAAAATGCTGCCTGCCTTTACCTCATCAAGATCCGTGTAGAAGTTACTGATCATGAGCTTCGGGCGGCTGATAGTTGTCTCTTCCTCTGCCTTTTTATTCTGTACGTTCAGAATATTAAGTGCTACATTTTCTATATTTGCTCTTTCCAGAACATCTGTATAGGAGTACTGGATATTTAACGCATTTAAGCCTTCCGGAATATCCTTTCCGACCTTGACGATAACCTCTATCTGCCTGCTGCTGCCTGCCGCTATCGTACCGATGTACTGGTACGGTTCCGAGTCAAGCGGTTCAAAGCCATGAGAAGAGAGTCCTGTCAGGGATACCTTTACGTCTGTTACATCTGTTTTTCCAAGGTTCTGTAACCGGAAAGTCACCTTCAGATTTTCTCCTGCTTTTGGAGATTCCGGAGTCTGCTTTACTGTATTCAGTACGAGAGTAGACGGCTCCGGCGTCGGTGTTATTTCCTCTTCTTTTTTGTTCTGTACATTCAGAATATTAAGTGTCTCGCTATTTGAATTTACACTTCCAAGGGCATCCGTATAGGAATACTGAATGTTTAATGCATTTAAGCCTTCCGAAATATCCTTTCCGACTTTCACGTTAACTTCTATCTGTCTGCTGCTGCCCGCTGCAATCGTACCGATATATTGGTACGGTTCCGAATCAAGCGGTTCAAAGCCATGAGAAGAAAGTCCTGTCAGGGATACCTTTACATCCGTTACATCTGTTTTTCCGAGGTTCTGTAACAGGAAGGTCACCTTCAGATTTTCTCCTGCCTTTGGAGACGCCGGAGACTGCTTTACCGTATTCAGTACGAGAGCAGACCCTTCCTCTTCTTTTTTGTTCTGTACATTCAGAATATTAAGCGCCTCACTATTATTTGAGTTTACACTTCCAAAGACATCCGTATAGGAATACTGAATATTTAATGTATTTAAGCCTTCCGAAATGTCCTTTCCGACTTTCACGTTAACCTCTACCTGCCTGCTGCTGCCTGCTGCAATCGTGCCGATATACTGGTATGGTTCCGAGTCAAGCGGTTCAAAGCCATGAGAAGAAAGCCCTGTCATGGATATCTTTACGTCTGTTACATCTGTTTTTCCGAGGTTCTGTAACAGGAAGGTCACCTTCAGATTTTCTCCTGCCTTTGGAGACGCCGGAGACTGCTTTACCGTGTTCAGTACAAGCGTAGAAGGCTCCTCTGTCGAAGCTGTTTCCTTCTTTCCCTCCACATTGATATACAGATAATAAACTGATGTCTGAGGCACCTCGGCTCCTGTGACTTTCTTGCATTCCATCTGAATCGGAAGTACGATTCTCTGACTTTGCGCATCCTTATCCACTTTATACGATATTGTAACTTCTTTCGTCCCTTGAGGGGCAATATCTCCGATCTTTTGCTTTAACGGGCTAAAGGTAGGAATAAGGATTGTGTTATATGCGCCGGCATCAACAGAAACATAGGTGTTTAATGCCTTAATTTCGCCTTCATTTCTTACCGTAAATTTAAGCGTTATCTCCTCGCCCGCTTTAACCGAGAATTCAGTATCGGAAATGACTGCAATCTGCGGCGGAGTTTTTTCTGCAACCACAGATACTTCCATTTCCAGTTTCCCCGGATTTACGGAAGCTTCATCTATCGAGAGTGGATCCGAATATGTAATATAGTACTTGTATGTACCGATTGTCGCATACTCGTCTACGGTAATGTCATATTCCAGAACGAGCGGCGTCGTGGTATTTAAAAACGGATATTGATTATTGGAATTATTCGGGTCCGATAACTTCACGGAATCTATTTTCAGCGGTGAATCTGTGCCCTCTGCCTGAACAGAAAATACCGGCCCGCTGCACCAGCCCTTCTTTACCGTCAGTTCCAGTTTCATATGAATCTTTGCTCCCGCAGCCACCTGTACGTTCTGCAAGGTATCGTCTTCCATTTTCAAGTTCGTATTACTTTCTGCACTTGCTACTGTTCCGGTTGACAGTACTGAGGTCAGTATCACCATAACTGTCAGAAGCAATGCTGCTATCCTCTTTTTCATTTTTCCTCCATTCTGCCCTCGTCCGGGCTTTCTGCTTTCTTTGTCAGTTCCACGCTTTGTATCTTTCCATCCAGAATATGTATGATTTTATCTGCAAACTGTGCAAGGCGCGGGTCATGCGTAACCATAACAATCGTCTGTCTGTTAGCTCTTGCGATTTCCTTAATTAACGCCATAACCTCCATCGTTGTCTTTGTATCCAGGTTTCCGGTCGGTTCATCGGCAAACACAATTTTGGGCTTTGCCACAAAGGCTCTCGCAATACCGACTCTCTGCTGCTGTCCGCCACTCATTTCTTTTGGCTTATGAGTCATACGGTTTTCGAGCCCTACTTTCTTCAGCATATCCTTTGCCAGCGCCCTGCGCTTTTTCTTTCGGACACGTTTGAACACAAGCGGAAGTTCCACATTTTCAAGGGCTGTCATCGTACCAATCAGGTTATAAGACTGAAATACAAAGCCAAGATTATTCTGACGAAACTTTGCGAGCTTTGTTTCGTTCATCTTGTTGATTTCTTTCCCTTTGATGATGATTTGTCCGGAACTTAATTTTTCTATGCCTGCCATCAGATTCAGTAAAGTAGATTTACCGGAACCGGAGGTTCCGAGAAGGCAGCAAAATTCACCTTCATAGATATCAAAGCTGACATCATCTACTGCATATATCTTTTCTGTACCCATACGGTAAATTTTCCGGACATTTTTTACCTCGATTACTTTTTCCGTCTCCTTTTCCAACCATTTTCACCCCTTTCCGGAAGATTTCCCTCTTATTATATTTTTCTTCAACGATTCTATCCTACTCTTTATTTCTTAACAACAGGTATTTCTATTTCTTACTTTTTCCTTAATGCGAAGGGGCTGTGATTCCACAGCCCCTTTTGTCAATAACAGATAACTTTTTTACTACTTGCCCGCACAATCAACAAACGCCTTGATGCAGTCTACTGCATTATCAATGCCGATAAAACCACTGTTGATAGACAGATGATAATTTGTTGCTTTTCCCCACTTCTCACCGGAGTGATAGTTATAATAGTTTGCCCTTCGTTTATCCATCTTCAAAATTTCATCCTCTGCCTTGTTCGGATCCAGATGGTCAAGCTGAATCGCACGGTCTTTTCTAAATTCCATATCCGCATACACGAAAATATGAATCACGTTCTCCATTTCCTTCAGAATATAATCTGCACAGCGTCCAACAATGACGCAAGGACCTTCTTCCGCTACTTTGCGGATAACATCCGACTGTGCAAGATAAATCCGGTCATCCAATGACAAATGTGAAAAACCGATTTCCTGATTTCCGTATGCACTCATGCCCATGGCAATCGAATACAGCAGACTGTTGGTCGCCTTAGTCTCTGCATTATGAAATGCAGCCTCCGCATAACCGGTTTCCTTGGCTGCTCTCGTAATCAACTCATTATCATAAAACGGGATACCAAGCTTTGCTGCGAGCTTTGATCCGATTTCCCGTCCGCCGCTACCATATTGTCTGCTGATTGTTATAATCTTCTTCATAGAGGCCTCGATTCTGCGTGTCCGGCACGCGGTTTATTTTGGGACATTTCAAAGAATTCCCGTCCTTTTTCTATCTATATTCAGTATAGCACAGTTTTTGCAAAAAATAAATCAAAAACTTTGCTAATAAGCTCCGTAACACAGATACCGCCCACCAGCCACGGCACAAGCGGTATTTCCCTTCCATGGTCCATATTGCTGCTCCTTATCCATCTTATAAACACCTTTCGTCCAAAATACCACACCACAACCGCGCAAAGCCCGGAAAGCATTCCCTCTAATGCTTCCTGCCAGCCAAGAAACAGCATGGCTCCTGCCATCAGTTTAATGTCTGCTCCTCCGAAGGAAAGCACCTTTCCTGCTTTTTGTCCGAAATATCGCACCAGGAAATATAACACAAGAAGCAAAATCAGAAAAAGACAGGTGGGTATTATGGTTTCCCACCTGTCTTCCGCTTTTCTGCATACGCCTGCTACTCCCAGCAGGCAGACTGCACCCGTAATGCCGTTTGATACTTTATGATGCTTTATATCCTGTATTGCCGCAGTAAACAGCAATGCATAGAATAATAATGTCAGAATATCAGCGTTCAGAGTTTCTTCCTCCTGTTATCACCTTTTCTTTACATGCAGGGTTACGATAGCCCATGCTCCGCTTTCATCCAGTGCTTCTATCCAGATATCGCAGGTTCCTTCACGATAGGTACACAGCTTTCCGTTTTCGGAAACTGTTGCAATATCTTCATCTGACGACCAATAGGAGAGGTTTTTGTTCTCCGCATTGACCGGAAGCACAACCGGCGTCAGGAAATAAGTTCGTCCGGCCTTTAAAGTCATTTCCTTTTCAATTTCAATGTCTGTCACAAGAAGGTTGGAGACCTCGTGTACCAATACATAGGTGCCCGGTTTATTTACAATAAACTGGTATTCTGTCTTTTCTTCATCTAAAAATTCTCCGTTCAGCTTTGCCATAATGGTTCGCTGGTTCGGCGTATAATAAACTCCAAATTGCTCCGAATCATAGCCGGAAGGAACCGTCACCTTCATTGCCATCGGAAATTCTTTAATCAAATCATCCTCGTCATATGTAATGGTGAATCCGATAAATTCTTCCGTCGGTACAACCCTCTGTACCGCCTGCTCAATTACATCCGCATCCAGTTGTGAAATAAGGAAGCTGTCCTCTGCCATATCTTTATTCATGGCAAGCGTAACCGTCGTTAATTCATAACTGCCATCGTATAGAACCTGTGAGATACTGTAATCATAAGTAATTTCAAAATTTTTGACACCCGGTACGACAACTTCCTTTATAAAATAATCACAGTAAACAAGGACAATGTTGTCTCCCTCGTAATTGATTAAGGAACCCGATAGTTCAAACGCAGTAACCCGTCCCTTTGTACCATCTTCGTAGGTCGCAGTCACCTCTATATCATTGGCGTCTACAATCCTTCCGACAATAACTCCCTGACCGATATACTGTGCCTCAATTGATTCAATTATCTTTTCCCTTGCATATACCTCAATCGTTACAGACGCTCCACCATAAGTCACAACAATGTTATTGAGTCCTTCCTTTGACGGTGCAGACGGAGACAGAGTGAAATTTTTGACCGTTTCTATCCTTCCGTCGTTATAGAGTGCCATAACCTCCACATTGGTTTTATCAAGCTCATTTCCTACAATCGCTTCATCTCCGTAATAATAGGCAATCAGCTGTTCAATTGCCAAAGCTTCCTTTCCCGATACATAAAAGGTTGCCACATGACTGCCGTAAAGAACAGAAAACGTATTGATTCCTTTCTGATACACCTTCGTTACCGGAAGTGTGTAATCGCTGATTTCTGCCTTGGAACCATCCGTATAGTATGCCGTTACCTTAAGGTACTTTTTTGGAATCTCACTGCCGACCGTTACCTCATCATCACTGGTATATTCGGCTTCAATGTATAAAACTTTCTTGCCCGTAACCGAAAACTCAGCGGTATATTCCTGATAATGAACGGTCATTTTGTTTTCGCCTTCCGACTGAACCGTTGCCGGGGTAATCAGGAATCCATCCTTAATCTGTGCTGTGCTCATTTTTCCGCCCGACACATAATATCCGGTTACATACACGTCTTCCGTACTAATCTCTTCTCCTACTACTGCCGCACTGCCCGTATAAACTGCAGTAATGTTTGTCAGCATTCCCGTTGCGGCCTCTGCAGGAACCGGCGGAAGAACTCCTGTCAAAAGTACAAGAACCGTCAACACTGCTGCTATATAGTGATGTATTTTATTCTGCTTCATTCTGCTTACCATACCTTTCCGTAAATCCGTTCCACAGATTATATCGGATACTCTATGAAAAAACATAACCCTGTACAGATCAGATATCTGTGTATCTGTCTTCAGACTATCTCCTACCTTTGTCAAAAATGCGTCAAAATTCCAACGAATTTAGAAAATTGAGGATTGACAAATCAGTATTTCAATGGTATACTAGCAAAGCAGTTTGCAGATGTGGCGGAATTGGCATACGCGCATGATTCAGGTTCATGTCCATGTAACGTGGGTAGGGGTTCAAGTCCCCTCATCTGCATTTTATAATGAAATTCGTAAAGAGGCGGTAAATCTTTTTAGATAAAGGGTTTACGGCTTTTTTGTTTTATCCTTCAAGTCATTTTGTCTTTCTGACTCTTATGGAACAATAAAATAACGAATCCCTCACTTTGACCTTGACTTTCTCACGTCCCTAACCTACAATGAGAAAGATTTCAAAAAAGTGGTACAAAGGAGGCACGTTATGTCAAAAACATTTCCCCGTTTACGTATAATAAGCATTCTGTTTCTCTTTCTTCTTTCCTGTGCAGCCTGCACAGGCGCAATAAAAACAGATGAGCCTGTTACACCGGAAGGCAAGAATCCGGCAGCTGTAGCAACTCTTCCGGCAGATACACCGTCTCTGACACCTGCCGCAACACCGACCCTTGCCCCTACCTTAACACCTACACCAAGTTCCACTCCTACACCAAGCCCGACTCCTACTCCGAGTCCGACTCCTACTCCGAAACAGGTATCCATCACCTTTTCTTTTGCGGGTGATGTCACTCTTGGCAGCGACCTGATTAATCAGAACTCTGTACGAAACTTTTACGTTGTGTATGACCGTGTACAGGATGACAGTTACTTTTTCGCAAATGTACTTCCGATTTTTGAAACCGATGACATCACGCTTGTTAATTTCGAAGGTACACTTTCCGACCGAGGTACCCGCCAAGATAAAAAATTTGCGTTCCGCGGTGCACCCTCTTATGTCAACATTTTGTTAAATGGCTCGGTAGAGGCAGTTTCCCTCGGTAATAATCACAGCGTGGATTACGGCGATGTCAGCTATGAAGATACCGTTTCCATTTTGGAGGAAGCCGGTATTCTGCATGCCAAGGATGCCGATGTCTGTTATACCACTGTTAAGGACACCAAAATAGCAATGATTTCAATTTATCAGCTGCCGCTTAGCATAGCCGAGACAAAAGCGCTTCTGGATACCACGATTGCCGAAGCAAAAGAGCATGGTGCATTGTTGATTATCACCTCCTTTCACTGGGGAACAGAAGGAAGTCACGTTGTAAACGCCACCCAGAAAGAAATTGCCCACTATGCCATCGACCTTGGCGCTGATGTTGTCATCGGACATCATCCGCACAAGCTTCAGGGAATCGAAAAATATCACGACCGGTATATTGTTTACAGCCTTGCCAATTTCTGCTTTGGCGGCAACACAAATCCTTCCGACAAGGACACCATGATTTTCCGTCAGACCTTTACCCTGATAGACGACGTATTTCAGCCGGATGACAATGTTCAGGTGATTCCATGCTCCATTTCCTCTGTGGAAACGCCGAATAACTATCAGCCGACACCAAAGACCGGAGACGAGGCAGAACGTATCATGGAGCGCATCAACGAATTCAGTTCCGAATTCGGTATACAGTTTGAAGTATCTTCTGACGGAAGCTATGTTCCAAAAACAGAATAGAAACCATCGGCGAAAAAATTAAAATTAGGTATTTACAAAACAAGATTTATGTTATATAATATCAAACGTGCCTGACGGATAACCCCTTAGGCATCAGATGCGGAAATGCTGGAATTGGCAGACAGGCATGACTAAGGATCATGTGGTCCCCGACCGTGAGGGTTCAAGTCCCTTTTTCCGCAGTA
>JBJENV010000052.1:0-61311 GCA_051880375.1 Lachnospiraceae bacterium
ACCGAAGCCTTTTCGTTATCCCATTTTGCTTTCGCCCCTGCAAACTCCTCACGCAGCTCGGACAGTTCTTTTTCCAGTATGGCAAGGCGTTCTTTGCTCAGCCGGTCTTCTTCCTTCTTTAATGCCGCCTCCTCAATTTCCATCTGCATGATGCGCCTCTGCACATCATCCAGCTCGGTCGGCATGGAATCCAGCTCCGTTTTAATCAGCGCGCACGCTTCATCTACAAGGTCGATTGCCTTATCCGGCAAGAAACGGTCGGAGATATAACGGTTGGACAGCGTTGCGGCGGATACAAGCGCACTGTCGGTAATCTTGACACCGTGATAGACCTCATAACGCTCCTTTAAACCACGCAGAATCGAAATTGTATCCTCTACGGTCGGCTCATCCACATGCACCGGCTGGAATCTTCGCTCGAGCGCCGCATCCTTTTCTACATACATGCGGTATTCGTTTAAGGTAGTCGCACCGATACAATGCAGCTCGCCTCTGGCAAGCATCGGCTTTAACATATTGCCCGCATCCATGGCGCCCTCGGTTTTACCCGCACCGACAATCGTATGCAGCTCATCAATAAAGAGAATGATTTTGCCCTCGCTCGCCTTGACTTCCTCAAGAACCGCCTTTAAGCGTTCCTCAAATTCGCCGCGGTACTTCGCACCGGCAACCAAAGAGCCCATATCCAGAGCAAATAAGGTCTTGTCCTTTAATCCTTCCGGTACATCGCCGCGCACGATACGCTGCGCCAGTCCTTCGACAACCGCCGTTTTACCGACGCCCGGCTCACCGATCAGAACCGGGTTATTCTTTGTCTTTCTTGACAAAATACGGATGACGTTTCGGATTTCCGAATCCCTGCCGATGACCGGGTCCAGTTTCTGTGCCCTTGCCCGCTCGACAAGATCATAGCCGTACTTTTCCAGTGTGTCGTAGGTCGCTTCCGGATTATCGCTTGTTACTCTCTGGTTACCCCGCACTTCGGAAAGCACCTGTAAGAAGCGCTCCCTGTCGATGCGGAAGGTCTTAAACAGCTCCTTTAATTCCCTGGACGGATATTTTAACAGGCTTAAGAACAGATGCTCTACGGATACGTAGGCATCTCCCATTGCCTTTGCCTCATCCTCTGCATAAATCAGTACTTTATTCAAATCATTTCCGACGTATACCTGTCCGCCGGACACCTTCGGCCGTTTGTTCAACAGACCGGTCAGCTGTGCCAGAAATACTTCCGGCGAAATTTCCATTTTTTCAAACAGTTTGGCAATCAGACTGTCTTCCATCGTAAGCAGACTGTAGAGCAGATGCTCCGGCACCAGTTCCTGATGCCCGTAATCATATGCGAGTTTTTCGCAGTCCTGTACTGCCTGAACGGATTTCTGGGTAAATTTACTGATGTTCATAACACTCACCTCGTCTTTCGAAACATCATGCAAAACTCGTTTTCCATGACAGAAAAGCATCAGGTTGGATGCCTTCCTATCAGTTTGGTTACGTTATAGCACAAATTATTAGCACTGTCAAGAGGTGAGTGCTAATTTATTTTATCCTCTTTTTCTTCTCCTTATCCTCATACATGAGCGCATCCGCCCGGCGGAAGACATCGGCAAAGTTTTCATCCCTGCCCTTCTCATAAACCGCAGCTCCCTGCGCTACCTGAACCGGAATTTCATAATGCGGATTCTTTCTGCAAAAAGCTTTCAGTTCCAGTTCCAGCGCTCCCATCCGGTTCGAATAGTTCTTTTCTTCTCTGCCCGTTCCGATGGCAACAAATTCATCACCACCGATGCGGTAAACATTATCCTCTTTCCAGACCTTTTTCAAAAGATCTGCTACATTTTTAATCAGTTCATCCCCTTTTTCGTGCCCATAGGTATCATTCATCTGCTTTAAATTATTAATATCCATGACAACCACGGAAAATGCAGCACTTCCCTGATCAATCTGGGCATCTAAAAGCTCCACTGTCTCCTCATAAGCGGTCTTGTTTCTGATTCCTGTCAGCGCATCCGTGTAGGCCAGCTTATTGATATAACCGATATATTTTTTCAGATGCTCCGCTGTCAGCTGAAAGCTTCGTGCCAGTACTCCAACCTCATCATTTGTATTACATTCAATAGAAACATCCAAATCCGAATTTGCAATTTTCTGTGCTGCCTCTGTCAGCTGATGCAGCGGACGAATCATCACCCTGGATACCTGAATGGTCACAAGAATAACAACAGCAAGCATGAGAAGCAGGGATGTAATAACATACCCAAACAGGCGTATCCACGGCTCATCAATTTCACTTTTTAATACACAGATAGAAAAGAGCATATTATTCTGCAGTTTCTGTGATACGAGCCGCTTCTCCTGTCCGTCCCAGGAATAAGGAATCAGATGCCCACTTGCTTTTGCAGCTGTCAGTTTCCGATACAGCTCCGTCAATTCGCCGGATGCACCCTCCCGCTTTATCCCGTCCGGATAATCTTTATGATACAGAATGTTTCCCTTTTCATCCATTAAAAATGCATATCCGTTATCATAAATCTGAACCGAATCCACACTTTGATACAGGATGTCTACTTCTATGTCCATACCAATCACACCAATGACTTCACCATCCACGTAAACCGGTATGACATAGGAAATCATATCGATATCAATGCTTGGATTTACATACGGCTCCAGCCACGTAGCCTTTTCGTTTTCCAGAGGGATATAGTACCATCCTACCGCAGGCACATCATTTTTATCATATAGGGAAAGGTCGGTGACCGGGTAATCCTCAAACTTCCCCCTATCATTCTTTACAAGGAAGAATCCGCCGTTTGGTGCCTTTTCCTGATTAAAACGGTAATATACCGTAATGGCTCCCTTTGTATTTTCGGCAGCATTCACCGAAACTGCAAGTACCTCCTCTAAATAACTGTTCCGGTATTCTTCCTCTCCCCACAGCCGCTTCACATCGTCTAACTGTCGCACCGCAAAATGGTAAATCGTGTTGACCGACTGCTCGATGTTCATCAGTTGTTCGTTGATTTCCTGCTTCTTTTCCGTACATAAAAGATTCATGATATCAGACGAATCCTGTTCCAGTGTATTTTTCATACTGATCAGACAGATGGCCGCCACCGATATCGTAGATATCAGAACGCTGAAAATAACAAGTGACAGGATTTTCGTCCGAATTGATTTCATTAGTCTCACTCCTCTTTTGTGGTTGGCAGAAAGCCCTCAAAAATAAACAAATCGTAATCGTTTCTGTTCGCAACAAGCTCTTCTTCAGAGCGAATGGTCCACGCCACGCTGAGCGCCCTGTAAACATACCTGCAAATCCGTCTGGAAATATTCTGCTTGTGCAGATGGTCATACGCAATGAAATCCGGCTTGCAGATAAAGTTATACATCAGATAGTGCAGGATTGCCTCATAAAACGGTTCTCTTCGCTCCTTCGTGTTAAAATTGGAGGAAAGCTGTCCCCGCACAACCCCTGGATGATGTTTTTTGTACCATCGCACTGCAAGCGGATGGAACGATTCGATGCAGTACACTCCTTTGTACTTTTGAATCAGCTTATCGGCTTCCGTGCACACGGTATCTGCCTTTTCATGAATTTTAATTTCAATAATGAGCGGCACCTTACCGTCCACAAGCTTTAATACATCCTCAAACAGCGGAATGCGTTCCTCCGATTTGCATAGCGTAAACTGCTGCAACTCGTTGTATGTATAGTCTCTCACGTTTCCTTCCGCACCGCAGACTCTCTTTAGTGTCTCATCATGGAAAACTACCGGAAGCCGATCCTTCGTCAGCTGGACGTCGAGTTCGATTCCGTAACCGGCATCCACTGCCTTTCGAAAAGCTGCCATCGAATTTTCCGGCGCCGCACCCTCATTGTCATGCAGTCCGCGATGTGCGTAATGCCATCCCATGAGCGGAGCATAGTCCGGTCTGTGAAGCATCCTTGGCATGACTGCCAACAGATATAACAGTAAAACCACTAAAATTGCTATCAGAAGTCCCATGTTCTTTTTCCTCTTTTTCAGTCGTCAATATCAAAATGTTCCAGTACTCTTTCCTTTTTGGACGGTCTGGAATCGCCATGCTTTACCTGAAGCATCGTAAGAATTGCGCAAACCGTAAAGAAAATTGCATACGGAAACAGCGTGCCGTAAGAAACATACTGAAGCAGCGCTCCGGAAACAATCGGTGTAAAAATCTGCGCTGTCATGGAAAAAGTATAATACAGCCCGGTATACTTACCGATTTCGCTGCCCTTACTCATTTCAACTACCATCGGGAGTGAATTCACGCCGACCGCCGCCCAGCCGATACCGATAATTGCAAAGAAGATGTTTGCCGAAGCATGGTAGGTCGGATAGAAAAATACGGCGCTGTAGCTGATGAGCATAAAGCAAAGCCCCAGCAGAATCGTCTTCTTTCTTCCGATTCTGGAAGAAACCGCACCAATCGGAAGATAGCTGATAATGGCAGCCACGGTTGCCACCATCAGGCAGCTTGCAAAGCCGCCTCCTTCCATGCCCCACACAGTAACCGCATATCTGGAGAATGCCGTTGTAACCGCATTATATGCCGTAAACCAGAGAAAAATCGACAGCAGAATAAACAGTAAACTTTTCTTTACCGGTTTCGGAAGTTCTCCGGTTTCCTCTTTTACTTTTTCCTCCTCTGCCTCCTCCGGGTATTCCTCCGCCACCTGTGCTGCAATTTTCTTTTCATTAATCGTACACACAAGCAGAACAACCGCAAGTATCATGAGTACTGCGACACCAAGAAAAACCGGAAGATAACTTGGATTTTCTTCCTTTTTAATCAGAAAGCGGATTAAAATCAGTGAATAAACACTTCCGACCGCTCCCATCAGGTTAATGACGGCATTCGCCACAGAGCGGAGCGGCTTCGGAGTTAAGTCCGGCATCAGTGCAACTGCCGGAGAACGGTACATTGCCATAGCAAGCAGCGTCAATCCGAGTGCGGCAATAAACAGCCACAGCATTCGGTTTTTGTCCGCATACGGAAGCAGCAGCATAAAAAGAACTGCCGCTAAGGTTCCAAAGAGAATAAACGGCGTTCTCTTACCCAGTCCGGTATCCACTTTATCCGAAAGTGTTCCGATGACAGGGAGCAGAAACACCGCCAGCACATTATCAATTGCCATAATGGCACCGATGACTGCCTCATTTAAGTGGAACGTATTCTGCAGGATGAGCGGCACAATGCTGTCGTACATCTGCCAGAAGGCACAGATAGACAAAAAAGCAAGACCAACCAAAAAAGTACGCTTGTAATTTAATTTCATTTTGAAACCCCTTTCCGAAGTTACCATATTTAACAAAATTATAGCACATAATATGGGAAAAGAAAAGGAAGAACATGCTCCCTTTCAGAAAGACGTGTTCTTCCATATTGTTACTGTATGGATGTTACCTTATAGTCCTGTGCTTCTACCGCCGCCTTCAGTACATCGTTGGAAATTTCAGCAGAAAGCGTAACCTCTGCCGTACCTGTTTCATGGCTTACGGCTGCCTCGGATACCTCCGGAAGCGCCTCCAGACACTTCTTCACTCTGGCCTCACAGTGTCCGCACATCATACCCTCAATTTTCATCGTCCTTTTCATGGTTTTACTCTCCTTTTTCTTTGCTCGTTTCTTTCTATCTCTGCGCGCATCGTGTACGCGGAACAGATTCAGCCGCAATGCGTTTGTAACAACGCAAAAGCTCGACAGGCTCATGGCTGCCGCAGCGAACATCGGGTTCAGTTTCAAACCGAACGCCGCAATAAACACGCCCGCCGCTAACGGAATTCCGATGGAATTATAAAAGAATGCCCAAAACAGGTTTTCATGAATATTCTTTAACGTCGCGCGGCTCAGCCGGATGGCGGCAGGTACATCGCTTAAGTAGCTCTTCATCAGCACAATATCCGCCGCATCAATCGCAATATCCGTTCCTGCACCGATGGCAATACCGATGTCTGCTCTTGTTAACGCCGGTGCATCATTAATGCCGTCACCGACCATAATCACCTTGCCCTCGCTCTTTAACCTGCGAATCACCGCTTCCTTTCCGTCCGGCAATACCCCCGCAATCACCTCATCTACACCGGCCTGTGCTCCGACTGCTTTTGCGGTACGCTCATTATCTCCGGTTAACATCACAACACGGATTCCCATGCCCTTAAGTTCTCCTACCGCCTGCGGACTGTCCTCCTTTATGACATCCGCCACCGCAATCATTCCAAGAAGCTGCTTCCCTCTTGCAAAGAACAGCGGCGTTTTCCCTTGCTCTGCCAGATGTTCCGCCTGTTTCCTGACATCTTCCGGAACAAAAACACGGCTGCTGATAAATTTCTCATTGCCTCCGAGCAAAACCGCTCCGCTGCTGACTGCCGAAAGCCCGTTGCCGGGCAGAGCCGTAAAGTCGGTGATGTCCATGTGTGACGCTTCTTTCCGGGCGATATCGGTCATTTCTTCTTCCACATAAGAAACAACCGCCTTTGCTAACGGATGCTCGCTCCTTAACTCTAACGTATAGGCAGAAAAAAGCAGTTCTTCCTTTGTCACGCCCTCCGACGGCAGAAGGTCCGTCACCTTCGGCTCTCCGCTTGTAATCGTACCGGTCTTGTCGAACACGACAACATCCGCTTTGCCCGCTTCCTCTAACGATACCGCCGTCTTAAACAGGATGCCGTTTTTTGCTCCCACGCCGCCACCGACCATGATTGCCACTGGAGTCGCCAGTCCCAGTGCACACGGACAGCTGATGACAAGCACCGAAATTCCTCTGGCAAGTGCAAAACCGATACTCTCGCCAACGAGCAGCCAGACTGCAATTGTCACCACCGCAATCGCAATCACCGCAGGCACAAATACACCGGATACCCTGTCCGCAACCTTTGCAATCGGTGCTTTGGTTGCCGATGCATCACTTACCATCTGAATAATTTTCGATAAGGTCGTATCCTCACCGACGCGCACCGCCTCACACCTTAAAAAGCCTGACTGATTGAGCGTTGCCGCAGAAACACGGTCGCCCTCCGCTTTATCGACGGGAATACTCTCACCGGTCAGCGCCGATTCGTTGACGGCGCTGCTTCCCTCTAACACGATTCCGTCCACCGGAATGTTTTCCCCCGGACGGACAACAAACACATCCCCTTTGACTACCTGCTCTATCGGAATCTCCTGTTCTTCATTTTCCCTCACGACGACCGCGGTTTTCGGCGCCAGCTTCATCAGACCCTTCAATGCATCCGTCGTCTTTCCCTTTGAACGTGCCTCAAGCATTTTCCCAACGGTAATCAGCGTTAAAATCATCGCCGCAGATTCAAAATAAAATTCGTGCATATAGTGCAGGATGCCTTCCATGTCCCCCCGGACTCCGGCATCGGTCATGGCAAACAGGGCATACGTGCTGTAGATAAACGCAGCACCGGAGCCGAGCGCCACGAGCGTATCCATATTCGGTGCTCTGTGCCAGAGGCTTCTAAAACCGCTCACAAAAAACTTCTGATTGATTACCATAACAGCAATCGTAAGCAAAAGCTGTATAAGTCCCATTGCCACATGGTTGTCTTCCAGAACATCCGGCAGCGGCCATCCCCACATCATATGTCCCATGGAAAGATACATAAGGGCAAGCAGAAAAACGAGGGAAAACAGCAGCCTGCGCTTAAGTACCGGCGTTTCCCTGTCCTTTAGCATCTCTTCATAGGCAGAAGTTCTCTGGCTGCCTGCCGCGTCACCGCTTTTTTGTCCCGCACCGGATGTACTGCTGCCAAACGCTTTTTTTACGGCGCCGTAGCCTGCCTCCTCGACTGCCTTCACGATTTCCGCAGCATCCGCGCTTCCTTCGACCCCCATGGTATTGGTCAAAAGGCTGACCGAGCAGGATGACACCCCCGGAACCTTTGAAACCGCCTTTTCCACTCTTGCGCTGCAGGCGGCACAGCTCATTCCTGTTACCGTATACTGTTGCATCATTTTTCCCTTTCTATTTCATCAACTTCTGGATTGTCACAAGCAGCTCCTCTACCGTTTCTTCCCTGCCGTCACGAATGTCTTTTGTCACACATGTCCTGATATGATTGGCAAGAAGCACCTTAGCAAAGCCGTCAAGCGCCGCCTTGACTGCCGCCACCTGCGTCAGGATATCGGTACAGTAGGCATCCCGTTCTACCATTCCCTTAATGCCCCGCACCTGACCTTCCAGACGGTTTAACCGGTGAATCAAATCCTTATACTCTTCCTCAGAGCGTTTTTTCGTCTTGTGGCAGCATTCGCCACAGCCTGTCTCTTTTCCCATATAGTATGTCCTGCCTTCCTCTCAAAATTCCATTTTCCTCTTTCAGCAAAATTATATACCCCCTATGGGTATCTGTCAAGTAAAAAGGAAGCGCCTTACAGAACATTAAGTCTGTCCGACGCTCCTTCTTCTCGGCCTTATTTGTGTTTCGAATAAAGCTCCCATAATTCATCGACAGTATAACCGGTATTATCCTTCCAAACGCTCTCCGGACAGGAACCCTTCTTTAAATAACCATTTAGAATGGATATCATATTTTTATTATGGTTTTCTACTACATAGTTCAGGAAACCGCCGGTTACACCATAGCTGTCTGTATAATTCTGCCCCGGAGAATACGTTGCCAGACTCCAGTTTGCCTCTTCATTATAAAGGCCGAACAGACTCCTTCCATAATCCGTAATTCCTTCAATCAGCCAGATATCACCACCCTGATAAGCCTGTGCGCAATGAATCAGTTCGTGAGTAACGCAATCCACATCCAACGGGTTGGAATTAATATACGCTGAATTTACATAGATTTCTCTGTCTCCTGTCGTATATGCCACACCATCCATTTCCGTGAAAGTACAGGTGATTTTATCATACTTACCATCCGCAAAGTAATCAAAAACCTTCGGATATACCTGATAAAGCAGTTTTGTTATCTTCTGCTCCAGTTCGGAAGAAATCAATCCGTTTGTTTCAATTGTAATGTATTTCTCCAATTCACTGTTGCCCACACGATAAACTTCCACCTCGAAGGCATAGGCTTTTCCGCTCTTTGTATCTTTCATTGTAATTGTAGTTTTTCCCACGTTCAGAGCTTGAAACAATCCACTCTTTGTACCAATGGTTCCGACCAGTCTATTTGATGATGTCCAGATAAATTCCGGATTATCTATACCATAACCTACGCCGGTAAACTGATAAGTATTGCCAAGCAGGATTGCCCTCTTCTCTATCTGAGGTGCAATATACGGCTCTATTACCGTAATTCTGACAGAACGTTCTGCACCGTTTGCGGTATCCTTCACGCTGATGATTGCTTCTCCTGCTGATTTTGCAGTGATGATTCCGTCTTCAGACACCGCCGCAACCTTTTCATCGGAAGACTGATATAACAGCTTCACATTTTCTGTGTTACTCTGTACGGTTAATACTTTCTTCTCCCCTGTATACAGAGGTCCGTCAATACCGGTCACCGTAAGCGTATCCGAAAGCTTTTTTACGTCCACCGTCAAAGGCTCTTTTGTGGAAAGCCGTTCTGCGGAAATGACAAGGTCCGGATTTTCTAAATCAATCACCTGAAAACCTAAGGATGCGTCAGCAAAAAACAGGTCGCCAAAATAAATGCTTCCATTTTCTCCGGATACGGAAGAGTGTATCTTTACAACAAAAACATAGTCATAAATTATTTCAGGCTGCACATATCCCAAAGCCATGTCTACCAGATATCCGCCGGGAATCCGCCGGAATACCCCTGAAGACTCAGATTCATCCAGTATACCGTTCCTGATTGTTATCTTACACCCCGTATAACTAAAGAAGCTGTACGGATTACGTTCGTTACATAATGAAACCTCTATACCATAGGTACCATCCTTTAATTCGTAATCCGGAATATAGGCGCTGACACCATAGCCTCCGCGAATAATGCCAAGCTCAATGTTTTCTACGTATGCGCAGATTTCCGATTCATTCCACCAATCGCTATATGCCGCTCCGTTATTATGATATGGTGTCACCGCCAGTCCGTTAGAAAACAGTTTTGGAATGTCCTTTTTCAATACGTTAAGCGTCCATGAAGAAAAGATATCATTATTATCATCGACAACCGTAATCGTTGTCTTTCCTTCCTTTTTTGCAGTAAGGATACCATCCTGTGAAATCACCGCAACCTCTTCATCTGAAGATTTATAACTCATGCCTGTCTCAAGTCTTCCGGATGGAAGCTCCAGTACATCTCCCTCATTTACAATCATTTTCTTCTGTACCGAAACAGTTCTAAGTCCTGTACTTTTCTCACTGCGTACAGAAACTTTGGCATCATTAAGCGCTTTCTTTGCTTCTATCTGCAACTCTTCCTCAGAAAAGCTGACCACTGTTGTATCTTCATTTTCCTCACTGACTCTTACATCCTTAAAATAAATTGCTCCGTTTTTACCGGTCGTATCTGAGTGAAGCTTTAGTAAAAACTGATAGTCTCCGGTTGCCTCCTTCAAATCATACGCCAACGTAAAAACAATCATGTCACCTTCTGAAAACCGTTGAAAAGTACATCCAGTATTCTCATACCCTTCATACTTTAGTACACCGCTGTTTATATAAAATTTCGAGCAAGCATTTGTACTCCCATTATCCCACGTTTCCAGAAAGACTTCCACCGCATAAGACCCATCCTTTAGTGTCCCCGCAGGAATATATGCTGTTATTTCGCACGTTCCTTTCTGAATCTTTACCGGAACATTTTTTACAATAATATTCAGCTCCGATTCTATCCACCAGCTCTCATATGCCATCCCCTGATTATCCTGTGGGATTACAGCCAGACCGGATGCATACGGATTTTTGTTTGCATCATCCTGTGCCGCCTTAAGTGTTACAGAGCCTGTACTTCCCAGCATGAGCAGTACACTGCATAAAAACAGAAGAAATTTGCCATATTGCTTCATTACATGCCCTCCCTCTTGTAAAATAAAAAATTTTCCTTTTGTTCATTATAACAAATTAATTTCTCATCGTCAAAAAAAACACAAGAAGTCCGGGGCAAAAATTTCTTACTTTTCCAGTGCGTGGCATATCAGATTCACAAGCCACTCAGGAAGCTTCGGGCATTGCTCTGCTACGGCTTCGCGTACCGTATTCCAGTCCACATTGCTAAAGTGGGAATCTGTCACAAATGTCACAACACCGTCCACATGCTGTCCGACTGCAACCGTTCCTGCCGCTGCTCCGCCGATTGCCAGACTGTTTGCCGAAGCACAGCCGCCGATAGCAATCTGTGTTCCTGCTGCCACTCCTCCGATTGCAAGATAACCGGATACAACTACCCCGCCGGCTGCAAACAATAGTCCAAGTGCAACTGCTCCTGCCGAAACAACTCCGAGGCAGGTCAGACCAAATGCCAGTAAGCCGAAACAAACCAACCCGATTGCCAACAATCCAAACGACACCATCCCAATCGACACCAGACCGACCGCAATATTCCCAACCGCAACGATTCCCTTCGCCGTGCAGTTTCCCCTGCCGAAGTGTACATGCACGAGCGGCAGCCTTCCAATCTTTCTCTTGCTCTTATATTCATAAACAGTCTGGTACGGATGTCCGAAGGAAAAGCCATGATAACCGGCATAACCGCCCTTTCCGGCAGAAGCATCCGTTCCATATTCCACTGC
The DNA here is from genome assembly GCA_051880375.1 of Lachnospiraceae bacterium. GTDB lineage: Bacteria > Bacillota > Clostridia > Lachnospirales > Lachnospiraceae > SIG299. The sequence continues at coordinate 11,689 of JBJENV010000052.1, forward strand.
TGTTTTCTCCGGATATGCAGAATTTTTCTCTTTCCCCACCAGCTCATCTATCGACATTCCGAACAATTCACTCATCTCAATCAGCTTTGCAAGCTCCGGCGTTGTCTGCCCAAGCTCCCACTTCGATACGGTCTGCCTCGTGACCGAAAGCCGTTCCCCCAACTCCTCCTGTGACCATCCGCGCTCCTTGCGCAGCTGCATCAGCTTCTCTTTAAATTCCATAACATTATCCTCCTTCTATATTTGCCTGTCTGTCTCATTTCCTTGCGTTTAGTGTACCATATTCCCTTTTTTTCTTCTACCAATTTCCGCTGACAATCTGTCAACCAAACTTAACATGCCGAAAAATTGCTTGCCACTCCCCAAAAACTACGCTATAGTAATAGAAAAGAGTATCTTCATGAAACCGGAAAGGAGCCGAGACTATGCCTGACAGCAAAGAATACGAAAAGCTTGGATACTTAAACGAAGAATTCCGCTTTTTCTACTTAAAGGACAGCACGATGCGCTCCTTCTCCTACCATTACCATGAATTTGATAAACTGCTCGTTTTCCTTTCCGGCAACGCTTCGTATCATATCGAAGGAAAGACCTACCGACTTTCTCCGTTCGATATTGTCTGTATTCCGCATGGCGATATCCATTGTCCGGAAATTGATTTTTCCACGCCGTATGAGCGCTATATTTTATATATTTCACCGGAATTCTATCAGAAATTTAAGCAGGAAGCAGCTCTTCTTACGACTCTGCTTACAGAGTGCAGAACAGACGGCCATTATGTATATCATACCTCTCTTTCTGCAAGAATGCAGCTCGAAGCCCTGCTTCGGGAACTGAAAGAGAACACTTCCCCCGAAGGGAACAAAAACGTACTCCTTGGAAACGGCCTGTATGCAGAAACGCTGGTGCTCCAGCTTCTGCTCAGCTGCACAAGGCATTTAAGAAGCGGCGAACTTGTCACCGAGCAAAAAGCATCCTATAACAAAAAAATGCTCGAAATCATCCGGTATATCAACGAGCATTATACGGACGATTTGTCGGTAGAACTGCTTGCCGAGCGCTTCTTTTTCAGCCGTTATCATCTGATGCGCCAGTTCAAGGAAGCTACCGGCTACACCTTACATAATTACATTAATCAAAAACGGCTGTTAGCCGCCAGAGACGCCATCAAATCCGGCGTTCCGGCAACCACAGCCGCTATCAGTTGCGGGTTCCATGACTATTCCACCTTTTCCCGTGCCTACAAAAAGCTGTTCGGCACGGCTCCGACACTTCCTACAGGGGCTTAATCACCCTGTTGTAAATGCGCTTAAAGAAGGTAAGGCTTAAAGCAAGCGAAGCAAACTCGGCAATCGGGAAAGCCCACCACACCATATTGACATTGCCGCTTAGCGAAAGCAGATACGCTGTCGGCAGAAGCACCACCAGCTGCCTGCACACCGATACAATCAGGCTCAGAGTACCGTTCCCGAGCGCCTGAAACATCGTCAGACAAATAATGCAGACTCCGGCAAACAGAAAATGCGTACTGATAATGCGAAGCGCCGGAACGCCGATTGCAAGCATATCGGCAGATGCCTCAAACAGTGAAAACAGCTGTTCCGGGAAAAGCTGCATTACTGCAAAGCCCAAAGCCATTAACGCAAACGCATAGACCAGACTCAGCTTGAAGGTCTGCATCATGCGTTCCTTTTTTCTGGCTCCGTAATTATACGAAATAATCGGTACCATACCGTTATTTAAGCCAAACACCGGCATGAAGAAAAAGCTCTGAAGCTTAAAATACACACCGAATACTGCCGCTGCCGTCGAGGAAAAGCCCATTAAGATAATGTTCATTCCATAGGTCATTACCGAGCCGATGGACGCCATAATAATAGACGGGACACCGACACTGTAAATCTTTCCAATCACGTGAAAATCCGGTTTCATCTGCCTGATGCGCAGCGTAATCTCCGGATTTTTCTTTACATTCAGCCATACACCGAACAGCATGGCAACAATCTGACCGATGACCGTTGCTATCGCAGCGCCGCGGATACCCATTGCCGGCAGCCCGAAATAACCAAAAATAAAAATCGGGTCCAGAATAATATTTAAAATCGCTCCCAACCCCTGCGTATACATGGAATATACGGTACGACCGGTTGCCTGAAGCAGACGTTCACAGACAAACTGGCCGTAGAGACCAAAGGAAAACATCATGACAATCGACAGATATTCGTACCCATACTCAATCAGTACCGGATCATCCGTCTGTGTCATAAAGAACCATCTGCTTCCGAAAAAGCCGAACACTGCACACAAAAGGAAGCTGAATACTGCAAGTACAACCGCATTGTTTGCAGCCTTATTCGCCATTTCGGTATTTTTCTCTCCAAGACTCCTTGACAGCAGTGCATTGATGCCGACTCCGGTACCGGTACCGATGGCAATCATCAGATTCTGGATTGGGAATGCCAGCGAAACCGCTGTCAGTGCATCCTCACTGATTTTTGCCACAAAAATGCTGTCTACCACGTTATACAGAGCCTGTACCAGCATGGATGCCATAATCGGCAGAGCCATGCTGAGTAACAGCCTGTTTACGGGCATAACGCCCATTTTGTTTTCTGTAACTTCTGTATTAGCCATATCGTTTCATCTTTCTATTTATTTCATTAATTCTTCCATTTCATCAAGCAACTCACCGAACATCTTAAGACCTGCATTCACCGGCTCCGGAGTTGCCATATCGACACCTGCGATACGAAGCAGCTCAATCGGAGACTTGGAGCATCCGCCGCTTAAGAACTTCAGATAATTTTCTACTGCAGGCTTTCCCTCGGTCAGAATCTTATTTGCAATCGCAACTGCCGCCGAAAAGCCGGTCGCATACTGATAAACGTAGAAATTGTAATAAAAGTGCGGAATTCTTGCCCATTCCATTGCAATATCTTCATCGACTACCATGCCGTCACCAAAGTATTTCTTATTTAAATCATAGTACAGGCTGTTCAGTCTGTCCGGTGTCAGCGCCTCGCCCTTTTCACAAAGCTCATGCGTCAACAGTTCAAACTCGGCAAACATGGTCTGACGGTATACCGTACCGCGGAAGCTCTCCAGAAAATGATTGATTAAATAAGCTCTCTGTACCTTATCGGTTGTCTTCTTTAAAAGATGCTGCATTAAGAGCACTTCATTACAGGTAGATGCCACCTCTGCAACAAAAATCACATAATGTGAATCCGGATGCGGCTGCGTTGCATTGGAAAGATAGGAATGCAGGGCATGTCCCATCTCATGCGCCAGCGTAAATTCACTGTCAAGCGTGTTGTTATGGTTTAAAAGAACATACGGATGTACTCCGTAAACGCCTGCCGAATAAGCACCGCTTCTCTTTCCTTCGTTTTCATAAACGTCAATCCAGCGGTTTTCAAAGCCTTCCTTTAAAATGCTGCGGTAACGCTCACCAAGCGGCTCCAGTGCCTCATATACGTTTTTCTTTGCTTCCTCAAAGGAAATCTTCACATCTGCTTCCTTAACCAGCGGAACATATAAGTCATACATATGAAGCTCCTCTACGCCAAGCAGCTTTTTACGAAGTTCTACATAACGATGCATCTTATCCAGGTTCTGATGAACCGCTTCAATCAGGTTATGGTAAACCGATGCCGGCACGTTGGTTCTGTCTACCGCAGCCTCCAGACAGCTTGCATACTTTCTCGCCTTTGCATAAAACAGATGCGACTTTAACTGACTCTGGTAGGTTGCAGCCAATGTGTTCTTAAAGCTCTTGTACGTATCGTACATTGCCGTAAACGCTTCTTTGCGTACCTCGCGGTTATTGCTTTCCAGAAATGCGATATATCTGCCGTGTGTTAAACGAACCTTTTCACCGTCCTCGCCGGTAATCTCAGGAAATACAAGATCTGCGTTATTAAACATGGAAAAGATACGTCCGGGTGCACCGGTCACATCACCCGCGGAGGCAAGCAGCTGTTCCATCTCCGGAGCTAACGTATGCTCTTTGCCGCGAAGGATTTCATTAATCATATTCCGGAAGGTCGCGAGTTCTTTCTTTTCTTCAAAAAAGCCGTTTAACTTATCCTCCGGTATGGAAAGAACTTCGGATTCAAAAAACGCAGCCTGCTCGTCAATGCCGACAAACAGATTCGACACCTTCATCACAAGTGCCTGATTTTCCGTATTTGTCGTATCCACATCAGAAGCGCGGGAAGCATAGCTGTATGCCTTGCCGCCCATGCGGTTGACATCATCAAGCAGTGTCAATGCCTCATAAAATACATCTGCACTCTCTGCCAGACGTCCTTTGTAAGACGCAAATAAATCCGATTTTTTCTTAATCTCCTCCAGTTCCGCATTCCATGCCTCCACCGAAGGATACATTGCGGTAATATCCCAGGTGTCCTCTACTCTTACTTCACTGCGCTTTGGTAATTCCTTTGCCATATTGTTACCTTGCTCCTTTCTTATCAGAAGCCCTGTTTCACACAGGGCTTCGTTAAAATCTTTTAGTTTTCTGCCTGTTCCGGCACCTCTACCTGATTGAAAATCTGCGCAATCGGAGAATCCGACGATAAAATCAAAGTCTTGTTGCTTCCGACTAACGATGCTTTTGCTGCATCAAGCGAAAGTACAAACGTGTAAAAATCGCTGCGCGAAGCATCCGAATATGCGGCGGAAAGAATTCTCATGTATTCCGCTTCGCCCTCTGCAACAATGGCTGCTGCCTCTGCCTCCGCTTTTGATAAGCTGATGGATATTTCATAATCGGTCTGTGTCCGGATTTTCTGGGCCTCTGCCTCACCCTCAGCAGTATAAGCTGCCGCAATATTGTTACGTTCCGAAATCATACGCTCATAAACTGCCGTCTTATTGTCATCCGGCAAATCCAGACGTTTGATTTCCACATCCATCAGTTTGATGCCATACTGCTCCATGGAATTACCGATATTGTCCATAATTTTAGTGGTAAGCACACCCTCTCTGCCGCTGATGACTTCGGTCTGCTGCATACTGGAAATTACATTCTTCATGGAGTTAAATACCGTCGCATTGATACGGCTCTCTGCATTTGCGACCTGGGAATTTAAAGTCTGTACAAACAAAATCGGATCTTCAATTCTCCATAGCACATAGCTGTCTGCCACCATCGTCTTTTTATCCATGGTAATGACGTCCGACGGAGTCAGGTCATACACCAGGATTTCTTTCGGCAGCGTGTCTGCCGTCTGTAAAAACGGAATCTTAAAACTTAATCCCGGTTCGGAAATGACATAATCAATCTTTCCGAACTGCTTAATTAACGTATATTCATTTTCGTGGGTTACTACCATCGACATTCCGAGTAGCCAGAGAGCTACCACAAGAACTGCCGCCAGCACAATTTTCCCTACCAGGCCCTTCTTACTGTTCTTTTCAGGCATTACGTATTCTTCCATTGCCCTCACCTCCTAGTTGGTAAAGGAGTCGAGCGGCAGAATCTTCTGCACGCTTCCGTCCCCGTTATCAATAATGACCTCCAAATCCGGCAGCAGCTCCTGCATTGCCTCATAGTACATTCTCTGCTTTGTAATCAGCGGATATTTGATGTACTCCTCATACAGCTCGTTAAAACGTGCCGCCTGACCCTTCGCCTCATTGATACGTGCTTCCTTCTTTGCTTCGGCTTCCTTTAAAATTTTATCTACCTGTGCCTCCGCACTCGGAAGCTTTTCATTCCGGTACTTGTTCGCGTTATTGATTGCCGTTTCCTTTCCCTGCTTTGCGGTTTCTACCGCCTTAAATGCCTCTATGACTGCCTCTGTCGGCGGTTCGGCATCCTGAATCGAAATATTGACAAGCTGGATACCGATGTCCCACTCGTCTAACTGCGCCATAATCATACTGCGGATATTGGCCTGAATCTCGCTTTTTCCGGTGGTAATCACACTGTCTACATCCGTGGTTCCTACCACAGAGCGGATGCATCCCTGCGCGATGTTCTTTAAAATCGTTACCGGATTTTCCGAAGCATACAGTGCCTTAATCGGGTCACTTACCTTATACTCCAGAAAGAAATCCACATTGACGAAGTTATAGTCCGATGTAATCATCAGGGATTCGTCTTCTTTCGAAAAATTCGTATTGATATCGTAGCCGATGGCAATGCCCTTGATTGTCGTATCCACCTTCGTTACTTTCTGAATAAACGGAATCTTAAAATGCAGTCCCGGCGTACTGACCGATGTCGGATTGCCGAAGGTTGTAACAACAGCCTGCTCCTGCTCACCAATCGTATAGTAGCAATTAAAGCTGAGAACCAGTACAACCAGAACAGCTATGACAATCTTTACAATACGTCCGATGGTTCTTGTGTCATTCATATGTTTTTTCACCTTTCTTTTGTCTGTCTTTTTCTATGCTATAAAGAAACAAGAAGCTGTGCCATCTCTTCCACGGTTTCTGCTACATAGTCAGCTCCGGCCTCCTCAAACTCCCTGCGGTTTCCGAACCCATACAGTACTCCCATGGAGGCAAGTCCACACTTCTTTGCTCCAATAATGTCGTATTTCCTGTCTCCGACCATAATGACATCGGATAAATCCCTTAGCTCATGTTTTTCGAGTACATAGCGGATGACTTCATCCTTTTTGCTGCGGTTTTTGTCATCGCTCGCTCCGCAGATATCGTCAAAGTATCCGTCCAGGCCGAAGTGCTCCAGAATCTTTACCGCCAGATGCTCCGGCTTTGAAGTTGCCACGATTAACACCTTCCCGGCTTCCTTTAAGCGCTGCAGTGCCTCCTCCATTCCCGGATACACCTCGTTTTCCAGCCATCCCTCAACGGTAAATCTCTCGCGGTACTTTGCCGCTGCAAGCTTTGCCTTTTCCTCATCAAATCCGTAGCACTCCATAAAGCTGTCTATCAAAGGCGGGCCAATGTGTTTGCAGAGACTGTCCAGATCGTCAATATCGATTCCAAAGTGATGCAGAGCATACTGAAAGCTTTTTGTAATTCCCTCTTTTGGATTTGTAATCGTTCCGTCGAGGTCAAGTAAAATATATTCCATGCGATTCCTTTCGTTGTCAGGTCATATTGTTACAACAACCGCAGCCGTGCGCTTTCACGCCGCTGCGGTTGTTCATCTGCGATGCAATTTTGCGATGCAAGTTTATGCTAATAAACTTGCATTAGAAACGCTCCAGCATCTCCTTTACGCTTGCTGCAAGTGCCTTTGACTTTTCGTCAGCGTCCTCTATGGAGCTTCCTGTCACGCCATAATAAAGCTTAATCTTCGGTTCGGTACCGGACGGGCGGATGCAGAGCCATACGTCGTTTTCCATCTCAAAGTAGAGAACATTGGAGTTTGGAAGACCGGTCGTTTTCTTTTCGCCTGTCAGTAAATTCTGAATGACATCCTTCTTATAATCGCGGATGGCTGTTACCTTGTAGCCTCCAACCTCTGCCGGCGGATTCTCCCGAAGGGATGTCATAATATCCTGAATCTTCTGAAGTCCTTCGATACCCTTCATCGTAACAGAAAGGATGTCGTCCTTATAATAACCGTAACGCTCATACAAAGCCATCATGGCATCCCAAAGCGTCATATTCTTCGTCTTGTAGTAAGCGGCAGCCTCACAGAGTGCCATCGTAGCCACTACGGCATCCTTATCCCTTGCATGGTCACCGATTAAGCAGCCATAGCTTTCTTCAAAGCCGAACAGATAGGTTCCGTCGCCGTTTGTTTCAAACTCATGCATCTTCTGTCCGATAAACTTAAAGCCGGTCAGCACTTCGTAGAATCTGACACCATAGTAATCTGCAATTGCCCTTGCCATGTTGGTAGATACAATCGTAGAAATCAGAGCACCGTCTTCCGGAAGCCCGAACAGTTCCTTTCTCTGTCCGATTTCATAATCTGCAAGAAGACATCCCGACATATTGCCGGTCAGCGTCCGGTATTCACCGGTTTTGGTATCTTTTACATAAACGCCCAAACGGTCGGCATCCGGGTCGGTCGCAAGCACCAGGTCCGCATCCAGCTTCTTTGCAAGTGTAAGTCCGAGTGCAAATGCCTCTGCAGCCTCCGGGTTCGGATAGCTTACGGTTGGGAAGTTGCCATCCGGAAGCTCCTGCTCCGGAACAACGGTAACCTGCTCAAAGCCAAGCTCTGCAAGCACACGTCTGACCGGAAGATTTCCCGTACCGTGAAGAGGTGTATAAACGATCTTTAAATCCTTTGCCGTCTTTTTGATGCATTCCGGGCGAAGCACCAGCTTCTTTAAGCAGGCAATGTACTTATCATCGATTTCTTTTCCGATGACATGATAAAGTCCTGCTGCCACGGCGTCCTCCTTTGCCATTGTCTTCACATTGGCATAGTCGGTAACTGCCTTTACTTCCTTTAAAATTTCAACATCATGCGGCGGTGTAATCTGCGCGCCGTCCTCCCAGTAAACTTTATAGCCGTTGTATTCCGGCGGGTTATGGCTTGCCGTAATATTGATGCCTGCGGTTGCCGAAAGTTCACGAACTGCAAACGAAAGCTCCGGAGTCGGACGAAGACTTTCAAAAATATAAACCGGAATACCGTTTGCTGCCAGACAAAGCGCTGCTTCATTTGCAAACTCCGGAGACATTCTGCGGGAGTCAAATGCGATTGCCACGCCCTGCTTCTGCTTTCCCATTTTTACGATATAATTGGCAAGTCCCTGCGTTGCCTTACGAACCGTGTAAACATTCATACGGTTGGTTCCTGCGCCGATAATGCCACGAAGACCACCTGTTCCGAATTCCAGGTCTGTATAGAAACGTTCCTTAATTTCGGCATCGTTTTCCCTGATTGCATCCAGTTCCTTCTTGGTAGCCTCATCAAAGTAAGCACTGCTTAACCATTCTTCATATGCTGCTCTGTAATCCATACGCTTCCCTCTTTCTGCGCCTTGGCGCCATTATTTACTATTGTACCAAATCCACGGCAGATGTGCAAGTTTCTCAGTCAAAGTTATAGTAGGTGTCCTCTCCGTTATCTGTTTCGGTACAGTTATAGTTCTTTACCTCTCCATCCTCCGTCACAATAGTGAGAAGATAGCTTCCGATAATTTTTTCAAAATCAATCGGCGCCGTACCCAGCAGTTCTCCATCTAAATAGACCGTGGCTCCTGTCGGCCCCAAGATATAAATGGCATTGTTTTCGTTGATTTCATAGCCCCGGTTTGCAATGCTGACTGTCGTGTGAATACCGGAGGTATTGCCTCCTGTCGTTCCCGAAGTCCCCGTAGTACCTCCGCCTGTGCCGTTACCCTCCTGTGAGCCGGCTTCTGCCTCCGGATCTGTCGTCGGGTCTTCCGGATCTTCCTCTTCTTCCGGCACCTGTTCCGTAAGATAAATCGAAAGCTGTTGCCTTTCACTGTTTACGTGAATGCTTGCTTCATAGGTAATGTAACCGCCTGCCGCCACTTCAATCGAATGCACACCATACTCAAGGGTCAGTTCCTCTCCGTAATAGGATGTCCTCTCTCCGTCAATGTAAAGCGTTGCTCCCAAAGGTTCAATCGTAAAAATAACCGTTCCTTTCTTTATCGGTCCGCTTCCATATTCAAACACATCAAATACGGCAGTTTCATCTCTTGCCACAGCAATCGTTTCCGTTCCTGTATATTTTCCATGTGTCACCGTAACTTTATAGGTTCCTTCCTTTACCAGATACTTCGCCTCTTCGGTAATCGTCTGTTCCCCGCTGTTTCCGATGGTAATCGTACCATCCACAAAATCCTCATGGTTGCTCAGGGCAAGATAGCCGTGTCCCCTTGTGACAATAATCTCATAAATCTGAGAGCCGCTTCCGCGTACCGAGACACGGTCTATCGGGAGCAGCGTATCCAATTCTACCGGGACACCGTTGCTCATCACACATAAGCCATCCGTATACTGGTAATTCTGTCCTCCGAACGTAATCCGATGTTCCCCCGGAACAATCTCGAGCTTGTCCACATCCTTCTTTTCCCAAATGCCATCTTCTCCCGTCAGCATTCGCGGCTCGACTGCTTTTACCACCCGGTTATCCTCTGCATTTATCGTAAACTTAAGCAGCACTCCTGCCGGCAGCTGAGCTGCCGACATTGGCTTTCCAAAACTGTCGGTAAACGTGGAGGAGCCGGCATAGACTACCGTCACCTCCTCCTCCCGTTTCACGTCATACAATCTCAGTGTCTTAATTTCCGTATCTACGGCAAGCACAACTGCCAGCAGGCTGTCTTCCTCCGTAGCAATGGAAGCTATCGGAGTCGGTGTTATCGCAGATGTCGGCGCCGGTTTCCTTGTTTCATTTTTCCCTTCCGGCAAAAACAGTAACGCCACGCTTCCGATAATTACTATCATCAGGGTTACCATCACCGCAATTGCTCCTGTATAGGAGCGCTTCCTTCTGTTTCCTGCTCTTTCGTATTCTGTCATAGCCTTTGTACTGCTCCTTCCCGCTTTGTTACTCCTTTGCAAATAATTCCTTTAAGCATTCCTGCTTTTTTTCAGCCTGTTCCATAGTCAGCATCAGCTTCTGCATATTTTTCTGCGGAATCCATGATTTCCGATTGTTGTAATAGTGGTTTGCTATCTTCCAGAACTTTTCCGGATACCATAGCAAAACCAGCAGAAGCTCCTGCTCCTCCTTCGGAATCGGTCGTACCGCTTCGTAAGCGTTTAACATCTCATAGCCAAAGCAGGCATCCCAGTCACACTTTTCCATCAGCTTTCTGAAAAACAAATAAAAATCATGAATCCGGATGCCAAGCCCCGCTTTCTCAAAATTGATGACTGCCGTTTCCCCTCCGGGAAGCATTAACACGCTATGATGCGTAAAATTTCCGTGAAACATCTGTCCTTCTGCCACTGCCTTGTTATAATAGTCCAGATACTTCTCTTTTTCAAGCATAGCTACCGCTTCCTCTGCCTGTTCGTACAGCTTTGGAAACTGACTTAAATACATGCTTTCAAAGCTGCTTTTCTGCTTTTTGTCCCGGATATACGTCCGGACCCTGCGCAGCTCCTTATTACGCCGTTCTAAAAGCTCCGGCACCTTCGGTTGAAGACAAAAAGTACGTTCCGCCTCCGTCAGTTCTACCGGTCCAAAACAAAGATGCAGCCTTGCAAGGGTTCTCACTGCCGCAAGCACCTGTTCCGGTCTTCGCACATTACACTCTTCTCCTTCAAACCAGTCACGCATCAGAAAAGTTTCTCCATACGGTCCCGACACTAAAATTGTCCCATCCTTTGTACGCACATAGCAGTCCGTATTGCAAAACCCGGCTGTCTTTAAGGACAGCTTGACCTTCTGTTCAAACTCCGCTTTTCCCTCACTCATCTGACAGCTTCCAAACAGCTTCAGTCCCTGTGCCGTTTCCAGAAGGTAAGCTCCTTTTACACGGCTGGTTCGATATATGTTCAACTCATACTGCGCTAATAAATCTACATTCTTTTCTTCCACATTCTTTTCCTCCGACCAGATTCGTATCCGTCTAAATCTTATGTCGGAAAAAGAGAAATCATTCCTTTTGTTTTAACTTCTGCCCTGTAACTCCTGTGCCTGCAAAAGCAGCAGCTCCTTCTTATTTTTCTCCGGCTCCGTGAGAACCGTTTCCAACAGTTCCAAAAGCACGCTTCCAATCTGAGGGCCGGAGGAAAAGCCCGCTTCCATCAGATCCCTTCCGTTTACTGCAAGCTGCTTTACGGAAACACAGTCACCGCGTGACGTAACAATCCTGTGCAGATGCCTTGCAAGTGCAAGCTCCGAAAGCTTTTGCCGAAGCAGCACCGGGCTCTGGGTCAGGACATCTGCAAGCTGCAGCTCCCATAAAAGGTTCATAAGGTCGGGACCAAGACGATACATCGTCCGGCGCATCCCGGTCTCTGTCTTTTCATACTGATAATAGTCATGTGCCGCCACCAGACGGACCACATAGCCTATCGTTTCGTTGTCAAATTTCAGCCGTTTCAGCACTTCTTTTGCCTGCATGGCACTTGCAGCCGCATGTTCCGGGAACCGGTCCTCTCCCTTTTCATTCACGACATGAACCTCCGGCTTTGCCACATCATGTAACAGTGCTCCCCAGCGAAGGAGCTGCAGTTCCTTTTTGCTCCACTTTCCATCGGACAACACTGCTTCTGCTTCAAAATCCGGAAGAAGCTTCTTAATGTGTGCCGCCTGAAGCTCTCTGTTTCCAATCAGTTCAACCGTGCGCAGGACATGTTCCCCTACATTATATTGATGATTCGGATTCTTCTGCGGCGTGGCAAGCATCCGGTCAAGCTCCGGCAGAACGACTGCCGTAATACCGCTCTCCCATGCAGTCAACAGGCGATCCGGATGGTTTGACAGCAGAAGCTTATTTAATTCGGTCCGAATCCGTTCCGCGCTGATTTTTCTTAAGTTTTCCGCACGCGTTGCTGCTGCAATACGTGTATTCTCTTCTATTGTAAAGTTCAGCTGTGCCGAAAAACGGAACGCACGCAGGATACGCAATGCGTCCTCGTCAAACCGCTCTCCCGCATCACCGACACAGCGGATCACGCCCTCCTGCAAATCGTTTACTCCGCCAAAAAGATCGACCATTCCGGACTCCTCATTGTATGCCATGGCATTGATGGTAAAATCACGACGGCGCAAATCCTCTGCGAGATTTTTTGTAAATTTGACCTCCTTCGGATGTCTGCCGTCCTCATACTCACCGTCGATACGGTACGTTGTAACCTCAAAGCCTTCCTTATCCATCAAAACCGTCACTGTTCCGTGCTGGATACCGGTGTCCACCGTACGTTTAAACAGCGCCTTCACTTCATACGGACTTGCAGAGGTCGTGATATCCCAGTCATCCGCGGTGCGCGAAAGCAGGGAATCCCTGACACAGCCACCGACCGCATAAGCTTCATACCCATGTGCAAGCAGCGTCTGAATAATCTTATTCACTTTTTCCGGAAGATTGATTTTCATGCGGTCACTCTTTTCTGTGAAGACTTTGATAGAGATTATTTTAACAGAATTACGGAATTACTACAATAAAAATCAAGTGCAATAATGTCCTTTTACCTGCGTTGGTGAAACACCATATGCTTCTTTGAATCTATAGGAAAAATAATTACCGTCATTGAAGCCGCAGGCGTATGCCACCTCGCAGACTGCCCGTCCCGGCTCATTTTTCAGCATTTCCTCTGCTTTTTGCAGACGAAGAATGGTAAGATATTCTTTAAATCCGAAGCCGGTCTCTTTTTTAAATACCCTGGAAAGGTGTTCGGAGCTTACCGAAACCAGTTTTGCAACGGAAGACAGCTTAATATCATTCATATAGTTATTCTGAATGTACTTTAAGACTTCTCCGACAAGATTACTTTCGTTTTTTTTGCCTGCATGTTCATTTTCATTCCGTAATATAAGAAAAAAGAGTTCTGCCGTATAACACTTTAATACATCCACAGACAAAATATCCGCATGGCTGTATTCCTGTTCAATTTTTGCAAAAATCTCGTCCAGCTGCCCTATCACTTTGCTGTTTCGGTAAAGATGACTGATGGACGGTAAGCGCTCTGTTACCGATGCAGGCAGATACTCGTAGGAGCAGTTGATCAGCAGACGTGTATGCGCCACACCTCCGTAATTTGTGCGATGCAGCTTATCCGCAGGTATCAGAATCACATCCCCGGGCATGACCTTGTAGGAATGGTTGTCTATCATATAATTGCATACGCCTTCCTTCATGTAATAAATTTCAAACGCATGATGACTGTGCCTTGTAGATTCATGGTCAACAATATCAACTACTTTACTATAATAGTAATTCGGTACATAGTTTGTTATATTCTCTTTCATTCTAATCTCCATTCCGCAGACGCTTTGCGTCGGAGGAATCGCGAGCCGAATTTCAGATTCGGCTCTGCGATAAGGGCTACTTTGTGACGCCTGCGGCACAAATAGCCGTGCGAAAAATATGCTGTCGAGCATATTTTTCACACTATCATCCCCGGATGTTTTTTCTTAATCGTACCACGTAAGACCAAAAAAGCCAAGCTGTTTATGCTTTGTTCTCTGTTTTTCCAAAATAAAAAGAAGAGACGCTTTACTTCGTCTCTTCCCTATTGCGTTTCGTTTCGTTTAATTTTCCTCGGTTTCAATCACCATTTCATTCTCACCGTCAAAAAGATATACGCTCTTATATGGGATAGAGAATTCGATCATGGCATCCATTTCCGGAGTGTCATGCGGGTCTACCTTCAAAATAGACTTTACACCATCAATATCCACATATACATTCGTATTATCACCTAACAATTCGGTAAGCTCTACCGAAGCACTCAGCACAAAACTGTTTTCTTTCGCACCAAGCTCTATTACCTCCGGGCGGAAACCAAAAACAATGTTCTTGCCTTCATAGGAGGCAAGTGTCTTAGCCGGGAGCACATGTGCAAGGGAAAGCTCCGTGCCGCCAACCTTAATTTTTCCTCCTTTCACCACCGAAGTCACAAAATTCATCGGCGGCTCACCAATAAAGCCTGCTACAAACATGTTTACCGGTTTAAAATACAAATCATACGGTGTACCAACCTGCTGGATATAACCATCCTTCATGACTACGATTCTGTCTGCCATTGTCATAGCTTCTGTCTGGTCATGCGTAACATAGATGGTAGTAGCGCCAACCTTTCTGTGAATATCCACAATTTCAGAACGCATTGTTACACGCTGTTTTGCATCCAGATTGGAAAGCGGCTCATCCATCAAGAAGATGCCGACTTTACGAATAATGGCTCTGCCGACAGCAACACGCTGTCTCTGACCGCCGGAAAGCGCTCTCGGCTTTCTGTCAAGGTAATCCGTAAGACCTAAAATTCTTGCTGTCTCCTGAACCTTCTGCTCAATTACATCATCGTCTACACCCTGAAGCGAAAGTCCAAACGCCATATTGTCATAAACCGACATATGCGGATAAAGAGCATAGCTCTGAAATACCATGGCAACCTCACGTTCACGAGGACCTATCTCGTTGGCACGCTTGCCATCAATATAGAACTCACCATTGCTGATGTTCTCCAGACCTGCTATCATACGAAGCGTAGTAGACTTACCACATCCCGAAGGACCGACAAATACAATGAACTCGCCCCGTTCAATCTCTAAATTAAAGTCATGAACAGCGTGAAACCCATTCGGATAGATTTTGTTTATTCCTTGTAAACTTAGGTATGCCATAATAAACTCCTTACCTGTAATTATTGTGCATTCTTTTGCTTTGCGTCTGATACAATTTTAACTATGGTATTTTTCATACCGATAAAACACATATCAATTAACATATAGGACAGTCCGAAGAGAATCGGTTCCACACCGATAATAAGCTCTCCTTCTGTTCCTCTTATGCTATTTGCAATAAGGTTAATTACATTATAAAACCATATAACACCAATCAGTACAATGAACGCATAAATGATATTTGCAAAAAAGGTCCAGTACTTTTTCTGCGGAAACATCATCCATTTGCTGTTCTGTCCCTTATAGTTCTCTAAAAAGCGGAACGCATTGTTTACGAGAATGTCTGTCACCATCCCAAGGACAACTGCCATGACAACAATCATGTCAAGCATATTTGTTACATAAAGACCTAGTCCCCAGAAGATGAAGAAACAAACCGCACCGTTAAACCAGAACTTCATAAACAGAGCTTTTACCCAGTCCGGTATCTTGTGTAAAAAACCGCTGCGGTACTGTTTTCCCGGATCGGTGTCCGTATTTTCATACTTTTTTTTATCCGCATTGACCAGTCGATTTACTGCATCTGTTTTTAAGTTGTAGTAATTTCCGGGTGTCTTCCTTCCGGTATCGGTATGGTTTCCCTTTTCTTTCTTTTTTGCCATGTTACTGCTTTATTCCTCGTCACTTAAATCAATTGCTCCAAGACTACCGTTGTCCTCTACATCAATAGACGTATTAATCTTCTTTAACAGCTTTGCAAATACCGGTTCCAGCACTACAAATACAGCGCTGACTGCGACTGCAATGATATGCTCCACCATAATATACTGTGCCTGCAGGATATAGAAGGTGGCCTGCGTAATCTGAATCGGGCTGTTTTCTCTTGTCAAAGCTACATTGATACGACCGTAATAATAGAAGTCTGCGTATATAATCGCTGCATACAATACCAGTATCAGCGCTATCATCATTACATTCGGCTTTTTACGCTTTGGATATGCACTGAACAGACAGACATAAGCCAAAATGGAAAACAGCATGGATACAAACGCGCAAAGTCCCATATTAGCACCGTAAATCTTTGCTGTTGTATTGGAAATAGCGGTTAAATTAAGCGAGAAGATACAAAACGCAACCGTATGTGCCAAAAGAGGAATCACCTGCGGATTCTTTTTTAAAGCAACCAAAAACTTTCTGAAAGCTTCCTTGATATGACCTTTTACGCGTGAAACTATTGTTTTATTATTCTGCTTCATCATAATATCCAATCCTTTATCTTATAGCGTTGGTAGTTTCCTTATCGAAGAAGTGCATACGGTTAAAGGATACACTTACCTCATCACCCGGCTTATAGTTTGACCATTCGCGGAACTTGGCAGTTGCCTTGTGTCCGCCAATAGAGCCATGTACCAGAGTGTTCTGACCAAGGTTTTCGTTCATCGTCACAGAAAGAGTCATGTCATTGCCCTTTATGATGTTTTCCGGACGAACGCCTAACGTAATTGTCTTTCCTGCATAATCCTTTAAGATTGCCTTATCACTATCCTGCAGGGTTACATGGAAACCTTCACCGACAAGACATCCTTCTTCCACCTTACAGTCAAAGAAGTTCATCGGTGGAAGTCCGATAAAGGATGCTACAAACAGGTTTGCCGGAGTATCGTAAAGTTCCAGCGGAGTTCCTATCTGCTGCACATAGCCCATGGACATACATACGATTCTGTCTGCCAGTGTCAATGCCTCTGTCTGGTCATGCGTTACATAGAGCATTGTTGCACCAAGGCGTTTATGTAACAGAAGAATTTCTCGTCTTGTTGCACCACGAAGCTTTGCATCCAGATTTGACAACGGCTCGTCAAAAAGGAACACCTTCGGGGTACGAACAATGGCACGTCCCATCGCTACTCTCTGTCTCTGACCGCCGGAAAGCTGCTTCGGCTTTTTGTTTAACTGGTCGGTAAGACCTAAAATTTCGGCAGCAGCCAGAACCTTTTCGTGTATCACATTAGGATTCTCATGGCGCAATGTCAGCGAGAATGCCATGTTTTCATAAACTGTCATGTGAGCATATAACGCATAATTCTGGAATACCATCGCGATATCCCTGTCCTTTGGCGGCTTCTGTGTTACATCCTCACCATCAATAATCAGCGTTCCCGAGGTAATATCCTCAAGACCGGCAATCATACGAAGTGTAGTAGACTTACCACAGCCGGAAGGACCAACAAGTACGATAAACTCACCATCTTTAATATCCATGTTGAAGTCAAAAACAGCCTGAACATTGTTGTCATAGATTTTGTTAATATTTTTCAAACTTAATGAAGCCATATTTATAAGCCACGCCTTTCTTTATGGACTTTTGGTTTCGTCTACTCGAGTCCGTTATCCTTCTTGTACTTTGCAAGCACTGTTGTCTTATATACACCGTTTGCACCGGAAAGGATACATGCTGCACCGGAAATAACAAGACAAATCACCACATAAGCAAACTGCTTGTCAGCCATTACCGTAGTTTCTACACCGTTCACGATGGTCAGTGCAGAATGCGCCATACGAGGAATGCCCAGAATCCTCACAAACTGCATAGCACCTACACCCATAATAAACCAGGAATAACCTAACTTATAGTTCTTCACGCCTTCGGAAGAAAGGAAAGCGCATAAGAGGAAGACCAGATTATAGATAACGGATAAGCCAATGGTCATTGTGTAGTAGTAGTTATTCACATCGGAACTATAGATACTTACGTAATATAATACGTCAAATAAAATTCCCAGGTATGCCAAATTTGCGGAGAGTTTGTTCTTAGTATAACGTAAGCGGTCTTTTTTAATTGTTTTTACATCACGTGTCATGCCGCCTTTCCCTCCTTACCTGCCTTGATCAGCTTCTTTTCGGTACTCATCAGGATAATTTTCCATACAAGGTTTATCACATTAATAGCAGTAACCGTCAGGAAAATACCAAAAACAATCTTACTTGCATCAAACCAAAATGTAGATTCGGTATAAGAGAACTTAAATATCTCCGACCACATTTTCATAGACTCAAAATCCAATGTTGTCACATACCGTTCTCTATATGTAAATATATTGTCGAGTGCCCAGTAAGATGCGAGCACTCCCGCGATCGTATTGACACCAACAGTCATGTAATTTGCGATGTAATATTTTCTGCGCTTATGATTCTGGAACACAAACTGCGCAGCTGCCAGGAGAATCAAAACAATACCAACCGTCGTAAAGCTTCGGTTGAACTCCTGCATATCATAATAAATCTCAGCGCCCGGAACCATCAAAGTGGAAGGATCGGCCTGATAACGATAATAATCTTCTGCATAATAGCCTAACCTGTTTTCATAAAGGTCTGTCATTAAGCCTAAGGAATATACAAATACAAGCGCCGCAGCTATCAAAAGTGCATAGCATACAAGACGCTGGAGAATCATTTGTTTTTTGTACATATCTGTCTCCATTCTTCGCCAGGAGCCGGCAAAGTTAATTCACTGTTGCCTTTCGCTCGGCAACAAGGCATAATTTTTCTTTCTAACAACAAAAAAGTCACATCTTTCATTTTCTGTTGTATATCCGGCAGGAGGAGCAGATTGCTCCTCCGCCGAACACTTTATTGCTTGATTGCCAATCTGATATTGACTGTATTACTTTGTGATTGTTCCATAGTAAGCAAGTAACTTTTCCCAAGCCTTCTGCTTCATAGCAAGGTAAGCACTGCCGTTCCATGTATTTGTAATTGTATTTACAGTTTCTGTTCTGGAAGAGGTACCTTCACCTGTGTAACCCTTCACGATGATATCGCAGAACAGGTTCTCGCCACCCTTAGAGGAGGAGAACTTACCGCTGGAGGAAAGCTCTGTGTAACCCTTGATAATTTCGTTCTCCTGATTTGTGGTAGGAAGAACGGTAGGAATGGATGTGTACCAAGCGTTGTCGGTAACAGCAAGCTCCGGATGCTTAATTACACCAAGGCCGATTGCGGTAGAAATCTTGCCGGCACCTTCCTTACCTACTTCATGAGTACACTGATACTCAAATGCCTGGCTCTTAGCAAAGGATAAGGTAGAACCAAGGTACATACGAGCATAGTTCGTATAGTTACCGGAAGCCTTCTCCCAAAGCTCTGCATAAGTAGCATCTGCGATAACAGGCATCTGTGTTCCATTGAAGTTGAAAGTTACATAGGAACCGTCAGCATTTGTCTTGATAAATGCGTCAGGACCATAGGACATGAGAATCTGTCCCTTTTCACTGTAAGCATAGTCAATTAACTTAAGAGCTGCATTGAGCTTGTTTGTATCAGAACCTACACCTGCTAAAGAGATTCCCCAACCATCGGTCTTAACGGATCTCCAGGACTCGGTAAATCTCATGTATACGCCGTTTGCATCCGTACCGTCATACCAACGGGCTACAGGAACCATAACAGCCATGTACTTCTCGCCTTCATCCAGTACAGTTGCATTGTAAACTGTCTGTGTCTGGTTGTAGTCATAGTGCATGAAGCCGGCATCATTCTTAAGTAAGGTCTTTGTATCGGTATCTTCCATGTTCATGAAAGAGGAAGAAATCAGACCTTCCTGAGCGATGGCATTCATTCTTTCCAGTGCTACATAGGTAGCTTCTTCCTGACGTGCGTCATGAAGCTTTCCGTCTGTACCAAGGTACAGGTAATCCTGTCTGGATTCCAGACCACGAACACCAAAGAGAGTTCCTACAAAACGGAACATATCTACTCTTCTCTGGTTATTATCATCTTCTCTGGAGAAGAGACCCTGAACGGTATCCGTACCGTTGAGTGTCTGTGGATTTGCAACTACACAACGAAGGAGTGCTACCAGTTCATCAGCATCCCATGCTGCGTTCTGACCGATAAAGAGGTCAGCTCTGTTTTCGCCGTAGTAACCGTTGTATGCCTTATCAATGTAATTACGAAGCATGTTAACTGCATCAACACCTGTTACGGTACCCTTTGCAAGAGCATCATTCATAACCTTTACGATGTTGCCTGCTGCATCATAATCCTTTGTAACGGTTTCAACTGCTGTTCCCGCTGCATTTACTACATCAACCGTTACCTTGCCGCTTGTCGGCATGTATGGTGTGTAAACTGCTGCCTTCACATTGTTGGAAGCAGACGCTGTGAATGCACCTGCACCGTTTAACAGCTTTTCTACCCAGTCAGTTCTCATAAGAGGCATACGCTCGATATCGTTTACACCATCGAAGTATGGGGAGAAGTAAATAGCACCGGTGTTTGTGTCACCCGTAATGGAAAGACGAACAATCGGATTAGCCTCAAGGTAAGCCTTGAAGTTCGGCATATAATCAAGATAATCAGCGATGTTTACTAACTTGCCGGCTACACCTGCTTCGGAAAGCTGGGAAGCGGAACCGCTTACCAAGTCAACCTGATCAAGCTGCTCCTGCCAGTACTTGAACTCGTTGGATGCGGAGTTACCCTGATACTTGTTTTCAAAAACTACATTCAGTACATTCTGTACTTCAACCCACGTAGGCTTTAAGTCGCCTGCATGATAGGTCTTGCCGTCTGCAAGTGTAACACCCTCACCTGCTGTTTCAGCATCAAAAAACAAACCGGTCTTTGCATTGTTGTAACCGGTAGCCATACGAAGAACTGTACCTGCTGCGTACTCGAGCTTCAGCTCCGGAGTCGGCGTAGCTTCCGGTTCCTTGTTTCCGGTATTGGTGTTATCCGTGTTTGTGTTACCGGTATTACCGGTGTTGGTGTTGTTACCACCGTTGTTCTCAGTCGTGGTATTATCTCCGCTTGGAAGATCTTCTACCTTCGGACCACATGCTGCCAGCATACTTACCGACAATGCAAGTGTGAGAACTAAAGAAAGAATTCTCTTTTTCATTTTTTTACCCTCCATTTTAAATTCTTTATTATTAAGCGTTTTCCGCAATAATAACCGAAATGAAATTATTCTTTTACGCCACCCATGTTAACACCCTTTGCAAAGTACTTCTGGATGAAAGGATAGATAATCAGTACCGGAATAATCGAGCAGACGATAAGTGCATAAATCACGGAATCCGATGCATATGCCTCGTTCCAGCCGGTCATAATGTCCGGGTCCTGGAACTGCTCCAGTTTCAGACGAATGAATACCTGAAGCGGATGCTCGTTTAAGTTACTGATCATCTGTCTTGCCCAGAAGTAACCGTTCCATCTGGAAATTGCAAAGAACAGAGCTACTGTGGCAATGGTCGATTTGCTCATCGGAATGTAAACACGGCTTAATACCTGAAATTCCGTAGCGCCGTCTACAATGGCAGCTTCTTCGATTTCCGAAGGTACGCCTTCAAATGCATTACGAAGGAGAATAATGTTCATGGCAGCCATACCCATGGCAATGACAACCAGCCACTTATCATCCATAATACCGACCGCATTAAATACTTCCTTTGTGTTTAAGTAGTTTAAATACTGCGGTACCAGACCTGCCGAAAACCACATCGTAAATACAAGAAAGAAGTTAAAGGTCTTACGGAACAGCAGTCTCTTTTTGGAAAGAGCGTAGGCACCAAGGATGGAAGTACCCATGGACCAGAGTGTACCGTAAAAGGTAATAAACAGTGTGTTCGTGTAGGAATTCCAGAACATGTTGTTGCCAAACATATTGGCAAATGCCTCAAACTGAATATCCTTCGGGAACAGTACCAGCTGACCGTACTCTACTGCCTCACGTCCGCTGATAGCGGCAGAAATGGCATAAAGGAAAGGATACAGACAGCAAATTGCAAATACAATCAAAAATATGTGGCTTAAAATCTTAAATATCAGCTCGGATACTTCAAGCTTTCTTTTCATGTCAGAAGTACCTCCTTAGTATAATGAAACGTCAGATGCTTTACGTGCTATCGTATTGGCGGCAATAACGAGGAGCATGCCCACAACGTTATTTAACATTTCCGCCGCTGACGCAATACCGACAAGACCATCTGTAATACCGTAACGCTGTGCAAATGTCGAAACTACATCTGCGGTCACGTAGGTGTTTGGATTATAAAGTAACAATACCTTTTCGTACCCGACATTTAACAGGGAACCGATACGGTTAATTAACATGATGACAATGGTGGAAAGAATGGACGGAAGCACAACGTACTTCATCTGAGCCATCTTACCGGCACCATCAATCTGCGCCGCCTCATAACTGGTAGGTGAAATTGCAATAATCGCTGCGAAGAACACAATACTGTCGTAACCTGCGCCTTCCCAGATACCACTGATCTGGTATATTGCACGGAAGAAGCCCGGATTGTTTAACAAACCGGCGTTTCCGACCTCCTGACTGATGACTCCGAGCTGTACGAGGAATCTCGAGATAACACCCATTTCCATGCCTGCAAGCGGTGATGCCTGGCGAACAAGCATTGTAACGAGAGAGGTCATAACTACGGTAGACATGAACTTTGGTAAATATGTAGCAACCTGTATGATGCTTCGTGTAATGTTGGAGCGTATTTCATTGAAGAACAAAGCAACAATGATCGGCATCGGGAAACCGAAGCATAATCCGTAGAAGCTTAACAGGAATGTATTACGGAATGCAGCCCAGAACTCCGTGGAAAGAGATGTTCCGCCCGCAAATAACTGCTTAAAGTAAGTGAA
This sequence comes from Lachnospiraceae bacterium, assembly GCA_051880375.1. Taxonomy (GTDB): domain Bacteria; phylum Bacillota; class Clostridia; order Lachnospirales; family Lachnospiraceae; genus SIG299. Next base: position 34,568 of record JBJENV010000052.1, read on the forward strand.
GCCCGCATACAGCTGATCGGCAACATCCAGTGTGGAATCGTCCACCTTAAAGCATCCCAAGAGTTCATACATCGGGAAATAGCGCCAAAACAGGAATACCAGAATCATCGGTACAAGCATCAGGTAGAGACGCCAGTCCTTTAAAACAGTACGCCCTACATTGAGCCAGTAATGCTTTTCCACATCATCTCTGACCGCCTGTTCGGCATCCTCCCTATAAGTCCCCGTACCCGCATCGTATACGAGATAGTCGTCGGCTTTCATTTTCATAATAAATTCCTCCGTTTTTTGAACGTTCTAAATAATATGTAAAAATCACTTTTACCTTAAAATTCCTCTTCCTCCGGAACAGGTGATTCCGCCTCTTCTTTTTTTTCTTTGTCCAACCGGAGCAGATATGCTTTCTGATCCTCTAACAATCCGTCCGTTTTACGAAAAAGAAGCAGAACGATCTCCGCAAATACAAGCGACATAACATCCGTTGTGACGTATACCAAAAGAGCCGTAAGGTCACCGCCAAAGAAAAGAGAAACCAGCCATCTGCCAAGCGCCATACCAAGGTATCCTATAAAGCCGAACAGCAGAAGCTTTGGTACACTGCGCCGGATCTGCTCTTTTCCGAACAGTCTGATGATGAGCATTGCAAGCAGTGCGAATAAATTACCGAAACAGTAAATCACATACTGCTCTGTAGTAGCACCGGAAATAAAGCAGAATGCCATTCCATCCGCTACCGCCAGAAGTGCCGCCTGGATTCCCCACCGCATCATGGCAATACAGATAAGTGCCAGCCCGATAGATAAAGCCACCGGCTGCAGAACAAACCATTTTGTCGAAGCTGCTGTCGCAATTGCTTCAAACAGGATTGTAAGCGCTACCAAAATTGTTAAATCAATGGTGCGATATTGTTTAAATGTAATCTGATTCATAGTTTTCCATCCGCGTATCGAGAATTTCCTTGCTTATCATTTTACATCACAAGCACTTATTTTTCCTTGATTTTTTTGACCGCACTTATTTAATATCTTAATTTTTTTGATATTTCTTTGTAAATCTAACTTGCAATGTAAAAAATCACGCTTCTTTTTTGGCTATTTTGCACAAATTGTATCGTTTGCTCCGTCTTTACCTGAATTTTACATTGAAAGAACTTACTTCGTAAAATAGGAATCCAAATCAAAATATGGGTCCAGATATTCTCTCGTATTCAGGCACATTTCCCGAAACAGTTCCCGGGATTCCTCTATCGATAAGGAACTGCATAATGCCTGATTGGAAAATGCCTGGTATATCTTGTCCAAATTTCTTTCCTTGATTCCTTCGTAAGCAGTATCAATATTGACACAGCTTCTGTAAACCAGATTGCAGACTCCCGAAGGAAGCGGCTTTGCAACAACAGGAGATGCCATATCATTAGAAAAAACGCAGTTCGTTTCTACCACGGAGCCGAGCGGCATCTGCGGCATCTGCCCTTTGTTCGGCATGTTGACATTGGATACCATGGTACCGAATCCAAGCAGTGCTTTCATCATTTCGACAGCCTCTTCGCCCGATTTCGTTACCTGAAATTCCTTTCTTCCTTCTGCCATCTCAATCGTTTCGGCAATCTTTTCCGCCTGATCCCGTTCTCTGTAATCCACCGTAGTCAGACCGAACTGCCACTGTTTCACGGTTTCCGGGTCCTTTAAATACCATTTATTCGGGAGAAATTCTGCCAGATGCCTGTCTCCGGCTGCCGCCAGCGCGCCATACTTTTTATAAAGGTCAAGCTTCACTTTATTACCGTATGCAAACGGGTCTGTCCGGAATGCGAAACGGTCCTCGCCCTCACGCTCATAGTAGCCCTCTTCACCAAACTTTTCATCAAACTCAGGGATTAATTCCAGCAAATCGATGTCCTGGTATTTTGCCTCGGTTATCCACGTAAAATGATTGACGCCGCAGGCATCTGTTGTAATCTGACTTCTGTGAACGTGAATTCCCCTAAGTTCTTTTAACATGACAGTAAGCAGCTCCTGTGCATGAAACACTTCATGACAGCAACCGAATGCCTTGATTTCCGGAAATACATCATATAAGGTTTTGACACAGATGCTCATCGGATTGGTCAGGTTGATGACCCATGCTTTCGGGCAGATTGCCTTAATTTTCCTTGCAAATTCTTCATAAATCGGTACGGTACGCATTGCGCGCAGAATTCCTCCCGGGCCTGCCGTATCTCCTACGGACTGATAAATACCGTACTTTTCGGGAGCATGAACATCGCTTCTCATCTCCCTAAAGGTTCCCGGAAGAATGGAGAGAAGCACAAAGGTTGCCCCCGAAAGCGCATCCTCCAGCCTGTCGTACACCTTGTACTCAAATTTAGACTTTGTGTTCGGATTCTGATTGATACACGCACCGATTTTTGCATTTCTTTCGGCAGCTTCTTTATCAATATCATACAATGCTATTTCACCGGAAAGTCCTTCCGCCACAGCCAGATCGGACATAAAGATTCTTGCCCAAAGCTTGGAACCGCCGCCGATATAGCAGATTTTAATTGTACGTTTCATTTCCATATTCCTCCGTGTGTGTTTACCTGTTATGTCTATTGTAAACGCTTTCATTTCACTTGTCCATAGCTTTTAAGTAGACTTTTAAAAAAAGGAGCGCTATAATGAGACCTGAAAATTTTGCATTACAGAAATTAACGTACAGGAAGTGAAGAAATGAGAGATATGACAAAAGGTTCCGCTCTGGAACATCTTTGGAAATATGCCCTGCCGTTACTACTCGGCAACTGGTTTCAAATGGGCTATAACGCAGTCGACTCCATTATTGTAGGAAGGTTTATCGGGAAGGATGCACTGGCAGCGGTCGGCATCGCCTCCCCTGTCATGAATCTGGTGATACTATCCATTACCGGACTGTGCCTCGGTGCCGGTGTGCTGATGAGCGAATTTTTCGGAGCGAAGGACTTAAAGTCCCTGCATATACAGTTTTCCACCACACTCTTATCCGGAGCAGTCTTAAGTATTGTTGTTACACTGCTCGGCACGGTCTTTGTATATCCGGTACTAAGGCTGCTCGCCGTTCCCGGTGAAATACTGGACATCACCGCCACCTATGTGCGGATTACGTTCTTCGGAGCTCCGTTCACGTTTTTTTATAACGCATTATCAGCTGCGCTAAAAAGTGTCGGTGATGCCAAAACTCCGTTAAAGTTTCTCATGTTTGCGTCCATTTTAAACGGTGTCCTTGACGTTATTTTTATCGGAGGACTGGGCTTCGGCATCATATGCAGTGCTACGACTACCGTCATCGCGGAAGCGGTATCGGCAATACTGGCAGCCGTATATCTGATTCGAAAAATTCCGGAGCTGTGCCCGGAAAAGGGCGAGTGGACCATTGACCGCAGGCTGCTAAAAAAAACGCTGCAGTACGGTGGTGTTACCGCACTGCAGCAATCGGTACAGCCCATCGGAAAGCTCCTGATTCAGGGCCAGATCAATGCTTTGGGAGTAGATGTCATTGCCGCCTATAATGCCGTCACAAAGGTAGACGCCTTTGCGCTGGTACCCGGACAGAGTATCGCGCAGGCCATTACAACCTACATCGCACAGAACCGCGGTGCAAAAAAAGAGCAGCGCATCCGGCACGGCTTTGCCGTCGGTATGGGACTTGAGGTCGGCTACTGGATATTCATCTGCTGTGTTACCATGCTGTTTAAAGTACCGATCATGTCCCTTTTTGTCACCGGAGAAGACGCCGGAAGCATCATCGTCATCGGAGTGCAGTATTTATCCCTGATGTCCGTCTTCTATTTATGGCCGGCAATGACAAACGGCGTACAGGGCTTTTTCCGTGGCGTCGGCAGGTTAAAAATCACTCTGCTCGGAACTTTTATTCAGACAAGTGTCCGCGTTATTATGACCTATGTGCTCGCACCCGGCATGGGAATCCGGGGAATTGCCTTTGCCTGTGTTGCAGGCTGGAGTCTGATGCTTTTGGTTGAAGTACCTCTCTGTGTCAGACGCTTAAAACAGGTCAAAGAAAGCTGAATTAATATGCTTTGCCCCAGTACACAAGCTTCTTTGCAGGCTTTCCGCAGCAGACGCAGGTTTCTGCGATTCTTTCCTGTGCAAACGGCATGCAGCGGGAGGTGACTCCGGCAGTTTCCTTTAAGCTGTCCTCACAGGCACGGTCGCCGCACCACATGGCGCGGATAAAGCCCGGCTTGTTGGCTGCGATATCCGCCATCTCTTCCGCATTGTGTGCATCGTAGGTATGCGCATCGCGGTGTGCTCTTGCACGCTCTAGCATTTGCTTCTGGATGGTGTCAAGCAGCTTCGGAATCTCGGTTTCAAGAGCATCTAAAGCAATCGTCATCTTTTCACCGGTATCACGTCTTGCTACCTGTGCAACTCCGGCTTCGATGTCCTTCGGTCCGATTTCAATACGAACCGGAACACCGCGCATTTCATGCTCTGCAAACTTCCAGCCCGGACTTCTGTCGGAATCATCCACCTTCACGCGGCAGCCGCCAAGCTTTTCACGAATCTTATCTGCCGTTTCCAGAACGCCCTCTGTCTGCTGGCGGATTGGAATAATGACCACCTGCGTCGGAGCAATCGCCGGCGGAAGTACAAGACCGTTATTATCACCATGAACCATGATAACCGCGCCAATCAGACGGGTTGTCATACCCCACGAGGTCTGATGCACATACTGCAGCTTGTTTTCCTTATCGGTATACTGAATGCCAAATGCACGAGCAAAGCCGTCACCGAAGTTGTGGCTCGTACCGGACTGCAGCGCCTTGCCGTCGTGCATGAGTGCTTCAATTGTGTAGGTATCCTTTGCACCCGCAAACTTTTCTTTTTCCGTCTTCTGTCCGCGCACCATCGGAATCGCAAGAATTTCCTCGCAGAAGTCCGCATACAGATTTAACATCTGAATGGTTCTTTCCTCTGCTTCTTCTGCGGTTGCATGTGCAGTGTGTCCCTCCTGCCATAAAAACTCCATGGAACGAAGGAACGGTCTCGTCGTCTTTTCCCAGCGGACAACCGAACACCACTGGTTATATACCTTTGGTAAATCTCTGTGAGACTCGATGATTCTCGAATAAAAATCGCAGAACAGTGTCTCGGAGGTCGGTCTGACACACAGTCTCTCCTGCAGCTTTTCTCCGCCGCCGTGCGTTACCCACGCCACCTCCGGCGCAAAGCCTTCCACATGGTCCTTTTCCTTATTTAACAGACTTTCCGGAATGAACATCGGCATATAAACATTTTCCACACCGACCTTCTTAAAACGGGAATCCAGCTCCTTCTGAATCAGTTCCCAGATGGCATAGCCTGCCGGGCGGATAATCATGCATCCCTTGATACCGGAATACTCCACTAACTCTGCCTTCTTCACAATGTCGGTATACCACTGTGCGAAGTCCACATCCATTGAGGTAATTGCCTCTACCTGTTTCTTTTCCTTTGCCATTTTCCTGCTCTCCTTTACTTCACGATGTTTTGCGCATACAAAAAGGCCCCTTTTGTATGCCCTAAAAGCTACAAAAGGGACCGATCGTTCGGCGGTACCACCCTAATTAACCGGCTGCCAGAAAGCCGGCTCTCTCTTTCCGTCTTTATCGCAGATCTGCGCTGCACTTTCATGCAGGGCTCCAAGGCAGGTTCCAAACTCTGTTGTGGGAAGCTTACACCGGCCGCTTCCTCTCTGAACACGTAAGACTTTGTACTATCCCTTTTCCACGCCACGTTCTTATGTTTTTCTATTTTATGCCGCAGCCATGGATTTGTCAAGTACTACTCCATCATAAACGGTGCCGTTTCGCTTAACACAATTTCATCGCTTCCCTGCTGGCGTACCGTCACCGCAAAGGCACCATCCGGCACCTCGGTCGTGGCAAGCAGGTTTTCATTTAAGAAAATCGTTTCCACAGGCTCACTGTCTATGGCAATCGTACTCCATTCGGTAAAGCCTTCGCCCTGCACATAGGCAATGGTCTGCCCCTCTTCTGTGACACTCTGCTTTAAGAAGACATCCGTAATGAAAACCGGCCCGATTCCCATGAAAAGCTCGGTCGGTTCATAAGGATTTACTCCGTGATAAACCTCCATATCGCCGTACAGCATATCATAAATCAGCACCTCCATGTTTTCCAGATAGGTTTCCTTTCCCTGCTCGGACTGGTGGTACTTTGTCATAATTCCGTTGTCAATCCCTAGTCTTCCAAGCACATAGGCAGGAAGCTGGTACGCTTCCATATCTTTCTCTTCCGGCTCCATGGCGAAATTGCTCCAGATAACATATTCCGTCTGATACAGGCTCCCGTTCTTTAACAGCTCCTCCGTCAGTCCGATGCCCGGCAGATGGTCACCGTAGAGTACAAGCACCACATCCTCCGGATAAGCCGCCAGAGATAAGACCAGTTCACGTAAAAACTCATCCATCTCATGCAGCTGGTTTACATAATACAAAAACGGATAATACTTTTCCGAAAGCTCCTCCGGCAGCTTGACATCGATTTTCGGGTGATCCAGTACCGGCTCCTCCGGATAGGCACCGTGCCCCTGCACGGAAATCGTATAGATATAGTCCTTTTCCTCGGTCAGCTTCATGATGCTCATGATTTCCCCGACTAAAATTTTATCCTTTGCCCAGTCAAGCGGCGTCAGTTCCACCTTCTGCATATATTCGATTGAATCAAACCGGTCAAACCCAAGATTGGAAAATACCTCGTTGCGCCCGTAAAAGGTTCCGTCGTTGTTGTGTATCGCACTTGCCGAAAAACCGAGCTCCTTCAGATTATAAGCCACACTTTCACAGGTTCTGGACTTCAAAATCGTCTTATACGGATATTCTCCCGGACCGAAAAAGTCCAGATTCATCCCGGTTATCAGCTCAAATTCTGTGTTTGCCGTCCCTGCACCGACCGAAGGTACCGACAAAAAGCCACTGCTGAAGTTTTCCTTTAAATAAGTAAAGTACGGAACCGGGTCTTCGGTGTAGGAACTGTTTTCCACCAGTTTCGGGTCAAAAAACGACTCCAGCTGCAAAAACAAAATATTCGGATACGGATTGTCTTTCGCAGCAAGCACCTTTTCCCCGTCGGAATCCGTCTCCGGCACTCCTTCCCCGGATGTGTCCGGTTCCTCAGCCTCTTTCACGGTTTCCTCCGGCTCCGGGTCTATCTTCACAGAAAGCTCTCCCGAAGGTAGCTGTGTAACCTCACCGTTTTCCAGACCTATGCCCTCTATAATCACCGTAATCTGCTCCGGAGAATAATCCTCCGGCTTTGCAACACCGGTATTCAAAAGACTGTTCATAAAGCAGTACGGCAGTCCGTTTTCATGAAAGGCGTTGGCCAGATTGCCGAAGTTCCGGTCCAGAAGCTTTGTTGCCAGTCCGAGTTGCGTAAGCAGAAGGCAGGAACCGAGCAATGCCGCGCAAAACGGAACCCGGAGCAGATATTGTATCTTTCCTTCTTCCTTTTTACTGTACTTCCAAAGGTAGACGCAAAGTGCCAGCACCGCGACAACCGCAATGCCAATCAAAACCATCTGAAACGGCGTCAGATAGCGGTTCATAATCCGAAGTGCACTCTGAACCAGCAGCAAATCCACTGCCGTAAACGGCGTTGTACGAAACGAAAGCAGCACCATATCGGTTACACCGATTGCCGCCCACAAAAACAGCACTACACTACAGACAAAAATTCTTCGCCGGAACAGCAGACAGACCGATGCTGTAGCCGCAATCAGAAACACATTATAAAAGAAGACAAACGGGTCTCTGATAAAGTAAAGCAGCAGACCTCCGATTGACTGTCTGGAACAAAGCTCCACAAACACATAACAGAAGATTGACGGCACAAAGCAGCTTTTGAAAAACAGCTGCAACAGTTCCTTACTTTTTTCCACGATTGGTTTGATTCCTTCAAAAACCGCTTTCATTTCTATCTTTTGCTCCCTTAAATTTTTAAAATTATCGCTTATTTTATCATAATTTTGCCAAAACCGCAATGTTTGTTGCTCAAGATAATTTTTTCATTGACAAATGCATATACTATGTTATAATGTATTTAACAATTAAGCAATCATTTAATTGTTTTGATAAAAAACAGGTTTCCCTCTTGTGGGTTACGGAAAGGCATGGTAATGATGATGAAAAAGATTTTTATTCTGGAAGAACTGGATTGCGCACACTGCGCAGGCAAAATTGAGGCAGAGGTAAAAGAAGCTGCGGGTGTCCTCTCCGCAAGCTTAAACTTTATGGCGCAGAAGCTTGTCGTTGAAGCTGAAGACAGCATCGCGGGCAACATTGAAGAAACCGTAAGAAAAATCGTAAAGAAGTATGAACCGGATGTTACTGTTATCGCAAAATAACGCATAAGCCCCGGAAAGGTATGGTGATTCCTATGACGAAAAAACAAAAAAAAGAGCTGCGGCGTCTGCTCATCGCATTTGCTGTATTTATTCTTGCCTGTCTCTTAAGGCTCTCCACCCTTCCAAACCTTGTACTGCTTGCCGTATTTTTGCTTGCCTATGTGCTTGCAGGCGGCGATGTTGTTCTAAGGGCGGTGCGCAACATTCTGCATGGTCAGGTATTTGACGAAAACTTTTTAATGTCTCTTGCCACGATTGGCGCCTTTTTCGTCGGAGACTACCCGGAGGGTGTTGCCGTCATGCTGTTTTACCAGGTCGGAGAGCTGTTCCAGTCGTATGCTGTCGGCAAATCCCGCAAATCCATCACATCCCTGATGCAGATTCGCCCGGATTCCGCCAATCTTTTAAAGGACGGCGTTGTTACGGAAGTCGACCCGGAACTGGTATCCGTAGGTGATATTATCGTGGTAAAGCCGGGAGAGAGAATTCCTCTCGACGGTATCATTACGGAAGGTTCCTCTTCTCTGGATACCGCCGCCTTAACCGGCGAAGCCATGCCGCGTGAGGTTGCGGCAGGCGACGATGCCATCAGCGGCTGCATCAACCTGCAGGGTACGCTTCACATCCGTGTCACAAAGGAATTCGGTGAGTCTACCGTATCCCGCATTCTCGATATGGTAGAAAACGCCTCTTCGCAAAAAGCAAAAGCAGAAAACTTTATTACAAAGTTTGCAAGGTACTATACTCCAATCGTTGTACTTCTTGCCGCAGCACTTGCCATTCTTCCGCCGCTTATCCTTCAGGAAAGCTTTTCGGGCTGGATTTACCGTGCCCTGAACTTCCTTGTAGTATCCTGTCCCTGTGCCCTTGTTATCTCGATTCCTCTCGGCTTCTTCGGCGGCATCGGCGGAGCCGCAAAGCAGGGAATTTTAATGAAGGGCAGCAATTATCTGGAAGCTCTTGCCCAGGTAGATACGTTTGTATTCGATAAAACCGGAACCCTCACAAAGGGTAATTTCAAGGTAACAAAAACTGCTCCTGTAAACATCAGTGCAGAAGAGCTGTTATTCCTTACCGCACATGCCGAAGCAGATTCCTCCCATCCGATTGCCCTTTCCGTGATAGATGCCTACGAAACTGCCTCCGGTAAAAAACCTGCCATTTACGGCGTCGTAAGCAAGGTGCAGGAAATTGCCGGTTTCGGTGTCAGTGCCGTTGTGTCCGGAAAGGAAGTACTGGTCGGAAACGCGCGTCTGCTCTCGGAACGAGGAATTTCCTATTCTCCTGCGGACTTTACGGGCACAATCGTCTATGTTGCCGTAAACGGCGTCTTTGCCGGATGGATCGGGATAGAAGATGAAATGAAACCGGATGCAAAAGCCGCTATCAAGGGACTGTCCGCTGTCGGTGTGAAGCGCACCGTAATGTTAACAGGTGATAAAAAAGAAGTCGGTGAGAAAATTGCCGCAGAACTCGGTTTAAACGAAGTTCATACCGAGCTGCTTCCTGCCGATAAGGTGACCTGGTTAGAAAAACTGTTATCCGAAAAAACAAACGGCAAAAAACTTGCCTTTGTCGGTGACGGTATCAATGATGCTCCGGTGCTTGCCAGAGCCGATGTCGGTATTGCCATGGGCGGTCTTGGATCCGATGCTGCTATTGAGGCGGCTGACATCGTCATCATGACCGACGAGCCTTCCAAGCTCCCGGCTGCCATCCGCATTGCAAGACGCACTCTCTCCATTGTGCATCAAAACGTTGTCTTTGCCATCGCAGTCAAGGTACTTGTACTGATTCTAAGCGCGCTCGGCCACGCTACCATGTGGTGGGCAGTTTTTGCAGACGTCGGCGTCTGCGTACTGGCAATTTTAAACTCTATGCGGGCGTTAAGGTAAAGATTACTTCCTTCCGCTCCGCTCACAGTTGATTTCAAACATGTCGTCTATCATGTCATGGACAAGGGTTGCTTCTTTTGTATCCGCAAGGGTATACAGCACCTCCTTGCCCTCCCGTCTGCTTTTAATCAGACCGGACTGCTTTAGGGTTCTCAAGTGATGCGATACCGCAGGAGCGCTCATTTCCACCGCTGCTGCGATATCGCTGACACATTCCTCGGCATGGCAGAGCAGCCACAGAATGCGCAGTCTTGTACTGTCACAGAGCATACTGAATACATCCGCCGCCAGAAAGAACTGCTGCTCGCTCGGAATTGTTTTCATCAGCTCCGCAAGATTTCCCGTATGATTGTGTAAATGTTCACAGCATCCTGTTTCTTTCATGCTCTTCCTCCGTTCTGTCTCATATCACCTTCCGATGATTGTTCCGTTGCTCAGCCGACCGCATCGGTATGAAAACCGATGGAATCCCATACCTCTTCGTTTACTTCAATGTCCGTCTGCTGCTTCCATTCCTCATAGCGTTTCTTAAACTCTTCTTCCTGACGCTTTGCAATGATCTGCTCCTTCTTTGCATGTGTTGCATCCACGTCATAATCCGTGACGCAGTAAAAAATATAATAATAATCCGTCGTTTCAATCACATCCGACAATTCCCCGGTTTTTAAACCAAGTACTGTTTTTTCGTAAGTCTCCGGCAGATCTCCCGGCCCTGCAACAAGCTCCAGCATAGAGGAATCCTCGGTAATGGAGTTTGCCAGCCGGTAAAAATCATCCGTCTGTTCAGCCTGTGCATGTAATTCCTGCATCCTTGCCCGTAACTCCTCCGTCTCCTGCTCGGAATAGAACACCCGTAAGCCGGAAGCGTCGATTTTATAGTTTCTTATAGCGATGGAATACAGCCGGTGCTGCCCCGCCTCCTCGTCGGAAATATCGGTATCCACATTGAGGGTTACATATTCAAAGGTTTTTCTCGCCAGCAGATTGTCGGAATAAATCCGTCTTACGATGTCTTCGTTCACTCCGTACAGTATCAAATCGGAGTTCTTGATTTTCTCCATATAAGCCTTTGTCTTTTCCTCGACCTCATGCAGTTCTTCCTCTGTCAGTACAATGCCAAGCGTATCTGCCTGTCTGCAGACGATTTTAATGTAAATGATCTGCTCTAAAATCTGCTCCTTGACAAGTTCTCCGAGCGTATTGCCCTGACCGTCAATCGCATACATCCAGATATCGCTTCCGTAATACTGTTCGTATTCCTCCTGCACTGCCTGAAGGTATACCATACCTTCCCGGTAATCTACCTGGGATTCTCCGATTCTAAGCATACTTCCGTCGTTCCAGACCGTTTTCTGTTCCTTTTTATTTCTGCCGCAGCCGGCAAAGGAAAGCAGCATGCAAAAGCAAAGCAGAAATGCAACTGCACCCTTTTTCCTGTTGTATTTCCTCATAGTTATCTCCTGATTCTTTTCTCTTTCTGCCGTCTGTGCACTCTTTACGCATCCTTCAGCTCTGCAAATTCATTCAAAAACGTTCGAAGCAGTTCAAACATCCGGTCAGCTTCCGCTTTCGGTGTCATCGGCTTCTTTTTTTGCGGAAGCCGGTACTCAAAATACGGCACCGCTTCTCTCACAAATTTTAGCTCGTTCTTATGCCGTTCTAAAAATTCCGGAAGCAGCTCCGTCTTTAACCTCGCCTTCGGGTACATCGTCAGCCGGACGGTATCGCCCTTCTGTGTCAGTGCACTGACATATACAGTATGACACATTGCCTTCAATAATGCAATCTGCAAAAGATTGTCAAATGCCGGCGGAATATCGCCGAAGCGGTCAACCAGTTCCTCCTGCATATCCGCAAGCTCCTCTTCGCTTTCGATTGCCGCAACCCGCTTATACATATCCAGCTTCTGCATTTCATTTTTGATGTAGGTTGCCGGAATAAACGCATCCACCTCTAAATCCATGACGGTTTCAAACGTCTCCTCCTCTTTGATTTCACCTTTTATGTTCTTTACTTCCTCATTTAACATCTTGCAGTACAAATCATAGCCGACCGCTTCCATATGGCCGCTCTGTTCCGCACCGAGCAGATTTCCCGCGCCGCGGATTTCCAGATCCCGCATCGCAATCTTAAAGCCGGAGCCAAGCTCGGTAAACTCTCTGATTGCCTGCAGGCGCTTTTCTGCGACCTCCTTTAGCATCTTGTCGCGCTTATACATCAAAAATGCATACGAAGTCCGGTTGGAGCGCCCGACACGTCCGCGAAGCTGATACAGCTGCGATAACCCCATCCGGTCGGCATCGTCGATAATCATCGTATTGACGTTGGAAATATCGAGTCCCGTTTCGATAATCGTTGTGGAAACAAGCACATCAATTTCTCCGTTGATAAATTCGTACATAATCTTTTCGAGCTGGCGCTCGCTCATCTGACCGTGCGCATACGCCACCTCTGCCTCCGGCACAAGACGGGAAATCTGCGCCGCCATCTCATCGATGCCCTGCACACGGTTAAACACATAATACACCTGTCCGCCGCGCGCAAGCTCACGGTTGATTGCCTCACGAATGATTTCGTCGTTATGCTCCATGACAAAGGTCTGAATCGGCAGACGGTCTACCGGCGGTTCCTCTAACACGCTCATATCGCGGATGCCGGCAAGGCTCATGTGAAGCGTTCTCGGAATCGGCGTTGCCGTCAATGTCAGCACATCAATGCTTTCCTTCATCTGTTTGATTTTTTCCTTGTGGGCAACGCCGAAACGCTGCTCCTCGTCTACAATCAGAAGTCCCAGATCTTTAAACTGCACGTCTGCGGACAGTACCCGGTGTGTGCCGATGACAATGTCAATCGAACCTTTCTTAAGACCTTCCAGAACTTTCTTCTGCTGCGCAGGTGTTCTAAACCGGGAAAGCATACCGACACTCACCGGAAAATCCATCATACGATTTAAAAAAGTATTGTAATGCTGCTGCGCTAAAATCGTCGTCGGTACAAGCACAACGACCTGCTTCCCGTCCGATACCGCCTTAAATGCCGCACGGATGGCAACCTCGGTTTTTCCGTAGCCGACATCGCCGCAAATCAGACGGTCCATGATTTTTGTACTTTCCATATCGCGCTTCGTATCTTCAATGGCGCGCAGCTGGTCCTCCGTTTCCTCATACGGAAACAGCTCCTCAAATTCCTTCTGCCAGACGGTATCCGCACAGAAGGCGTGACCGCTCTGTGCCTGACGGTGCGCATACAGCCGGACAAGCTCCTGTGCCATCTCCCGCACCGCATGGCGTACCCTCGTCTTTGTATTCTTCCACTCCGTGGAATTCATCTTATTTAATTTCGGTTTCTTCGCTGCGTCGGCGCTCGCATACTTCTGAATCACATCCAGTCCTGTCGCCGGAATATATAAGATACCGCCGTCACCGTACTCAATTTTGATATAATCCTTTGTAACCTTTTCTACCTCGATTTTTTCAATACCGCGGTAAATGCCGAGACCATGGCTTTCATGCACGACATAGTCTCCGTAGGTCAGTTCGTGAAAGCTCTGGATTTTCTGTCCGTCGTAGGTGTGCTTTTTCTTTTTCGGTTTCTTTTCCGCACCGAAAATATCGCTCTCGGAAAGCACGACAAACTTTAAGAACGGATACTCAAACCCCCGTCTCAGATTGCCCTGTGCCACCATGATTTCTCCGGGCGTAAGCACACGGTCCTTATTATCCGAAAAGAACGCCGGAAGCTCATATTCCCGTAAATCTTCGGCAAGACGCGCCGCTCTCGTTCCCGAAGAGGTCAATACAATCGTGCGGTACCCCTTCTTTTTCCATGCCGTAAGGTCCTTTACCAGAAGTTCAAAGCTCGAATTGTACGGATTCACCGACTTGACCGCAATATCGTACTTTACCTTCGGAGGAAGCAAAGGAAACCGATAGTCCATCGTCGACAGCATCAGCGTTGTCTTTTTTGCAAAGCCGGCAAGTAACGATTTATAATCAAAAATCACATCCGCCTGTGACGGCAAAATATAGCCTTTCTCCAGACGTCCGCTCATGCTCTCACGGAACTCGGTTGCCGAAGCCTCTCCCTTTTCTGCCAGACGGCTCGGCTCATCCAGAATAATAAGGGCATGTTCGTCAAAATAATCGAAAAAGGACACGGTATCCTCACGGAAAAACTTAATATAGGCATCCAGCCCGGCGTGTCCCTTGCAATACTCTAAGTTCTCTAAAAATTCCTCCGCCGTGCGGCGCACCCGCATGGCTTCTTCATTCTTTGCCTGTGCCCGCAGCGCACGTTCCGTCTGCTCCGCTTCCTTACGAAGGCGGGCAATACCGTCCGCAAGCTCCTGCTCCGTTAAGCTGTACTCCGTTGCCGGAGTAATCGAAATCTCCGGAATCCGTTCAATGGAGCGCTGGCTGTCCACATCAAACATACGGATGGAGTCGATTTCATCACCAAACAGCTCGATTCGGACCGGCGCCTCCTCCGTCAGCGGGAAAATATCCAGAATTCCGCCGCGGACTGCAAACTCACCCGGAATGCTCACCTGTACCTGACGCTCATAGCCAATCTCGATAAGCTGCTTCACAAGCTCATCCATGTCCAGTGTATCCGTTTCGGTAATGTGCAGCACCGATTCCCGGATTGCAGAAAGCGGAAGCAGGCGGTCCAGACCGCCGTCAATGCTTGTCACAATCGTGACCGGCTCTCCCGACAGCAGTCGTTTTAATACCGAAAGACGTTCCTTGACAATGGTATTTCCGTGAATATCCGCACTGTAGAAAATAATGTCCTTAGCCGGATACAACATCGTCTTCGGGTCATACAGCCGAAAATCCTCACACAGTTCCTTTGCCTTTAAATCGCTGTAGGTCACAATCAGGCGCACCGGAAACTGCTCCATAAGACCCGCCACGAAATGACTTTTCTGTGAGTCCATACAGCCGGTTGCCTGTACCGGAGTCAGCCTTCCCTTTGACGCAGCCGGCATTGCACCTGTGAGTAACGCCTTTTCTACTGCAACATATTCACTTAATTCTCTTAACGGCTCTGTATATGCTTTCATACCTTCCCTACTTCTTTTTTCTTGTTAAACAGATTCATTGCCTTCGCGATGTCCCCCTGCACAAACAGCTCACACGCCTTCGCGGCATCCGCAAGCGCCTCCCGCATAAGCGGTTCTTCCTCCGATGTAAAGTGACCGAGTACATAGTCTGCCAAATCCCAGCCCGCAGGCTTTTCACCAACGCCGATTCTCACTCTTGCAAACTCCTCGGTTCCAAGCTGCGCAATAATGCTTTTCATTCCGTTATGCCCACCGGCGCTTCCCTTTTCACGGACTCTTAACTGTCCCGGCGCCAGACAGATATCATCATACAGTACCAGAATATCTGCCGGCTCCGCCTTATAAAAATCAAGTACGGCGCGGACACTTTCCCCGCTTAAATTCATATAGGTCTGCGGCTTTACTAACAGCACTCTTTCTCCTGCAATCATTCCCTTGCCGCAAAGTGCTTTATGCTTTTTTTCATTTACCTCTATCCGGTAACTATCCGACAGCTTTGTCACCGCGTCAAAACCGATATTGTGCCTCGTCCCGACATATTGTGCCGTCGGATTTCCCAGTCCAAAAATAAACTTCATGCGTTACTCTCCGCTCTTGTATTTCACACCGTTTTCCGGTGTGATTCCTTTATAATAGAATAATTCGCTGACAGTGACGAACTGATACCCCTTCTTTTGAAGCTCAGGAAGCAGCCGCTCTATTGCATCTGCCGTCGACTGATATAAGGAATGCATCAGAATAATATCTCCGTCATTGATTTCTGACATTACCTTTTCATAAACCGCATCAGCGTCACGGCTCTTCCAGTCGCGGCTGTCCAGGCTCCAGTCGATGAGCGGCATCGGTGCCGTATCATACCATTCCGGATAATTGCCGCCCGGCAGACGGACATATTCCGGTGCATGTCCGACGGTCTTTGCAATCTGCAGGTTTGCCTTATTGATTTCCTGCCAGAAAGTCTCTTCCGACTTTTTATTCAGATATTGGTGGGAATACGTATGGCTTGCAATCTCATGCCCCGCATCGTATAAATCACGCAGCATATCACCGTACGAGCCGGCGGTACGTTCTCCCAGCGTAAAGAACGTAGCTCTTCCGTTATACGTTTCAAATGCTTTCAGCAGTCTCTTTTCCACAGGTGCATGCGCACCGTCGTCAAACGTAAATGCCACCATCTTGCCATTCGGGTCAAGCTCTCTGATTTCTCTTTTCGTGGACTTGCCGGACAATGTATACTTCATAAAAGCAAGCGCTTCTTTTAAATCAGCTTCATATTCAAAAGCCTCGTGCTCCATCTGTTTTGTCAGTGTGTTTTCCGGGAAATAGAATACTACCTTGTCTCCCGTAAAATAATAAAGCGAATAATCCTCCGCACAGTATGGTGTCGCATAAGAAAGGAACGGTTCCTCCACTCCCTCCTCAGGTTCCATGTGGTTCCCGATTTCGGTCATCAGGCGCTCCTTTAAAACGGCAAAATAGGTTTCATAGAACATCTCCTGCCCTTCTACACGTTCTCCGGTGTCCATACGGTACACAAGCGGAAGCTCTGTTACCGTCTTTGCTTCTTTGTTTTCCTCCGCCACATCTTCCGTTATGCAAAAAACTACGGATAAAAAATTTTCGTTCCGGTAGCAGTCATAATTTAACGCAAGTACCGTTGCTCTCGTCTCCGGGTCCTGTTCCGATTCCTTAAGCCGTTCTCCTGCCTTTTCTAAGGCCTCTGCGATATCCTCACGAATTGCCTCATCCAGCTGTTTCTCTCCGGTAGACGGGAACGCCAGCAATGTCGTCCGTATTCCATCTCTATCATATTCCGTGTCGGTTTGTCCGTATTCTTTTATTGTGGCACCGTACCGTTTTTCGATTTCCTGCAGAATTTCTTCCCCGCTAAGCTCCGGCTCCTGTACCGGAGTCGGCGTTGGCCGGACAGTCGGCACGGCCTCTGAAGTTGGCAACGGCGTCGGTTCCGGATATTGTGACGGCAACGGTTCGGCAGTCGGAGTAATCGTAGAAACCAACTGTCCTTCCGGCGGCATGGTCGGAAGCGGAGAAGGCTCCTCTGTATTCCGAAAGGAATCTCTCCATTCCTGAAACGTACTGTATCCGTTTAATTTCAGCAGGAAAATGAAAATTAATAAAACAAGCAGAATGCTCCAGGTAAACAGTAAAAAATAAAGAGCACCCTCCAACCTTTTGTTTCCTTTTTTCTTCTGATAACTCATTTTTTTCTTCCTTATCTATCCTACAGCCCTAATGCCGGCATTCCGTAAATGAAACGCCGCATAGTAAAGCAAAATACCCCTTGTATAGAATATACCAAGAATTCAATTCCTACAAGTCCAAATTCACAAATTTAAGGATTTCGAAAAAATGAAAAAAGCGACAAGCAATTCCGCATCCCGGTAGCAGGATGGTAAAACTGCTTATCGCTCTTTTGAAACTACCCGTTTCTTTTTATGCCTCTTCTAACAGACCCTCATCAAGCGCTTTCTCATAGTGTGCTAAAATTATTTCCTGAATTCGGTCTCTTGTTTTGGAGTTGATTGGATGCGCAATGTCACGATACTCACCTTCTCCTGTCTTTCTGCTCGGCATTGCAATGAACAATCCTTTCTCTCCTTCAATAATCTTGATATCATGGACTACAAACTCATCATCTAAGGTAATAGACACAACCGCCTTCATCTTACCTTCCTTTGCAACCTGACGAATTCTTACATCTGTTATCTGCACTTTTGTAACCCCCTGTATGTGTTTTTTAAAAACCGTATCGTTCTTCCTTCTCTACCACAATCTTTATCTTGCCCGGTTCACCGATGAAGGTGGAATTCGGCTTGATGGTATCGCGGCTTTCCACAATACAGTTTTCAATGTATGTGTTATCCCCAATGTGCACATCATTTAAAATAATGGAATTTTTAATGGTGCAATTATTTCCTACATAAACCTTCTTAAACAGGACGGAATCCTCCACATGACCGTTTAAAATACAACCGCTGGATACCAGGCTGTTCTTTACTACTGCCTCAGGATTATATTTTGCCGGAGGATTATCATCGATTTTGGAATATACATCCGGATACTGCTTAAAGAAGTAGTCCCTGATGTCCTTGTTAAGGAAATCCATGTTTGTTTTGTAGTAGGCATCCACCGTGGAAATGTTGCTCCAGTAGGTATCCATTTCATAAGAATAAATGCGCTTTACATCTTTATAGCGAATCAGAATATCCTTTACAAAGTCATGACGCCCTTCTGCCGCAGAACGCTCCAAAAGTTCAATCAGCTGACGTCTGCGAATCACATAAATGCCGGTAGAAACCAAATTTGTTTTAGTAACCAGAGGCTTCTCCTCAAACTCTGTAATTCTTCCGCTTTCATCCGTACTCACAACACCAAAACGGGTAGCATCTTCCTCCGGGTCAAGCGTCTTTGTTACTACCGTAATGTCTGCCTTCTTTTCAATATGATATTCTAAGACCTTATTATAGTCCAGCTTATAAACGCAGTCACCCGAAGCAATGACAACGTACGGCTCATGGCTGTTCTTTAAAAAGCTTAAGTTCTGCGCAATCGCATCTGCCGTGCCCCGATACCAGAAGCTGTTGTCCGCCGTAATCGTCGGAGTAAATACAAACAGTCCGCCCTGCTTTCTTCCGAAATCCCACCATTTGGAGGAACTTAAATGCTCATTTAAGGAGCGTGCACTGTACTGGGTTAAAACCGCAACCTTCTGAATATGCGAGTTTGACATATTGCTCAGCGCAAAATCTATGGCGCGGTAGCTTCCTGCAACGGGCATTGCCGCGATGGCACGCTTGTTGGAAAGCTCCTGCATTTTTGTGTTATTACCGCCTGCCAGAATAATACCTATTGCTCTCATCTGCCGTCACCTACCTTAATAATATTCTGTCCGGATGGAAGTACTCCGTTCGGATAGTCATCTAACGTTGTTCCGCCGGAAATCGCTGTGTTCTTTCCGACACGAACCTTGTACGGCACTACAGAGCCTTCTCCGATGGTTACCATGCCGCAGTTATAAATATCCGGCTTCCATACATTCGGCACTTCCTCGCCGACACCAATCTGACACTCCGCCCCGATGACACAGTTCTCTGCAACAATTGCCTTGTTCACTACAGTTTTTGAACCGATTTCGGTGGACTTCATAATAATGGAATCACGGATAACCGCACCTTCCTTGATGATAACTCCCGGTCCGATAATCGAGTTGTAAACCTGACCGTAAATCTCTGCACCTTCACTGATGATACAGCGTTCCACAACCGCATCCTTTGCGATATACTGCGGAGGAATGACATCGGACTTGGTATAAATCTTCCAGAACTCCTCATACAGGTTAAACTCCGGAATCAGCTCAATTAACTCCATATTGGATTCCCAATAGGAAGCAAGCGTACCGACATCCTTCCAGTAACCGTTATACTCGTAAGCAAACAGCCGGTCACCTCTCTGGTGGCAGTACGGAATGATATGCTTACCGAAATCACAGCCCTTCTGCTCAGAAAGAGCAATGAGTGCTTCCTTTAATACCTTCCAGGTAAATATGTAGATACCCATGGAAGCTAGATTGCTTCTCGGCTTCGCCGGTTTTTCCTCAAAATCCACGATTCTCTTATTTTCGTCGGTAATCACAATACCGAAACGGCATGCTTCTTCCATCGGTACCGGAATGGTTGCCATTGTAATATCCGCATTATTTGCTTTATGGAAATCCAGCATGACCTCATAATCCATTTTATAAATATGGTCACCGCCGAGAATCAGCACATACTCCGGATTATAGTATTCCATGTACTGCAGATTCTGATAAATCGCATTTGCCGTACCGGTATACCATTCGCTGTTCGTACTCTTCTCATAGGGAGGGAGAATAGAAACTCCGCCTACATTCCGGTCCAGATCCCACGGGATACCGATACCGATATGCGTGTTCAGCCGGAGCGGCTGATACTGGGTCAGTACACCAACCGTATCAACACCCGAATTGATGCAGTTACTTAAAGGGAAGTCGATGATACGGTACTTTCCTCCGAAAGTTACTGCAGGCTTTGCTATGGATGACGTAAGCACACCCAGTCTGGAACCTTGTCCGCCAGCTAAAAGCATGGCAATCATTTCTTTCTTAATCACGCTATCACCTCTCGCTGTATAATATTTGCTGTACCCTAAGTATACCATTTTTTTTAGTAACTGTGAAGCATTTTTTACAAATTTTTTGACATTCTTTTTCCTTTTTTATGTATTTTAGACAAAAATATCTGCTTTTTCTACACAATTCAAACGATTCATCCTGTTCCATAGCAAGTAACGGTATATTGCATTTTCGCATAAAACGGTTATAATCAGATTAGTAACATATTAATAACGTAAAATTAAACAGGATAGGATGGTTTTTTCATGTATCAGATTAATTTTAGCAACCCGGTACACATTCATTTTATCGGAATCGGCGGCATCAGCATGAGCGGTCTTGCAAAGCTGTTAAAAAGCAGAGGCTTTACCGTCTCCGGCTCCGACTGGAACCGCTCTGCACTGACAGAGGAGCTGACCGCACTCGGCATTCCGGTCATGCTCGGACAACGAAGAGCAAACATTACCCCGGATATCGACCTTGTCGTATATACCGCAGCCGTCGCCGCAGATAACGAAGAACTGACTGCCGCAAGAGAGGCCGGCATTCCTACTATGGTACGTGCTGACCTGCTTGGACAGATTATGAAGCATTACCCGCATGCAGTCGGCATCGCCGGAACCCACGGAAAAACAACGACAACCTCGCTTCTCTCCATGCTTCTGTTAAACGGAGGACTCGACCCGACCATTCACGTAGGAGGCGTGTTGGATGCCATCGGAGGTAACCTGCGTATCGGACATTCCGAATACTTTGTCGCGGAAGCCTGTGAATACACCAATACCTTTTTAAGTCTTGCGCCTACCGATGCCATTATTTTAAATATAGAAGAAGACCATTTGGACTTTTTCAAAGATATCAATGACATCCGTGCCTCGTTTGCAAAATACATTGCGCTCGTCCCGGCGGGCGGCACGGTCTGCATCAATGCAGAAATTGACCGTTACGACACATTATTTGAAGGCGCTGCCTGCGAAATGGAAACCTACGGTATTTTGGATGATACCGTAAACACCGCGAATGCCTCCTCTCCTTACGATTATGCTGCTGCCAATCTCACCTATGACCATAGCGGTTGCGGAAGCTATGACCTGATTGTCCACGGTAAATATATATGCCGTATTGTACTCGGTATTCCGGGACGGCACAATATTTCAAATTCGCTTCCGGCGATTGCCCTGGCTTTAAAGTACGGTGTTGAAATCGAAAGCATCCGGACAACTCTTGCAGCCTTCCACGGAACAAGACGCCGCTTCGAGTATAAGGGTTCCCTCGGCGGTATCCGCATTTACGATGACTATGCACATCATCCAACGGAAATCCGTGCCACGCTGACTGCCGCACAGGCATTTGAGCACAAGCGTATTATTACCGTATTTCAGCCGCACACCTATACGAGAACAAAAGCTCTGCTCCCGGAATTTGCGGAGGCTCTCTCCCTCTCCGATGTCATTGTGCTTGCAGATATCTATGCTTCCCGTGAAAAGGACACGGACGGAAAGGTTTCCTCTGCAGATTTGGAAGCTAAGCTTTTAGAAAAAGGTAAAGAAGTTTACTATTTTCACAGTTTTGACGAAATTGAAAATTTTTTATTACAATTTTCTTCCGACGGCGATTTGTTGATAACCATGGGAGCCGGAGATATTGTAATTGTGGGCGAATCGCTCCTCGGAAAATAGTTATCCACATTATCCACAGGCTTATTCACAATTTTTATTCGGATTTGCCTGTGGATTATTTATTTCATGATTTTCAAATTTAGAAACTTTCCGACAAAGGTAGAACGTTTAAAACGCTGGATTTCACATTAATTTACATTCAAAAATTAAGATTTCCACAGACTTATCCACGTTATCCACATTTTTATTCTACAAAACATGTACATTTCCACCCCCATTGGACGAATCCCCAAAGTGTGCTATACTGCGAAAAGAGGAGCAATCACAAGGGGATAGAAAAAGATGAGTACAATTACAATCAGCACCGACCGTAAGTTCAGTGCTACGGTGGTTCCAAATTTATTTATTGACCGTTATATGCCTTCCGCAAACGGAGCATATGTCAAGGTTTACCTATATCTGTTACGTTGTATGTCCGGCGCCGGAGAACCTTTTACCTTATCCGTTGCGGCAGAGCAGCTGGACGAAACCGAAAAAGACATCTTAAGAGCGCTCGCTTATTGGGAAAAGGTTCATGTGCTTTCTCTTACCAGGGAAAAGGACGAGCTGACCGGCATTACCTTCCTTGATTTAAGCAGTGAACCATTTGAAGAAAGAGAAACTGCAGACTTACCTCGGACAAGCAATGTCATTTCCTTAGAACAGCGCCGCAAGGAATCCGTTTCCGAAGCTGACGGTGAAGAGCCTTACACAAAACCGGTGTACACCGAAAAGCAGATTAGTGAACTCATGAAAAAGGAAGATATCTCCTGGCTGATGAACATCATCGAAGTATATCTGGAACGGCTGTTAACACCGCAGGATGTCAATCTGGTTCTTTACTTATATGAAACGCTCGGTTTCTCCAAGGAACTGATTCTTCACTTATACGAATACTGTATCAGCAAAAACAAAAAGAAGTGTGAGTACATAGAAGCCGTTGCCATTTCATGGCATAAGGAAGGTATTGACACCGTGGAAAAAGCAGAGCAGGTCAGCATGATGTACGATACCTGCTTTAACGCGGTCAATCGTGCCTTTTCTCTCGGCAGACTGCCGGGCGCAAAAGAGCGGGACTTTTTAAAGCGCTGGAGTGCATGGAAGTTTTCTCCTGAGCTGATAGAGGAAGCCTGCAACCGCACCTTATTACAGATTGGAAAGCCGGATTTTAAATACACGGACAAGATTCTGGAAAGCTGGCACAAAGAAGGCATCCGTACTTTAAAGGATGTTGAGGAGGCAGACAAGGCATTTGCAGCACAATCTTCCGAAAAGCATGCCTCCCGCTCCCAGACAAAACCTGTCGTCCCGATGACAAAATCGGCAGGCAGCTATAACAGCTATCCGCAGCGCCAGTATTCTGAACAGGAACTGTTAGAAATAGAACGCCGCCTGCTTAGCAACTAGCGGCTACCGAAGGACAGTTTTTACAGTACGGCATTTCATGCCGCAGCAGAAAGGATGTTTCTATGGGCTTAAAAAACTACCAGTATAATTCCATTATGCGTCAATACGATGACAGACAGGCGGCAGCCCGCGCACTTTTAGACAAGCGCCGTGCCGAAGTGGATTCTGCCGTCCCGGCTTACCGGGAGTTGGAAGAACGCATCATTGAAGGCTCCATCCGCTGTGCAAAGCAGGCACTTTACGGAGGTCAGGATACCATTGCCGCACTCCGTGCAGAAAACAGGCGGCTATCTGAACAAAAGCAGGAGCTTCTTGTTGCCGCCGGCTTTCCTGCCGACTACTTAACCCCGTCCTATCTCTGTCCGGACTGTCAGGATACGGGAATGATCGGTGAAGAACGTTGCCATTGCTTTAAGCAGGCTGTGGTAGATTTGTTGTATAAACAGTCCAATTTAGGCGATATTTTGAAAGAAGAAAACTTTTCTACGTTTTCGTTTGATTACTATAATAATACGGAAGCTGATGCCGTAACCGGCATGACACCGTTACAGAACATGCACCGGATTTATGACACTGCCGTTGCCTTTGTCAAAAAGTTTGATTCGGAATACCAGAACCTTCTCTTTTACGGAAATTCCGGTCTCGGTAAGACATTTCTTTCCCACTGCATCGCAAACGAGCTGATTGGCACGGCACATACCGTACTGTATCTGACTGCCTATCAGCTGTTTGATATCTTAGGGAAATCTTTTAAAGAGGATACCGAAGCATCGAATGCTGCTTCAGCCGAGCATATTTTAGACTGTGATCTGCTGATTATTGATGACCTTGGCACCGAGCTTTCCACTGCATTCACGATTTCCCGTTTCAGCCAGTGCATCAATGAACGGTACTTAAACAAGCGTTCCACCATCATTTCCACCAACTTCAGCATTCAGGATTTATCGAACATGTACGGAGAACGAAACTTTTCCCGAATTTCCAGCAGCTATACGCTGCTCCGTTTCTCGGGCGAGGATATCCGCTTAAAAAAGCGTTGGAAAACACCTTGACAAAACAGGGCACGGATACTATCATAAAACACGGCGAAGCGCCGTCTGTGTCCGGATGCAGCTTTATTTACCATATGCATCCCGTTACCCAATGTAAACAAAACAAAAAACCGGAGGATAACATTATGCCGCAACAAGATGATTACTTAACGACAATCCCTGTCGGAAAGCTTGGTATTATTGCTCTCGAAAGCAGCAAAGGAATTGCCCAGAAGGTCAACGATTACATTGTAGAGTGGAGAAACAGCCGTAATCATGAGCATACGGAGACCATTCATTTCAACGACTACAAGAAGGACTCTTACTTAGTTGAGACACATTGTCCTCGTTTCGGTACCGGCGAAGCCAAGGGTGTTATCCGCGAATCGGTTCGCGGAGACGACCTTTACATTCTACTGGATGTTACCAATTACAGCCTGACCTACACCGTCTGCGGACAGGTCAACCACATGTCTCCTGACGACCACTTTCAGGACTTAAAGCGAATCATTGCCGCAGTCGGCGGTAAAGCACGCAAGATTACGGTCATCATGCCGTTTTTATACGAAAGCAGACAGCACAAGAGAAGCACCAGAGAGTCCCTTGACTGTGCACTTGCTCTTCAGGAGCTTGTTAATATGGGTGTTGACAGCATTATCACCTTTGATGCGCATGACCCTCGTGTACAGAATGCCATTCCGCTCAATTCCTTTGAAACCATACAGCCGACCTATCAGTTCATCAAGGCTCTGCTTCGCAATGTATCGGATATCGTACTCGATGCGGAGCATACCATGGTCATCAGCCCGGATGAAGGTGCCATGGGCCGTGCCGTTTATTTCGGAAACGTCATGGGTGTAGATGTCGGCATGTTCTATAAGCGCCGCGATTATACCACTGTTGTAAACGGCCGCAATCCTATCGTTGCCCACGAATTTCTCGGAAGCAGCGTAGACGGCAAGGATGTTATCATCGTCGACGATATGATTTCTTCCGGCGAAAGTATGTTAGATGTTGCAACCGAATTAAAGAAGCGTAAGGCACGCAGAATTTTCATCTGCTCCACCTTCGGTCTGTTCACCAACGGTCTTGCAAAGTTCGATGAGGCATACGAAAACGGCCTCATTGACCGTGTCATTACAACGAACCTTGTTTACCAGACAAATGAACTTCTGTCACGCCCGTACTATATCAGCGCCGATATGAGCAAATACATTGCTCTTTTAATCGATGCCCTGAACCATGACGGCTCCATCAGTGAGTTCTTAAGCCCGACAGAGCGTATCCAGAACCTGTTAAACAAGTATAAAAACCGTTAATAAAACCGCAAAGCATGTACGCATCAGGCACATGCAGCCAGAAAAGCAAGACCCGCGCCGGTATCAGTGCGGGTCTTCTGTTTTATCCTGTTCTTCTTCGTCATTCCACGGAAGCTCAGGCGGCGGCGTCACCTGATACCGATTCCCGTCCTCCGCACCGTCTGCTTCGTTTTCATCCGGTTCCGGCTCCCTGTCCGGTGTCTCCGTAAGTTCTCCCTCTGAATTTCCTGCTTCCTGAGTGTTTCCCTCACTTTCCTGCTCCGACGCCGGAAGCCTTGTTGCCTTGACCGGCTCGTAAGGCGGAAATTCCAAAACCGGAAGACCTTCATGAAGCTCATCCATAAAGTTCTTCCAGACAGACAGCGGATAGGTACTTCCGGAAAGCGTATCGACACGCTTCGGCATGTCACAGCCAATCCAGACGCCGGTCGTATAATATGCGGTATAGCCGACAAACCATCCGTCCTTTTTGTCACTTGTCGTCCCTGTCTTTCCTGCTGCCACCGCAGTTTCCAGATTACCTTTTTTTGCGGTGCCGTCCGTCAGGACACCGTGCAGTAAATCCGTCATCAACCGTGCCGCATTTGTTTCGTACACCCGATATTCCTTTTGCACCGCATAGGTACTGTCTCCTAACAGCTCTTTTCCCTCACTGTCGGTGATCCGTACAATACAGGTCGGCGTCCGATAAACGCCGTCGTTTTCCAACGCCGCATAAGCGCTTGTCATTTCCAGTGCGCTGACACCATAGGTCAGACCACCAAGTGCCGCCGCAGGTACCATATCGCTGTCCACAATCCTTTTAAAGTTCATCTTTTTCAAATAAGACAGCC
>JBJENV010000053.1:0-17743 GCA_051880375.1 Lachnospiraceae bacterium
TTCTGTATCCCTGGTTCCGTTGCAGATACCCGTAAGGTAGGTCTTGGTCATGGTAACCTCGGTAAGATGTTACTGGAAGAAGAGACCGAGTGCTTCTGCTTCCTCGCAGGTCACGAGTCCTTCGCAGCAGCTGAGGGTGCTATCGGTATTGCAGAGAAGGCAAACAAGGTTCGTAAGAAGCCGTTACGTGTTATCTTAAACGGTCTTGGTAAGGATGCAGCTCAGATTATTTCCCGTATCAACGGCTTTACCTATGTAGAGACAGAGTACGATCCATACAAGAACGAAGTAAAGGAAGTATTCCGTAAGTCCTATTCCGACGGTCTTCGTGCAAAGGTAAACTGCTATGGTGCAAATGATGTATGCGAAGGCGTTGCAATCATGCATAAGGAAGGTGTTGACGTTTCCATCACCGGTAACTCCACCAACCCGACCAGATTCCAGCATCCGGTAGCAGGTACTTACAAGAAGGAATGCATCGAGCAGGGTAAGAAGTACTTCTCCGTAGCTTCCGGCGGCGGTACAGGAAGAACGCTTCATCCGGATAACATGGCAGCAGGTCCTGCTTCCTACGGTATGACCGATACGCTCGGACGTATGCACTCCGACGCACAGTTCGCAGGCTCCTCCTCCGTTCCGGCTCACGTAGAAATGATGGGCTTAATCGGTGCAGGTAACAATCCGATGGTTGGTATGACGGTTGCTGTTGCAGTAAGCATTGAGGAAGCTGCTAAAGCAAATCGTTTCTAGAAAACGGTTGAAAATTCTACTTAAGAAAGCCAGTAAAATAAAGGGCTCCGGGCTTTTGGAAGGCAATTCCAAAAGCCCTTTTACATCTTTGGGAAGAGTTTATTTTGTAAGGGGATTTAAAATGGGAAGAGTATCTACAAAAGAAAATAAAAACATATATCACAAAACCAGAGAGAACCTGCAACTGACGCGAGAAATGGCTTCGGAAGTGCTTAAGAGCATTGCACCGGAGCGAATTGAAAAAATTGAGAATGAACGAGTACTTCCACATCCGGACGAAGTGCTGCTTATGGCAGAAAAATATAAGAAGCCAAGTCTTTGCAATTATTATTGTGCCAATCAGTGCCCAATCGGACAACAATATGTTCCGGAAATAAAAGTGAAGGATTTGTCTCAAATTGTACTGGAAATGTTAGCATCACTAAATTCCATGAACCGGCAGAAAGAGCGTCTGATAGAGATTACGGTAGATGGAAAGATTACCGGAGATGAACTGAAAGATTTCATCGAGATACAGGAGGAACTGGAGCGAATTTCTGTTGCAGTTGAGACCTTGCAGCTTTGGTCGGAACAAATGATAGCAAATGGTATGATAGACGCAGAGCAGTATAACGCTTATAAAATGAAGTAAGAAATGTAAGATGCTATTTTTCTGTAAAAAGAGAAATAGAATGCTTAATTTTCTAATAAAATTATTTATTTTTCTGCGATTCTAAAGTACAATAAGTTTATCAACAGGAATGAAAGGAATCTTCAAACCTGTGAAAGCGTAAGATAAAATACAGATACCCAGAGAGGAGAAACGTATGGAAATTCTAGTTGGTGTTGCTTCTGTTTTAGTTCTGCTTCTTGTAATCGTGCTGATCGGTTACGTCAAGGCTCCGCCGGATACGGCGTACATGATTTCCGGTTTCCGTAAACCACGTATTTTAATTGGGAAAGCCGGTATTCGCATTCCGTTCTTAGAGCGACTGGATAAGCTTTCACTTAAGATGTTCTCTGTCGATGTTAAGACAACGGATTATGTACCAAACGCAGAGTATATCAATGTAAAGGTAGATGCTACCGTCAAAATCCGTATTGGCCAGAGCCCGGAAATGATGGCACTTGCTTCCAAGTTCTTCTTAAATGAAGGCGAAGAGATGATTATCCGCCGTGTTCAGGATACTCTGGAAGGTAATATGCGTGAAATCGTCGGTCAGATGCGCTTAGAAGAAATGGTGACCGACCGTAAGGCATTTGGTGAGAGAGTTCAGGAAAATGCAATTCCTGACCTGCAGAAGATGGGCTTGGAGATGATCTCCTTCAATGTTCAGTCCTTCTCTGATCAGAACAATGTAATCGATGACCTTGGTATTGATAACATTTCCCAGATTAAAAAGGGTGCTGCCGTTGCAAAGGCTCAGGCAGACAGAGACATTGCAATTGCGCAGGCACAGGCGGCAAAGGAAGCAAATGATGCTAAAGTACAGTCCGAAATGGAAATTGCGGAAAAGCAGACCTCATTAGCTATCCGTCAGGCAGAGTTAAAACAGCAGTCCGATGTGAAGAAGGCAGAAGCAGATGCTGCTTATTCTATCCAGGAACAGGAACAGCGTAAGAACATTGAAGTTGCTTCCGCAAACGCAGATATTGCCCGTGCAGAACGTACTGCTGAATTAAAGTCGAAGGAAGTTGATGTAGCAAAGCAGACATTGGATGCAGAGATTCGCGCAAAGGCTGATGCAGAGCGTTATGCAGCCGAACAGGCAGCAGAAGCGGATTTGTTCCGTCGAACAAAGGAAGCAGAAGCTAAGATGATTGAACGTCAGCGGGAAGCAGAAGGTATCCGTTCCGTTGGTGAAGCGGAAGCAGAAGCAATCAGGTTGAAGGCATTGGCAGAGGCCGAAGGTATTGATAAGAAGGCAGAAGCGATGAAGAAATATGGCGAAGCTGCTGTCATTGAAATGATTATGGGTGCCCTCCCTGAAATCGCCAAGAACGTTGCAGAACCTCTTAGTAAGGTGGATAAGATTACGATGTACGGTGAAGGTAACAGTGCAAAGCTGCTATCCGATATTGTAAATGGAACCACGCAGGTAACGGAAGGCATCAGCGCCGGTATGGGAATTGACATCAAGAGCCTCATTATGGGAGCTTTAGGTGGCAAGATGGTTGCTGATAAGAATGCACCTGTCGTTGTTGTACAGCCTGGCAAAGAAGCATCTGATAAACAAAATGATGCAACGGAATAGGCATAAAGCCGGAAAATAAGTGGTGGAACTCCATGAACGAAGTATTACGTTTATGAGATCCGGTATAAAACATCAAGGAAGCCTCACAGAAGGGATAGGTATCTGAAAATCGGGTACTTATCACAATGTGAGGCTTCTTCTGAATGAGCAAAGATAGAGGCAAATGCCATCACTCTTTACGCTCTGACGATTCCAATCGTGGTTCCGATGCAGACAAGGGAATCCATTCTGGCAAAAACCAAATCTCTGTGGCGACCATTGATACAGCGCAGAATATGTTCTTTACTTCCCTCGATATATTTGCGTAAATAGACATGGTCCTGATAGGTAAACAGGGCTTCTTCTCCGGTTCTTGGGAAACGGTCTGTAAGCAGAATCACATCATCTTTGCAATATTTGGGCGACCAGTTATTATTCGGCACATGTAACGCAAGGAAAGCCTCCGAATCGTTCGTATATATTTCTTTTGTATTGCTGGTGCTGTATTTCATCCCTTCACAGGAAATGTCGCTCGGCATGATGCAGGGAATACTGTGCCTGCCCGGAGCCTCCCGTTCATCCCGTGCCGTGTATGCTTCATACTTTGCAATCTGCTGTAAAATGCTTCTTCCGTGTTTGCCGCACATTCTGTAATACAGAAGCAGTGCATCTTCTTCCTTAGAAGAGATGCTTTCCCCCATAAGCCAGTTCACCGATCTGTGCAGCACATGAGATAAATTCAGCATGGTAGAAACCTTCGGGTCTTTTACCTTACCGTAATAAAGATTCCTCATGGTTTCATACGGCAGATTTGCAAGCTCTGCACATTCCTTCCATGTCATATTGCGTTCTTCAAATAGCTGTCTCAGCCGCTCGCTTAACAAGTTACCATCCCCCTATGAGTGTCATAAATGACACATATTTGTAATATCTTATCAAAAATTATGTTACCAATGATATTGCGATTTGTCAAGAATCGGAATAGCATGGGAGTATAATATCAAAAGAAGGAAGGATGGATGGGATTTATGTTACTATTAAACAGCACCGAAAGCTGTACGGTGGCCGGCTACAGCATTGCGTATACCATTACGCAGGATACCTGTAATTATGGGGACAGTACCCTGCTTGAATATGGCATAAACTGTATATTATTCGGAAAAGGCCGCAAGAGAGTATCCTCGGAAGAGGTCAGGTGCATCACACCGGATTTTACAAAAATATCCGAAATTGTTCGGATATTAAAAAAACACAAAGTATTTCCAATACATTTGCGCGAGATTATTTGTGACTTGCTTGAGCAATTTTAGCCTGTCGGTACATATTTGGATTAATCAGGAGTATCATGTGAAAAGAAACGCAGATTCTGTTTGAGGGCTGCGTTTTTTTCTATTCAATTTTCAAGACTTGTGCTATACTGAATTCATAGGTTTAGAAAAGATACGAAACTGGAAGGAGAACATCCATGGCAGTTAAAATGCAGAAAAAGACAAAGCTATATCTTTTACTTGCAGCTGTAAATTTATTGCTTGCAGGTGCAATCGCAGGAGTGTTTTTTCGTTATATCGACCAGAATCAGAAGCTGGTTTACATGGGGTCCGTACAGGGAGTACAGGATGCTTCTGCAGAAGTAACGAGACAGCTTTACCGCTATATGAGAAAGCAGCAGGATGTGGTTTCCAATATCGCTTATTATATTACGGAAACGGGGCTGAATGAAGAGGAAACGCTTGTTTATCTGGAGCATTTAAAAAACTTTAACGGAACGATTGCCGTAGTATCGTGTGACACCTGTCAGGGCTATGCCATTGATACCGACACGGACGGTATGAGGAAGCAAACGGATTTTTCTTCTAATGCAGTAATTTCACAGCTTTGTGACAGTTTTTTGCAGGGACAGGCAGGTGCTCAGGAACTGATGGTCACCGATGTTTTTTCCGATACGGATAAACGGATTGCCTTTTACCAGACAATTCGCTTCGGAGAGGAAAAACAGGTGCTTTTGTACATCATGGAGTTGCAGAAAATCGTGGAGGAAAGTCTGGGAGATTCGCCGATTGCAAGAAATCAGGGCATATTGATTGACAGTTCGGGAAATATATTGTCCGGTCTGTTGGCGGCTGCTCCGATGGGAACAGGAGCAATGAATGAAAACTTTTTCTCAATTCTTGAAAGACAGGGAAGAAACGAAGATATTTCCGGCATTCGTGAAAGAATAGCGACAGAAGAAAACGGAAATTTTACGATAACAGATCATAACGGTCAGGAATGGCTGTACATATTTACAAAGCTTGAGGGAATTGACGGCTGGATTTATATTTATACGGAACAGCATGTGGCGGCCCTGATGTCTTCCAAGGATTTAAATTCCCTGCTGCAGGTAGTTATTCTGATGGGGCTGTTCGGTGGTGTGAACATAGCGGTAATTGTCTGGCAGAACGGAAGATTAAAAAAGAATCTTCGTGTCATCGAAGAGAAAAACAAGGAGCTTGAAGTGGCAAATCAGGCGAAAAACAGCTTTATTTCCAACATGTCACATGAAATCAGAACGCCGATAAATGCAGTGCTCGGTATGGATGAAATGATTTTACGGGAAAGCTCGGAAGAACAAATCAGAGAATATGCCGTGAATATCAAGAGTGCCGGCAGAACATTGCTTGGTATTATCAATGACATTCTGGATTTCTCCAAAATCGAATCCGGAAAGATGGAAATTATTAATGCAGAGTACGAGATTGGTTCGGTAGTCAACGATTTGCTGACAATGACGGAGGCAAAAGCGAAGGAAAAAAAGTTGAAATTATGTCTGCATATCAATGAAAATATACCGCATCTGCTCTACGGAGACGAGTTAAGAATCAAGCAGATTATATTGAATATTCTGACCAATGCTGTGAAATATACGGAAAAGGGAAGTATTACGTTTTCCATGGACTATGAAAAGAAGGACGAAGAGACAATACTTCTTAAAGTTTCGGTGAAGGATACGGGAATCGGCATCCGACCGGAGGAAAAGGAAAAACTGTTTGCTCCTTTTGAGCGGATTGATGAAAAGAGAAACAGGACAATCGAAGGAACCGGACTTGGTATGAGTATTGTCATGCGTCTTCTTAAGCAGATGGAAAGTAAACTGGTTGTGGACAGTGTGTATGGGGAAGGCTCGGAATTCTCTTTCCTTCTGGAGCAGAAGGTAATTGATTGGGAAAAGGCCGGAAATCTGGAAAAGCTGCATGAGACAGCAATCGGGGAAAACGCAGCGACAGAAGTGCTGTTTGAAGCACCGGAAGCTAAAATTCTGGTGGTAGATGATACTCCGATGAATTTAACTGTGGTACGCGGACTGTTAAAGAGAACGAAACTTCAGGTGGATACGGCGCAGAGCGGAATGGAGTGTATTGCCATGCTGAAAAAGCAAAGGTATGACGTGCTGTTCTTAGACCACCGGATGCCGGAAATGGACGGAATTGAGACACTGCACAAGATTAGGGAAACCTCGGAAATTGACCAGAGTATGCCGATCATTGCATTGACTGCAAACGTTGTTTCGGGTGCCGCAGCCTACTATCTTAAGGAGGGCTTTTGCGATTTCCTTTCAAAGCCGGTCAGCGCGGGCAAATTGGAACGGATGCTGTTAAAATATTTGCCAAAGGAACTGATAAAAAAACCGGGTACGGAGCCGGAGACAGGGCAGCCTGAGAAAGAGAACCAAACCGCGGAGCAGACCGGACAGAGGGATGTTGTGCCGGAGCAGGAAGCCATCTTCCGAAAATTGTCGGAGCAGATACCGGAATTTAGCCCGGAAGCCGGAAGAAAGGCATGCGGTTCCGATGAAGTTTTAAAGGAAGTGCTTCGGGAATTTGCAGAGACTGCCGATACAAGAATAAAGGAAATTACAGAATATTATGAAACCTGCGATTTGAAAAATTATACGGTGAAAGTGCATGCCCTGAAAAGCTCTGCCAGACTGGTCGGTGCTGAAAAGCTTTCAGAAGAAGCTGCTTATTTGGAGAAGTGCGGTGAGGAAGAAAACGTGCAGGAAATTCTGTTGAAAACAAGCGAACTGCTTGACAATTACCGCAGCTTTACTGCAAAATTAAAGGAGATATTTACGGACAGGGCAAACGAAGAATGTCCGGAAATCAGCGAAGCAGAATTAAAAGAAGCGTTGTTTACCATGCGCACATTTAATGAAGCGTTTGATTTTGATAACATTGATGCGATAATGAGTACTCTGATGAAATACCGGATGCCGAAGCAGGCAGAAGAAATGTTTCAGGCGTTAAGACAGGCGGTGCTTGATGTAAATCAGGAAAAAATAGCAGAACTGATTCAGAACTATGTGGGAGGTAATGAGAGTGAATAAGAAAATTTTACTGGTGGGAGAGAATTCATCGGCATTTTTGTTCCATGCAATTTTTGAGGTGCTAAAAACAAACGGATATGAGGTAACTCATGTGCAGCCGGATGTGGATGCCATCAGTAAGGCAGCGCAGGAAAAGCACGATACGGTTGTTTTGTATGCGGATGAGAAGGTACGGGAAAATATGGAGGCAGTCATTTTCTTGAAGGATTTGTGCTCCGAAGGCGAAAAAAAGCTGTATCTGGTCGGCTATAATGATGATATTGACGAACTCCGCAAGGTAGTCCCGGAAAAACTGATTACAGGGACGCTGGAACGCCCACTGAATGTAAAGCTTCTCGTAGAAAAGCTGGAGCAGCAAATGAAAGAGGCCGAAAAGGAAGAACGAAAAAAGCATATTCTTGTGGTGGATGATTCCGGCACGATGCTTCGCACCATTAAATCCTGGCTGACACCGAAATATCATGTTTCAATGGCAAGCTCCGGCACCATGGCAATTTCGTTTCTTGCAACCAATAAGCCGGATTTGATTTTGCTGGATTATGAGATGCCGATTTGTTCCGGTCCCCAGTTTATGGAGATGATTCACAGCGAGGTGGCGACCGAACATATTCCGGTCATGTTTCTGACTGCAAAGGGAGACAGGGAAAGCGTAAAAAAGGTGCTGGAGCTAAAGCCGGTAGGATATCTGCTGAAAACCATGCCTCCGGAGGAGATTGTAAAAAGCATTGATGCGTTTTTTAAAAAGAAATGATACTGCATATTGCACAAAATACAGGGGTCGTATTTTTGGCAGAATTGATAAAAATAAAAAAAGTGCTTACAAGAAATCGTATATTCATGTTACAATCATCTTAGCGGATTGCCGGACTTTGACGGGCTGTTTTTGTGGTCTGTCGGGAGCGGCAGGATGGCTGCCTAAAATGAGAAGTGAGGGAAAGCATGTATCAGATTGGAGAACTTGTGCAGTACGGAAGCAGCGGTATCTGTAAGATAGAAGGAATTGTACAGGGTGTGATGGGACTGGAGCAGGATAAGGAATATTATCTGATGATTCCGGTTAACAGTCATGACGGAAAAATCTATACTCCGGTAGACAATACCAAAGTGAAAATGCGTCGGATACTTTCTGCGAAAGAAGTAAAGAAACTGATGGCAGCAGCACCGAAGATGGAGGAGTTTTCTATCGACAACGAAAAGCAATGTGAGGGAATTTATAAAGAAGCGTTGTATTCGGTTGACTGTAATCTATGGCTGAGGCTTTTAAAAACCTTAACGGTAAGAAAAGCGGCGCGGACGGCTCAGGGCAAGAAGTGCACGGCAACAGACGAGCGCTATTTGAAGAATGTTACTGACCGACTGTACGACGAGTTCTCTATCGTACTGGGCGAAGAAGAGGCAAGGAGAGATATTGATGCGCTTTCTGGTGATGCAAAGTATGAAGCATAAGAAATGGGTACTGGCAGTCACAAAGGAGGACTATTCCAAATATGAAGTGACAGATATTATGTCCGAGTCTGTGGAAAAAATTCTGCCGTATGTGGACTATTTAAACCGGGGGCTGGAAACAGGAATCCCTGCCGATATGCGAAAGCAACTGGATGAGTTAAAAGAAGCCTATGCTGCGAAAATGTAGCATAGGCTTTTGATTTTACTTTTGACTAGAGAAGTCCCGGCTTTGACAGGTGCCTGACGGAATAGCAGTAGTAAATCAGAAACAGCACCGAGGTCATCACCCAGGAAATTGGGTAGCTGACGATAACCGTCGTAATTTCCGGACGGAGCGGTACGGTAATTCCAATCCACACAATCCGGAACACACAGACGCCAAAGCAGGTGAGCAGGAGCGGAACCAGCGATTTCCCGATGCCGCGCAGCGCGCCCGATAAAATTTCAATACAGACATAGGTAACAAAGCATGGGGCAAGGAAATGCAGAATTTCCATGCCCTTTTTCAGTACCAGGGCATCCGTTGTAAACAGGAGATAGATGTAGTTGCCAAACAGATAAAACACAAAACTGCAGAAAACGGCGGTGCCCATGGACATGGCAAGACAAATCAGGACGCTCTTCTTGACGCGGTCTATTTTTCCTGCACCATAATTCTGACCGACAAAGGTGGTAACGGCAACACCGAAAGCCCCCATAATCATCCAGAAGAGCGCGTCGATTTTAGCATAAGCTGCCCAGGCGGCAACCGTGTCCGTACCGAAGGTATTGATGTTGCTCTGAATGATAATGTTGGAAAAGGAATACATGACCGATTGAAAACCTGCCGGAAGTCCGATTCTTATGATGCGGAGAAGAATATCGGCATGAAAACGGATTTTACTTAAGGTAAAGCGGTAGCATTCCTTTGTACGCATCAGCACCAGACAGACAAGGACGGCGCTGAAAAGCTGAGATAATACGGTAGCAAGCGCCGCACCGAGAATGCCGAGCGGGAAAACGACAACAAGCAGGATGTCGAGCAGGATATTGACGAAGCAGCCTGCAATCAGAAAGTAAAGCGGACGCCTGGAATCGCCGACGGCACGGAGAATTCCGGCTCCCATGTTATAGACCAGATTAGCTACCGTACCGGCAAAGTAGATGCGGATATAGAGCAGAGAGGCATCCATGATGTCTGCCGGTGTTTTCATGAGGGTCAGCGCCCACGGAGAAATCAGAATGCCGATAACTGTAATGATAATGCCGCCGGTCACGGAAAATGCCATGGCAGTGTGGACAGCTTTTTGTACATATTTCACGTTTTTTGCACCGAAAAACTGAGAGAGTATGACGGTAGCACCCGACGAACAGCCGACAAAGAAGCCGATAAACAGGTTAATCAGCGTACCGGTGGAGCCGCCGACGGCAGACAGCGCTTCTTTTCCTACAAAGCGGCCTACGATAATGGCATCTGCCGTGTTATACAGCTGCTGAAAAAAGGTCCCGAATAAAATCGGAAAAAAGAAGAGCAGAAGCTGTTTCCAGATAACGCCCTCGGTGATAGATGTTGTTTTATATGGATTCTGACTCATGGTATCTCTTTCTCTCCTGCGTAAAATACTTTATTCATATGAATCGGTTCCTGCTTAAGAAGCATCGCAAAGCACGGATTATTATAGTGCAAACCTATGGAAAATTCAAGAAGGAGAAAGGAACAAATGAAGCTGGAAAAAAGTACTTTAAAAACAGGAAAAAGTATGTTAAAATATTATCGCAGTCCGGTCAATTTGGAAAGTTCGCTTGACAAAACGACCGAAATACAACAGGAATCGTACTGACACGAACCGTAAGCGGGACAGGAAAGGCGATGGAACTCATACAGATGCAAAGCGATAAGCACAGGTATGCCATCGACGGTCGGCAGCTGTGCTTTTTCTTTTTGAAAAAACCTTGCCGGAACCAAAAACAGAAAGGGAGGATAGTGTGGAGACGAGAATCGCAGTACTTGGTATTATCCTGGAGGACCTGACACAGGTGGAACGGCTGAATGCGCTGCTACACGAATGCAGCGGCTATATCATCGGGCGGATGGGAATTCCGTACCGGGAGAAGGGTGTGAGCATCATCAGTGTAGTACTGGATGCGCCAAATGATGTTATCAGCACGCTTTCCGGAAAAATCGGAATGCTGCCCGGTGTATCGGCGAAAACCCTGTATTCTAAAAAATAGGAAGCAAAGAGAGGAAAACAACAATGAAGAAAAGAATACTGGCATTATTACTTGTACTTGCCATGGTGGCAGGAGTGACAGCATGTGGGAAAAAGGCAGAGCCTGTCGATATTAATATTGCAGTGATGACCGGACCGACCGCTATCGGTCTTGTGAAGGTGATGTCCGACAATGAGGCGGGCAACGCAAAAAACAACTATCATTTTAATGTTTACGGAACTGCAGATGAAATTTCCACCGGACTGATGAAGGGGGAACTTGACGTAGCCTGCGTTCCGTGTAACCTTGCGTCGGTGCTTTACAATAAAACCGGAGGCGAAATCATTACGGCGGCAATCAATACACTCGGCGTATTGTATATTGTAGAAACCGGTGACAGTATAAAGAGCGTGGAAGATTTACGTGGAAAAACGATTTATTCGACCGGTCAGGGAACAACGCCGGAATTTACCCTGCGTTATCTGCTTTCGGCAAGCGGCATTGACCCGGATCAGGATGTTACCATTGAATATAAGAGCGAATCTGCCGAAGTAGCTGCCATGCTTGCAGAGGCAACCGATGCGGTAGCAATGCTTCCGCAGCCTTATGTAACTGCAGCCATGAATCAGAATGCGAACTTAAGAATTGCCTTAAGCGTTACCGAGGAATGGGAGAAGTTAAGCAAGGACACTACCGTGGTGACCGGCGTTCTGGTAGCCAGAAAGGCGTTTGTAGAAGAAAACCGTGAGGCGTTTGACCGATTCCTTGAGGAGTATGAGGTATCTGCGGCATACACAAATGAGAATGTGGAAGAAGCGGCAGAACTGATTGAACATTTCGGAATTTTTAAGGCGGCGATTGCAAAGAAGGCAATTCCTTACTGCAACGTTACCTTTGTTGCGGGCGAAGAGATGAAAACCTTGATTTCTTCTTATCTTCAGGTGCTTTATGACCAGAAGCCGGCTTCCGTTGGCGGAGCAATGCCGGCAGACGATTTTTATTATCAGTCGGAGAAATAAAAGCTTATGAGCAGAAAAAAGCTACGAAATACAGTGCTTACCGTGGTACTGTGGGCAGCGCTCTGGCAGGCGGCAGCCGTGTGGATTGATAACCGCATTTTCCTGCCTTCCCCGCTTGATGTGCTGCAAAGTCTTGGGACGTTACTTTCGTCCCCGGAATTTTTTCATAGTGTCGGCTTTTCCCTTGGCAATATTGCCAAGGGTTTTCTGCTTGGTGTCGGAATCGGTACGATACTTGCGGCTTTAGCGTCATGGTCCGAATTCCTTTGTACGTTTCTGTCGCTTCCGATGCGTGTGATTAAGGCAACACCGGTTGCCTCGTTTACGATTCTGGCGCTGCTCTGGATAGATTCAAGAAGGCTTTCAGTACTGATTTCGTTTCTTATGGTACTTCCGATTATTTATACGAATGTACTGACCGGAATCAGAGAGACGGATGCAGGGCTTTTGGAAATGGCGAGAGTGTTTCGCATTCGGAAAAGCTTACGGGTGCGTTATCTGTATGCACCGGCTGTGCTTCCGTATCTGTTTTCGGCGTGTTCGGTGGCTATCGGGCTTGCATGGAAGTCCGGGATTGCCGCAGAGGTCATTGGTATTACGAAAAATTCCATCGGAAACCATTTGTATCAGGCAAAAATTTATTTGGAGATTCCGGAACTGTTTGCGTGGACAGCTGTGACGATTTTTATCAGTATGTTGTTTGAAATTGTCATCCTGCGGCTTCTTAGGATGCTGGAGCATGTACTGCTCGGACAGAAAAAGAAAGCGGCAGAAGAAACGCAGAACAGCATGGCAGAGCAGGCAGAACCGGCTGACTGTCCGATCAAAGAAGAACAGAAAGCTGTTGTAGTGCAGGAGACCAGCATGGTAGTGCCTGTCAATGCGGCAGAGGAGACGGACATCGTTCTTTCTGATATTACAAAGGCTTATGGCGAACATACCGTCTTACAGAATCTTTCATTAACGCTTTCGGCAGGACATCCGGTGGCACTTATGGGAAGTTCGGGAATCGGTAAGACAACTCTGCTTCGTCTTGTTCTTGGCACAGAATCCCCGGAAGCAGGAAGCATAGAGAGAGGAAAGAATGTAACAAACTTTTCTGTTGTTTTTCAGGAAAACAGGTTGTGCGAGGAAACGAGCGTGCGCCGCAATCTGGAACTGGTCTGTAGAACAAAGAAGCAGCGGGAAGAGATTCCGACGCTGCTTGCACGCCTCGGACTTGCAGCTTGTGAATCAAAACGAGTGTCAAATTTAAGCGGCGGCATGAAACGGCGTGTGGCAATCGGCCGCGCGTTGCTTGCAGATGCGCAGGTGTTTCTGTTTGACGAGCCGTTTCAGGGACTTGACCCGGCTACGAAGCTTGCCGTGATGCGTCTGGTAAAAGAGAGAATACAGGGAAAAACTGTGCTTTTCGTGACGCATGAGAAGTCGGAAGCCATGTTTTTTGACTGCCAAATCACAGAGTTGTAATTTTGCCCATGGCAGGCTATAATAAGAGAGTAAATCAGAAGGTAGTTACGTTTCAGTGTGCGAAACACAGAAGCGATTTATGGGGCAGAATTATGAGTAAAGAATGTCAGAATGTAGTGCATACGTTTGAGCCGGTTTACAATCAGGAATCGAGAGTATTGATTCTTGGTTCGTTCCCTTCGGTAAAATCGAGGGAAGCCGGCTTTTATTATTATCATCCGCAGAACCGGTTCTGGAAGGTGCTGTCAAGCCTGCTTTGCGAACCTTTGCCGGAAAGCATCGGGGAAAAGAAAGCAATGCTCTTAAAGCACCATATCGCACTCTGGGATGTAGTTGCCTCGTGCGATATTGTCGGTTCGAGCGACAGCAGCATTAAGCATGCCGTACCGGTGGATATCGGGAGGGTATTATCAGAGGCACGGGTGGAAAAAATAATCACAAACGGAGCAACAGCTGACAATCTGTATCGGAAATATCTGTACCCGTTAACGGACATGGAAGCGGTGAGGCTGCCGTCCACAAGTCCGGCAAACGCAGCGTTTTCGCTTGAAAAGCTATGTGATATCTGGGGAAAAGAACTGAGAGACGGAGAATGCTTATGAAAAATTGTCTGGTGGCGCAGTCGGGAGGACCGACCGCGGCAATTAATGCAAGCCTTGCGGGAGTGATTGCAACGGCACTGAATTCGGAAAAAATCGGAACGGTATACGGAGCAAAAAACGGAATTGAGGGTGTGTTCACGGAGCAAATGATTAATCTGACGGAACGCTTTTTGGGGGATAGGGAAGCACTTGATTTGTTAGTGCAGACGCCGTCGATGTTTCTTGGCTCATGCAGAAGAAAGCTGAATACGGAAAAGAGCAGTGAAGAACTGAAGCAGTTGTTTGATTTGTTTGAAAAGCAT
The DNA here is from genome assembly GCA_051880375.1 of Lachnospiraceae bacterium. GTDB lineage: Bacteria > Bacillota > Clostridia > Lachnospirales > Lachnospiraceae > SIG299. The sequence continues at coordinate 14,356 of JBJENV010000053.1, forward strand.
AAGATAGGATATTTCTTTTACATTGGCGGAAACGATTCCATGGATACGGTATCCAGACTTTCCGGGTATGCAAAGCAGCAGAAAAGTGACATCCGCATCATGGGTATACCGAAAACCATCGACAATGATTTGATGGAGACGGACCATACACCTGGCTTTGGTTCTGCGGCAAAGTATATTGCGGCGTCTCTCAGAGAGATTGCCTTTGATACGTCGATTTATCCGGTGGAAAACGTGAATGTTGTGGAAATTATGGGACGCAATGCCGGGTGGCTTACGATGTCCTCGGCACTTGCAAGAACACCGGACAGTCCGGCACCGCATTTGATTTACCTTCCGGAGGTACCGTTTTCAGAGGAAAGATTTCTTGCGGATGTCAAAGAAAAAATCAAAGAGTACCGCCATGTGGTTGTTGCGGTTTCCGAAGGAATCAGGGACGCACAGGGCAATTATATCAGTGCAAAGTCGGATAAAACGGATGTGTTCGGGCATGTGATGTTAAACGGAGCGGGAAAATATCTGGAGTCATTAATCGCAGAAAACATCGGCTGCAAGGTCAGAAGCATTGAACTGAATATTCTGCAGCGGTGTGCGGCACATCTGGCATCGCGAACGGATCTGGAGGAAGCATTTTTACTCGGGCAGATGGCAGTGCGTGCGGCGCTGCTTGGCAGAAGCGGAGAAATGTCCGCCATCCGCAGAACGTCGGACGAACCGTATCAGACAGTATATGAGACGGTTCCGATTGAGCGGGTGGCAAACTATGAAAGGAAGGTTCCGGAAGAATTTTTGTCTGCATCGGGTAATGACGTTACGGATGCTGCTCTCCGGTATGCAAGGCCACTCATTCAAGGAGAGGTAGTACCGAAGTTTGAGGACGGTCTTCCGGTTGGTTTGTGGAAGTAATCTTTAGTCTTCAAAGGTTACGGTCACATAGTAGCCGCGGGCATTTTCCTTGATGTCGGTCACGGTACCTTTTCTTGCGAGAAGACGTTCGCCGAGCGGAAAGTTGCCCGACATGGCGACCGCAGGCTCAATGACATAGTAGAAGACAGAGTTCGGCAGCGTGCCTTCCCTGATTTCCACTTCCTGTCCGATCTGTGCCTGACCGGGACGTTCCATTTTAAATTCCATTTGTCTAGCCATACAAAAAGCCACCTTTCGTTGGATGAACGCCTGCATTGCTGCGGGCGGATTTCTTACTACAGAAGAGTATAAGCCTCTTTTGCAAAAGGTGCAAGTGAAAGGAGAAAAAACATGTCAGAGGAATGTATGCAGGAGGCAGTATTGTCCGAAGCAAAAATAAATGCCGGATTGAAAACCGAAGTATTCGGAAAATCGATGCTTGTGTTAAAGGAAATTGATTCAACCAACAACTATGCAAAGCGCCTTGCGGCGGAGGGAACAGGAGAAGGCATGGTTGTTGTTGCCGACCATCAGACTGCCGGAAAGGGACGTCTCGGCAGAAGCTTTTTTTCACCGGGGGGAAAGGGCATCTACATGAGCATTGTATTACGACCGAAGATGGAAATGAAAAAGTCAACGCTCATTACTTCCATGGCGGCGGTTGCGGTTGCCCGCGCCATAGAAAACTTAAGCGGGGTGGAAGCTAAAATCAAATGGGTGAATGACATCTATCTGAACGGAAAAAAGGTCAGCGGTATTTTGACGGAGGCCGCCGTGGATTTCGAAAACGGATGTCTTTCCTATGCGGTGCTTGGCATCGGCGTCAATGTCGGTGTGATGGAGTTCCCGGAGGAACTGAAAGCTATTGCAACGTCGGTAAATAACGAGGCAGCAAGGCAGATAGAGAGGGAAGCGCTGATTGCGGAAATTTTAAATGAAGTAGAGGCGCTTTATGCTACAATGGAAACCGGAGAGTTCCTGAAGGAGAGCAGAAGCCGCTCTCTTGTCATCGGAAAGGAAATTAAGGTGGTTGATACAGACCATTCCTATCCTGCAAAGGCGGTTGCGATTGACGAGGCGGGGCAGCTTGTCATAGAAACTTCCGGAGGACGGCAGACGCTGCATTCCGGCGAGGTCAGTGTCAGACTTTAGAAAAGCAAATCATGCATGGACTTTATGTGTTGAAAATTTTGTATACAAAGGGGTTGACAATACGTTAATAGTTTGCTACACTAAAGCATAAAATAACCAATTTCAAAACGGCAGAGAAGAGGAAGAGTACATAGCAGACGGATGCAGAGAGAAGACGGTCGGTGCAAGTCTTTGACGAATGGTATGGAACGTAGCCTCAGAGCTTCGGAAGGAAAAAGCAGACTGACTGCAGGCAGCAGACAGTGCTTTAGTAGAATCCGACGCAGGTCCGGCGTTATACGGACGGAAGGTTGCAAAAGCTTTTGCAGGCTTCATAGAGTGCAGAGAGGGACTCTGAAATTAGGTGGTACCACGGACGTAAGTTCGCCCTAAACAGAATACAACAGTATTCTGTTTAGGGCTTTTTTGTACGATAAGCGGCGGCTTTCATAGTGCTTATCGCGGAAAACACCTGTTTTCTGCCGTAATGATGTCAGAATGAAAATAATAAGGAGGAAAATCGTATGAAGAGTGATGCAGTAAAAAAAGGAGCGCAGCAGGCTCCGCACCGTTCCCTGTTCCATGCGCTTGGTATTACAAAGGAGGAAATGGAGAAGCCGCTGGTCGGCATCGTCAGCTCTTACAATGAAATCGTACCGGGGCACATGAATCTGGATAAGGTCGTCGAGGCAGTGAAGCTCGGCGTGGCAATGGCAGGCGGTACGCCGATTGTCTTCCCGGCTATTGCGGTCTGTGACGGTATTGCAATGGGACACATCGGGATGAAGTACTCTCTCGTAACCAGAGATTTAATTGCGGATTCGACTGAGGCAATGGCGTTGGCGCATCAGTTTGACGCGCTCGTCATGGTGCCGAACTGCGATAAGAATGTGCCGGGGCTTTTAATGGCAGCAGCAAGAGTCAATGTGCCGACGGTCTTTGTCAGCGGCGGTCCGATGCTCGCAGGAAAAGTAAACGGCAACAAAACGAGTCTTTCCTCCATGTTTGAAGCGGTAGGCGCACACAGCGCGGGAAAGATGACGGAGGAAGAACTGGAGGAATACGCAAACAGGGTTTGTCCGACCTGCGGTTCCTGCTCCGGTATGTATACCGCAAACTCCATGAACTGCCTGACCGAAGCACTTGGTATGGGCTTACAGGGCAACGGAACGATTCCGGCAGTTTATTCCGACCGGATTCTGCTTGCAAAGCATGCCGGTATGAAGGTTATGGAACTGTATGAAAAGAACATCCGTCCAAGAGATATTATGACGGAAGCAGCATTCCGGAACGCTCTGACGGTAGATATGGCGCTCGGCTGTTCCACGAACAGTATGCTGCACCTTCCGGC
>JBJENV010000054.1:0-17625 GCA_051880375.1 Lachnospiraceae bacterium
TATGATTATCCCGGTTGTGTTTGTCATCAACCAGGCATTTAAGCCGCTCGGTGAGCTGTTTGCTTTCCCGCCGACGATTATCGCAAAAAATCCGACACTGGATAACTTTAAGGATTTGTTTGCACTTTCGGGGAATACCGGCGTACCGATGTCAAGATATCTGTTAAACTCGATTGTGGTTACTGTTTTAACGGTAGTGCTGAACCTGGCGATTACGATTACGGCGGCATATGCATTTTCCAAAAAGAAGTTTAAGGGAAATAAAGCACTGTTCGGACTGAATCAGCTGGCGCTGATGTTTGTACCGACGGCGGTTGCGGTTCCGAGATATATTGTCATCGTAAAGTGCGGACTGATTAATACATGGTGGGCACATATCCTGCCGCTCGTTGCCGTCCCGGTCGGACTGTTTTTAGTGAAACAGTTTGTGGACCAGATTCCGGATGCGTTAATCGAAGCGGCGATTATGGACGGCGCAAAGGACTTTACGATTATCCGTAAGGTGATTGTTCCGCTGACAAAGCCGGCACTTGCCACATCGGTTGTCCTGACGTTCCAGCAGGTATGGGGTGCCGTGGAAGCATCCAATAACTTTATTACGGACGATTCCATGCGGACGCTTGCCTTTTATCTGAATTCGATTGCCACAAACAATACGGTGGCGGCGCAGGGTATGGTAGCGGCAGCTTCGGTGATTTTATTCCTGCCGACGCTCATAATCTTTATCTGCATGCAGTCCCAGGTTATGAATACCATGAGTCATTCCGGTATCAAGTAGGGGAGAAGGGAGAGAATACAATGAAATTATATGGCAGAAAAACCGGATGCCGTTTTCTTGCATTACTGGTTGTCGCAGTGACGTTCCTTACTTCCTTTACTTTGGCATTGTTTCCGGAAAAACAAGTCTGTGCGTCACAGGCGACAAGCTATACCTATACATTAGATGAGAACGGCTACTTTGTCCGGACACAGGATGCGTACCTGCCGGATAAGACCATTACGACATTAAAGCTTTCCGCTCCGCAGGATCTGTTCATTGATAAGAATAATATGCTCTACATAGCAGATACCGGTAATAAGCGGATTGTGAAGTATAATATCGCAGAAGGTGTGGCGGAGGGAGAGCTAAAGTATCCGGAATTTGCAACACCGAAAGGCATTTTTGTTACAGAACAGGGTGATATCTATGTGGCGGATGCGGGAGCAAGGGCAGTGTTCCGCTTTTCCGGGGAGTTTGAATTAAAGGAAAAGTTTGAAAAGCCGAACACTCCGTTGTTTGCGGATACGAATTTTGAGCCGAACAAAATTGCCGTAGATAAGAGCGGTAACATGTATATCATCGGAGAAGGCGTGTACAGCGGTGTTATCCAGCTTGCCCACACCGGAGAGTTTTTAGGCTACTTTACCGTAAATAAAACAAAGCTGACGTTTTCCCAGGCGCTGCAGCGGTTGATTTTTTCCAGAGCACAGTTAGAGAACCTGGTGGACGTTGTACCGACTACCTTTTCCAATGTATTCTTAGATTCCTCCGGTATCGTCTATACGACAACGATGGGAACCTGGAAGGATGCGGTAAAGAAGCATGATACCGCAGGCGGTAACATGTTTAAAAGCACGGTATACAGTGTCAGCGAGGATATTGCGGATGTCTATGTAGACAGCCAGGGAATTATTTATTCCTGTTCGACAAGAGGTATGATTGATATCCATTCCCAGAACGGCGAGCTTATTTTCTCGTTCGGCTCCGGTGTCAGCAATATGGATATTGCAGGTTTATACTCCAGCCTTCCGTCCATTGCAGTAGACAACGACGGTAATTTGTGGACGGTAGACGGTGACAAGGGTTATCTTTCCTCGTTCCGGCCGACCGATTATGCGGAAACCATCTACAGTGCCATGGGCCTATATGAGCAGGGGTTATATGAAGAATCGCTGATCAAATGGAACGAGGTGCTTCGCTTAAATCAGATGTCGGTACTGGCACATAACGGTGTCGGCAAGGCATACTTCCATGCGGGACATTATAAGGAAGCGATGGAGCATTTTAAGGTGGCAGGCAACCGTACTTATTATTCCGAGGCATTCTGGGAGGTACGGAACGAAGCAATTCAGAAGGTGCTGCCGTTTGTATTCGGACTTGTTGTAGTGCTGCTGCTTCTCTCCAAAGTTATTTCGCTTTTGGATAAAAAGGAACAGCGGCTTGCAAAAGCAAAGGAACGTTTTGGAGAGCGGCTCGATGCTCTACCGGTCATCCGGGATTTCCGCTATGCGGGCAAGGTGGCAAAATCCCCGATGAACCGCTATTACGATATTCGAAGACACCGAAAGGGAAGTGTCTTCGGTGCAACGGTGATTTATCTTGTGTTCTTTATCGTTTATATGCTGTATCAGACGAAGAAAGGATTCATTTATCAGTATGTTGCGGTGGAGGATATGGACATCGGCGGCATTGTGGCAGGCTTTTTCATTCTGCTCGGGCTGTTCATCTTCTGTAACTGGCTTGTTACCTCTATCAACGACGGAGACGGAACACTGGCACAGGTCTACATGATTCCGGCATACGGCTGCCTCCCGGCAATGGTGGCGCTGGTGCTGATTACGGTCTGCTCCTACGGTATGACCTACAATGAATCGTTTATACTTACCATTATGCTGTTAGTCGGTATTGTATGGTCCGTCATCCTGATTTTTCTCGGATTTATGACCGTGCATGACTATTCGGCAAAGGAAACGGTAATCAGTCTGCTGCTGACGGTTATCTTCATGATTATCGCGGCGGTAGTGGTACTGATTGTTATCATCATGTGGGAGGAACTGTATGAGTTCCTGTATACACTTGTTCAGGAGGTGCTGCGTAATGTCTTTGATTAAAAAATTCAAACAGAAAAAAGGCGTCCTTGCGGCACTCCTTGCAGGAACGGTTTTGCTTGGTGCCACTGTAACCGGTTATGCGGCAACCTATCTTCCGACCGGAAGAGATACCGGGCTGCCGCCGGATAAGGTTACGTATGATCTGGTCAATCTGGACCGTTATGAATTATTGTACGAAACAGAGCAGATACAGTACTATTATCGTGAAGACCGGGATATTTTTGCTATCCTTGATAAAAGAAACGGTTATGTATGGAAAACCGGTGCGGACATTGCGTACTCTTCGGAGATTTCCGATGCCATGAAGGCAGCAAAGACGGAGGAAGAGCTGTTAGCGGCGGCGGAGCCAAAGGAAAAGAGCTTAAATACGACGTATACGGCAATCGCAAATTCGCTGATTACCGTAGAGTATTATGAATCAGATACTGTAAAGAATATCAGCTCGGCATCCAAGGAGGGAGTAACCTCCACGTTGTATACGTTAAATGATAATCCTGCGACAAGACGACTGGATGTGTCGTTTGAGGAGATTGATCTGCAGGTGAAGGTATACGTGACTCTGCTGGAGGATTCGATAAAGTACGATATTCCGTATGAGGAGATTACCGGAGCCGGAAAGAGCAAGATGGCATCGATTTTGCTGACACCGTTTTTAGGCGCAAGCGGCGGTGAGGCACAGTATTACGACCCGGAAACCGGAGAGTATGGGGATGCCGTAAAGAAATATATGATTCCGGGCTTTGTGCTTGTTCCGGACGGCTGCGGCGGATTAATCCGGTTTGCGGATAACGAGGCGGCATTTACCGAGTACATCGGGGATGTCTACGGAAGCGACTTAAGTACGGAAACCTATTACTACTCGAACTGGAGTGATGTGGTACCATTAAAGAATCCGGTGATGCCGGTGTTCGGCGTGGCACACGGCGACAGCCAGGCGGCGTTTGTAGCGTATGCAGAATCCGGCGCCGAGTATATGGACATTATCGTACGCCCGGAGGAAAACAAGAAGGTAAAATATACGTGGGCGTATCCGCGGTTTGAGTATAATACAACCTATTTCCAGGTGTACAACAAGCAGGGCGCGGGCTACTTCAGCATGATGGCGGAACCGCAGCACGTGGATATTTCCATGACCTATACCTTCCTTGCCGGTGACGGAAGCGACGGACGCAGCTATGCGGCGGATTACACCGGTATGGCGGCAGCCTACAGGGAGCATCTGATTGAAAAGGGCGTATTGACAGAATCGTATTCGGTAAATGATAATATACCGATTCGTATTGATTTCATTATGGCAGATTCCAAGAGCGGGCTGCTCGGAGATGAGCAGGTCGTGGTAACGAATACGAAGGATGTAGATCACATCTTATCGCAGCTGATGGAGGACGGAGTGGCAAACATAAACTCCGGTCTGATTGGCTGGCAGAAGAACGGTGAAACACTGACAAGACCGGATAAAGTAAAGTATTCCGCAGCGATTGGAACAGCAAAGGAGTTTGCGGAGCTGATTGCAAAATACAAAGAACTTGGTGTGGATGTTTCTTACTCAAGAGAAGTCACTACAATTAATAAAAAGATGACCTCGTATTTTAATACAGCTGCAAAGCATATCAACACATGGTATCTCGATATCAGCAAGGAATGGATTTTGCCGGAAAACGTACCGGTTTCGGATTTCTCGTATGCGACACCGGAAAAGACAGCGGCATGGACAGGAACACTGGCGGAAAAGCTGGGTGAGGACAGTTCCTCTCTGACGCTAGAGGGCATTTCCAATATTCTCGTAGGAACCTATGACAGAACAGGCGTGGATACCTCGGTAACCGAAGCAATTGTACTGTATCAGCAGACACTTTCGGATATCAATAAAGACCTGAAACTGAATCTGGTGAATCCGAATATGTATTTATGGCAGTATACGGACCGCTACTTACAGATGCCGGTCGGCACGTCGCAGTATGTATTTGAAACCGATACCGTACCGTTCCTCCAGATGGTATTGTACGGAACGATGGAATTATATGCACCGTACTCGAATTTCTCGTTCTATACACAGAGCGATATTCTTCGGATGATTGACTATAATATGTCACCTTCGTTTATTTTATCCGAGGAACCGTCGTATTATCTGGCAGATACGGTTTCCTCCGATTTGTATTCCACGGAATTTTCTCAGTATGAGGAACTGGTTGTTTCCATTTACGGCAAGGTAAACGAGGTGTTGTCACAAACGTCAGGTTATGCATGGACGGACCGCACGGTTTTGGAAAACGGCGTTATTTTAAATACCTATCGGAAAGGGAACGATACCCTGCGTATTCTGATTAACTATACGGAAAACAGCTACCGCTACGGAGAAACGATGGTAGACGGTTTGTCAGCAAGCGTAATTCGTTAGGGGAAAGGGTGAGACGATGAAGAAAACATCTGAATCCGCGTCAGCGGAGAAACAAAAAAAGAAAAGAATCCATGCATACCAGCGCAGACAGAACCGTCTCGGTTATCTGTTCATGGCGCCCTGGATACTTGGTTTTCTGGTATTTACCCTGTTCCCGTTCGCAGCAACGATTTACTTAAGCTTTACCAATGTTGTTTCCACGATTAAGGGCTGGGAGATTACGTTTGTCGGACTGGATAACTACGTAACGGCATTCTTCAAAAACGTGGAGTTTGTTCCGGCGTTACTTGATTTCCTTTTGATGATTATACCGTATACTTTCGTTGTTGTGATTGTATCGTTTATCATTGCCTATTTGTTAAATAAGCTGACGAAATTCCGCGGTATGTTCCGTACGATTTACTTTCTGCCGGTTATCATTATGTCCGGACCGGTCATGTCGCAGATTCTGGACGTCAGCGTATCGGAACACATGGAGGAGGTCAGCCGCTATGATGGTCTGTTTATCATGAACATGATTGAAAGCTATTCCAGACCGTTTGCAAACCTGCTCGGCAGTGTGCTCGATGAACTGTCGGTGATTCTCTGGTTTACCGGAATTCCGATTGTCTTATTCATCAACGGCCTGCAGAAAATCAATCCGAGTCTGTATGAAGCTGCACGCATTGATTCGGCAAACAACTGGCAGATACTCTGGAAAATTGTCATTCCGCTCATCAAACCGATAGCGCTTGTCTGTACGATTTTTACGATAGCGCAGCTTGGCACTTATGACACAAATCCGGTATACGGACTCATTAAAACGGCAACCGGAAACATGAGCGGAGGACTTGGCTTTGCGGCAACCTACGCATGGATATACAGCTTCGTTGTTTTACTGATTATCGGGCTGGCGTTCCTGCTGTTTAAGGAGAAAAAGGAAAAGAGGGGAGGAGTACGATGAAAAAGCATGTAAATCTGCACGGGATAATTACAAAAGGTAGCAAGCTGTTGATTTACTTTGTTTTAATCTGTATCAGCTTCGTATTCCTGAAACCGATTTTCGGAATCATTTCCAAGACCTTTATGAGTGCGGCGGATGTCATTGATCCGGCGGTGGAATGGCTGCCGAAATCATTTTCCATCGAAAACTTAAAAATTGCGGCAAAGGTATTGAAACTGCCGACCACGCTCCGTAACTCGATTTTGTTTTCCGGCATCATGGCAATCGCGCAGACGGTAGTTTCGGCACTGACCGGCTATGCGTTGTCAAGATTCAACTTCCGATTTAAAAACTTCTGGTTTTTGATGATTCTACTTGCCTTTATTATTCCGGTACCGGTATTGATGGTGCCGAGACTGATGATGTTTGTTTCCGTTCAGGAAACCATCGGCTTTACCTTAATCGGTACGCCGATTCCGCAGCTTCTTATGGCAGTGTTCGGACAGGGAGTATACTCTACCGTGCTCATTTTAATTTTTAACAATTTCTTTAATATGATACCGAGAGTACTTGATGAAGCGGCAATGATTGACGGAGCAAGTCCGGCACAGGTATTTTACCATGTGGTTGTAAAAATGTCTCTCAGCACGATTTTAGTCGTATTCCTGTTTTCCTTTGTGTGGAACTGGAACGAAACCTATGTGACGGGAACCCTGTTACGAAACTCTATTGAACTGCTCCCGGCGAAGCTAAGTCTGTTCAACTCGGAATTTGACAGTGCAGTTTCATCATCGGGAAGCGCATTTAAATTAAATGAAGCCTATAAGATGGCTGCAACCTTCATTTCGATTGCACCGTTGCTTTTGCTGTATGCATTTGTACAGAAGCAGTTTATTCAGGGTATTGAAAATACAGGTATTACAGGCGAGTAACTTTGAAATTTCCGCCTTGGGAGGACTATATGAGAAAGAGATTTCTGTTAGTGACAATTGTACTCGCAGTACTTGCAATGTCTGCCTGCAAAGCCGGGGAGCAGGGTGAGAACGTAACACCGACGGAGGCACTGCCGACACCGACTGAAGCGGCAGGCTACCGGGTAGGAAGCATGGTATCGGATGCCTATGTGGACCCGGGCAAAGTGGTAACTCCGAAGCCGGAGGAAATCAAGGCGGTCGGGTATGAATATGATTATGATTCCCTGACCTATGAGCTTGTCTGGTCGGATGAATTTGATTACGAAGGAGCTCCGGACGATACGAAATGGGGCTACGACACCGGAGGCTCCGGCTGGGGAAACAATGAACTTCAGTATTATACCGCAGGAGATAATGTGTGGGTGGCGGACGGTTACCTGACGATAGAAGCCAGAAAGGAAGAGAAAGGTAACAGAGAGTATACATCGACCAGACTGGTATCCAGAGGAAAGGGCGACTGGCTGTACGGGAAGATTGAAGTCTGTGCCAAGCTCCCGACCGGTGTCGGAACCTGGCCGGCTATCTGGATGCTGCCGACTGACTGGAAGTACGGCGGATGGCCGGCTTCCGGCGAAATCGACATTATGGAGCATGTCGGCTACGATCAGGACCGGATTCACGGCTCGGTACATACACAGAGCTATTATCATTCCATAGGGACACAAAAAACAGCAAGCATCAAGGCAGAGGGCGTGAGTGAGGAATTCCACGTGTATGCATTGGAATGGCTGCCGGACCAGATTATCATTTCCATGGACGGGGAAGAGTACTTCCGGTTCAAACCATCGAAGTATAAGGCAAGCCCGACCTACAAGGAATGGCCGTTTGATCAGAGGATGCATTTATTAATCAACTTTGCGGTCGGCGGCGACTGGGGCGGTGTCCGGGGCGTAGATGAGTCGGTGTATCCGCAGCAGTTTGTGATTGATTATGTCAGAGTATATCAGAGTAAAGAAATTACGGAACTGACGGAAGAATAGAACGGATCAATGGAGGGAGACTATGAGCAGATATCAATTAGAAGGCGATAAATTCATTTTTAAAGACTATGAGAAACTTCCTGCGTTTTCCAGCTTTCTTCCGGGACTGGCAGGAGTAAGAGGAATTCCTCTCTGGGTGTTTTATACCAACAGAGGACAGGGCATCAACAGCTTCGGCATTCATCATAAAGGGAATGCCATTATGGAGTTTAACCCTGCCAATACCGCGTATGAAAACACGGCGGTCAAGGGCTTTCGTACGTTTTTACGCAGGGACGGGAAGTTTTTCGAGCCGTTCTGTTCCTACGATACGAGCGAAGACAGAACGATGTGCGTGGAGAAAAACCGTCTGACCATCGAGGAAGTAAACAAGGAAGAAGGACTGAAAATCAAAGTCAGCTATTTTGTGCTGCCTACAGAAAACATCGGAGCACTGGTAAGAAACGTGGAAATCATGAATATTTCCGGGCAGAGGATTCATGTGGAGGGCATCGACGGGCTTCCGAAGATCATTCCTTACGGCATTCAGAACGGGGCCTTTAAAGAAATGTCGAATCTGTTTAAGAGCTGGACGGAAATTAGAAACATAGACCGCTATGCACCGTATTACACGATGCGTGCTTCCAGTGACGATTCCGCGGAGGTTTCGGAAGTGAAGGGCGGATATTTTTACTGCACCGTGGCGGACGGCTGCTTACAGCCGGTGATTTATGATGCGGAAGTCATTTTTGATTATGAAACCTCGCTTGTGACTCCGGTTGTCTTTAGAGAAGAAGGCTTAGAAGGGGTGAGGAAGAAAAAGCAGTGTTTTGCAAACAAGGTGCCATGCGGTTTTACGGCGTTTGAGTCAGAGCTTGCACCTGAGCAGAGCACTTCGTTTACTTCCTATATCGGTTATGCGGGAACCATTGCCCAGTTAAATGAAGCGACAGAGCGTTTCTGCAAGGAAGGCTATGAGACAGGAAAAGAGGAAGAAGCAGTATGCATTGCGAAGCAGCTGGTGAGCGATGTCAGGACTGCTACCTCGGATAAAGTCTTTGACCAATACATGGAACAGTGCTATCTGGATAATTTCTTACGCGGCGGTTATCCGTATGTGTTCCGTTCGGGAGAAAAGAATGCGGTAGTACATTTATTCAGCAGAAAGCACGGTGACCCGGAGCGGGATTACAACTTCTTTTCGATTGCGGGAGAGTACTTCTCGCAGGGAAACGGGAATTTCCGCGATGTGTGTCAGAACCGGAGAAACGATGTGTTCTTTCATCCGGAAATCGGAGATTTTAATGTATGGAGCTTTTTTAACCTGATACAGCTGGATGGCTATAATCCGTTGGAAATCCGCCCGTGTACGTTCCGGGTACGAAAAGAACACCGGGAAGAAGCCAAAGCACTGATTGCAGCGCAGGTGAAGCCGGGAGTTTCAGGGGAGGCGCTTGCACCGCTTAAGAAGCTGCTTGCAGGTGCATTTACGCCGGGACAGGTCTGCTCGGTACTTGCTGAGCATGCCATTCCGGTACAAAACGAAGAGGAACTGGTGGCAGGTCTGCTCGGATGCTGCGAGGAGCAGCTGGAGGCAGGCTTCGGCGAGGGCTACTGGAGCGATCACTGGGACTACCTGATGGATCTGGTTGACAATTACCTTTTGATTTTCCCGGACAAAAAGCAGGAACTTCTGCTCGGAAGACACGACTACCGCTTCTATGACAGTGTGGGGGTAGTCAGACCGAGAAAAGAAACCTGTGTGTTAAGCAACGGCAAGGTAAGACAGTACGGTTCTCTTTACCACAGCACGGAAAAGGAAGCGAAGGAAGGCTTTACCGCAGGCGGCACGAACTGGGTAAAGGATAAGAACGGAGCTTACCTGACGACCACGCTGCTCGGAAAGATGCTTACACTGGCAGTCAACAAATTCCTTCTGCTCGATGAAGAAGGTATGGGAATTGAAATGGAGGGCGGAAAGCCGGGCTGGAATGATGCAATGAACGGACTTCCGGGGCTGTTTGGAAGCGGTATGCCGGAAACCTTTGAACTGGCAAGACTGCTTAGTTTCTTAAAAACGGCTCTGTCGGAGCAGGGAATGCCGGAGCAGACAGAGCTTCCTAAGGAATTGTTCGAACTGATTCGCAGACTGGAGGCAATCCTTGAAGAGAGAGAAGCCTTAGGTACATTCGGTTATTGGGAAAAAGCGGCGGACTTAAGAGAGCAGTTCCGGGCAGAGACAGCAGAAGTGAGCGGAGAGGTTTCGCAGACAGATACCAAGGAACTGCTGCAGCTGGTATGCAGGTGTCTCGCTGTGGTAGAGCAGGGGATTGAGAAAGCATGGAAGCTTGGAAACGGTATTATGCCGACTTACTTTACTTATGAGGCGGTAGAATACGAGGAGAGAAAGAACGAGGACGGAACGGCATATATCACCCCATACGGACTGCCGGGAGTTATCGTAAAGAAATTCCGGTGCCATGTGGTTCCTCCGTTCTTAGAGGGACCGGCCAGAATGCTTTCCTGCGTGGAAGGTCATACGGAAGAAAAGCATAAGATGTATGAGGCAATCCGTGAAAGCGATATGTACGATAAGAAACTGAAAATGTACAAAACTTCGGTTTCCATCGAGGAAATTTCCATGGAGCACGGAAGAGTGCGTGCATTTACACCGGGCTGGCTGGAGCGTGAGAGCGTCTTCCTGCACATGGAGTATAAGTATTTGTTAGGACTGCTACAATCCGGACTGACAGAGGAATACTATACGGCAATGAAGGATGCCCTGATTCCGTTCCAGAAGCCGGAGGTTTACGGAAGAAGTACATTGGAAAATTCTTCGTTCCTTGCTTCTTCGGTAAATCCGGACGAAAAGGTGCATGGCAGAGGCTTTGTTGCCAGACTCAGCGGTTCGACGACGGAGATGCTGTCCATGTGGATTGAGATGTTCCTTGGCGACGGCGGCTTTTCAGTCAAGGACGGAACGCTTGTCTTTACGCTTGCGCCGAAGCTGGCAGACTGGCTGTTTGACGAAAACGGAGAGGCAGCGTTTACACTGATGTCCCGCTGCAAGGTGGTGTATAAAAATCCGACAGGAAAATCAACCTTCGGCACGGATGTGGTAAAGGTTGGTAACATGAAGCTGTTTTATGATATAATACCAGTGGATGCTGTGTCACCGCAGGACGGAGTACAAAGAGTGGAAGAGGTTTCGGGCAACTGTCTGAAGGAGCAGCAGGCAATGGATCTAAGAAACGGTAAGATAACAAAAATCGAGGCGCTGTTGGCGTAGCTTTGATGACTGGGAGGATAAGAGTATGGTAACAATCAAGGATGTGGCGCGGGAGGCAAACGTAGCGATTTCCACGGTGTCGAATGTAATCAATAACGTAGATAACGTCAGTGCGGAAACGAAAAAGCGTGTACTGGATGCAGTGGAAAAGCTGCATTATGTGCCGAACTTTAATGCAAGGTCGTTAAAGACAAACAAGAAGAATACCATAGGTTTATTCCTCTCCAGCATTCAGGGTGATTATTACCGCAAACTGACACAGGCAGTGCATCTGCAGTGTAAAATGGCGGGTTACATGCTCAATATTTATGTCAGCAACGAAAACACGAGCGAGGAACTGTACGGTATGATAGTTTCCTCGGGCGTGGAAGGCGCGATTATTATGAACGAGTGTCTGGAAAGCGAATATATCAGACGGATTGCCAGAACGAATCTTCCGATGGTGTTCATTGACCGTGAGTACAAGGGAGAATATATTTCCAGCGTGACGGCGGACAACTATACCGGTGCGGAGCAGGTGATGGAATATCTGGTCAAGCAGGGACACCGCAGAATCGGGTATATCCATGGTATTGACTGTCTGGATAATACAGAGCGTTACCAGGCCTATCTGGATGTGATGAACCGGTACGGTCTTCCTCTGGAGAAAGAGATTATTTTGAAGGGATTTTTTGAAGAAGCGATTGCCTTCAGTGAGATGCGTCAGATGTTTTTCCGGGGAGTGAAGCTGCCGGATGCCTTCTTCTGTGCCAATGATGAAATGGCATGGGGCTGCATTCGGGCACTGGCAACGGTCGGAATACAGGTACCGGATCAGATTAGTGTGGTTGGATTTGATAATATTCCGCTTGCGGAATATTACACTCCGGCACTGACGACGGTAGAAAACCCGGTCACGGAACTTGGAACAAAGAGTGCGCTGGAACTGCTTCGCCTGATTCGTAAGGAGGGCGACTCCGCCGGAACAAGCGTGAAACTGGCACCGGCGCTTATCGTCAGGGATTCATGTAAGCCGAAGCTATAGAAAGAAAAAGGAGCAGGTTATGAGCAGGATAGAGTTTACGGATAAAAACGGTAGCTTCCGTATAAAGCAGCCTCAGAATATCAGCTATCTGTACTTTCCGGTGGCAGGAGAACACGCGGACAAAACTGCAGGAATCAAGTCATCACTGACGCCTCTTTTAGGCGGAGATGCAAAGAAAAACCAAAATACCTTTCTGCTTGAACCGGTCAGTGCGGAAAATCTGCATAATAACCGAAGCACAAGAAATTTCTGGTGCAGAATGGAGTCCGAACAGGGAATCCGCGCATGGTCTGCGACAGGAGTCTCAGCGGAACAAGAGGCGGCAATAGGAAGCGATGCAGAAGAGGAAACGGAGCTTTCTGCCGGTTTTATGTGGCAGACGCTGAAACGAAGCAGCAGAAAGTACGGGCTTTCCTCGGAGCTTACCTCTTTCGTGCCGCTTTCGTATCCTGACACGGAGATGCTGCTTGTTACGATAAAGAATACCGGCAAGGAGGCATGCAGATTTACCCCGATTGCCGCAGTGCCGATGTATGCCCGCTCGGCGGATAACATAAGGGACCACAGGCATGTGACCTCCCTGTTACATAGAACGATAACAAGAGAATGCGGTGTGGAAATTACGCCGACGCTGACCTTTGACGAGCGTGGACATAAGAAGAATACGGTCACGTATTATGTATACGGGGCTTTTACAGGAAAGTCCGGGGAGTGTGCAGACAGCACAGGCTGTGCGGATGCCTTGGATACTGTGGTCAGGCTTCCGGTCGGTACAATTCCTGCCACAGAGGATTTCATCGGAGAAGGCGGAAGCTTTACGCATCCGGAGGCAGTGTACCGGAGCATGCAGGAAAAGGTGGTGCCTGCCGGTACTGCACTGAATGGCTATGAAACCGTTGGAGCTCTTGTGTTTGAGGAGTGTTTTCTAAAGCCGGGAGAAGGTGCAAATTTTGTCCTCTGTATGGGGATAGACGAAGAAAACGAGAGAGAGAGTTTAATAAAAAGTATACAGAAAAAGAGTTTTATCGACTGGCAGGAGACTCTTGCAGAAGCAAAGGAGTATTGGAGAAGGCAGGTCAATGTGCGCTTCCATACCGGGGATGAACGCTTTGATTCTTATCTGTGCTGGATTGCATTTCAGCCGGTTCTGCGCAGAATTTACGGCTGTTCGTTTCTGCCGCATCACGATTACGGTAAGGGCGGAAGAGGCTGGCGCGATTTGTGGCAGGATTGTCTGGCGCTGCTTTTAATGAATCCGGGCGGAGTCCGGACGATGTTGCTTTCCAATTTCGGCGGAGTCCGTATGGACGGAAGCAATGCCACCATCATCGGGGCAAAGCAGGGAGAATTTCTTGCAGACAGAAACAACATTACGCGTGTCTGGATGGATCATGGCTTCTGGCCGCTTCATACGACGAACTTTTACATCCGGCAGACCGGTGATATCGGATTGCTGCTGGAAGAAGCGAACTATTTTAAAGATAAGCAGGTTGCACGAGGCGAGAAAAAGGATGAGCTTTGGAACGAGGCTTACGGTACAAAGCAGAAGGATAAGGACGGAAGGGTCGTTTCCGGCACGGTGTTAGAGCATATTCTGGTTCAGAATCTGACGGCATTTTATGATGTCGGGGAGCATAACCGGATTCGTCTGCGCGGTGCAGACTGGAACGATGCACTGGATATGGCAGCAGAACGCGGCGAAAGCGTTGCGTTTACCTATGCATATGCAGGAAACCTCGGAACGCTGTCCGAACTGCTTACGGAAGTGAAGCGGCGCGGGACTAAGCGGGTGCTTTTAGCGAAGGAACTGGAAGTGCTGTTGTCCGGAAACGAGACACTTTTTACAGATGTTACGGCAAAACAGAAGCTGCTTTCTGATTACTGTGACAGCGTTTCACATCATTGCTCCGGAGAGAAAAAGGAGTATGAGGTTTCCAAATTGATTGCTGCGCTGTGCGGCATGGAGAATTGGCTGAAGGAGACATTGCGGCAGGAAGAATGGCTTGGCGGAGAACCGGGCTTTTTTAACGGATATTATGACAATTCCGGCAGAAGAGTAGAGAAAAACGAACCGGGTAATATTCGGATGATGCTGACCGGTCAGGTGTTTGCGGTCATGTCCGGTACCGCGAGCGAGGAACAGATTGCGGAGCTTGTGAAAGCGGCGGACCGATACCTGTACCGGGAGGACCTAGGAGGGTATCGTCTGAACACCGATTTTGGCGAGGTTAAGGATGATTTGGGAAGAATGTTCGGCTTTGCCTATGGACACAAGGAAAACGGTGCGGTATTTTCCCATATGGCAGTCATGTTCGGAGCTGCTTTGTATCAGAGAGGCTTTGCAAAAGAAGGCTATCAGGCACTGCATACGCTTTACCGTCAGGCAGAAAAGATATCGGTCAGCCGGATAACTCCGGGCATACCGGAATACTTCAATGACCGGGGCAGAGGCATGTACCATTATCTGACCGGAGCCGCGAGCTGGTATCTGATGACGGTGCTGACCGAAATGTTCGGGGTACAGGGACGATTCGGAGACTTGTATTTTGTACCGAAGCTGCTTGCGGAGCAGTTTGATAAGAACGGGCAGGCGTCGGCAGAATTTATGTTTGCCGGAAGAAGCTTAAAGGTAGTATATACGTTTGATAAAAGAGATCAGGAAGAAAAAATACCGGAGAAGAAAGGTGCTCAGAATATGCCGGTAGTAAAAGGAGTGACAGCGCACAGAAAACAGTTTACGGACTGCATTCCGAGGGCTGAGCTGGAAACATGGGATGTGGCAATACAGCATGAAATCAGGGTGCTGCTTGCTTAAGTTTTACCGGTTACGAAAGGAGTAAGTGGATTAAGATGAGTATAAAAGTATTGGAGACGGAGTATGCGTCGGGTAAGTTCTGGGAGGAGAGGACGGATATTCAGGAAGGTGCGGACATGATGCGCGTCGTGAATGTTTATCCGGAATGTGTGTATCAGGAAATCAAAGGCTTCGGCGGTGCGTTTACGGAGGCGTCCGGCTATAACTTAACGAGACTGCCGGAGACGGTGCAGGAGGAAATCATCAAGGCGTATTTCGGGGATGACGGTTTAAGGTACAACCTTTGCAGAACCCATATCAACAGTTGCGATTTCGCACTTGGAAACTATGCTTATGTGGAGGATGCGGCTGATACGGATTTTCAGAGCTTTGACATCGACAGAGACCGGAAGTATATCATTCCGATGATAAAGCGCGCGATGCTTGCTTCGGGAGAGGAGATAACATTGCTTGCTTCTCCGTGGAGCCCGCCTGCATTCATGAAAACGAACGGCGAGATGAATCACGGCGGTAAGTTAAAGCAGGAATACTATCTTGCATGGGCGAAATATCTGGCAAGGTACGTAAAGGAGTACGCAAAGGCCGGAATCAAAATTTCCATGCTGACCGTGCAGAACGAGCCGATGGCGGTACAGACCTGGGATTCCTGCATCTATGAGGTGGAGGATGAAAAGGTGTTTGTCAGAGATTACCTTGGGCCGGTTCTGGGAGAGGAAGGCTTATCGGATGTGAAGATTTTAATCTGGGATCATAATAAGGAGATTCTGTATGACCGCGCAAAGGGTGTGTTAAGCGACGCGGCCGCGGCAAAGTATACCGCAGGCGTAGCGTTTCACTGGTACAGCGGCGACCACTTTGAGTCGATTGCAATGGTACGCGAAAAGTACCCGGACAAGGAGCTTTATTTTACCGAGGGCTGTGTGGAATACAGCCGCTTTGTCGACAGCAATGAGGTTGCAAAGGCAGAAATGTATGCTCATGATATGTTAGGCAACCTGCTTGCGGGAACCAACGGCTGTATGGACTGGAATCTGCTGCTGGATGAGCTTGGCGGTCCGAACCACGTAAAGAATTACTGTGCGGCACCTGTGATGTGCGACACCGTGGCAGGAACAATGGAGAAGAGACTTTCATATTACTATATCGGGCACTTCAGCCGCTATATCAAAAAGGGAGCGCACCGCGTGGCAACAACGAGGTTTTCCGATAAGGTGGAAGCGGTGGCAGTTAAAAATCCGGACGGAGAGCTGGTTACGGTATTACTAAACCGTACCGGTGAGGATATCTGGATGTCGCTTCGTACCGCAGCGGAGAGCGGAGAAACCGGACATTCGTTTTTACTGAAGGCACATTCGATTTGTACAGTACTGCAAAATTAGGGGCAGGGACTGGACACGATAGACAATTAATGTGTGATACAGGATGACAGGGAGGTGCACCATGATTCCGAAAGGGTATCGGTTAGTTTGGGAAGATAATTTTGACTATGATGGCGCTTTAAGGGAAAGTGACTGGAGCTGTGAGGTCGGAGAACGCTGGGCAAACAACGAACAGCAGGCATATACCGACCGGCAGACGAATGTCTGTGTCAGGGACGGTCATCTTGTGCTGACCGCACGAAAGGAACGGCAGGGCATCAGAGAATATACCTCGGGGCGAGTGACGACGGCAGGAAAGCACTCGTGGCAGTACGGCTACTTTGAAATCCGTGCAAAGCTGCCTTCCGGAAACGGCTCCTGGCCGGCAATCTGGATGCTGCCGGATTCTATCCGGACCGGTGTCAGATGGCCTCGCTGCGGAGAAATTGACATCATGGAACACATCGGGCGCAAGGAAAATAAAATCTGGTTCAGCCTGCATTCGGAACGCCACAACCATACAAGAAAGGATACGAAGCAGTATACGGTCATCAAGGACTACGAGAAGGTCTGCACGGAATTCCATACCTACGGCATGGAGTGGACAGAGGAGTCCATTGAGTTTTTCGTAGACGGCGAAAGCGCGTGTATTTACCGAAAAAGCGATGATACCGAAGACCGGAGTGAGGCGTCCTGGCCGTTTGACCAGCCGTTTTACCTGATTTTAAATATTGCAGTCGGCGGCGGGCTTGGCGGTGAGATTGACGAGTCCGCACTCCCGTACGTGATGGAAGTGGAGTATGTGAGGGTGTATCAAAAATAGTGAGAATATGACTATTGGTTTTATTTTACTTGAATTATTTTATGACTAGTGATAAAATAGAAGCATAAAAGGAACAACCGCCCCACAAGGTGGGTTGACCAAGATAAGAGATAGAAATCCACCCAGTAACCGGTCAATGAACTGCTTCCCGTCAAGTAGACAATCAAAAAAATATAAAATTTTTTCTGCCAG
>JBJENV010000055.1:0-17439 GCA_051880375.1 Lachnospiraceae bacterium
CATACAGCATTCCAATCGGAAGGATGGTTCCAAGCATCCCGATGACTACACCTTCTACCACAAACGGAGCACGGATAAAAAAGTCCGTTGCACCGATTATGCTCATAATGGAGATTTCCTCCCGGCGCACATTGATGCCGGTGGAGATTGTGGTACGGATTAAGAAAATGGCAACTGCTGCCAGAATCGCAATCAGTCCGGCAGATACGAGCCAGATAATGGAGCGAATTCCCTCAAAGCTGTCTGCAATCGAATCGGAATGGTTTACCTTACGCACTCCGTCAATGGATTCAATATAACGGACAAGTGCCTTCTGCTTTGACGCTTCTCTGATATGTACCGTAAGCGACGCCGAGTCTTTCAGCGGATTATCTGAGCCGAAAGTCTTGGCAAGCTCTGCATTCAGGCTTTCTTTTTTATATTTTTCCCACGCTTCCTCCGCAGATAAGTAAACAATATCTGCCACTTCGGTGCGAAGTCTGATATTTTCCTTAATTTCAAGTATCCTCTCTTCACTTGTGCCCTCATCAAAAAACACCGTAACTCCGATAAAACTTTCTGCCGACTTTACCATATGGTTAAAGTTTGCCGCAACAAAATAAAAAATGCCAAGCAGCAAAAGGCATGCCGAAATGGTGGCTGCCGAAGCCAGAGAATAGACCCTGTTCTTCCAGACGCCTCGGATTCCCTGAAGGGCACAGTAAACTAAGGTTCTAATTTTTCGCATACCGATACCTTCCTTTTTCTTCATCACTGATTACTCTGCCGTTTTTCAGTGTAATCACACGTTTCTGCATCTGGTCCACAATTTCCTGATTGTGTGTTACCACAACCACCGTAGTACCCCGTTTATTGATATCCTCAAGCAGTTCCATAATGTCCCTTGAATTCTTCGGGTCCAGATTTCCCGTAGGCTCATCCGCAAGCAGAATCACCGGATTATTGACAAGTGCACGCGCCAGTGCCACTCTCTGCTGCTGTCCGCCCGAAAGCTCTCCGGGATATGCCTTGTATTTGTCCGTCAGACCGACCAGTGAAAGCATCTTTGGCACCTGCCTTTTGATGATGCGCTTTGGTGTTTCCACAACTCTTTGGGCAAACGCCACATTATCGAATACATTTCTATCCTTTAAAAGACGGAAGTCCTGAAATACAACTCCGATACTTCTGCGATATTTTCCGACCTGAAAGCGTCTAAGACGGCCCAGTTCACGTCCTGCCACAAATACCTTCCCCTTGGACGGAACAATTTCCTTCAAGAGCAGACGAATCAACGTCGACTTTCCGGAACCGCTGCTGCCGACAATGAATACAAACTCACCTTTATAAATCCGGATGTTGACATCCTCCAATGCATGGATGTCTTTCTTGTATTCCATGCTTACATGCTCAAACAAAATGACCGGGGCATCCAGAGTACTCATCTCTCTATTCAAATCATATGGTTCTGACATAGTTCTCCTCACTTTCTACTCCTATAGTTTAACACAAAAGGAGTAACGTGTAAAATGAAAAAAATATGTATTCTTTCTTTACGGTTTTTTACAGAGAAAAAGTACCCCCGGATGCGGCTTTTTCTGCCACATCCGGGGGTAGGAATGTTCTTTCTCTATGACATTTTTATGCAGACTTTCCTTTGAAACGCTCTTTATTCCGCATGCTCCATATACTGCATATACTTTACGACCATCAGGGCAATTTTAAATGTAATCGCATCTTCAAATACTCTCAAGTCAAGATTGGTCGTCTTCTGCAGCTTGTCCAGACGATACACAAGAGTATTTCTGTGAATGTACAGCTGTCTGGAGGTTTCGGATACATTTAAGCTGTTTTCAAAAAACTTGTTTATGGTTACCAGTGTTTCTTCATCAAAATCCTCGAGCGACTTGCCGTCGAAAATTTCCCGGATAAACATCTTGCATAACGACATCGGAAGCTGGTAAATCAGACGGCCGATACCAAGGTTTGAATAGGCAACAATGTTTCTATCACTGTAGAATATCTTGCCTACATCAAGCGCCATTTTTGCTTCCTTATAGGAACGGGAAACATCCTTGATTTCGTTGACAATCGTACCATAGGCTATGTTTACTTTTGTCATTGCCTCGGTATTTAACATATCCAAAACGACTTTTGCTGTCTTGTTTAAATCCTCATAGGTCTCATTTACCTTTAATTCCTTGACAAGGATTATATTCTTTTCGTCTACTGCAGTAATAAAATCCTTCGTCTTTCCGGCAAACAGACTGCGAACGGTCTCCAGCGCATTGGTATCCTTCTCGTTCTTTGTCTCAATGATAAAGACAACGCGGCGCGCCTCTGTTTCGATATGAAGCTTCTTTGCGCGGTTGTAAATATCAACAAGCAGAAGATTGTCAAGAAGGAGGTTCTTAATGAAATTATCTTTATCGTAACGCTCCTTATATGCTACCAGAAGGTTCTGAATCTGGAAAGAGGCAAGCTTTCCAATCATATAAACATCGTCACTGTCACCTTTGGCCAAAAGCACATACTCTAACTGGTGCTCATCAAATACCTTAAAGAACTGGAACCCCTGAAGCACCTGACTGTCCGCAGGCGAATCCACAAACGCCAGTACTGCATTTTCATATACCTCTGCATCCGGAATCGTGGAAGCAAGCACCTTACCTTCCGTGTCCATAATGCAAATATCCGTTCTTGTAATTGTTTTTAAACCATCAATCGTACTTTGTAATATCTGATTGGATATCATAAACCCTTCTACCTCGCCTTCTGCCCGAATCATAGCCTATCTATGTTCATATTAGCACAAAATATGCCAAAATTCAAGAATTCCTGCTGCGCCCTGTCACTTTTTTCTCATAAGCCGCTTATTCCGTGCGAAGCGCTTCGACCGGGTCCTTCTTTGCAGCTACCCTGGACGGAATCAGTCCCGCAATCAGCGTAAGTCCCATGCTGATGAGCACAAGAATCGTTCCGCCGGCAAGCGGAAGCTTTGCGACGTTCGGGATATCCGACAGCACTTCGATAATGATGTTAATCGGAATCGTAAGCAGCACGGTGACAAGTACTCCGAGCGCACCGGAAGTAAAACCTACAATCAGTGTCTCCGCATTGAATACTCTCGAAATATCCTTCTTCGATGCACCGATGCTTCGCAGAATACCGATTTCCTTTGTTCTCTCCAGCACGGAAATATAAGTGATAATTCCTATCATAATGGAGGATACCACAAGTGAAATTGCAACAAATGCAATCAGTACATACGTAATCGTGTTAATAATAGTGCTTACGGAGGACATCATAATACCGATATAATCGGTATATGTGATTTCATTTCCTTCCTTACCCTCTGCTGCCATGCTGTTGTTGTATTCCTTTATTTTATCTTCAATCAGTTCCTTGGAAGCAAAGTCCACCGGATAAATACTGATGGTACTCGGTTCGGTAAGTTCCGCAACACCAAGCAGCTGCAAATTTCCCTCATAGGTTGCCGCAGACACCGCACCCTGCATATACTGCTGCATCAGCTTCTGCAGTTCTGCTTCACTTAGGGTTGCCAGATACGCCTGCTGCTCCGGAGGAAGCATCGACATATCAAACGCCGAATTCATTGCATCCTCTGCCTTCTCTCCGTCCGCAAACGGCTTTCCGGTCATCACATCCGTCTCCGGGTCGGCTAACTGCTGTTTTACGATTTCCTGCTTTGCAGTCTCCTCCACTACGTACTCCGTCAGCTCCTTTGTATAGCCGATGGTTCCTGAAATAGAAGTTGCCGCAGCACCCACCTTCGGTCGTACAATACCGACAACTCTTAATTCCAATGCATCCTTAAGAAGCTGCTCCATGTACGCCGTATCCTCACTCTTATCTTCCCATACTCCAAGTTCCTTATTATATGCGTAATAATCCGTATCCAAAATCACCCGGTAACGCAATGTCAAAAGTTCCTCATAGGTGAAGGAAACATCCTGCTTTTCAATCGGTTTTCCCTCTGCAAAGTTTTTCAGTTCGTTCTGGTCCTTCAGGCCAAGCGTATAAAGCGCGGTATCACTGACCCAGTTTTTCCCGGTTACAACAAAAATGACCTCTTCTTTACTCTCCGGCCATCTGCCTGCCACAACATCATACTGTGATTCCAACAGCGCGCGATTATCAATGATTTCCGTAAACACATCCATATCGCTTCCCATCATACTCATGGACGGCATGGCGGAAGACATGGTGGAATACATCGCCTGCATGCTTTCCATGCCCATTGCTTCCATGACCGTGCTTGGATTGACGCGGCGGATTTCGTCATTGACATCCCTGGTATATACCTTCAGGTTTACATCATAGCTGTACTGAACAGCACTCGTCAGCTCGTCAAAGCCATTTGTCTCATCCTCCAGATAGTCTTTGAACGCTGCGAGATTATTTGACTGCTTTTCTGCCACCATGGCATTGTACATGTCGGTAGAAATATCCAGTGCCCGTACAAGGTCATCTTCGTAATTTTCAGCATCCTCCTCGACATCTCCCATCATGGCGCTCATCATGGAACCCATATCAAGCGTTTCCTTCTGGAGTGTAATCGGATAGGTTGAGAGCGTATCCTCCTGCACCTTGTCGATATAGCTCTGGAAGCCGTTTGAGAGCGAAAGAATCAGTGCAATTCCGATGATACCGATGCTCCCCGCAAATGCTGTCATGAAGGTTCTGCCCTTCTTCGTCATCAGATTGTTCATGCTGAGGGAAAGCGCCGTGAAAAACGACATCGACTTCAGCTTTCCCTTACCTGTACCCTGTGTTATTCCATTTCCGGCCGGAAGAATCTCCGCTTCCTCCGGCTCATACGGTCTGGAATCATCTGTTACCCTTCCGTCAAGCAGACGAATAATTCTTGTGGAATACTGCTCCGCCAGCTCCGGGTTATGCGTTACCATAATAATCAGGCGGTCCTTGGAAATCTTCTTTAACAGCTCCATAATCTGCACACTCGTTACCGAATCGAGCGCTCCGGTCGGTTCGTCGGCAAGCAGAATATCCGGATCATTAATCAGGGCACGTGCAATTGCAACACGCTGCATCTGTCCTCCGGACATCTGATTCGGCTTTTTGTGAAGCTGGTCTGCCAGCCCCACCTCACCAAGCACCTGAATAGCACGCTTTCTGCGTTCTGCCTTCGATACGCCGGATAGCGTCAGGGCAAGTTCCACATTGGCAAGAACCGTCTGATGCGGAATCAGGTTGTAGCTTTGGAATACAAAGCCGATGGAGTGATTTCGGTATGCATCCCAGTCTCTGTCCTTAAACTGTTTTGTTGACTTTCCGTTGATTACCAAATCGCCGCTTGTATACTGGTCCAGTCCGCCGATGATATTTAACATCGTTGTCTTGCCGCAGCCGGACGGACCGAGAATCGAAACAAATTCACTGTTCCGGAAGGTTAAGCTGACTCCTTTCAGTGCCTCTACCTCGGTATCTCCCGAAGCATACTTTTTTACAATGTTATTTAACTGAAGCATGTTCCTCCTCATTCCCACCTTCAGGGAAATACATTTTCCCCTGAATCAGTCTGTCTGTTATAAAATAGTTTTTGTCTATGGTAACCCCTTTTAGACGAAAATTCAATGAAAATTTCATTAAAAAAAGAGAGCCCCTTATCGGAACTCTCTTTGCTTCTCTGTTATAACATGTTTAGTGAGTAATAATCTGCTCTGTTTCCTTATCGAAGATATGTATCTTGGATAAGTCCATAGCGATCTGGATGGTATCGCCAGGTCTTGCTGTTGTACGAGGATTTACTCTTGCAGTAATTTCTACGCTGTCTGCAATTGTGAAGTATAAGAATACTTCTGCACCAAGAAGCTCATATACTCTTACGGTAGCGTCAAATGCACTGTCCTTGGAGGTTTCGATAAATACCTGCTCATCCTTAATATCCTCAGGACGGATACCGAGAACAACCGTCTTACCTACATAACCACCCTCTACAAGCTTGTGAGCTCTTGCTTCCGGAAGCTTGATGGAACGTCCGGCAAACTGAAGAAGAACCTCATTGCCTTCCTTTACAACTTCACAGTCGATGAAGTTCATCTGCGGTGAACCCATGAATCCTGCAACGAAGAGGTTGCATGGCTTATCATATAAGTTCTGAGGTGTATCTACCTGCTGGATTACACCATCCTTCATAACGATGATTCTGGTACCGAGTGTCATAGCCTCGGTCTGGTCATGCGTTACATAGATGATGGTTGTCTGCAACTTCTGATGAAGCTTGGAAATTTCGATACGCATCTGTACTCTGAGCTTTGCATCCAGGTTGGAAAGCGGCTCATCCATTAAGAATACCTTAGGATTACGAACGATAGCACGACCCATGGCAACACGCTGTCTCTGACCACCGGAAAGAGCCTTCGGCTTACGGTCTAACAGATGCTCAATATCAAGAATTCTTGCTGCTTCATGAACGAGCTTATCAATTTCATCCTTCGGAGTCTTTCTTAACTTAAGACCAAATGCCATGTTATCATAAACGGACATATGCGGATACAAAGCGTAGTTCTGGAATACCATCGCAATATCTCTGTCCTTTGGCTCTACGTCGTTCATTAACTTATCGCCAATCCAAAGCTCACCGGCTGTAATTTCTTCCAGACCTGCAATCATACGAAGTGTCGTGGACTTACCACATCCGGATGGTCCTACGAAAATGATGAATTCCTTATCCTGAATCTCAAGATTGAAGTCCTTTACTGCTACGAATCCATTTGGGTATGTCTTATTGATACCCTTTAAAGACAAACTAGCCATTCTTATTCCTCCTAAATTGTAATACACTGGTAACACATGTAACTCAACATAGCTTTATCATACACGAAATTTCCTTGAAAAGCCATATCGTAAATAGACAAATTATGATTTCCCAATTTGTTCAATTTGTATAGGACTTACCAATTTTGGTTGTTTTGTTGTGAATTTGACCGAAATTCTGATGATTTACTGTCTAAATTCAATAAAACCTTCTCCCATAACTTCCCTGACGTCATTCACAATGACGAAAGCTTTCGGGTCAATTCTGTGAACAATGTCAATCAGCTCCACGATTTCCTTCTTGGAAACCACACAGTACAGCATACGTTTGTCGGTTCCGGAATACATTCCCTGCACATTAACACCGGTTGCCCCTCTGTCTAATTCTCGCATAACAACCTGCGCGATTTCGTCCGCATGGTCGGAAATCACCTGTGCCATTTTTGCAAACTTGGCTCCCTGAAGAATACTGTCCGAAATTTTAGAACACAGGTAAACAACCATAATCGCATACAGTGCATTTGTCAGCCCAAAAACAACGGCACCAAGGATGACAATGATGCCGTCGACAACAGCAAGCAGTCTCGGAATCGAAAGATACTTGACTTTATCGTGAATCAGCGCACAAAGCAGATCCGTGCCTCCGGTCGTTGCCATGGTGGAAAAGACCATTCCGATACCGCCTCCGGCTAACACCGAGCCGAACACCGTTGCCAGAATCATGTCGTCAAATATCTGATGAACCGGCACAATATACAGCCACGCCGTCAGGGAAATCGTGGCAAACAGGGTCTTCATAATATACTTTCTTCCCTTTTTCCATAACGCAACAAGAAACAAAGGAACATTGCACAAAAGGTTAGTCAGCCAGACCGGAATTCCCCCTTCAATCACAAAGGAACTGATATACTTGACCGCAATTGCAAAGCCTGTTACGCCGCCGGTCACCAGTCCCATCGGGTCAAACACCAGATTAATCGACATTGCCATCAGAAAAGTTCCTACCAAAATATAAGCAAGGTCGCTCCATTTCTTCTCTATCTTTTTCATCGTTGTTCTCCCATCCTCCTAATTTGCCGCACTGATAAAAATAACACAAACTGCCGTTGCCGTCAAACCGCTTCCGTCTGCCGGAGCGAGATAGGTGTGGTAGCGTTCCGCCGCAGCGCCTGCCGCCGTAAGTGCTCCCGCAGTCGTGTCAATCAGACTTCCTGCCGCCTTTGCACTTCCGGTATATAAAATAACCTGTGCTCCCTGTGTAAGCTGTATCGTTTCCCCTTTTTTCAAGGTGATGCATTCATAACCCGCATTCATCTGCGACAATCTCAGCTCCAGATAACTCTGCGTAATCAGCGGGTCTCCGGCCGAACCCGGCTCCGATGTTGCCGCACCGACCTTCATTCCCGAGCCGAACAATACAATACCCGTTAGCACTCCTGCCGCAAGCCTCAGCCGGTTTTTCCTTTTCTGCTCCATAACGTTCTCCTTTTCTCTTTCTATGTATCTTTTTCCTTACTTTCTGCCGTTTATTCCGGGCTCGTGATTTTCCTCATACAGCTCTCAAGCAGCTCCTTTGTCAAAGGCTTCTGCACCTCAAACTCACTGATGCCGTCCAATCCGGGCACCTTTCCCTTCCACTCTGCCCTCAGAGTACGATACGCATCATAATATACAAAACGTTCTTCCTTCGTCTCATCACTTTCGGATTCCGTTACAAAGCTTCTGTAGCATTCAAAAAAGTCCGAAGCATTTTTCTCCTTTGCCAGTACCGCATTTTTCCACTCCTTAAGCACATCCTCTTTTGCACAGCTAAAGTGTGTTACCGATATGCCGAGTACCTCCGTAAGTACCCGAAGCGTCGCCTGCATCCGGTATTCTTCCGAAAAGCTGTCCGGGAGCCTGGAAAGCTTCAAATACTGCGGCAGTCCCGGTGCATATACCTGCAGTTCCCGGTACAGCTCCTGCGGCAGGGTAACTTTAGTATAAACGGGAACTTCAAAATAAAACACACTTCCCGCATGGATATTTAGTATTTCCACATAAAGTGCGGTAAATTCGGTTTGGTTCTCATTCATTGCACAGTACATCTGCACCCTGACTGTTTCCGGCTCTTTTGGCGCTTCATAGGATAACGCCGTTTCTGTTTCTCCCGTATTCTGCACCTGCACCTCAAATATACTCTGAAGCAGCGGATAAATAAGAACCGCCGTTCCGAGCACAAACAGCATACTAAAAAAAATGGAAACCGAAATTTTTAAGGTTTGCAGCAAGCGCATCAATGAACTCTCCTTCCGGCAAAGCAATCACCTCTTTGCCTTCTTAAAAAACAGTGTACCGCAATCCGAAAGAAATTTCTACAAAAAAGATAAGAACTATGATATACTGATGAAAAATCAAATAAGAAAGGACCTGACAAAATGGAACATAACGTTGTACTGGTTACGGGAGCCTCCCGCGGCATCGGCAGAGCCATTGCACTGACCTTTGCAAAAAACGGTTATGATGTCGTTATCAACTGTATCAAAAATGTAGATGCACTGACCCTGCTGCAAAAGGAAATCGAGCAGTACGGAGTACGCTGTCTCGCCTGCGTCGGAGATGTCGGTAATCCTGCTTTTGTAGAATATATGTTCCGCCAGATTGCCTCCGAGTTCGGAACGCTGGATGTTTTAATCAATAATGCCGGAATTTCCTATGTCGGGCTCTTAACCGATATGACACCTGCCGACTGGAAACTCGTCATGGATACCAACCTCTCCTCCGTGTTTTACTGCTCCTCCAAGGCAATCCCGATGATGCTCGCCAAAAAGTGCGGACGCATCATCAACATTTCCTCCATGTGGGGAACGTGCGGTGCCTCCTGCGAGGTTGCCTATTCCGCTTCCAAGGGCGGTATGGACGCCTTCACCCGCGCACTTGCCAAGGAGCTTGCTCCGAGCGGCATTACCGTCAATGCCATTGCCTGCGGCGTCATAGACACCGACATGAACCGCGGCTTCTCGGAGGAAGAACTGGAAGCACTTGCCGAGGAAATCCCGGTTGGACGCTTCGGCGCTCCGGAGGAGGTTGCCGATTTTGCCCTCCAGATTGCAAACGGCAGCGCCTATCTGACCGGACAGATTATTCATCTGGACGGAGGGTATTTATAACTTTTTACAATCTGCACCACAAGCGGAATTACCATCAGTATCCAGACAACCGGCTCCGCCAAAATCACACCAAAATAGCCGAATTCCGGCACCAGCAACTTTGCAAACACTACCTTGCCGGCAAGCTCCACAAGACTGGATACAATCGGCGTTGTATGATTGCCCAGCCCCTGCAGCACATTCCGGAACAGGGTAATCGCCGCAGGCACCATATAAAACGCCGTATCAAACCGCAGATAGTGCACCGCGTTTTCCACAACCTCCTCGGTATCGCTGCCCGTAATCAGAAAAATCAGTTCTTTCGCAGCCGTATTCGCAACCAGAATTACCACAGCGCTCCAGCACCACAAAAACAGGAGCGCACCTATCGTTCCCTTCCGGATTCTGTCGTACTTTCCGGCACCCAGATTCTGACTCGTAAACGTACACATTGCCGAACCGGTAATACCGAATGCCAGCATAAAAATTTCCGTAACCTTTCTCGCCGCCGTGTGTGCCACAACAATGTTCTGTCCAAGCCCGTTGATTGCCGTCTGCAACATCAGCGTACCAAGCTGCACAAGCGAGCTCATAAATGCCATTGATGCCCCGGCAAGCAAAAGTTCTCTTGCAAGCCCCGGTTCCGGCAAAAGCTCCTTTGGTGCAAAATGCAGTACCCTGTACTTTTTGATCAGATAAAGAATACATAAAACTGCCGAAACACCCTGTGCAAGTACCGTTGCGAACGCCGCTCCGAACACTCCGAGATGCAGGACGTTGATAAAGTAAATATCCAGTCCGACGTTTAAGAGGCTCGAACAGACCAGCAGCAGTAACGGTGTCACGGAGTTACCGAGCGCACGCAGCACCGATGCTCCGAGGTTATAGGCAAACGTGAAGAAAATACCGCAAATCATAACGGTACTGTAGGTTTTGGCATCCGCAAGCAAAACCTCCTCCAGCTTCATAAAGTGAAGCAGTTCGTCCATAAACAGCAGTGCCGCCGTCACAAACAGCACGCAGAGCGTAAGTCCTAAGCTGACCGCTCCCGCAAACGCCTTTCTCAGTCTTTCATAATTCTTCCCTCCGAAATGGCGTGCCATCGGTACCGCAAAGCCAAGCGTCATCCCGTTCATAAATCCAATCATCAGGTTGCACAGCGTACTGACGCCGCCGACCGACGCAAGCGCCTGTTCTCCGAGATACGTTCCGACAATTCTCGTATCTGCCAGCGAGTAAAAGAGCTGAAACAGGTTGCCGAGAAACATCGGAAGTGCAAAAAGCAAGAGTGTTTTAAACAAAGGTCCTTTTGTTAAGTCTTTCATTTATCCGTCTTCCTTCATTTTTCTTCTGTATCGATTTATGTTTTTTCTAATGGTTTCTTATCCCTGTCAAATCCTTTACCACCTCGGAAGCGATGATTAACCCCGCCACCGACGGCACAAATGCATTGCTCCCCGGCGTAACGCGCTTACCCGGACGTACCGGCTGCTTTTCAGAAAGCTCAGAGCATTCCGGCACGGTTTCTGATGGCTCATCCTCCGTTGCTGCCGCTGTGAGCGGAACGAGAGGCGTTTCCTTAGAATACACTACCTTAAGGCTTTCGATTCCCCTCTTTTTCAATTCTCTGCGCATCACCTTGGCGAGCGGGCAGACCGAGGTCTCATAAATATCGGCAACCTCAAACTCTGCCGGATTGATTTTATTTCCGGCCCCCATACTGCTGATGACCGGCACACCCGCCGCCTTTGCCGCCATCACAATCGAAAGCTTTGCCGTTACCGTATCGACCGCATCCACCACGTAGGAATACGTCGAAAAATCAAATTCCCGTTCATTTTTCGGCAGAAAAAAGCAGTTTCGCACCGTCACCTTTGCCTCCGGATTGATACTTAAAATCCGCTCCTTCATGACCTCCGTTTTATAACGTCCGATGGTTTCCTGCGTTGCAATAATCTGTCGATTTAAATTTGATAAACAGACCGTATCGCTGTCCACCAGTTCAAAGCTTCCGATACCGCTGCGTGCCAGGGCTTCTGTTACATAACCGCCGACACCTCCGATGCCGAACACCGCCACGTGCGCGTGCCGCAATACTTCCATCGCTTCTCTTCCAAACAGTAATTCCGTTCTTTCAAATTGGTTCTGCATACCTGTCCTTTCTATCTGCACCTGTCCTGATACTCGGACGGTGAAATTCCCGTCAGCTTCTTAAAAATGCTGCCGAAGTACGCCACATCCCGGTAGCCCACCATCTCCGAAACCTCATACACCTTATAACGGCAGTCTCTGAGCAGCTCCATTGCCCTATGAATACGATACTGCGTCAGATATCCTACAATCGTATAGCTTGTTTCCTTCTTAAATACATGGCTCAAATGGCTCTCACTGACTCCGAGGGAATGTGCAATCGGCGTGATGCTGATGTCGCTGTCATTATAATGCTCTGCGATATAATTGAGCGCTTCCATTACATACTTGCTTTTATCGCCTTTCACCAGTGGAAGCATATCCTGCGGCTTCATGGACGTCATGTCCTGTTCCTTCTCCAGCACCTTGTTTACCGCAGCTATCAGTTCCTGATTGCGGAACGGCTTCAGCAGATAATCGCTTGCGCCAAACTGCAGAGCGCTGCGTGCGTAAGAAAAGTCATCATAGGCTGTCAGCATAATCACATGCGCCCGGCACCCACGTTTTCGAAGTTCAAACATCATTTCAATTCCGTCCATGCGCGGCATCCGGATATCCGTGATAATGAGATTCGGGCTGTACTGCTCTGCGGCAGCAATTCCTTCTTCTCCGTTGGAGGCTTCCCCGACAACGACACAGCCCATGGAAGTCCAGTCAATGCCTAACACAATTCCTTTTCTTACAACCGATTCATCATCTACAACCAAAACCTTAAGCATGTGTCTCCTCCCTCTGTATCGGCAGACGAAGCCGGATTACGCTTCCGTTTCCCGGTTCTGCTTCTGCCGATATGCCGTATTTTTCTCCGAAATGGAGCCGGATAATGCTGCTCACATTAAACAGACCGAGATGCTGTCCCGGAAGCCGCCTGCCGCTGTTGTTTAACTGCTCTAAAATCTCCGGCGGGATACCACAGCCGTTATCGGACACCGACAGGATGAGGTCCCCCTCCTCTTCTCTTGCACTTAACTTGATATAGCCGTCTTCCAGATCCGCTACTCCGTGGAGAATGGAGTTTTCCACAAGCGGCTGCAGCACCATTTTCGGTACCATACAGTTCTGAAAGCGGTCGGCAATGTCAATTTCACACGTAAAACGGTCTTCAAACCGAATGGACTGTATCGCAATATAGCGTTCTATCAGCTCCAGCTCTTCCGAGAGCGGGATAAACTCATTTCCTGAAATGCTGGCACGAAGCAGTGCCGCCAAATCCGTGGCAATCGTTGCAATATCCGGCACCTGATGTACCACCCCGAGCCATTTAATGGAGTCGAGCGTATTATATAAGAAATGGGGATTCAACTGTGCCTGCAGCATCCGCAGCTGGGTTGCATTGATTTCCTTCTGATGCTCCACGGTACGTTCCAGGTTTTTCCTGTATTCCTCCGTCATCCGGTTAAAGCTGTCCGCCAGATGCCCAAGCTCATCCTCTCTGGAGTTGGAAACACAGACATCGAAATTGCCCTTCTGTACCTCCTTCATCGCCCCATCCAGGCGATTGACCGGCTCCGCAAGGTGTCTGCTTAACAGCCACGAGCCCCACAGACACAGAAGAAGACTCAGGATTCCCATAACGATGCTGACAAAGTAAATCGTGTTTCTGACCGGCGCAGTAAAGGTTCTTGCCTGTTCCAGCACCAGCGTGAAGCCGGTAGCTTCCTGGTGGCGTGTAAAATAACTGCATTCCCGAACCTCATCACTTAGTTTTTCTCCGGCAAGCAGCTGCTGACGCAGAGAAGCCGCTGCAGTCTCTCCGAGCGCCGACTGCGTCAGATAAACCGGATGCCAGTAAGCATCCAGAAGCAGCAGACTGCTCGTCGGGCTGTAATTTCCCGAAAACAACAGGTCAAAACCGTTCCTCGTCATCGATATGACAACATAGCCGAGAATCTTCCGATTATAATCCCTGATTGCTCTGGCAGCCTTCATACCGTCTCCGCTGTCCTCACGGCAGAATACAAGTTCCTCCGAATTGCCCGCCGCGTACAAAATTCCCCACGACGGTTCCATGGCTCCGGCAGACTGTGTATGATCCGTCGTGTACTGGCAGTTTCCGTCACAGTCCATAATTTCAAACCTTGCATATTCTCTCACATCATCTGTCAGGCGAAACAACAGCTGGTAAGTTACATGCGAGCTTTTGTTCTCTCTGCGGAGTGCACTGTGTACCATTGTATTATTACAAAGTTCTTCCGAAATATCAGAAAAGGTTTCCATCAGGTTTGCGAAGTCCCCCTCCAGACGGGCCAGTTCCTCTTTTGCCTGTCCTGCCAGCTTACTTTCGCTCCTCTGGAGTAACACCTGCATCATAATAATATCACAAAGCAGCAACGGAACAAGTGTAATCATCAAAATGGTAACAAAAATACGGTTTCTAAACGACCGTCTGATCCATGCCTTCATTCCGTCACCTCCCGATACAGACCCCTCCAAAGAGAAAGCAGCTCCTTCTGGCGGCTGGCGCCCAGAGAAACATCATAAGAGATGCACGAAATGTCTTCCGGCAGCCATTCCGGAAGAGGTACATCCGTCCGCACCGGACGGCGGTTCAAATGCTCTGCCAGATACTGCTGCGTATCCTGCTCTAACATAAACTCAATAAACAGTCTTGCATTCTCCTCGTGGGCACAGCCTGAAATGATGGCAAGCCCATCCACCTGCATACAGGTTCCTTCCTCCGGATACACCATGGTAATATCGTATCCTTCCTGCATGCTGCGAAGCGCTGTTTCCTCCAGTGTCACCCCGATATAGTAGTTTCCGTTTGCCACTTCGGAAACCGCCTGCTCTGCCGAGACAAGACCGCAATTCCCGATATTTTTTCTAAAAGCGGCAAGCAGCTTGCTTTCTTCTCCGGAAAGCATCTGTGTCAATACGGAAAGTACCGTATAAGCCGAATCGGAACTCTGCGGGTCCGCATAAGCGATTTCACCCTGCCATACCTCTTTTAACAAATCCGGCCAGCCTGTCGGAGGATTATTTCTTACCAGCTTCGTGTTGTAAATCAGCACCAGCGGACTGGAAGAAAACGGCGTCCAGCTTTCGTTCGTGCCGTTCCGTTCCTTTGAGTACGGCGCAAACAGTTCCTTGTTGGCTTCCAGTGTATCCGCTCCGCCGCCGAACAGCAAATCACAGTCTGAGTTCTCTTTCTTTTCTTTGATGCATTCTATCAGTTCCAGCGTTCCGCCGGTCTTCACCTCCACCCAGATTCCGGTTCGTTCTTCAAATTCCTTGATGAGAGGAGCATAAACCGATTCCGTATGCGACGTATATATCACAAGCCGCTGCTCCCTGGAGGGTGCAGAAACCACTCCCTCCGCAGAGTTCAGACCGCAGCCGGCAAGCAGCAGAAATGCAAACAAAAAAATTCCCCTAACGTATCTCATACGGAGTTCCCCTTCTTTACGTTCTATTTCGCAGGCAGTCAAAAAGTGCCTGCCTCATAAAACCTATCTTAGCACATGTTCGGCAGATTTTCTATCCTCTTTCTCTATTCCCCTTGCTTCCTTTTGTCATAATGCACATAAAACCTTTTATTTTATTTCTCTTTTTGTGCATTATAACAGAATTGCCGTAAATATTGCAGTATTGTCGGATTCCTTTCTTTTCTTCTTTCCGTTATAATAAAGGCGTAATAAAAAACGATTCTTATTACAGAATGGAGGATAAAGTATTATGAAAAAATTAGTTGCACTGCTCCTTTCCGCAGTCATGGTTCTGTCACTTGCAGCCTGCGGAGGCAAAACAGACAAGGATTCGTCAAATGACGGAAACTCAAAGAAGGATTATTCGAACTACACCATCCGGATTTATTCCAACTCCAACTCCACCGAGCGTTCCACCTGGTTAATCAACGAGGCAAAGGATGCCGGCTTTACCATTTCCATTGATGATAACAGCGTTATTTCCGGTGACGTAGCTGCCATTCAGGCTGCCAATGAAAACAAGGACGGCGATATTTTATTCGGTCTGAACGAAACACGCTGGAGTCAGCTTGTGAACGGTACTTATGAAAATCTGAAGTTAGTAGACTGGACTCCGTCCTGGGCAAAGGAAGTCGGCGACTTCAAATATGACGGTAAGGCTTACGGTCTTGTCATCCAGAACGTTTTAATGCTCTATCGTACCGATGAAATCGGCACAAACGGTAAGACCTTAAGCTTTAAGCACTGGTCTGATATCGTAGATTGCGGTTACACCTGGTATCGTCAGAACAAAGTGGGCGGTACCACAAACTCCAATATCAACTCGGCTATGCTTTATGCTTTCGTAGACCCAAGCTCTCCTGCCGGCGGTATTTCCATCGACGGCTGGAAAACACTCTGGAAGTACTGTGCAAACGGCAAGAGCGGCGGTGATGACTATAAATATGGTTTTGCTCCGTTAAACAAGGGTGAGGTTCAGGTATCTTCCTTCTACTCTTCTTCCCTGTACGGAAGCATTGATGCAGCTGCAGACAGCTCCAGCACTCCGTTAAAGGGCACCATGCAGCCGGAAAACTGGGCACTTGTGGACATTGAAGACGGTACTTATTACATCGCCGAGTATATCGGTATTCTTGACAAGGCCGGACGTACCGCAGAGCAGACCGAGGCTGTGAAGGCATTTGCAGAGTGGTTTGGTTCCGCTGATGTTCAGGCAGCATGGGGAGAGGAATTCGACTCCTATCCATGCAACAAGACCGCTGCTTCCATCCTGTATCCGGATGGTGTGCCTCAGATTTATACCTTAAAGAACTTCGCTTTAAATCAGGTAGCAGGCACCGATATGACTTATGCGGAATATGTTTCTGCTCATTCCAGTGAATGGACCAATATTATGACAAACCTTGGTTTCTACTGGGCTGACGCAAGCAAGGCAGTCGCAGAGCCTGACTGGGATAAGCTTGACTGGTCTACTCTGACACAGTCTGCAAAATAATTCCGTGTTCAGACACGACATCAAACAGCATATGTAAGGCTGTTTCGTAAATGAACTGTAAGCAATTTCGAGATGTTTGCAACCAGCTATCGAGATTGCTTACAGTTTTTTATAGGAAGGAGTTACCGCTTATGATAAAGCTTAATGACATCGTTGTAAAAT
Source organism: Lachnospiraceae bacterium (assembly GCA_051880375.1). Classification (GTDB taxonomy): domain Bacteria; phylum Bacillota; class Clostridia; order Lachnospirales; family Lachnospiraceae; genus SIG299. Next base: position 17,181 of record JBJENV010000055.1, read on the forward strand.
TCGGAGATTTTACTGCTCTGCACAACATTAACGTACACGTAAAGGAAGGTGAGTTCTTTACGTTTTTAGGTCCTTCCGGCTGCGGAAAGACTACCACACTTCGTACGCTGACCGGTTTTATTGAGCCGGAATCCGGTACGGTCGTTGCAAACGGAGTCGACATTACGAAGGTTCCGATTGAAAAGCGAAATATCGGCATCGTATTCCAGAGCTATGCCCTGTTTCCTACGATGACCGTCTATGACAACATTGCTTTCGG
>JBJENV010000056.1:0-57933 GCA_051880375.1 Lachnospiraceae bacterium
AGTACTTGCCAGAGTTTAGCTGGGCATGAACTACTCAGGATTCCGAGAGTTCATTTTTTCATTGTGACACTTTACCGCAAAAATGTAAAGTACCATTACTGATTTCTCATCATACTCTAATCTTTCTCTTATTCACCCACACATGTTATACCAAATAATTCACTCCCAGAATCACAACTCCCAATATCACAAGAATCACGCCGGTTGCGCGGTTCAGTGTCTTTGTGCTTGCCTTGTTTGCAAACTTTGCGCCGATTCTTGCAAAAACCAGCGTAAACAACATACAAAGTATGAGTATTGTGACATCCGGCATACCGCCAATGGCAAAGTGGCTGACCGCTCCGGTGAATGCCGTAAACGCCATGATGAAGACGCTTGTACCGACGGCGCATTTCAGTTCATACCCCAGTACCGTAGTCAGAATCAGCAGCATCATCATACCGCCTCCTGCGCCGACAAAGCCGCAGATAAACCCAACCATGCAGCCGCAGACAATCGACTGAATCAGACGCTTCTTTGCCGAAACCTGTTCCATGCTTTCTTTTGTTGTCATGACCGGCTTTACAATGAACTTAATTCCAAGCAGCATTGTCATAAAGACCGAAAAGCTTCCCATGGTGGAGTTCGGAACAAGACTTGCCACATAGCTTCCCACCGTCGTAAAGACAAGCACCGATACCATCATGACAATCCCGTTTTTGATATCCAGATTTTTGTTTTTTCCGTATGTATAGGCACTAGCCGCACTCGCCAGCACATCACTCGCCAGCGCAATTCCCACCGCTTCGTATGCCGGCATACCAAGAAACGTAATTAACATCGGGCTGATGACCGCCGCTGCACTTAATCCCGCAAAGCCCGTTCCAAGTCCCGCTCCAAGGCCTGCAATCAGGCAGACAATCAATTTCACAATCATATTGTTTTTCCTCCTTCTTTTCCGGACAATAACGGAATGGACAGACGGTAACATGCCGTCTGTCCATCAATCTGTAGCTCTATCATAATGAACCTTAAGTCTATAGTCAAGGACTTTAGAAATTGTTTATTTTTTAACTGATTTTCTGTCCCCCCGGCAAATCCCCTGCCGTCTGAAACCGCTGCATTGCCTCCTCAAACGTCATCCCTTTGTTTACTGCCTCACGTCTTGCGGCATTGACTGCCTGAATCTCCTTCATACGGGTTCCGGTCAGACTGTAATGATGCATTGCAAATTGTGTAATCAGCCATGCAAGAATCGGCAAAATGCAGAATAACAGAATCACAACCCACTTCATTCCGTCCACATACGGTGTATCAGTATCCGGCAGTGTTTCAATGCCAATCATCAGTACAGCAGCTCCGACAATGCTGGAACCGAGCGAGGAAACGAGCTTGTCCACCAGACTGAACAGCGTTCCCATAATACCGGGCACAAAATTTCCGCTCCGGTATGTTTCATAGTCCGTGCAGTCTGCCACCATCGGAATCGGCAAATCCGCTACAGAAGAATAAGAACCGTAGCCCGTCAGATAGCACAGCACATAAACAATGGTATATAAATTCAATGCTCCAAAGGAGAGCTGTGTCGCAGGATTTCCCGGCTGCCACAGAATAAGAAGTACAACAACACCCAGATAAGACAATGCCGCAATTCTTGTATAAAGCATCAATGCCGCCCTCTGTCCCTTCTTCTGTGCCGTTTTGATACTTAAGACAAAAAACGGGACAGCAGCAACATAACACAGAATATAAAGCGGAAGATACAGTCCGTTATAGTTGCCCATCATGGACGCATACAGCATACAGGCAACACTTGCATTGCTCGCAATGGAAAACGCCAGCTTTGTGCTTCCCCCGGCTAACATCAGCATCCGAAGTTCCTTATTCCCTTTTAAAATATCAACATACTCTCCGATTTTAAACTTTTCCTTCTTTTCACTTCCGATACCGTAAAACTCCGGTCGGTCCTTCTGCCAGATGCCGATTAGTGCGAGTACGGTTAAGATTGCAGACAACACGATGGAAAGCGGAACAATGAAATCAAAAAATGCTTCCGAGCCATAGCCTACCCTTCCGCCGATGATAGTTGCCACAATCTGAAGTAAGCTCATCCCGACCAGCGAAGAAATCGTGTTAAACACGGTAAACAACGGCCGCTGCTTCGGGTCATTCGTCAGACAGCTCTGACCGGAACGGGTGCAGGCGGTCTGAAACGTATAGCCGATGACGTACAGCATGTACAACAGCACAAAACTGACATACCGAAACCACATCATTGTATCCGGAATGTATCTTGTTCCGAAGTAAAGCAGCATTGCCGATACTGCCATGATGATATTTCCGAGTACAATATACGGCCGGAACTTTCCGAAGCGTCCCTGCGTCTTATCAATCAGCAGACCGATAATCGGGTCCGTGACGGCATCAAACACACGCATCACCGTTACCATCGTTGTTGCAAACAGAAGTGCCAGTCCAAGCACACCGTTTGCATGGTATGCAATATAATTCATCGTAAGCATAAAATAAACATTCGTTGCACCGTTATTAAACGGGAACAGCGCAAGCTGATACAGCTTTGCTCTGTTGACCGTCTGTCCGCTTTCTTCCATCATACTGTCCTCATGCCTTTCCAAGCCTTACCGGCTTTCCCCACAGGTTCTCTTCTTTCCCTGTGCAGGTACAAAGTTTCTTTTCCCTATTACTTTTCCTTTTCCGGACAAAAAATATGCATGAAAGCAGAAAAAAAACAGAGACCCCTGCTTTCAGTCTCTGTTTTTTGTCTGTGCCTTGCGACACTTGTTTCCTGCTCTTATTTTCACTTACAATGGCTTTCTGATTTGGTTCAGCTGCTCATTCAGTGCAAGCAGTTCTTCCTTGGACGGTGTTTTTCCCATCGCGCCCATTAGTCCGGCAAGCCTAAGCACCGTAAAACCGCCCATCATCTGCATCATTTTTTTCATATCTTCCGGCTTTGAGGACATCATCATTCCTTCACCGGAACCCACCATTTTCTGCATCATATCGGTGAAAAGCTGTCTGCCTTCCGGTACGGACATAATCTCTGCTACCGTATCGTTTAAGGAAAAACATCCTTCCGTTTCCGTAATATCGAACCAGTTGAGTACCGCTCCCTTTTCCTTCAGACGATATGCCTCATTGAATACCTCCACCTTGCGGATACGGCTTTCGTCACGGCACTCGCCTGCCACGGCAGTCAGCACGGACTCTCCCCTGTTCGGTACGTCGAAGTAGAAGAAATGTACCTCACTGGTCTGCACCCCGAGGCTTTCCCCGTTGACAAACAGCTCCACCTCCGGGAGATTCGAATATACGGTTACCTTTGTTACCTCCTCCACGCGGTCCACATAACGCTTGCCGCAGATGTGAACAAACGGCTCGTCGGATAACCACGCCTTATAGGCATAAAAGGAATCCTTCTTATACTTTCTGTCAAATGTCACAAGGCCCTTATGATTCTGACCGTTTTCACCGCCTTCATTTCTGGCGTCCGCACCGAAATCAAACATATTCCATACATGCGTTGCCCAGATGTATGGCCGTGTAAACAGCTGCTTTATCAGTTCTTCATGGTAATATGCCTGATATTCCTCGGTGTAATCTCCCTGCTTCGGGTCCGAGGTATGCCAGTTGAGCGCCTCACAGCCATACTCGCTCATGCCAATCGGAATGTCCGGATACACCTCGTGAAAATGGTCAAACCAAGGTCCATTCATCGAGGTGTCGCCGCCGTACCAGCCAAAGTAATGGTTATAGGAAACAACGTCAGGAATCTGTAAATACGGGTCACTGATATCGCACATTGAAACAACGGCAATCGTTGTCTGCCTGGTCTTATCCATTTCATGCACCATGTCGTTTAATAACCTGTGATTTTCCAGCAAATCCGGGTCCGAAGCTCCTCCCATTGTAATCTCATTGGATAATCCCCAGACCACAATGCTCGGATGATTATAATTCTGAATGACAAGTTCTTTCATCTGGGAAACCGTGTTCTCCCTTCCGTTCGGAAGGTGGTTGGAGATATACGGTATTTCCGCCCAGACAATCATGCCTCTCTCATCGCAAAGGTCGTAGAAAAACTGATCATGCTGATAGTGAGCCAGTCGAATCGTATTGGCACCCATTTCGCAAATCAGGTCCATATCCTCTATGTGATGCTCTGGCAGCAGCGCATTGCCGTATCCCCATCTGTCCTGATGCCGGGATACACCGTGCAGCGGATAGCTCTCTCCGTTTAAGAAGAAGCCCTTCTCAGGGTCAATCCGAAAGGTCCGGCAGCCAAATCGTGTGTCAACGGTGTCGAGAACAGTTTCACCCTCTGTCAGGGCAACAGACACATGATAGAGATACGGGTCCTTTCTTCCGTTCCACAGGTGAACCTGAGGGATAGATACCGTCACCTTTGTCGCAGCACTCTCCTTTACCTCGGCGACAACACTGCCTTCACGGTCCTTTACTACATAGTTTAACTTCTGGCCTGCCCTCGGATTGGTTAAAAACACCTGAATCTCCACATTAGCATCCGCTCCGCAAATTTCCGGAGTAACTAAAATACCGGGACCTCCGAAGTAATCCAAATCAAAATGAGAATCCGGAACCGCAATCACATTTACGTTACGATACAGTCCGCCGTAAAAGGTAAAGTCCGCCTTCTGCGGATACACCCTGTCGTTGACTCCGTTCTCTACCGCAACCACAATGAGATTCTCATCCTTTAACGCCTCTGTAATATTTACACGCCAGGTGGAATAACCGCCGTCATGATGAGCTAACTTTCTGTCATTAACATAAACATCCGCAGAAGCATTAGCGCCCTGAAATTCCAGATAATACTGAGAATTTTCCGGGAGGTCTGACCTCTTAACTTCCTTTGCATAGTAGCAGGTTCCACGATAGTAATCGTTGCCGCCGTCCTGTCCGTCAATGGAATTCCAGGAATGCGGAAGGTTTACCAGGTACCACTCTTTTGGAATCTTCTGTGGAATCGGCTGTTCGCCCTTGGCAAATGCCCACTTTTCATTTAAGCTGTAAACTTGCCTCATTTGTCCATCCTCCTGTTTCATGATAATCCTCTATGCCGAGAACGTTTCGTTTATACGCCCGAGTATGCCGCAAAGGCTCCGTCAATCGGAATACAGCAGCCGTTCACAAAGCCGCTTGCTTCCTCGCATGCAAGGAAAAGCACAGAGCCAATCAGTTCCTCAACCTCACCGAAACGCCCCATCGGCGTGCCTGCTAAAATCTTGCCGGTTCTTTCCGTAGGCGTGCCGTCCTCATGAAATAAAAGCTTTGCATTCTGCTGCGTCGCAAAAAAGCCCGGTGCAATCGCATTGCAGCGGATGCCGACCTTGGAAAAGTGAACGGCAAGCCATTCCGTAAAGTTTGTAATTGCCGCCTTGGCGCCCGAATATGCCGGAATCTTGGTAAGCGGTGTGTAAGCGTTCATGGAAGCAATGTTGATGATGCTCGCGCCCTTCTTGTTCACCATATCCAGCGCAAATACCTGCGTCGGAATTAAGGTTCCCATAAAGTTCAAAGAAAATACAAACGATACGCCGCTCGGGTCCAAATCAAAGAAGGTTTTCATTTTTCCCATATCTTCCGGTTTGAAGTACTCGTCATCGGTCGTTGCCTTCGGATGATTGCCTCCTGCGCCGTTGATTAAAATATCGCAGGTTCCGAAGTCCTTTACGATACTGTCGTGTGCTGCCTGTACGCTCTCAGTTTCCAGCACGTTACACTGATAGCCCTTTGCAATATAGCCCTTCTTAACGATTTCATCGGCTCTTGCCTTCGCTGCCTCTTCGTTTAAATCAAGCAGCGCCACCTTGGCTCCGGTCATTGCCATTGCCTCTGCAAGTACGGAGCAAATCACTCCGCCTGCGCCGGTCACCACAACTACCTTATTTGTCAAATCAATCTGAAACGGTAACTTCATTTTCGTTTCCTCCATTCTTCTTGTTCTGCCATACAGGCACAGCCTGTTTCTTTCTATTTTTCAAGACTTGCCTTATGAACTGCTTCCCAAAGCCCGTTGATATAGGTTGCACCAAGCGCTCTGTCGTATAAACCGTAGCCGGCTCTTCCGGTTTCTCCCCAAATCATGCGTCCGTGATCCGGTCTGATGTAGCCGGTGAAACCGTTATCGTGCAGAGCCTTTACAATCGCATACATATCTAAGGAACCGCAGCTTGACAAATGCGCCCTTTCTTCAAAGCCGTTCTCTAAAACAGCCACGTTTCTTAAGTGTGCAAAATGCACCCTTCCCATTGCGGTATATTTTTCCGCCATCTTCACGACATCGTTTTTATTCGAGCAGCCGAGAGAACCGGTGCATAACGTAATACCGTTGTGTTTATCGTCTGCCAGCTTTAAGAAACGGTCAATGTTTTCTTCACAGGTAATGATTCTCGGAAGCCCGAAGATACTCCAGCAAGGATCATCCTCATGAATTGCCATGTTGACGTCACACTCCGCCGCAACCGGGATAATCTTCTGTAAAAAGTACTTAAGGTTATTCCAAAGGTCCTCCTCCGTCATAGCGTTGTACTCTGCCACCACATTTTTTAACTCTTCTCTTGTGTAACTTAAGTCCCAGCCCGGAAGCGTCAGATCACTGTCACTGTTAAGCGGATTCACGGCATCCACCTGCTCCTGATAATACACCAGCGAAGTAGAACCATCTGCCAGCTTATGGTCTAACTGGGTTCTTGTCCAGTCGAATACCGGCATGAAGTTATAGCAGATACACTTGATTCCCGCCTTTGCCACGCGACGGATATTTTCACAGTAATTCTCAATGTATCTGTCACGGCTCGGTTTACCCAGCTTGATATCCTCATGAACCGGAATACTTTCCATGACTTCAAAATGCAGTCCTTTTTCTTCTACGAGCTTCTTCAGTCTCTGAATGCTCTGTTCGCTCCATACCTCTCCGACCGGCACGTCATAAACTGCCGTCACAATCGAATGCATCCCCGGAATCTGACGAATATGGTCGAGTGTCACCTTATCGTCTTCTCCGTACCAGCGAAATGATAATTTCATAGCTTCTTCTCCTTCTGAATGGTTTGTCCTACTCTTCGACTATAACACTACTTGTATACAAGCGTCAACATTCCATGTTCATTTCTCTTTTTTGCACAATTTTTCACGCTTTTTTTGTACATTTTCAATAGATATTATTCCACGCTTTTCCTCTGTTCTATGCATACTTGAATACAAGCATTGACCTTCTCTAATTTCTACGATATAATAATCATGAATTATATTGTTTTCTATTTTTCGATTGGTGAGGTGTCTTCATGTACGGAAAAAAGCACTCCGGTCCGTCCGAGGCCGTGTATCAGAAGTTAAAAGAGCAGATTCTTCATTTAGAGCTACCGCCGGGAACGGCCATCAGTGAAATTGAGACTGCCGCACAGTATGACGTTTCCCGCACTCCTATCCGGGATGTCTTCAAAGCGCTGGAGGCGGAGGGGCTGTTAGAAATCCGACCGCACATCGGGACCTTTGTTTCCCTGATTGACTTAAACATGATTTCGGACATTCTCTATACCCGTGAGGTACTGGAGCAGGCTATACTGAAGGATTTAGCACGCAAATACGACAAATCGCAGGAATTCCGCGTCCATCTGATTTTAAGACGTCAGAAGGAACTGATTGAATCCGAACGCTCTGCGGAAGAATTGAGCCGTACTTTTATTGTAACTGACAATGACTTTCATTATACATTGTACGACATGGCAGGCAAAAAAAATGTTGCCGGCTTTTTCTCCTCCATCAGTTCACAATATGAACGTTTCCGTACCTTAATCAATCTGGGAGGCAGGGAATACTTAAAAACGTTATACGATAACCATGTAGAAATGTTCCGCTGCATTACGGAGCAGAAATATGAAGAACTTGCCGAACGCATTTCCCACCACATTTACGATGGCTTCAATGCAAGCGCGAGTGTCGTGTACCAGCACCCGGAATATTTTCAAGGGATAGGAAATAAGCATGCATAACTGCATTCAAAGTAAAACCACAGACAATACCAAGGAGGATATTTCAATGAGTATTATCAATAAACAAAAAATCAAAAACAGTCTTTTACAGGCCATCCGCGAACAGCTTGAACATCGTGCCCTCTGGATGTATCTCTTGTGCGATGAAGCCAAAAAGAAAGGTCTGAATCCTGAAGAATATGCACCTGCCGCCATCAAGCGCTGCGGTCTGTATCAAGGTGCGAATCTTGTCAAAAAAGGCGGAAAAGGGCAAAGTCTGAAGGGACTGAAAAAAGCGCTTTTCGGTAAGCCTGCTCAGTTGGTATTTGAAATGAAAATCAAACGCTGTACGGATGATCACCTTGATATCGACTTTCACTACTGTCCATTAGTCAAAGCATGGCAAAAGCAGGGCTGTACCGATGAAGAAATTCGTCTTTTGTGTGACCATGCCATGTGCGGTGACCGTGGTATTGCCGAGAGCTTCGGCTGCCAGTTAGAGCTTCCAAAGACCATTGCGAAAGGCGATGAAGTCTGCGAAATCCGCTTTGTACGAAAATAAGTTTTAAAGAAAGGGGGAACTCACACTGTGATACTCCCCCCTTCTTTTCTTACTGATAATGTTTTAAAAAGTACTTATAAAATGCCACACAATCCGCTACCGCATCCAAATCAATATTCTCATTTTCCGCATGTACAGAAGCAAGCTGCTGTTCTGACAATCTGATTGGCGCAAAACGCAGTACACAAGGGCAGATATCCGTAAGCGTTCTGGCATCGGTTCCGGCAGGAAGGATAAAAGGCACCGGCGGATATTGCGGGAACACCGTTCTGATACAGTCCATGGTATAGGCAAACTGTGGTCTGCTCATATCTGCAGGTTCATGATATTCACTGTTATCTCCCATTTCTACCTGAATATCATACTTTTTTGCTATCCTTTGAAACTGTTCGATATCCTTCCTAAAATCCTCGCCATCCACCGGACGCAGAAATGCAGTGGCCGTACAACGCTTGCTTTTCTCACTTCCTTCAATTTTGTTAAAGGTACAGGTAGTACCAAGCAGTCCTCCTGCCTGCGGATTGATTTTAGGCAGGATTCCGGTTAGAATTCCCCCGAAGCACCAGAGATTAGAAAGTATCATTCGCATCGGGAAGCCGCAGTACGGTGCAAGATGCTGAAACATCGCCTTTAGCTGCGGATTCAGTCTGCGGATAAACACCCCCTCCTCCTTTACCTCATGTATCAAAGCAGCCATTCGTTCTACCGGAGGTTTTCTTACTGCACCGGTCAGTCCCGAATGAGCATTCCCTTCCGTGGCGGTACAGTTCAGGTAATATCGTCCCTTTTCATGTACCGCAACCATAGCGCACTTTTCGCATTTCATGCCACTAAGCGGCGGATTGATGACAGCCCCTCCTTCATCTAACACTACCTCGAACGAAATTCCTTCTTTTTTAAAGTATTCAAAAGCCGTCGGAATGCCGTCGCCTCCCAACTCTTCATTGTGGGAAGAAGCGAGATAAACATTGCAGGGTGGTTCAAAGCCTTCCGTAAGCAGTTCCTCCAATGCCGAAAACTCTCCGAATAACGGAGTTTTTGTATCCACGGTTCCCCTGCCCCAAAGCTTTCCTTCTGCAATTTCCCCCGAAAATCCGTCATATTTCCATTCGCCCTCTGCCGCCACTACATCATGGTGGGACATCAGCATAATATTACGGCTTTCATCCTTTCCCTTTATTTTAAAAACCCAGCAATCATCACTGAACGTTTTCTTTTCAGCACTCTCATGTACCTTCGGAAAAAGATGCTCCATAACGCCTCTTAGCTTCACAAACTCTGTATCATCATATTTTCCCTCAACGGAAACCGTTTTACAGCGAATCATTTCCTGCAGTCTGTATATATACTCCACTGTTTTATCCATTGCTTTTTTCCCCTTCCTCGTCATGAATTACACGCAGAACCTCTGTTTCATGATAGCCGGAATATATAACAACTGCTGCCATAGTAAATCCAGCACCAATCAATGCCGTCAGCTGTAAGCCCTTCTGTCCTACACTTTCTCCCGTCACAGCGCCAATCACAACGAGAGAAGGGACAACCATGGTTGCAAGGGAGGTTCCCAGCTTTGTTACAAAGCTCTTTGCCGCCGCAAAGGTACCTTCCTGATTAATTCCGGTTTTCACAGTGTCATAGCGAATGACATCTGCCATCATCGACCCCGGAAGGATATTAAGTACCGCAAACGGCATGGAAACAAACAGTGCAAAAATGATAGCACTTGTCATCGCATAGTCCTTTGGGAAGAGATGTGCCAGACAGATGGAAAGCTGTGCTATGGCAAATACAACGCAGCCTGCCACCATCGGAATTTTTTTGCCCGCCTTTTTCGACCACTTATTGATAACCGGATATAATACAAGCGAACCTACGATAGAAGTCGCCATGATAATAATTGACTTCTCCTCTGCGATTCCCATCAGTTCCGTAATATAGTACATAATGCATGCCTGAAAAAAGCTCATACCGGTTCCCTCAAACAGCTGTCCCAGAGTCACTATTCTAAAGTGCCGATTGGAAAATGCATGCTTTAATGATTCAGCTAAGGGCTTTGTAGGCCGGACAGAGTTCACATATTCCTTTTCTTTTATCATAAATCCCGGAAGCAGCAACAAAATCACACCAATCACGGCAAAAGAAAGGAATGTAAGCCGCCATGCCAAAATCGGCTCGGCTCCAAAGCTCTTGATAACAGCTACGATAGCTGTTGTAGCATAGCCAAGCATACTGCCGACTACAAAAAAGAGGGAACTCCATGTATACGCATCCACCAGTCTGCCTCCATCCTTCAGCATTTCCGGAAGCAGCGCATTATGCGGTACCATATACAACGTATAAAATATGTAGTAAGCCCAGATAAAACAAGCCAGCCAGATATTATTAAACACAGGATTTGCAGAAGGCGACCAGAAAATCAACAGTGCGCTTAAAGCAAACGGAACCGCAAACCACCTCATATAAGGAATCCTTCGTCCGTCCTTATGCCCGCATTTGTCACTGAGACCTGCAACAACCGGATCAGATACCGCGTCAATCACATGCCCGATTGCCTTAATCAATCCGATTACTGTTAAGATCCCTGCCAGCACATAGCCTTGCGTAATCAGGGTTGGCAGACCGGAGCTTGCTGTCGGCTGATAAAAATAAATCAGATAGTTGTTTAGCATCGTAGTAAATAATCCTACTGCAAATTGCGGCAGGCAAAAACAGATGATTGTTTTTCTTGTAGCCTCTTTCATTTCCTTTCTCCTTAGTTATCCAATTTTAATACGGGCTCTGAAACTCCTTCTCCGCCTTTGCTACCGCTTCCTCCAGTGTCATTCCCGTAAAATGAGGCGCAGCCAGACATCTGCCGGACTTCTTATCATCCACAAACGCACCGACGACAACTCCCGGAAGCGCACTTTCCGGCGCATTTGGGGCATACGGACCACCAAGGTCGGTACGGCACCAGCCCGGGTCGGTTAAGTTCATCATCACATTTGTTCCCTGATACTTAGAACCAAGGTCAATCGTCACCTTATTCAACGCTGCCTTGCTTGCGGAATAGCCCGCCTGTTGAGGCTCTAAATTGATGCCGCTCGTTGTATTCACGATTCTCCCGAAACCGCGCTCCGCCATTTTCGGAAGGAAATGATAGCAAATCATCATCGGCGCAATTGTATTGATTTGAAAGCTCCGGGTATAATCCGACGCCGGTGTCTTTAAGTAATCATTCCGGTATGCAACCTGCACGCCCGCATTGTTTAATATGATATCCACCGGCGTTCCCTTTGCATCGATTTCCGCTAACATCCGCTCTACCGCCTCAGGGTCAGATAGCTCCGCGGCAGCTATGTACGCGTCCACGCCTTTTGCCTTTACCTCGTTAAACACCTTTTCACAATGCTCTGCCTTTCTGCCGTGCAATATAAGGTTGCAGCCCTGTTCCGCCATAAAAAGTGCCGATAAGTATCCGATTCCTCTGCTGGCGCCCGTAATCAGCGCCCACTTTCCTTTTACATTAACCATACCTGCCTCCATGAAAAAATTATTTTCTTTTATTATATCTCGGTTTCAGGGAAAATACCATACCCTCCGCTCACGAATCCAAAAAAGGGCTGCGGCAAGAGAACGAAAACCTTTTCTATTCCCTTACCAAAGCCCCCTAAATGGAGTCTCTATATGCCAAAACACTTCAATATCCAGTAAATCAGCCCAAGCAGCCAGCTTGAGAAGATTCCGTATAAAATGACCGGCCCGGCAATCGTGAAAATCTTGCAGCCGATTCCGAATACCTGACCTTCTTTTTTAAACTCAATCGCCGGTGCCGCCACGGAATTGGCAAACCCGGTAATCGGCACAACGCTTCCCGCTCCGCCGAATTTCGCAATCTTCGGAAAAATATTCAGTCCCGTCAGCAGAATTGCAAGAAAAATCAGACTGATGGTGGAATAAGAAGCTGCTGCCTCCTTTTGCGCTCCCATGGACAGATACAGGTTGGTAAAGCCCTGCCCGATGGTGCAGATGATTCCTCCGGTCAAAAATGCCTTTGCCATATCAAGCGGCAGATTCGGCTTCGGTGTTTTTTCCTCCACATACTGATTATATTTTTCATCACGCAGCTTTTGATTTCCTGCATGAACGACTTCTTTCGCGGTTGTCCGCTGCTCCCCCATACTGTTCACCTTACCTTTCCAAGCCTTGCAGACTTTGCCCTACAGGCTTTGCCCTGCAGACTTTTGTGTGCTTACTTAAGACAACAGCTGGTAAAGAGAACCGACCAGCTTGCCGAGTGCAAACGCCACCATAACCGCGGACATTCCGCATTGTAGCCGCACCCGTTTTGTCATAACCGGAACCACATTTACGATTTCCGCAAGCGCCGCCGCAAGACATCCGGTAAAAATACCCGCTCCGAGTCCGTAAATAACCAGCCCGATTCCTCCTATCTTAAGACTGTCAAAAAACAAATAGGACAGATTTCCGAACACCAGCCCAAACAGGGAAATATCCTCATATAACACAACATTCTTTGCTGTTTTCGTTCCGGCAGCAAGTCTTGTAACGACACCGACAATCGTTAAAAATGCAAACAGACCTCCTGCAACGGAAACTCCGCCTCCGATACCGATGAATAAAAGCAGTAAATTTCTCCACATGCTATTTCTCCAGCTTTCTTCCTTCCCTCGAAGCATTTTCAATGATTGCCGTTCCCTCATTCTGCTCATATTGACGCATCTGAATCTGAAGCGGCGTCGGGTCGGTATCTATTTTGGCGGTTGTAAAGTGATTAAAAAACAATATGATACCGAGAGGCAGACCGATGGAATAGGATACCTCCAGCCATCCGTTTCCGTTTCCGTCTCCCAGAACAAGCTGATAAAAGCTTTGAAAAATCTTTTGCACGCTTGCATCCTCATTAAATGACATAATCGTAAAGGCGGAGCCTGCAAAAACAATCAGAGAAACGCAGAATGTCTTCCCCCATTCCAGAATCCTCTTCGGCTTTTCCGGCGGTTTGTATTCGACAATAAAGTCCTTTTCGCCGAGATTGACCACCGTAATGTCCGGCCGGTAATCCGAAATCAGGCGCACCAGCCGCATCACTGACATTGCTGTTTTCTGTTTCTCTTTTTTCTGAATACGAAGCACTTCGATTTCCCCGACCTCTTTTGCCAGCTTGTCATCGTAGGAATATACCTGTGCCACATCGCTTAACGTTATCTTTGTATTTTCTACCAGAATGTTTAACTCCGGCTTGATATACACTGTTTTTTCTTCCATCAGTCCCACATCTGCCGGACGCTGCTTACGAAAATTCCGTCATAGCTCGTTGTCTGCGCCATAGAATAATACAACAGTACGACTGCCACTGCCACTGTAACAACAAGCGCCGCAAGAACAATATACTTTTGCTTTGCCGACATTTTCTCTCCCCCTTCTTTCTTCGTATTGTCGCAAAGCTAGTATTTGCAGCATTTTCTTTTTTATTCTAAGTAAACATATTCTTTCGCATTTTTAATAAAATTTTCTTTTCCAGTCTGCTGACCTGCACCTGACTGATACCAAGCAGTTCTGCTGCCGCTGTCTGTGTTTTTTCTTCAAAATAACGATACTGTATCAGCTTTCTCTCGTCTTCTTCCAACAAATCAAGCAGCTGGTGAATCGTCATCCGGTCAATCAGCTTTTCTGTTTCATCCTTCTTCTCCGGTATCCGGTCCACCAGATAAATTTCGTTTCCATCCCCCTGATAAACGGTCTGGTAAATGGATTCGATTTCACTGTTTGCCTCAATCGCCATGACAATATCTTCTATCGACAGCTCCGTTGCCGCGGCGATTTCCTCCATCGTTGCATCACGACCGAGGGCTATCGCAAGCTGTTCCTTTGCCTGCTTTACTTTCCAGCCGTTTTCCTTGACGGAACGGCTCATCTTAATCAGGCTGTTATTGTCCCGCAGATAACGTTTGATTTCACCGCTGATCATCGGCACGGCATACGTGGAAAATTTTACTTCAAAATTCATATCAAACTTGTCCACTGCCTTCATCAGTCCGATGACTCCGATCTGAAATAAGTCATCTGCCTCCTGCCCGCGTCCTAAAAAACGCCTGACAATGCTCCATACCAGCCCCACGTTTTCACTGATTACCTGTTCCCTTGCTGCTTTATCTCCTGTTTGTGCCTGCCGAATCAGTGCCGTGGTCTCCATCTGCACCACCTCTTATTCTGATTCCTGCCCCGGAACGCATTCTTTCGCAGCAGCTGCTTCTTCCAAGACTTTCTCTGCTTTCTCCGGCTCTGCAATGGTTTTTGTCATTCTGACTTTGGTTCCTTTCCCCGGTTCTGAGGTTACAGAAAGCGTATCCATAAATGCCTGCATAAAGGAAAATCCCATGCCGGAACGCTCTAGCTCCGGTCTGGAAGTGTATAACGGCTCCATTGCCTGTTCCACATTTTCAATGCCAACACCGCTATCCGCCACATAAAACGTCAGCGTCCGTCCCTCTCTGATACAGCTCATGCGGACAATACCTTCACTGTCCTGATGATAACCATGCAGAATTGCATTCGTTACCGCCTCCGAAATCGCGGTTTTGATATCTGAGATCTCTTCCACTGTCGGATTCAGAGACATAGCGAAAGCCGCTGCTACCATCCTTGAAAATGCTTCGTTCTCTGACTTTGCAGAAAATGCTATCTCCATAAAATTCGTATCCTGTTTCATCGGTCCTATCCTCCCATTTTTTACTGCAACGCTTCTTCTACGGTATCAAATTTCCGAACCAGCTTATATAAGCCTGACATTCTGAAAATCCGCTCAACATTTTTTCCAATTCCAGCCACACGGACTGAACCGCCTACATAGCTCACCTGCTTATACCGTCCCATGATAACGCCAATCCCCGAGCTGTCCATAAACTCCACATTTGAAAAATCAAACACAACATCCTGAATCGTATGCCTCCGCATACAGTCATCTGCAAGCTCCCTGATATAAATTGCGTTGTGATGGTCCAAGTCCTCTTTCAGATGTATCAGCAGGGTACACCCCCTGATTTCAACGGTTGTATGAAGACAATTCGCTGCCCCTTGTTCAAACTCTGCCATGTCGTTCCCCCCTTTTTTGATTATAAAGCAAAAAACGAGAGTCCTTTTCTTTTCTTTGGACCCTCGTCTTTCTCCTTTGTATATCATGCTTTTACTCGGCAGGTATCCCTGTCGGCACCTCTGTCGGCGCCGCTTCTCCCAACTGTTCCAGATAAGTCACAGCCTCCTGGTAACGTGCAGAAGACTTATGCTCAGAAATCAGGAGCTGGTACATACTGCGCGCTTCCTCCGAGCGTCCGGAACGATGATAAATACGTGCCAGATGATACAGTATTTCCGGGTCATTTTTATTGTAGCGGTATGCCTGTTCGAACTCAGTCAGGGCCGCTTCGTATTCTCCGGCAGCATAAAGCTCCATGCCCTTTGCCGCATAGGGTTCCGCTGCACGCGCCTCCATATCTGCCATCACGGTTTCGTACAGTTCTATGGCAGGCTCGTAGTCAACAGCACTCATATCCACCTGCTCCAGTTCCTCCACCAAGGCACCTGCCTGCTCTGCTGTCTTGTTTTCCTGAACTATATATTCCCGGTACTTATAAAGCACCAATATAAGCGGTTCATAATCGGTCAGCACATAACCATCTTCCCTGCGCAACGTCCGCTCCAGATCATCAATCTTTGTTTCCAAAATTGTAATATCACTTCGCAGAGAATCAATGGTTGCCTCGCTTGCGCTTAACGCCGTACTGTAATCCCGCTCCTTCCGGTTATATTCCTCCATAATGCCTCTGCGGATATTCGGTACTGCCATATAGTAAATAACAGCAACTCCGATCAGAATCCCGAGGAAGAAAGTAACAAATGCCATGAAGTTCGGCTTGTCCTCTTTATAAGAGCTGACCGGTACAATCGACATATTTGTCGGGAGGTCATCTGTATCCTTTATTGCGGTATTATTTCCGGCCGTCTGCGTATGTAAGCGAATTTCCTCCTGATAACGCAGCGCAGTAACATTTGCCACATCTATCTTCTGAACTCTTGCCAGACATCGCTTTGCCTTTTCGTATTCGCAGTTTCTCATATACAAAAGAGCAAGCAGTAAGAGCGCCTGTACAAACCTGGGGTTCATACTGATGACCCGTTTCAGCTGAAGTACTGCCAGATCATCGCTACCCTGCTTTGCATTCGCCAGTGCCAGATTGTACTTTTTTATTGTCTGATTCATGTTGTCAAAGGCGACCGAATCTGACTGTACCTTATCCATGAAATAATCTGCGTCATTGTTTTCCGGCTGAAAGTGCTTGCTGATGACCCATTCTCCAAGTGCAGCAACTACTTCTCCCAGCTCAAAATACACAAGGCCGAGCAGATTCCTTGCGTCCGTATTCTCTTTGTTTATCTCCAGGCTTTTTTTCAGCATGACAACGGCTCCGGATAAGTCCCTCACTCTGGCACGCTCCAGTCCCCTGTTATAGAAGGTGTTGGAATGGCGTACCAGATGCTCAAACATGCTGATATCCTGGCCGCAGACCTCGCATCGCTTCCGTCGTTTTGTAATCGGTCTGCCGCATCTTGGACAATTCATACTTCCACCCTATCTTTCCGATTTGGATTTGACCACAGTTTCAATGATATCCGAGAAGTCCGTCAAATCGTTATGGAAGATAGCCTCTTCCGCCTCATCGATTTCCAGACTCGGCTGAAATTTCGAAAGTTCCTCTTCAAAGTTTAACATAATTCCTCTCATTCCTCCGCATAGGATTGCTTTTTCATCATACCTGTCCGGATGCAAAAAAGCAATCCCTTTCGCGGAACTTTTCCAGACTTTCACTACAAATTTTTCGCTCCGGTTCGCCAAAAAGCACTACTTTGCCAGTGCGGCAAGACGTTCCTCAACCTGAGCCATCATTCCCTTATAATTCTCTAACTTTGCACGTTCCTCGGCAATCTTTGCTTCCGGCGCCTTTGCAACAAAGTTCGGATTTGCAAGCATTCCCTCACCGCGCTTAATTTCACCGGTCAGGCGTGCCTTCTCCTTATTCAGACGCTCAATCTCCTTCTCGATATCTACCAGATCCGAGAACGGGATATAAATCGTAGCCTGAGGAAGTACTGCCGAAACCGCATCCTCCGCAATGCCGGTCTTATCCGCCTGAATGGTTACCTCGCTTGCGCCGCCGAGCGTTGCAAAGAATACCTTGCTGCTCTCAAACATACCGCGAACCCGCTCATCTGCGGAAACGACAAATACCTGTGCCTTTCTGCTCGGCGGAACATTCATCTGGGTGCGTACATTACGGATGCCCTTTACGGCCTCCTTCATCATTTCAACGGCTTCTGCCTTTTCCTTATAGTCATGTTCCTCGTCGTATACCGGCCACTTGGAAATCATGATGGATTCATTTTCCTCCAGTGTGCCCTCTGCTTCCTTCAAGGTACAGAAGATTTCTTCAGTTACAAACGGCATATACGGATGCAACAGCTTTAATGCATCGGTAAGAACATGACGCAGTGTCCACATGGCTGCTTCCTTGGAAGCTGCATTGCTTCCGTACAAACGCGGCTTTACCATTTCAATGTACCAGTCGCACAAATCCTCCCAGATGAAATCATAAACCTTCTGAGCGGCAACGCCGAGTTCAAAGCTCTCCATATTGTCGGTTACTTCTTTTACTACGGTATTTAAGCGGGTTAATATCCAGCAGTCCGCATCCTCTAAGGCAGATGCGTCTACCATCCCGACATTAAAGTTAAGACCTGCCTCTTCCATCTGCTCCATATTCATCATAATGAAACGGGAAGCATTCCATACCTTGTTTGCAAAGTTTCTGCTTGCCTCTACGCGCTCCCAGTAAAAACGCATATCGTTGCCCGGGGCGTTACCGGTAATCAGTGTAAATCTGAGTGCATCCGCACCGTATTTGTCAATCACCTCTAACGGGTCGATACCGTTGCCGAGCGACTTGCTCATCTTACGCCCCTGAGAATCTCTTACCAGTCCGTGGAACAGTACCGTATGGAACGGTTTCTGCTTCATCTGCTCGTAACCCGAGAAAATCATACGGATTACCCAGAAGAAGATGATGTCATAGCCGGTTACAAGGACGTCCGTCGGATAAAAGTACTCCAGGTCTTCTGTTTTTTCCGGCCAGCCAAGAGTGGAAAACGGCCAAAGTGCTGAGGAAAACCATGTATCCAGTGTATCCGGGTCCTGTTCCAGATGCTCGCAGCCGCACTTCGGACAAATCTTCGGTGCGTCCTTTGTCTTTGCAACGATTACCTCGCCGCACTTTTTACAGTAATAAGCAGGAATTCTGTGTCCCCACCAGAGCTGTCTGGAAATACACCAGTCTCTGATGTTGTCGGTCCAGTTAAAATAGGTCTTTTCGAGACGTTCCGGAATCAGCTTGATTTCTCCGCTCTTTACCGCCTCTACCGCCGGTTTGATGAGTTCCTCCATTTTAACGAACCACTGCTGCTTGATGAGCGGCTCAACGGTTGTCTTACAGCGGTCATGCGTACCTACATTATGAGTGTAATCCTCAACCTTTACTAAGAGTCCCATTTCATCCAGTTCTTTTACAATCTGCTTTCTTGCCTCATAACGGTCCAGTCCGGCAAACCTGCCGCCGTTTTCATTGATGGTGGCATCATCGTTCATGATATTGATTTCCGGCAGATTGTGACGTTTGCCTACCTCAAAATCGTTCGGGTCATGCGCCGGTGTAATCTTAACCACACCGGTTCCGAAATCCTTTTCTACATAAGAATCCGCAATAATCGGGATTTCACGGTCTACAAACGGAACCCTTACCTTCTTCCCGACCAGATGCGCGTAACGCTCATCCTCCGGGTGAACCGCAATCGCCGTATCGCCGAGCATCGTTTCCGGTCTTGTTGTCGCAAACATCAGATACTCATCCGTACCTACCACCGGATACTTGATATGCCAGAAGTGACCCGCCTGCTCCTCATATACTACCTCTGCATCGGAGATAGAAGTATGACAGACCGGGCACCAGTTGATGATACGGGAGCCTTTATAAATCAGTCCCTTCTTATGCATACTGCAGAATACTTCTTCTACTGCAGCGTTGCAGCCCTCATCCATCGTAAAACGCTCTCTGTCCCAGTCACAGGAGGAACCAAGCTTCTTTAACTGGCTGATAATTCTTCCGCCGTACTCTTCCTTCCACTCCCAGGCACGCTTTAAAAAGCCTTCTCTCCCAAGAGTTTCCTTATCAATGCCTTCCTTTTTCAGCTGTTCGATAATCTTGACTTCCGTTGCAATGCTCGCATGGTCTGTTCCCGGCTGCCACAGTGCATTATAACCCTGCATTCTCTTAAAGCGAATCAGAATATCCTGCATTGTATTATCCAGTGCATGCCCCATGTGAAGCTGACCGGTAATGTTTGGCGGCGGAATCACAATGGTAAACGGTTTCTTTGTCTTGTCAACTTCCGCATGGAAGTACTTCTTTTCCATCCACTTTTCATACAACCGGTCTTCAATATCTTTCGGGTTGTAGGTCTTTGCTAATTCCTTTTTCATAATCATCCTCCATTCTGCAAAAAAACAAAAGGCCCGTCATCCTAAAAGGACGACGAGCCGTGGTACCACCTTTCTTCGCAGTACTTAAGTACTGCCTCACTGCCTGCAGACACAGGCATCATCTGTAACGGGATGTACCGGTATTTCCTATCCGCAAAACGCTTTCAGAAATACTGTTCCGAAGCTACCTTCAGCAAATAGACTGTACGGACCTCTCATCCTGATGTTACATGAGTCCGCTCTCTTTGACAGCTTTTCTGCCTACTCCTCTTCTTCACTACATTTGCGCCATATTTCACTTTCTATTAGAATATAGAAAATTTTCCGTGTTGTCAATACTCTATTTCATTTTTTTCAAGAATTTCCTGCACTTCCTGCTTATATTCCGGATATTTTACCGCAAAAGCCCGAATCGTCTTCCTTGCCTGCTCCTCCTGTCCGTTGTTAAAATCTATACGCTGCCGCAGTTTCTGACGTCTGACATTTAAGCGATGACGTACCTCTACCATTTCCTTTGCGTCAAGCAGTGCCTCCGGCTGATACATCCAGATAGCCGCATCAACAATTCCCTGCTCTTTCAATTTATTCACCAGTGCCTCATTATAGTAGTCAATCAGGTCATTGGTCTTCTGAAAGCGACGCTCTTCCTCCACAAGACGCATATATTCCTGCCAGTGATAATGCAGTTCCTTCGAATTGGAAACATGAAACTTCTCATAGGTGTAATCTAAAAGATTCGTGCAGTTGACATACTTAATCTTCACCTTATTCAGCAGATAAATGGCTCTGCTCTTCCTTTTTTCCGCCACACGCAGATCATAGAGATTTTTCCGCATCGTATAAAAAAAATAGCCTGCCGCCAAAATGCCGAATGCCACTGTAAGCAAAAACGGAATCTGCACATCTTTTTTTACGGATTCCTGCAGGAAAAATAAGAAACAAAAAAGCAGCACTACAAAGACGCATATAACAGTCATCAGCTTCTTCAGCATTGCACTTCTTTCCACAATATCTTCAATTTCATAATTTAGTGATGCCTTTTCGCTCTCTAACTGCCGAAGATCGGAATTAATCGCCTGCTGATAGTTTTCTTCCTCCTCCATACGACGAATTTCCTCCGGCATCGTCTGCTCGTACGGTTCCAGTGCCAGTCTCTGTGCCACCGTAATTTTAGCGGGAATTTTCTGCATTTTTTCGCGTTCTTCATTGAGGTTTATGATTTTCCTCGCACAGTCTTCTATTTCTTTTTTGCCGGCTGCGGGCATCATATCAATGCGTTGGATGTCTGCAAGATATGAGGTTACCACCTCGTACTCTTTCTTTGCCTCAAGATTCTGGCGTCTCGCCTCCACAATCATCTCACAATTTGCCTGAATATACGAGGTCCGCAGCTCTCTGTTATCCTGTCCGCCCTCAGGAAGCTCCTGAATACGTTCCGTTTTCTGCCCCTCCGGCATTCCGCTTTTTTTCTTTTTCTTAAAAAGTCTCTGCCATAGTCCCATACGTTTTTCCATTCCGTTTATTCATTATACTTTCGATACTGTTCCTTCATCTGTTCCGTCAGCCGCTCTGCCGCCGCATAGAATTCATTGATTTTTCCCTGCTCCGACAGACGTCTCACCGCCTCCAGCTCTGCAAGCTCCGGCACCTCTTTGGCTTCCAGCTCCGTCTGAAAAAATGCGGCATTCAGCCACTGCACAACATCCTCCGGCACCTGATAAATGTCAAGCGCCGATGTATACATCGCATCCTCTCCCGCAAACCGGAGGGCTAACAGATACTGCTTTAATGATTCCTGCCTGTGGTTTCTCTCATAGGCCTCCCTGAAATAATCCGCCGCATTCGGGAAGCCCTCCGTATGCAATAAGGCAACCGCAAGGTTATGATAAATATCACCTAATGTCTCCGAGGTCACACCGTTTGTTTCCTTTTCCTTCATCAGCATCCGGTAATTTAAAATGGCATCCCGATAGTTTTCGTGATGCAGATAGCTGTCTGCCTTGTTCTTTATCCTGACCCATTCCTCGTTTAAATCAACACGTGACTGTTCTTTTAAAAACTCTTCGATTTCTTCCCTTGTGAAGTAATCACAGCTGCAGAAGCAGACCGTAACCAAATCCTTAAGCGGTGCGTCACGCTCAATCAGATCTGCAAGCAGACTGCCCCGCTCCTTTAAGCCAAGCTTCTCTTTTATGAACACCGCAAGACCTTCATCATACAGATAGTCCTCACATAACTCCGGATTTTTTATAATGCAGTAGCAAAGCTCTTCAATCGAATGGATTTTCAGCTTTGTATTTCTTAGCGTATATGGAGTTTTCACATAATTTCCTGTTGTAATAATGACCTTTCCCATGACATCCTCCAAACCTATTCCCTGCCAAGATACACAATCTGTTCCCACACCCGGAAGGTTGCCGGATAAATACTTCCGAAACCAATGTCCCTCAGTTTTATAACGAGAGTATTGTAGTCAAGAAAGCGTATTGATATTTCCATTCGAATCGTTTTATTCTCACGAACTCTTAAATCCTCCGGCTGGAACGTACACGTAATACTTTTTCTTGTTCTCATGTCTTCTATCTGGAACTTTAATTCCAACGTATCATCTAACAGCACCTGTACACGTCCTGCCGCTGCAGAAAGCGCCGTTCCTGCCGTAAGAAGAGGTACAGGACCACTTCTCGCATTCTGGTAAGCGAGCAAAGATACATTGTGAAAAATCTGTCGGTCACTGATTACTTTTCTTGAAAAACGTTCCTTCACCGCATGATAACACACGCCCAACGCATACAGACTGCGTCCGCAGAAAATTCTTCTGTCCGCTCTGGAAAGCTTCTGTAACACTTCCGCTGCCTGTGATGTTTCCGCATACAGACCGGTCACATAAAGTCTTGAAACCTCCCTGCGGTTTAAGGCTAACTCCGTCATCCGTGAAAAGCAGTCGTTTTGCTCCTCTTCCTGCCGGATGCTTACCAGCCCTCCGGGCATCAGTTCTGAATAATCCACCGTTTCCAGATAATACGGTGTTTCCTTTTCTTCATCCGCAGGATGCAGCAGATAGCTGAACATTCCTCTGCTGTCATAGTCCAATGCCATTGCATACTGATATTTCAGTGAACCGCTCTCTGTCTGTCCTTCACAAAGCTCATACCATAGAAATGCATCGGCATGTGTGGAAAAATACAGCTTTTCCTTTGGATACCCGATTTTTTCAAATACTCCGGTCAGCCGCGTCTTTTCCGCCTCCGAAAGACGTTCTCCGGTAATTCCGATTCGTGCAATTAATGCTCCTCCGAAACGTTTGCGAATCATAGAAAAAATCGTATCCAGATAAGCAGAAAGCAGCTCCTCAACGGTTTGCTTTACTCCGTTTAATTCTACCGTATCCCCCGCATTCTGCCCATAAAGCGCCGTAATTCCGCTTTTCTGCGTCCTTAAGCTGTATTCCACAGCTTCTTTTCCGACTAAAAGGCGCCCGTCATCCGCATAAATCACCATCGACGGAATAAATTCATCCCCCTTGACACCGGAAAAGTTATAGATTTCCGCACAGGTTCTATCCTCATTCCACAAGCTGATTAACAGGTCTGTTTTGCTGAAATCCAATCCTAACATTAACGCTGCCATAACAAAGCCTCCTCGTTTTCCGGAGGAAAATGCCCGCTTACTGCGGGCAGAGGATTTTCCTCCTGCCTATACCGGTGAAAAATGACGTTTCACCGCGTACTCCGTCTTATAGTACTGTTCCAAAAGGCTGAGCAGCGTCTTTTCATCCTGCAAATCCTTTGTCATCAGAATTTCATTGATTCTGCCGTACTTTAAGTTTCCGCCTTCCCGCTCCGTTTCCACATAGCGGACCGAACAGCTTTCCGTAATCTCGGTTCCGTTCTCAGATTCCTCCGTAATAAAATACTGGAGCGTTTCACCATAAAACAAAATAATTTCCTTCACGAAAATTCCATACCCGATGTCCGTCATGACTTCTTCTGTAAAAGCTTCTGCGTTGTCACAACAGGTATAATGCAGAACTACCTTTTTCTTCGGATTTGTCCGGTATTCAATGTAATATTTGTCCAACATACATGCCGGCAGAGGAATCCTCCCTTCAAAATCTTTAAAGAACGCAAATATCATCTTCTTCTGCTCCAGTTTCTGGATATGGTAATCCGCAAAGGTCTTTTCTGCTTCGGAAAGCGACGGCTTTCCGGCATAATACTTTAATAAGGCAAGAATACAAATCTGACTGTTTTCCAGAAATGGCTCCTTTTTCAGAATTTCAAACAGCTCGGTATTTGTCACCCTGTCATTTACAAAATATTTGTAAGCACTGTAGGAAAGATACGCTCGAATCAGCTTTCGGTTCATACCGCTGCCATAATAGCTGAAAAACACCGCATAGGAATCCTCGACATAGCTCTCTGCAAACAGCATCTGCCCAAGCAGGCGTTCCTCCAATGAGGTAGTATCCACCTCTCTTGCCTTTGCCGTCTGCCAAAGTTCAAACATTTCCGCCGTTGTCCCGTTATACAGCTCTGCCAGATACTGAAGCAGGCCTTCCTCCACTCGTCCCTGACGGAAGGCAAAAAATGCGATGGTAAGCAGAATTTCCCGGTCCTTCTCTTCTCTCTGAGAGTGAATGCCACGCAGGCAAAGCTTCTGAAGCCGCTTCACAGGAAGCCCGTCACAACCGAACTCTCCGACTGCCTCAATGACCTTATCATACATGTCACGGATTATCATCAAACCAAGTATTTTCTCCCGCTGCTTTACCGAAAGCAACGGAAGCTTTACTTCGTTTAAGTACGTCTCTAAAAGCTCCCCCTCGTAATTTTCATAGTAATAATCTACCAACGACAGAATACAGTCGTTCAGAGTTTCCTCTCTGAGTCCTTCCATATGGGACAGCTGTTTTTGAAGTTCAATCAAGGTCTGGTCATACTTGTTGTAATGGTTGTTCTTTTCCCCGATATGAAGCAGAAGTCTGCGGTTGTCGCTTCCGATTTCATAGCAGGCATCCAGAAAATCCTCTCCATGCATCAGTCGGTAAAGCTTGTCCTCCTCCGACATCAGATAGCGGTTCCCCTCCGCATCTAACAGAAAAACCTCTGCATTTTCGGTATAAATCGGAACCAGTGCGTACCTTGCTCCCTCCGGAAGTCCCATGAAAGGTGCAGGTTCCGAAAGCGGAATCACACAGGCTTCTTTTTCTTCTTTGTGAGCTACGCAGACTGCAGTCATTTTTCTTCGTTCCGTTACCAGCTGATAAGTAAATATAATGTCCGGAAGTGTCTGCGCCATTTCGCGGTCAATGATGGATTTTCTGAGTACATCCGCATAAATGACCGCAAGATGGGAGCTTACTGCCCCCGCCTTCATCTGATTTACCGCAAACTGTTCCATTTTCTTTAAATAGGCCCTGTAAATTGCAGGATTGCTGTCCTTGTTGCGAACCACATAGGAATATAAAAACGCCGTATAATCACCGGATAATGCATTGTTATAGCTATAATACAAAAGCACAGGCTGGTCAATGACCGGATTTGCCTCCTGCTCCAGCGTATACAGATAATAATCGTAGATGCCCTCTATCTTCAGTTGTTCTTTTACTCCCTGCTTCAGATAAGCATGATACTCCGGCTTTTTACTGCCCATACGGACAATCAGTTTACAGATTGCCTCCAAAATATCACGATGCGCAAATTTTGCATAAATGCCGCGAAGCAGACGGAGCACCAGACCCTCATGTTCCGTCACACGCTCTGCAAGGTAAGCAAAACGCACTGCTACTTCCTTGTTCAGCTGACCACTCTTCAGCATATAACGCATTACCATACATTCAAAGTGCGTCAGTTCCCGAAGTAAAGCCGGTTCTGCCTTCCAAAGGGCAACTGCCTCATAATAGAAAATCGGACTGTTGCAGCCTTTCATGCAGAGATTCTTTATACTTTCATACCGAAGCGCCTTGTTTTCCTCCAGACGCTTCTCCATATAAAGCAGGAACCATAACAGCATTGCTTCCGTTGGATTCTGTTCGTACCGCTCCCGAATGATGGCGGCATACTGCTCTACCATCGCCCTGTCTCTTGTCTTCATTGTCTCCAGATAAAGGACAGCACAGTAAAACAGCGTATGATTTCTTTCATATTCCGATTTTCTGCGAAGCACTGCCTGAAGGCGTTCTTCATCCAGACGGTTTTTCCCATCCACAATGCTTAGATAAGCACGATATAATTCATAGGTATTTCTTTTTATTTCCAGTAATTCTTTTGTCTTTGCATCGCCGTTTCCTTCCGATGTCTCTTTATCTAACAGAATAAGTATGGATTCCAAAAGCTTCCCGGATTCTGCCAGGAAGGCTCCGCTGCTGATTGACATATTGCGGAAAGCAAGATACTGCTCCGTTACCTTTGCCTCATAACGCTTCAGTGCATGCAGTCTGCGCGCCGACTCTCTCTCTGTCCGGCTTACGTGGCAGGTCACCGGAATACGCACCACCTTGTCAACCGTTGCAAATACAAGTTCAGAATAGTGGGTCCCTTCATTCATCTGTTCCGCTTCTATAACAAATTCCAGTTCCGCCTGTCCTCCGGTGAAATCCTCGCTTACAAAATGTGTTTTGGGCAGTCTCAGATACGGTGCATCCGTTGTCACCGTCAAATCAAGGTAACCCCACTGCTCCTTTGTAATGGTCAGCCGTTCCATAAAACTCTCTTTCCGGACGGAGAAGTTCAATTCCTTCTCCTGTACCGAAAAGGTGCAGCTTTTCTTTTTATGAATCATTACAAGAAACTGTTCCATCGCCCTATCCTCTGACGGGCTTTCAGACAGCTGCTCATAAGCAAGCCGCAGTTTCGGCTCACTCTTTAATATTACTTCAAAGCATGTTGGTGAGGAAAACAGCTGCACTGCCTCCTGCCAGTTTGTACGTGCCAGATTCGTAAAATGAAACAAATCACGTACCGGACCGAGCGAACTTTTACAGCATGGCTGTACTGTTGTAATGTTAAACGGAATCTGCCTTTCCCCACAGTCACTGATAATGCTGATGGTACCGGAGTGTGTTTCTCCGGCCTGCATAAACGTCGCATCCACGGTATATGGGATTTCACAGTCTACACCGATGAATTTATTATTCAGAAGCGTCAGTACCCTGCCTGTAACATAGAGCACTCCCTTCATTTTCGTTGCCGCACTGTTGCTGATGCGAATGCTTCCCTGCGTCTGCGTCCCCGCATCCACCGTCAGTTCCAACACCTCAGTAGAAACAATCAGCTTAGGCATTTCGTATTCAAATATTCCTTTGGACAATCGGTCGATTTTCTCTTTCACGTCATGTTGCTCCCTGGTATATTTTCTTTTGTAGCTTACTGAATCGGTATAAACTCTCCCAAATCATTATCAATGCAGAAACATTGTTTTCCGTCAATCGAGATGTAAAACTCGCCTCTGTTTCTTACCTTACCGTTCAAAACCTCTGTCAGGTTGATACGGTAGCAGTTCATTCCCTTGACTAAGGTAAGCGTACTGTCATATTCCGGCGTATACTCCGTAACTTCTTTCGCTAACCCAAGCTTTTCCTTGGAATAGGTGCAGAGGACATCGTACGCCTGCTCTGCCGTAATGGTTCCGTTGGAAGAGATACCGGTGTTGCCGGTACTGCTTGCGTCGTCTAACGGGAATTTGCGGCACTCCGATACTTTTCCCGATACATCGTAGCACCAGATGCTTCCGGTTCCCTTGTCCACAATCAGAAACGGTTCCAAATCTCTGCCGCTCTCCGTAATTAAGAACTGATAATACTCATTATCCTCAATACTCAGGTGGTCATTCAACAGTTCTATTTCATAAACAGAAGTGTCTACCATCTGCTTAATGGAGGCAATTGCATCCTCCGGAGAAATTGCAACCGGCGTCGGTGTCGGAATCGTTTCCGTCGGCTTCGGTGTTGCCTCCGGCGTTACGGTCGGGGCACTTGTCGGTATTGGAGTCGGAGTAGTCTCCGGCTCTTTTGTAGGTCCCGGCACAGTCTCTGTCGGAGTTGCCGGTGCTGTCGGTACAGGCGTTGCCTGTCCTCCTGCCTGTTCTGCATTGTCTCCGCTCTTCTGCCGAAAAAGAAGCATTGCGATTGCAATACCTGCTATTACCAGAACAAGCAGCAGTTTCATCGTATCGTCCGAAGAGCTTTTCTTTCGGCTGCCGGAACGCTTTCCTGTATTTTTAACGGTTCTCCGGGAATTGCCTTTGCTTCCGGTTCCCGTACTTCTTTTGTTTGTTGATTTTCCTGCCATATTAAGGACCTGCCTTTCCAGCCCATATACAAATGTTCTGTATGTTACGGGCCTTCTTATATCTCACTCAGGAACAACGCCGCCGGATGACAAAAGAAAAATAGATATATCAGGCCAAGCTATGTCCATGATATATCTATTATAGTACAATTTACACCGGTTTGCAATTTTATTTGAACAAATAACGCAGGAATTCTATGACATTGTCCATATTGGAAGCTGCAAGATTAATTGACAGAATTACAGGTTCCTTCGTCTTAATGTCTGCAAACAGCCAGGTCTCGTCAATACGAATTCCCATCACGGTTTCTGAACCTTCGATTGGCACACCCTCCTCATCCACCATCTTACATTCCACCAGATAAGGTGACAGTTCCAGATAAAGATCTGTCGGAAGCTTTTCTGCGGGTGACACAAAATATCCGGTCGGCGCATACTTTTCAAACACAGACATCGGCATGACGGTTGCATCCAGCTGACCGACTGCATTATATGTTGCAAACTTCTGCAGGGACTCGTATTCCCGCTCGTAAAAATAATAACCGTCATCAAAGCAGGTTTCCTGTGTTTCTGAATCCAGCCCGATGATTTCCTCAAACTCCGTTTTTGCAAGCTGCATCTGTTCCTGTGTCATTGCAGAATTGATGACCGCCAGAGAAAACACCAGATCCGGCTTTGGTGACAACACCGTATACAGAATGGAACCTACAAACGCAATGATAAGAATTGCCGCAACAATTTTCATCAGATAATAGGATTTAAAATAATCCCATCTCTGCTTTCCGTTCATGTCCTTCCATTTTTCCTGTTCGCTCCGCTCTTCTCTGCTGTAAATGGCAGCCTCATCATCCAGAACCGTTTTCTTATTTTCTATATTCATTTAAATCATTCCATGCCTTTCGCTGCAATTTCATACACTGTCGATAGTCTACCATATTTGCAGTTCAAAAAAAAGAAAGCATTTCTAAAATTTATATGAAATCAATACAAAGTCGGCCACTGGCCGATGAAATCTTTACTGTGCTCAGGTACCTCGGGAAGATTTTCAGGCTCCGTCTCTTCCAGCTTAAGCTTCACATTCAGCTGCTTCGCATCGCCGTAATAAACCGAGACAATACATTCCTGTTTCACATCAACCGCGCTGAAGGAAAGCTGAATGTCAAAGTCCTTCCACTGATTCGAGGTTAGAAGGATATCCCCGGAAAAACGCCCGGTAATCAAATCAATCACCCTTACATCCTGAAGCGAAAGCCGGAATTCCTTAAGTTCACCGTCCAGCAGAAGAAACAACGAGACATCTCCTTTGACCGCACCGCTTGCTGCTTCACAGACAGCATCCGCAAAGAAGTATTCCACTCCGTTGACATTTACATAGGCCTCCAGTCCGACCGACAGACCGTTTGCCACCGATGCGTAACCGATACGGCAGCTGTCTTCCTTTGTCTGTATTACGACATCTCTTCCGGTCAGATGTCCATCTTTGTCCACATAAAGCTTCATCTCCACGGTATCTATGCTGCAAAGGAACCCTTCCTCTGCAAAAAGCTGTCTGCGCAGCCCTTCCACTGATTCCTCGTAAGAGGGTGCATTCTCCTTACGGCAGTTTTCATAAACCTCACGAACCGTCTGATCCTTAAGAAGTGCGGAAAGCACCTCATTTACAGCTGCCTGAAGCTCTGCCGCACTAAGTGAAAGCGCAAGCTCCTTCTGATATGCAATATGTTCATTGACCGAACGGAGTACCTTGTCCGTACGTATGACATTCCCCTCGGACAGTCTGTCAAAAAGCAATACTTCATACGTTTCAAGCAGCTTCTTTAACCTGTTGCCCGTTAAGCTTCCATCGAAAAGCATCTGCCCTGTAAAGCAGCTGTCGGAAGTATCCGGCAATGTAATATAATAATATTCCCCGTTAAACGGCCAGAGCAGATATAACAAAGTCTTTCCGTCATACAGGGTTTCTACCGGATAAGCCGTTCCGCCAATCAGAGCTTTTCCGGTAACTGCTGCCATTTTGTCCTTTTTCGTTACATACAGTTCAAGTTCAGCCTCTGTGCCAAAGCCTGCCGGCTCAAGCAGTGCAGAAAGCAACGCTTCTGCCTGTGCCTGCAATGTAATTCGTTTTGTCGTATGAATTACTTCGCTTTTTCCATAGTTTTCTTCGAGCCTTTCATAATACTCAACAATGATTGCATTCAGGTGTTGAAGATTTTTCTGCTCCACATAGGAATAGTATTCTGCATCGCTCTTTAAAAGTGCCAGCTGATTCTGTACATAATCCGATTTTCTTAAAAACAGTACTGCCGCAAAGATAAGGAGAACGCCTCCCGTAAGTATCGTAAAGCGTTTCGTACCTTTCTCAAGCTTTTGTTGCATGCCTGCGCCTTTCTAAGAAATACCAGAGCGCTCCCGTAATGCATACCGAGGAGTATGCCCCGCCGATAATACCTGCCATAAGCGGAACAGCAAATTCACGTATGGAATCCACACCGAGTATTGCAAGCATAACTACCATCAGAAACGTGGTAAGTGAAGTATTGACGCTTCTTGATAATGTCTGAGTCACGCTTAAATCCACGACATCCGCCACACTGTCCTTGTTTAACTTTTCTGCCATGTTCTCTCGAATACGGTCAAAGATGACAATCGTTGCGTTGATAGAATAACCGACAATCGTCAGCATGCATGCAATAAACGTATTTCCGACTCCGATTCTGGCAACCGCATACACCGTCAGGACTACCAGTACATCATGCAGCAGTGCCAGTACTGCACTGAAAGCAAAGTTAAAGTTTTTAAACCGGATCCAGATATAAATCAGCATGCAGACCGTCGCAATCAATACCGCCTTTACTGCAGCCTCTCTCATTTCACTGCTGACCCTGCCGCTGATACTTTCGGTCTGAATCAGTGACGCATCCACCCCATACTTTTCTACCAGTACATCGGTCAGGGCTGCTCTCTGGTCACCGTCTAATTCTACGGTTTTCATAATATAAGTATTTTCACCTGTTACCTTAACGATTTCTGCCGTAAGTCCCAGTGTATCGGAAACCACCTTTTCCAGTTCCTTGTTCAGACTTTCGGTGTTTCCCTCCGGGAAGGTTACGGAAAGCGAGGTGCCTCCCTTAAAGTCAAGACCGAAGTTTAACATCCCCCTGCCGCCTGCTGCATGGATACCCATTGCGATAAATCCTGCTGCAATTACTGCTGCGGAAACGAGCATAAACTTCGGTGCATGCTTTGTAAAGTGAATCAGCTTACGTTCCTTTTGAATGCCAAAATACTTTTCGTTATCGAACCCGAGGTCATACAAAGTATGCAGAACAAACTTGGTGACTACAAGAGCGGTAAACATCGAAATCAGAATACCGATGGCAAGCGTTGTTGCAAATCCCTTGACACTGCCCGAGCCGACAAAATACAGCACTGCCGCCGCAATCAGCGTTGTTACGTTACCGTCCACAATTGCCGAAAGCGCTTTGTTAAAGCCAAGCTTCATGGAAGAACGGACGGTCTTTCCGGTCGCAAGTTCTTCTCTGATACGCTGGAAGATGATGACATTCGCATCCACTGCCATACCGATGGAAAGAATGATACCTGCAATTCCCTGAAGTGTCAATGTCACCTGAAACAGATTGAGCACAATGACCATAATGCCGACGTAAATGCAGAGTGCAATGCTTGCTGCAAGTCCCGGAATACGATACAGCACAATCATAAACAGAATCACACATACAAAACCAATGGCTGCTGCCATGAGGCTCGTGCTGACAGCCTCCTCACCAAGCTGGGCTCCTACTACCGTGGAGCGGATTTCCTCAAGCTCTAACGGAAGGGCACCGATACGAATCGTCGTAGCAAGCCGTTCCGCTTCCTGATAGCCTGCCATACCGTTGATGACTGCCTCTCCGTCCGTAATGGCAGTGGAAACTCTTGGTGCACTGATGACCTTCCCGTCATAGATAATAGCAATCTGCTGTCCGATGCTTTTTGAAGTTGCTTCTGCAAATTTCTTTTTTCCTGTATCGTTTAATTTCAGCACAACCACGTTTTCCTTACCGACACCGCTCTGGAGCTGCTGCTGTCCTGCCTCCGCCTTTTCAATATCGGAACCGGTTAAGACAATCTGATCTTCTGCCTCCAATTCCTCCATCGTCTTTATCAGCTCATACTCATCGAGCGACGCATTGTAGGTAATATTGCCGCTGCCGTACACAAAATAAATAGAGCCGGCTTTTCCAAGCTCTTTTAAAATCTTTTCGGCATCGGTGACTCCCGGAATATCTACATTAATCCGGTTTGTTCCCTCCTGATACACATCTGCTTCCGTAGAATAGTTATCTACACGAAGCCGGAGTTTATAAGCGGTATCCGACATTTCCTCTGCTGTCGGGTTTTCTTTTACCGTCTGGTAGGTGATGCTTAATCCACCCTCTAAATCCAGACCCCGTCTGATGTTTGCTGCACTTAAGCTGCCGGCCTTTCCGATACCGAAAACCGAAACATACGCAAGAAGCGCAACTGCCAGGACAATCCCTGTTAAGCTTAAGACTGCTCTTCCTTTTCTCTTCATAATAATGTTCTCCTTCATTACGATGGCGTCCGTTTTCCGACGTCTCAAAATTCATAGGACAGTATAGCATAGAATAAAACATAAGAAAAGCAATTTTTATTTTTCATTTTGCAAAAAGTATGTTATACTGATGTATTATATGATAGGAATTTCCTATTACATCCCCATTCGCAAAGGAGAGTAAAACGTCATGGCAGAATATATTATTTCCACAGATTCCACTGCTGACTTGCCTGAAAGCTACATTAAAGAGCATGGTATCATCATTCAGAATTTAAGCTACTGTTTCGGAGACGAGGTGTTCTCCGGTACCAATGACATGCCTCCGGCAGATTTCTATGCCAGAATGCGCGGCGGCGAAATGCCTACAACGAATGCGAGTATTCCTGCACAGGTCCGTGCCTCGTTTGAAGCCTGCTTAAAGCAGGGTAAAGATATTCTTCATCTTGCCTTTTCCTCCGCGCTAAGTTCCAGTTACAACACAACTGTCGTTGTTGCGGATGAGCTGAAGGAAGAATATCCGGATCGTAAAATCATCGTAATTGATTCCTTCGCCGCTTCTCTCGGTCAGGGCTTATTTGTACATAAAGCCGTTCAAAAGAAAGAGGCCGGGGAGGATATGGACAGTGTTGCCATCTGGCTCGTAGAAAACCGCGAGCATTTCTGCCATCTGTTTACCGTAGACGATTTGTTTCATCTGCACAGAGGCGGACGCGTTTCCAAAACAACCGCAATCCTCGGTACCATGATTAACGTAAAACCGATTCTGCATGTCGATTCCGAAGGCCGTCTGATAAACATCGACAAAGTACGCGGCAGAAAGAAATCCCTGAATGCACTTGTTGACCGTATGGAAGCCCTGATTCCGGGCTACGAAAACGACATTGTATTCATCAGTCACGGCGACTGCTTAGAGGACGCGCAGTATGTTGCCGACCGCATTAAGGAGCGCTTCGGTATATCCAGTTTCTTAATCAATTATGTCAGTCCGACCATTGGTGCACACTCCGGTCCGGGCACTGTCGCCCTGTTCTTTCTGGGCGCGCACAGATAATACTTGTACCGAGCAGGCAACCACATAAAAAAGAGCATGGGAGACAGAAGTTCATTTTCTGCATCCTATGCTCTTTCTTTTTTTGTATTTTTATATTTTCTTCCTGTTACACGGCCTGACCTGCATTTTCCACATAATACTGTGCCTGTGTGGCAAACATCGTGGCATAGATTCCGTTCTGCTTTCCGACAAGTTCTTCGTGCGTGCCGTACTCCTTTATTGTATCCTCAGCAAAAACCGCAATCCGGTCACAGAACTTACAGCTCGACAGGCGGTGTGAAATGTAAATTGCAGTTTTCCCTCCGACTAAGCTGTTGAACTGTCGGTAAATCTCATACTCTGCAACCGGGTCGAGTGCTGCCGTCGGTTCGTCTAAAATGACAATCGGTGCATTTTTATAGAGTGCGCGGCTGATTGCCGTCTTCTGCTTCTGACCGCCCGACAGGTCGGTACCGTCCTCGTCAAAGCCCTTATAGAGAATCGTATCCACACCGTTTTTAAGCTTCATCGCATCTTCATACAGTCCGGAAAGCTTCAATACTTCATTAAGCTTTTCTTCATCCGCCTTCTCACCAAGCACAATGTTATCCTTTAAGCTGAATGCAAGCAGCTGGAAATCCTGAAAAACAACGGCAAACAGCTTCCGGTATTCCTCCTCGGAATATTCCTTGATGTTGATTCCGTCAATCAGAATTTCTCCTTCGGTTACGTCATACAGGCGGCAGAGCAGCTTGATAAAGGTTGTCTTTCCGGCACCGTTTAGACCGACGATGGATAAGTGCTCTCCGGAGGTAATCTTCAGATTGATATCGTGAAGTACCTCCTTCTCGGAGCGGGGATAGCGGAACGAAACATGTCGGAACTCGATTTCATGCTTTCCTTCGCATACCTTTTTCGTGCCCTTCGGCATTGCCGCAGGATAATCAAGAAACACAAGAAATTCATACGCATAGTTGCAATGCTGTATTAACCGCTGAATAGCCCGCACGATTCCGTCCAGACTCCAATAAAGGGAGGATGCCGCAGCCACACACATGGAAAAATCTCCGATGGTAATTACCCTTTTTACCGCCAGGTAACCGATGTAAAAATAGCTGATTCCGTCTCGCAGGGAATTGACAACATCCATTCCCCATTTACTTCCTCTCTGTCTGTACTCGTTATTCTTCCAGAGAGCGGTCTGCTCGTCTCCGAGGACTTCCGCCTTGTGACACATCATATCGGCGCTTTCATACAGACGGATTTCCTTTCCGTACTTAAAATCCGCCAGTTCCCAAAGTACATAGCCGCAGACACGGTTAATCTTGGAAAGCGCCATATAGCTTTCTGCTTCTATTTTATTGATTTTCGCATTGAGTACGGTAATAAACAGAAGGGAAATAAGCTGAATCGGAATTAACAGCGGACATGTCATAAGGATGACCGTCAACACGCTTGCCAGTACAATCAGATTCATGACTACCGTATAAACCGGATCCAGAATTCCTGTCACGCCACCGCTGTACCAGCTGATTCCGTCCTTTGCTTTTCCTATCTGGTCAAGCGCCTTAGGGTCCTCTGTGTGCTCA
Source organism: Lachnospiraceae bacterium (assembly GCA_051880375.1). Taxonomy (GTDB): domain Bacteria; phylum Bacillota; class Clostridia; order Lachnospirales; family Lachnospiraceae; genus SIG299. The sequence goes on from JBJENV010000056.1 coordinate 35,633, forward strand.
TAATCCATCTGCATCGCATGGTCAGAAAGCATGACCTCAAAGTACTCGTTAAACCATTCGGAATAAACACCCTTTAAGTTCTCCACTATATTGTTTAACAGATTGGCAATTACAACAATCAGAGCGGTAAGCAAAGCATAAAATGCCGCATTTCGGAAATGCAATGCTATCTGCTCATACGCTGCATGCGCATTCGCTTCCTGTGCAAGCAATACCAATTCATCAAACAAAAACTTCGGCAGAATGACTGCCTGCAGTTTCAGTGCGACATCTGCCACAAGCCTTATAAAGTAAAGTAAAAACAGGGTCGGCTTCTGCTGCCATGCTGTCTTTAGCATAAAGCGGAGTGTTTTTGCCGTGATGCGCCGCTTTTCTTTTGTCTGCCCGTTCTTCTTTGCCTTTTTTTCTAGCATACGCACTCACTCCCCTCTCCTGTCACGGCAGCTTCCTCATGTTCCAGATAATACTGTGCCTGCACCTCAAACATGTTCGCATACTCTCCGCCAAGCTCCATCAGACTCTTGTGTGTTCCGTACTCTATCATCTCTCCGTCCTTAAACATCGCCACATTGTTGCAAAACTGCGTCGAGCTTAAGCGATGACTGATATAGACTGCGGTTTTTCCGCCAATCAGCTTGTCAAAATCCGCATACAGCTTTGCTTCCGCAAGTGCATCCAGTGCCGCCGTCGGTTCGTCCAGAACAACAACCGGTGCATTTTTATAAAGAGCCCTTGCAAGAGCAATCTTCTGCTTTTCACCACCGGAGAAGTCCACACCGTCATCATGAATGACCTTCAGCACTTCTGTGTTTACACCGTCGTTAAGCTCTGCAAGCTTCTCACCGAAACCGGCAGAAAGCAGACACTGCTCTGCTTTCTTTGTATCGGTTTCCTTCGGAGGCTTCATGGAAATGTTCTCCGCAAGCGGGAAGGCAAACAGCTCTACTTCCTGGAATACCGGCGCAAATACACGGTAATAATCCATCTTATCATATTCCTTTATATTGACTCCGTTTAAGAGAATTTCACCCTCCGTCGGCTCATAAAGGCGCAGCAAAAGCTTGATAAACGTTGTCTTTCCGGCACCGTTTAAGCCCACAACCGCAAGACGCTCTCCCGCATTTAAGGTCAGATTCAGATTTTTCAGTGCATCCTTTTCTGCCTTCGGATAGCGGAAGGAAACATTCCGGAACGTAAACTCATACCGGTCGTACTTCGGTACTTTCTTTGTTCCGGTTTTTTCCTGTTTTCGTTCATGAACTTTCCTGCTGTCAGAATCCGTCCCCTCTTTCGGTATCACACCGTCAAAATCCGCAAAGCTCCGGAAATCATCGACTTCCCTGCTTCTTGCAAACAGATTGCTCACACCGTTTAGCAGATTAGATACATAGCCAAACAGCGTTCCTGCCGAAGCAACGTAAAGGCTGAAATTACCAAGTGTCATCGTTCCCTTTGCTACGGAGTAAATCAGCCAGGCATAAACTGCAGCCTGTGAAACCAGCCAGATCAGATTACTGATAATACCAAAAATTATCCAAAGCTTCGCATTTTTCTTCTGTGCTTCATATCTGGTCTGATTGATTTCCCGGTACTTAGAAAGCAGCCAGTCCTTGATATGAAACATGCGGATATCCTTTGCTGCCTTGAAGTTTGTGGTTGCGTCCTGCATGTAATACCTTTTTCTCCACCACTTTTGCAGCGGGTCCCAGACCTCTTTTTTAGACTTTGCATTCGTACGATTACTGAAAAAGAAGTTTACTCCTGCAAGCACCATCATCAGAAGAACAATCCACGGATTCATCGTTCCAAGAATCACCATACCGGTCACTACAATCGCCAGAGACTGCAGAAACTGCACGCTCTCGCGCATCATTCCCTCGATTCCCTCCGTGTTGTTATTGCAGGCATTCTGTGCCTTATTGTAACAGCCCATCACATCGGAATTTTCCAGATGCTCAAAGTCAATCGTCATAACCTTGTAATTCTGCTGGTAATTTTTCATCTGAAAACGTACATAAATGAACCGCCACCAGTTTTCACTGTAATAAAACGTATTTAACATGGTGGAAACCGTCTGGATGAGCAGAAAGACAAGCATCAGATAAAAAAGCTCCTCTGTCTTTCCTTCTCCGGTAATCATATCAATGACAAACTTGGAAATAAAGGTCCATAAATACTGCATTACCGGCGCTATGAGCACTCCCAGCGGAATCACCCACAATAATGCCTTATCATACCTTATCATATTCCGGAAGATAAATCTCACATTACTAAGCAGCCCATACTCCTTATGCAGTGGATTTTTCTCCTTTTCTTCTTTCTTTTTCTTCATGGTAACAAACTCCCCTCTGCTTGATACTGACATTGTACTGCGTCAATGCATTAAAATCATTAAAAACCTATTAGAAAATGTCTAATGTTTCGGAAACAACGTAGTTCTGTCAAACCACGGACGGTTAGACGACCTGGAAAAGTTCTGATAGTAATAATAATTTGGCGGGTTTAACATTCCCTCCGCCGCCGCCAGAAGCATAAAAAAGAAAGGCGCCTTTCCCGGATCAATTCCATATGCATCCTCTGTCCTGTCATCTTCATCCACCAGTTCAGTCCGTATAATCATGGCGCCGTTCGGGCTGCTGTTCAAAAGTTCCAAAATGCGCTTTATTTTCTCCTTCGGAACTCCAAGTCTCTTTTCGAGGGCAGTTACCCTTACAACATCCTTCCAGGAAAGCGTCATCATATAAAACAATACCTTCAGGGTATCTTCCTCTCCAAGGCAGCGAAGCAACTCTGCCAGCTCCCCGGTGACTTTAAAATGGCTCGCAAAGCCTTCTTTCGGTTCCTTCATCCATACATAGTATTCCAAATCCCGGTTCAAACGCATCTGCGTGAAGCCACTATCGGTACAAAGACTGGACGCAGCTTCGTTTTTCACCTCCGACACACGCCCGGTGTAATCCCGGAATGCCGGCTCCCATTGCGCAATCTGCATTGCCCAGAGTAATTTTCTCATCTGTTCAAACAGTTCTTTATCCCCTGCTGCTTCTTTCAGTTCGTCCATCAGCTGCTGCTCAATTCCGACCTTTTCGTTTTCCCTTCCGTATAGATAATCAATGGAAACATCAAAGTAATCTGCAATCCTTGGCAGTAAATCTCCGTCCGGATAGCTGCCGTTCTCCCACTTGGAAACTGCTTGTGCACTGACTCCGAGATAATCCGCCAACTGCTCCTGTTTGATTCCCCTTGCTTTTCGCAATGTCTGAAGCTGTGTTGAAAATACGGTTGCCGCCATGTTGTTTTTCTCCTTTCTCTTCCCGTTTCAGATACTCTCATCTGCATTTCGTTTCTGTTCTGAGCCTACTATAGCACAAAAGAGAGTTGATTCATAGCGTCAAAATCAACTCTCTTTTCATTTTTGGTTGTTTTTCCTTCTATATTCTCTGTTCGGTTGAATTATACCAGCGCATTCAACTATTCTTCTCTTTACTGTCCGCCAGTCTTAAATAACCATACTTATCCGATATACTTTCGGTAAGCTTCAAATGCCGACGGTAATGATATGTTGTCCGAAATTTGCTCTACCGTAAAGAAGTCCAACTGCTTCTCTCCGTTATCCGTCAGTTTTTCTTCCGGCAGGGCAACCATATTCTGCACTGTTTTCCCAGGAAAAGCACCCTTCCCTGTCAGTGCGATTCTGTAAGCCTGCATCCGCCATTCCACATGAGAGAAGATATGCTTTGCGTCCGGCAGTTTTTCAATCTCCATCTGCGGGAACAGCTCTCTTATCTCCTGCAGCTTAAGATACCCTTCCACATTCGGAAGCTCCCAGAGTCCGGCAAGCAGTCCCTTCGGAGCTCGCTTATGAAGCGCAATTTTCTGTCCGGAACGGATGACAAATACCGTACGCTCCTCAATTCTGCGCTCCTTTTTCGGCGGCTTGACCGGAAGGAGCATTTCACAGCCGTTTTGAAACGCCTGACACAGGTGCATCACCGGACATTGTTCGCAAAGCGGCTTTCCGTTCGGTAAGCAGACCGTAGCTCCAAGCTCCATCAGTGACTGGTTTAAGTCACCGGGACGCTCCTTCGGCAAAACTCTCCGTACGTCGTCCTCTAACTCTCTCTTTACCTTCTCTTTTGTAATGTCATCATAGCTTGCCGCAACCCGCTTTAACACGCGCAGGACGTTCCCGTCCACCGTCGGTTCGCAGAGTCCGAAGGCAATTGAGGCAATCGCACCCGCAGTATAAGAACCGATACCCGGCAGAGATTTTAACGCCTCATAGTCTGCCGGAAGTTCTCCGCCAAACTCCTCCATAACCTTTTTTGCCGCCTTCTGCATGTTGCGGACACGATTGTAATAGCCCAGTTCTTCCCAAAGCTTTAACAGCTTTTCTTCATCTGCCTCTGCCAGCGCCCGAATGTCCGGCAGTTCGGAAAGAAAGCGGTCAAAATATCCCTTGACCGCTTCTACTCTCGTCTGCTGCAGCATAATTTCCGACACCCACACATCATACGGTCTCGGATTTTCCCTCCATGGAAGGATTCTTGCATTCCGGTCATACCAGTGCAGCAGATACGGCACCAGTTCTGAATAGTCATATGCCATAATCAATTAATTCTCTTTCTAGTTAAAATGTACGTTTTCGTTGACTTCCACACTCATCCGCTCCATGTCCGCTGCCGACACATCGCCCATATAATACGGCTTCATGGCATCCGTCACATGTATTGTCACATTCTTTGCCTTGGCATTCTTCGCATAGCGCAGATACATTCCTGCGATTTTGCCGGTATCCTTTTCCGGAAACTTGTTCTCCAGTTCGCACGGACGGATATCGTAACCTTCAATATCCCATTTGGATGTCTTATCAAGTGTCATATGGATTTCATCAAATGTAATATCTTCTACCGGATTATCCTCTGTACCGTACACAACAATGCCGTTTTCTCCGGTGCAGTTGATGTTCTTAAATACGACATTCCGAATCTTTCCGTGCTTTACGCCTGCTTTCCGGTCAAGGCTTGTTACACAGATTGCCTCGCCTCGTCCCCACCACTGATAGGAAAAACGTCTTGTTTCGATGTTGATGTTGGAGAAAATAACGTTTTCCACATTTCCGCCGTCACGAACCTGCAGGGAAATACCGCGGTTGCTGCCCGAAATGGCACAGTTTTCAACTACAATGTTGCGGAAGTCTCTCTCTCCTTCGGTGCCGAACTTGATTGCTGCACTTGTAGAAATCAGGGTACAGTTTGAAACCGTGATGTTTTCACACGGACCGTATTCGTTGTAATCCGCACTGTTCTTTAACACTATCGCATCATCGCCGCATTCGATATGACAGTTTGCAATCCTCACGTTCTTACAATGGTCTGGGTCGATACCGTCCGAATTTGCCATACGAAGATTGTTTAAAATCCGTATACCATCCACTAAAACATCGTTACAGCCTACCATATGAAGCGTCCAGAAGGCACATTTTGCAAGTGTTACCTCTTTTACGGTCAGGTGCTTCACCGCCTCCAAAAGAACCAGCGGAATCCTCGGATAATAGCTTCCCTCAATATGATAGCCCGCATCCGTACCGTAAAAAATCTCTTCGTTTCCGTCAATCGTTCCGTACCCGGAAATCACAACGTTTTCTGCATCCTTCGCATACAGAAAGGCATGAAACGGTCTTCCTGCATACTCGCAGTTTAAGTAAGAAGGCAGTCCCGATTCGTGTGCATGTACGACACCACCGTTGGCAAGCGGATAGTAATCATTCAAATCTGAAGTAGCCTTTAATACCGCTCCGTTTTCCAGATGAAATTCCACGTTCGACTTTAAAAGTAAATAACCGCTGATATAGGTTTTCCCCCCCGAAAGGACAACAACTCCTCCGCCGTCCGCTGCACATTTATCGATTGCTGCCTGAATCGCCACACGGTCATTGGTATTGCCGTCACCCATTGCACCGAATTCCTCTACCAAATATCTCATTGCTCTTTTCCTCCATTGTCTCTAAATCACAAGTTGTCAAAGCTGCCTGTATACGGCATCAGTCTTCCGTTATCTGGTGGAATAGTCTATAAAGCTGATGTTTAAGTCGACCTCACCTGAGACACCGTCAATCCGTCCGCTTTCTGTATACTGCCACATCGTAAACTGGTACGGGAAGTACAGTTCGTTTCCGTAATAAGCATACCAGAAGTCATATCCCTGCAGTTCCTCCATGTTCAGATTCAGAATGCTCCAGTTGGTTCCTGCATAAATCACCGGTGTATACCCAGCCGCCAGAATGGTATCACAGAATGCCTTTGCACATTCGGTTCTTACCGAATTCGGCAGCTTGTTGGCACGCGCATCCGTCGCCTGCTCCGTATCAAATACGACCGGGAATGTAATATCATACCCCTGCAGATTTTCAATCACAATATTTGCCTCTTCGATGGCTTCTTCCACGGTTATCGCCTGTGTAAAATAGTAAACACCGACCTGAAGCCCCGCAGCTAACGCGCCTTCGATATTCTGCTTATAATATGGGTCAATGGCACAGTTGCCCGCCTCTGCCGTTCCTCGATATCCAAGTCGGATAATCGCATAATCCACACCTGCAGCCTTTACCTTTTTCCAGTTGATGTCTCCCTGCCACTTGGAAACATCAATACCGGTCAGTGTTACCTTACTTCCGTTTTCATAGTAAGCAAGCGTTCCGTTTTCCTCTCTTACAAAGTTCTCCATAGTATATTCATGAAGCGCCATGTCTGCACGCACCGGCACAAGCAGACGTTCTCCGTTGTCACCGGTCACCGGAATCCGTGCCGTAAAAAGCTTATCTTCTGCAACCGGCACCGCAATTCCCATCGAATCGATATCACAGAAATCGTCCTCTGCAAACAGATAGAATGACGGAGACGACAGCTGAAACATATCTCTTTGAGAATATGTAATCTTGCCGCGGATACGCCCGACAAAATTTCCTTCGCCAAGCGATACATAGCAGGTCATTGTAATATTTTCTTCTCCTACCACATAGGAAAGATGAGCGTCATGAACCATTGCATAGTTTTCTTCTGCCTGTTCCTCGTTCACATACGGAAGCGATACATAGTAGGTTCTTTCTCCGGATACAAGTTTCGCAATCAGCGCATGACCGGCATCTAAGAAGGAATCCAGTGTCACTAACGACTCTAACGTTTTATCCGGAGAAATAAAATAATACTCCTCCAGCGAAATTCCTGCTACGATGTGCAGATAATTGGAAACCGCTTCTTTACTTTCATAGAAGGAAAAGACAAGCTGTTCTCTGCCGTTTTTGCAGTAATCACCGATATCCGGGCAAAGTTCTTCCAGTCTGCCGTTCTCCATGCAATATGGCCACTCAAAGGTTTGTGTCCGTGTTCCGTTTGATACAATCACCTCATATGCAGGCTCCTCGGTATTTGCCATATAGTCATTCTTGTAGGAAATCCGGTATGTTCCATTATCAAACGTCAGATATTCCCTGCCGTTAATTGTCTCCGCCAGCGGTCGGAAATCCTTTAGTGCAGAAGTATCACAGGAAGCAACCGCATACGCGAGATTATCCACCTGCTTCCTTGCTTCCGGTGCCGGGGATGCTGTCGGCTGTATCGTCGGAATGCTTTCGGTATTTTCTCCGTTTTCTGTCACAGAAGTACCGTTCTGCTGTGTCTGCGCCGTCCACACACGAATCGTTTCTACGACTTTATCCTTAAACGATTCTGATAATGCCATTGCCGCACAGAATACAGTTGCAATCAACAGAACGATAACCAATACCACCAAACCTCCTCTGCCGCTGCCTCTCTCCTTTTTTTCTTTTTCACGGTTCAGGTTCTTTCCTTCCAAATCTTCCTTCTGTGGCTTCCCCATACTGCTCGTTTCCTCTACCACCTCGATGGCTGCCTCCTTCACAATCCGTTCTGTCACTGTATGATTTACTTCTACCTTAGGAATCAGTTCCCAATAGATGCCGTAACGCTCCTCATAGCGCGCATAGTGCGGCGTAAATACGAGACGTTTATCCTCATCTGTGCCATGCAGCATAAATTCCAGCTTGTTTCCGTTTCTGGTGAGGACCATTTCCGGATGCTCCTTCCATTCAGCAACCGAACCGCTCTGAATCTCCAGATAATCCTTGATTTTGATTTCCTTTGTCGGCACCGTCACATTCACACCGGTGCACGAGGTTGTCATATCTTCCGCTCCGAGTCCCGCAGAAAGTACCAGATGTCCATACGTAAACGCTACGACATTTGGATTGTCCGGTAACGGGTGGATACATACCGTTGGTGAAAACGTAAGCTGGAACTCCGTCTTCCCCTTTTCTACAGTTACATAGAGGAATCCCTCCGTTCCCGATGCCCGAATCATTCTTCCGTTCTTTGCCACAGCCACCGGTCTTTTGTTCCATTCCGGAATACGGAATGCAAGCCTTGTTTCTCCTTCCGACTCCTTTCGGACGGTGATATTTACCGTCGGCTTTTCCGGAAGCGATGCCTCGACCGTCAACGTCAGTCCCTGCAGTTCATCCTTTAAGGTGGAAGAAATGTACATGGCAATATAAAGGATATCATCCTTTTTATAATAAATACTGTCGTTCAGTTTTGTGAAATTTTCCATGCCCGTTCCGGTGCAGCACCAGAAGTTGTCAAACGGGTGGCTGAACACCTTAAAGTACCCCGTCGCCATCGGTTGAAAATACATGGACATACCGGTTTCCGGATTCTGCGAAGAAACAATGGCATTCCAATAGGTTCCCTCATAAAAATCAAGATACTTTTTGTCTCCGGTCACCTGAAACAGTCCTCTGGCAAGCTTCAGCATGTTGTATGTATTGCAGGTTTCGCAGTTGCAGTTTGTCCTCGCTCCGGCAAGCAGCTTCGGCTCTCCGAAATGTTCCCACTCACTGTTGCCTCCCGTTACATACGTGTGATTCTCCACAACAATATCAAAAAAGCTTTCTGCTGCCTCCAGATAGAAGTTTTGGTCCTCACCGACCACAAGATAACGGTTTAAGGCACCAAGAAACTTCGGAATTGTTGTATTGGCATGCTTTCCTGCAAGAATATCCTTTCCGTCGTGAATTTCCTGGAACAGCGGAAGTTCGTCAAATTTTTCCGCTGCCAGCATAAATTCAATTTTTCCTGTTTCTTTATACAATTCATACAGGCAGTCGTTCATACCGCCGTACTCGGTCGCAAGTACCGTAGCCTTCATTGCCTCGTCCCAACGGTTGACGCGCTCTGCCACCCAGGTGCCAAGGCGCACCGCAATCGTAAGCGCCGTCGGGATAGCCGCCAGCTGATACACACGAATCAGACCGGAAAGTATCTTATGCATCGTATACCAAGGCACCCATGCCTGTTTTCCCTGCTCCAGATTGTCAAACAAAGCTTCCTGAAATGCCGACAAATAACCGGATTCCGCCTGACAGCCCGAAAGCTCTGTAAGCAGATATATCAGCTTATCGTAAAACTCTTTCTGTCCTGACTGTACATATGCCTGTGCCAATGCCGTCATATAATGCCCCATGGTATGTCCCGCGATGTCCGCATCCTCCCAGCCGCCCGGATAGCGTTCTGCTTTCGCCTGTTTTCCGGCGATTTCATAAAAGCCCGCAAGCAGACGGTCTGCATCCAGCTTTAAGAGATATTCCCGCTCCAGTCGGAACGCATTTTGTAAATACGGTTCCGTCACTTCCACTTCATTCAGTGCAAAATCCCGAATCATCATTGTCTAAATCCCTCCTTTGGTATGGTTTAAAAGCAGATTGTACTACCGTGTATCCCCTTTTCCAGTTGAATTTTTTTCTCAATACATTCCTTTAATTCTTCCACATGTGAAATAATGCCGACAATTCTGTGGTCGGTGGCAAGCGTTTTTAGCAGAGCGACCGCCTGCTCCAGAGAATCCTTATCAAGGCTTCCGAAGCCCTCGTCGATAAACATTGTTTCCACAATCACGCCTCCGGCATAGCTTTGAATCACATCGGAAAGTCCCAGGGCTAATGACAGTGCCGCCTTAAACGACTCACCTCCCGAAAGAGATTTGACGCTTCTTGCCTTGCCGGTAAAATAATCCATAATTTCCAAATCAAGACCGGTTACGCTACGTTTATTGTCTGCTTCTTTTTTGCGAAGGAGCGCATAGCGTCCTCCGCTCATCTGCTTTAATCGGTGGTTTGCCTCGTAAATGACCTGCTCAAAATAAAATGCCTGCACATACTGTTCAAACGGCAGGCGGTCCTTGCCGGGAAGCTCACCGTTTGCAACCGCACTCAGTGTAAAAATACTGCCGTATTCCTTTTGCAGCTGTTTTCTTATTCTTATCTGCTTTTCTGCCTGCACTCTGATTTTTTCGTTCGTTTCTATCCGGTTATAAAGCACCGAAATGCGTTCATTCCGCACGTTTTTTCTGGCTTTCAGGTCCTCTATCTGCTTTCTTACAAAGCCGGTATCTTTCCATTCGCTATGAGAAACTTCCTGCTGAAGAAATCGAATCCGCTCTCTGCGCTTCAAAAGCTCAGCCTCTCTTTTTGCCGTCTTTTCCTCCAGTTCCTCTATCTGCGCTTCATTAAGCACCGCCCTGTCATAATCCGCCTCGGTATCAAAGCCGGCACTTTTCAGCGCCGAAAGATAGGTTTCTCTTGCATTCTGTTCCTTCATGGCACGCGCGGTTTTCTGACCCAGCAGCTGTTCTAATACTGCTGCCTCGCTTTGTCTTTGGTTGTCCCATTCATAATAAGCTGTTTCAGCACTTGAAATTTCCTGCTTTTTCTGCTCATGCTCTGCCTGCAGTCCTGCAAGCCGTTTTTCTGCCTCTTCCTCATCTGCCACAGTAAGTTCAAGTGTCAGTTTCTTGATATCATTCTCGATTCCCTGAAGCTCCGAAGTGATACGAAGCAGCGTTCCCTGAAGCAGGTCCAGATTCCTGCGTTCGAGAGCAAGCTTTTCTTCCAGCTCCGGCACGCGGTCCTTTGCCCGCATGCATGTCTCCTGCTCCTTTAAGAGAGCTTCTATTTCCGCCAGCACATTTTGCAGGGCATCCTTTAATTTTGCCTCTTCCTGTTCATATCCCTCCATGGAATCAAAGCGCGGAGGCTCTGTATTGTCCCTCGGTCTTGAAAGATATTCAAGCAGCAGCAGCATCGTACTCTTTTCCATAGCCGCTTCCTTAGACAGCTCCGCTGTTTCTTTTCTAAATTCCTCAACTTCTGCCCGTCTTTGCTCCAGTTCTTCTCTGGTCGGGGCACCTGCCGTATAAACTGCCGGCTCCGGATGTGTCAGGCTTCCGCAGACCGGACATGCTTCCCCTTCCTTTAAGTGGTCTGCAAGAACTCCTGCCTGCTCGCACAAATAAATACGTTCGGCTTCCGACAATTCTGCCTCCAGACACTGCTGCCGCTCCAGTTTTTCCGTCAGAAGTCCGGTCAGGCGTTCATAGTTCTTTTTTGTCGTTTCATATGATTTAAAACGCTCTTTCTGTTCTGTAAGCGCGGCACTCCACTGTTTGATTTCACGTTCCCTGCGTTCAAGTTCCGTCCCCTGCCGGTAGATTTCCGCCAGTCGCTCTACTGCATGTCTGCAGCTTCCGCATTCGTCCTCCAGTTCCTGTATTCTCTGCTTTTTTTCCTCAAAGCGCCTGTTTTCTTCTTCATACTCCGCAAGCTTTTCTTCTCTCTGCCTGCAAAGCTGTGTCCGCAGCCCGGCATTCTTTACTTCGTTTTTCGCCTGCTCCATGCGTACTAAAAGTTCTTCTAAGCCTGCCTTATCTGCCTGCGCCTTGTGATAGTGCAGTATGATATCCTCTTCCTGCGTCTTTAGCTGTGCCAGTTGCTTCTCTCTGCTCTCTATCATGGCAAACAGCTCTTCCCGCTCCCGTTTGGCGGTAGAGTAAGCCTCTTTCTGCGGTCTGACTGCAGAAACCGCTTTTTTGGCAAAAAACAGTCTGCGTTTGTCTTCCTCGTTTTCTGCTTCCTCTAAGGATGTATTTTCCTGTTGCAGAAGAAGAAGTTCCAGTTCGTCCTTCTTTTTCTGAAGTTCCGAAAGCTTTGCCTCCATGACCTGATACCCTGACAGTTCTTCCTCCAGAGACTTCACCTCACTCTGACAGGAAGCATACTCCTTCCGGTCCTCCGCTACTATATCAGCAAGCAGTTCCTGGAACTCTCCAGCCTTATGAATATCAGGCTGCTCCTTCCAGGAATCTATCCTGCTTCGTGGTTGCTCCTGTTCAGGGCATTCTATGCCCATATAGTACTGAACAATGACATTGTCCGTATCCTCACAGACGCGTTTCAGTTTTAACATGCGCTCTTTTAGTGTCTTTCCGATTCTGCCAAGCTCTCCGGTATGGAAAATTTTACGGAAGATTTCTCCGCGTTCCTTACTTTCTACCGTCAAAAGCTTTGTAAACTCGCCCTGAGCAATCATGGACAGCTGCTTAAACTGTCTCCAGTCCACCGAAAGCAGTTCTTCCACCTTATCGGTTACATTCTGGTAGCCGGTTACGACAATTCCGTCAGGAAACGTAAACACTGCATCCGCCTTGCTTTCCGTAAAGCCCTCTCCGCGCTGTTTAGGACGACGGTATGCCGGTTTTCTCTCGATACTATAGCTCTTTCCGCCATGCGTAAACCGAAAGATGACATAGGTCGGCACATCATCCGCGGCAAAATCCGAGCGTAAGGAATCCGTCGGACGGTTTTCACCGCTCGCATTTCCGAACAACGCAAACGAAATTGCATCAAAAATCGTTGTTTTTCCGGCTCCGGTTGCCCCGTGAATCAGAAAAACTCCCTCCGATACGATATCCTCAAACGGTATTTCCACCTTTCCCGCAAACGGTCCAAATGCACTTAGTTCCAAATAAGTCGGTCTCATTCCTCTTCTCCATTCTCCAAGATGTCACGCATCGTAAATTCCTGCATCGGTGTCATCGGGCTGCCTGTCTGCTGCTCAAAAAACTCTCGGAACAGCTCATATGTTCCTTTTTCACGCACCGTTTCCGACATAACCGCACCGGCTCCTGCCGCACGCGTACGCCTGTTATCAAAATCCAGCTGCATCAGATTCGGATAGACCGCGCGCAGCTTTCCAAGTACATCATAGATTTCTTCTTCATCCGTTAGTGTCACATGAATATAATCTTCGGTGTCCGCCTGCGTAAAAATTTCGGGATTGGTCAGCTGTGCCAGTGTGCCCTTAATTTCCCGCATATCATGAATCGGCGTAAAGGCAAGCTTCTCTATCTGAATATTTCCCTTTTCTAAAAGCGTCACGAGCGTTGCCGACTTTTCCTGTCTTGCCTCGGAAAAGGAATACTTGACCGGAGAACCTGCATAACGCACAGTATCCCTGCCGACATGCTGCGCTCCGTGCAGATGTCCGAGCGCCACATAATCAAATGCATCAAACACATGATAGTCCACCGCATCAACACCTCCGACCGAAACGGTCTCCGAATCGGTTCTTAAAGGCTCCTCACCGATGCCGGTCACAAACTGATGCGCTATGAGAACATTTCGTATTTCTTTATTAAGCGGCAGCCCGGTAAGTGCTATCCTGACTGCATCCGTATAGCTTTCCGGACGATTTCTGCTTTCGGATACCTCCGTACTCTGTGTCGGTTGAGCCGAAGCCTCCTGTGGCAAGCTTCTTATCATCTGCGGCTTTATAAACGGGAGCAAATAAACATCCACCTCACCGAATTCATCCGTAAAGGTCACACGGACCGGTTCCTCCTCATACGCTCCTGCCATATAAAGTCCTGCATGCTCAAACAGGCTTTTCCCAAAGGAAAGCCGTTCCGGCGAATCGTGATTTCCGCTGATGACACAGACCGGTATTTTCCTCCTTGCGAGTGCCGTAAGGAACGAATCAAACAGCCGCACGCCCTCTACCGACGGTATCGCCTTATCGTACACGTCGCCGGCAATCAGAACCGCCGTTACCTGATGTTCCACCGCCATGCGGAGTGCCTGCGAAAGCACCTGCTTTTGTTCCTCCAACATGGAAAACTCATTGACCCGCTTCCCGATATGTAAATCTGCAAGATGTAATAGCTTCATGGTTAACTTTAAGCCTTTCAAAAAAAGAGTATAGAGCGGCATGTCTTTTACCATACTTCTCTATACTCTACTATATACTAAAATTCGACAGGGAACAAGCAAAAGATTCTTACAATTCTTTGTTTTTGCTTATACATTCCTCGTAACGCTGTTTTGCTTCTTCTTCCGTTAATTCAAAGCGTCTCTGAAGCTTTTCCAGAATCCTTGCCTCCGATACGCCTTCCTCCAGATTATCCAGTATTAAAGCCTGTATTCCTTGTTGTATTCCTTGTTGTATTCCTTGTTGTATTCCTTGTTGTATTCCTTGTTGTAGCCCGATTTCCAGAATGTTCATCCTTACTGCCTCCCATTCTTCCGATTCCTTCACCTCCTGCACAATAGCATCCAGTTCCAGAATCCTCTTGTCCTTCACTAAAATGTTCGGATTTTTAATGTTCGTTTCCTTCATATATTGAAGAAGGCTGACCAACTCATCCGGTCCGTTTTTGCTTGTCATATTCAGAAAAATCTTTGTGGTTCCGTCCTCCAGATGCAATCCGGCAACCTCTTCACATTGTTCCGTAAAAGTATATTTTACAAAATCTTTTCCGAAAATATCGTCCTGCGTAATAAAGATAATAGCAGTAGACGGCAAATGACGATATTTTGTGTTCTTTCCGGCCTTTAGCAGGGGAGTGTCGATCAGTCCTTGATAAAAGCGGGATCGTCTTGGCAGAAAATCCTGCTTTGAATCATTCTGCATTTCCATATTGAACTGGCGTTCATCTTCCGAAACTGCCCATGCATCCAGACGGATAGCCCTTTTCCCACTTTTATTCAAAATGACCTGCTCTACCTTGACTTCTCGTAATTTGATATCCGGCTCTGCAAGAATAATACTTAGCGTATTTTCGTATGCCCTCTTGTTTTTCATAACAGAGAGGAAAAGCGCGAAGTCGCTCAGATTCATCTGATGCCCTTCTAATAACTTTCTTACATTCTCTCCTGTTTCGTTTCTTCTTTGGTTTTGCTCCATGTACATTACCTTCCTTTCGTGTTTCAGGGAAGGTACAGATTATACGGGTACCGTCTTTTTGTCCTCCCCACTATGTTGTTGTATTAAGCAAGGAGTTCTGCGGAAGATAGTCCGCTATGACAGGGCTTCGATACCCCGGCATACCTTTACATCAGTATGCACTAATAGAAATTTTATCTTTTAGAAGTCATTGCTTTAACTAGATAGTAGCACATTTTCTCTCCAATCGCAAGAAAATTATGCGTTTTTATCGTTCATTACAATTCCCTCTGTCTACTAAGCAAGCTTGTTTGATTTTTTCTCAATCAAAGTTACAATTCTCTCGATTACTTCGTCAAACTTAAAGCAGTCAAACTCGTCCGCCAGCACGACCGGTTGATTCTTTTTGACTGTATTCAGAAAGCTTGTTTGTAAGCTTTCCAAACATAATACCAATTCTTGTTGCCCTAGCAATCTCATCATTGCCAGACTATCCACCAGAAGCGGTCTGAATAGACGATCTCTGGCTTCCTGCAGACTTTGCGGACCTTGCTCACTTGCTGTAAACTGGTTCAATTCTTTTTTCAGTTTTTTCCAAGTCAATACAGATTCCTTATAGTATGAGAGGAAATTAACCTCTTCTGCATCGCATGCTTCTACATAGCCTACCGCTGTTTCTTCGGGAAGTCTCTTCAAAAGCTCTTCCTTTGAAAATCTTAAAACTTCCTCCTGAGGAGTATCCTTCCGTTTATTATTCAGAAACGAATACTCTTCTTTTGTCGCTTCCATGCATACGACTGCATGCTTTGACCGTGCACTGACCTGAATTCCAAGCATTCTCCCCGGACACAGACTGCAAACGGCTTCTTCTTTCGGAAGTACCTTTTCAACATAGGAAAAGCCTCTTGGCTTCAGATACAAATCAAACCATTCCTTTGACTGAAGCATAGCGCCTGCCTGATAACAATTTGATTTGCTGTCACATCGGATAAAATAAGGGAGTCCGATATCCAAAGCGATTATATAGTCCTCCGTATCATAATGAAGCAATTCCAGCATATTTGCCAAACCTGCGTAAGAACAGGAAGAATTAAAGTGCATATATTTCATTTGAGCTTCACCCCTCCTGAACTATCCCCTGTGTTATTTTGATTCGGCAAACATCGTCCCCCATCTTTACACTGCTCAATAATTCTACTTGAACATTGCAGCTGAATATGTATGAGAACATTTCAATCAAAAAAAATATAACAATACCCTAATTAAAAGGCATTTCATCAAGGAAGTCTAAGTCATCATCCTCCGAATCAAAATTATCAAAGTACTCTTCTAAGTGTTTTTCATATTCCTTAATCGCGCTGTCTATCAGCTTTTTCTCTTTTCTATTACCTGTCACTTCATATAATCTGGATGCGGCTGTAAACATGATATCATTTTCATCTGTACACTTTGAACGATCGAAAATGAAGCGTCCGATTAATTCTTCAGCCGCATCAAACTCATTTGTTTCTATAAAGGCATAGACACCGGCTGCGGCAGCCATAATATTTTCAGGTTCTTTCTGAACCCATTCTTTACAATACTCTGCCGCTTCCTTCTTTCGACCGAGTCCCTTAAGAGCAACAGATTTTCTAAATTTAATGTCTGAGTCGGTATATTCAGGCCAGCCAAACATCTTAAGTAAGTCATCACACATTTTCAGCAGAGTCTCATGCTCACCTCTCATGTCAATCTCATCAAGGCAATCTTCCATCCATCCTTGAATATCATATTCGTAATCAGTTGCATCATCAACCATTTCCAGTTGAGACGCAAAACCGGGATTTTTCTTCCTTTCCTCAAGAATTATTTCTTTTAGAAGATCAAATGCTTGTTTCCAACAGTTTCCATCCTTTTCAACGCCAATCATATTGCTGTAGCACTTTTCTGTCAGTTTATTAAAGTTATTCCATTTTTTATTTTTCATACTGTCCTCCTTAGCTTCTCGCTCTTTTTAAGAAACTCTAACGAAAAAGGCAGATATGGTTCCAATGCCTTTATGTAGCTCATCGAGAAGAACTGCTGGTTCATGGCAGCTGCCAGAATTATGATTCCCACACAGTTTTTTAATATAAAATCTTTGATTGTCGGATTTTTTGGGTGAAATTCACGAATCACGTTCCATGAAAACCAAAGCAGGCGGTTTACGCACTGTTCCAGCTTCTGCTGCACCTCTGACTGCGTCATCAACGTATGACTCCCGCTCTCCCGGTCTTCCTTCATATCCTGCAAATCATCTACCAGCTGTAGCAAAAAACCGAATTTCAGATAAAACGTTTCCTCCTCGTCAAGCCAGTCCGATGCTGCAAAAAGATAATCCGCCAATACGGAGGTACTTCCCTTCCGGATGGAAATCATAAGAATCTGCCCGCCATCGATGTCCGATTTTTGCTGACGAATGCTCTGATTCTGTGCTTTCAGTAGCTGCAAGAGCGTTTCCGCGACTCTTTTTCGCTTTTCACCCTCATACTCTTTCAGAATCATATCTAAAAGCTGACAGGTCTTCTTTTCCAGTGGATTTTCCGGCACTACCGCCTCTTCTATCAGTTTTGATGCAATCATCCGGTTATACCGTTCTTTTTCCTGCCCGGAAACCTGCTTATCATCAATATAGTTATCCGTATAAGGATACAACAGACTGTAAGCCAGAATCGGGTTCTTTGCGTTCGGTTCTTCCCCCTGCATTTCTACAATCATGACATAAATAAAATAATTCCGGAGAGCCTGCCAAAGCTGTTCCTGATTTAACGTTTCGTCAAAGCTTTTTGCTCTCTCCATAAACCGTTTTGTTTCCCGTTTCCATGCAGTAAGCAGTTCCGGGGCTATCTGCTCGGAAAGAGACAGTATCTTTTCTTTTTCTAAAAAACTCAGAAACTCCTGTTCCAACTCCTGTTCCCATTGTTTCTTATCCTTTTCGGTTTTCGGTTTTTTACAGAATTTCTTCTGCAGCCGTCCGGAAAATTCCGAAACAAGTGCCTCATTTTCCGTTTTCTGTCGGATGTCCGTTTTCAAAAAAATGTCCGGATGTTCTTCCAAAAAAGCAGGAAAAACTTCCGGCTGTTGTTCCCATACTATTCTGATTTCTTCTGCTTTCCCCATACCTTACCTTCCTTCGCCTGTGCAAAACCTGCACTCATTTATGATACGGCTCTCCCTGCAGTATCCGGTAGCTCCGGTAAATCTGCTCAAGCAGTACGACCCTCATGAGCTGATGCGGGAAAGTCATTTTGGAAAAGCTGAGCAGAAAATCGGCCCGCTTTGTAATGCAGTCGGCAAGGCCGAGTGAGCCTCCGATAACAAATACAATATGACTGACACCGCCGACTCCGAGGCTGCCGATTTTTTCGGACAGCTCTTCTGAGGTCAGCTGTTTTCCTAAAATAGCAAGTACGATAAGGTAAGCGTCCTCCGGCAGATATTTCATCAGGCGCTCCGCTTCCTTTTGTTTTATCTGCTCTTCGAGCGCCGCACCGGCGCCGTCCGGCGTTTTTTCGTCCGCCACTTCTATCATTTCCAGCTTACAGTAGCGGGACAGTCGTTTTGCATATTCGTCAATGGCACCGGTAAAATAAGTTTCCTTTACCTTGCCGACACATAAAACCGTAATTTTCAACTGCGCACACTTTCTGCAAGACGGTCTGCCAGTGCCATAAGCTGCACG
Source organism: Lachnospiraceae bacterium (assembly GCA_051880375.1). Taxonomy (GTDB): domain Bacteria; phylum Bacillota; class Clostridia; order Lachnospirales; family Lachnospiraceae; genus SIG299. Next base: position 54,404 of record JBJENV010000056.1, read on the forward strand.
CGCTGCTCTTCCTTCACCGATGACTTGATGTCTGCTGTTTCCTCTAATATGTTCATGTCCTTCATACCGGACAGAATTTCCTTCATTTGTCTTCCGCTCACCGCACCCCAGCTTCCGTTTTGAATCACGGCAACAGTACGGTTCTTTAAACCGTGCGCTGCAAGGTCACGTAACAGCTCGTCCATCGAAACAAAGATACCGCCGTTGTAGGTAGCGGACGCAAATACAAGATGACTGTAGCGGAACGCCTCAGCAATGATGTCCGATGCATGTGTCACCGAAACGTCATACATCATTGTCTTGATTCCGCGGTCACGCAATGCGCAGGCAAGAATGTTTGCCGCATTCTCCGTGTGACCGTAAACCGATGCATAAGCAATCATCACACCGCGTTCCTCCGGCTCATAGCTGCTCCAGAGCTGATACTTTTCGATATATGCCGCAAGGTTTTCTCTCCAGACCGGGCCGTGCAGCGGACAAATCATTTGAATATCAAGCGCAGATGCTTTCTTAAGCAGTGCCTGCACCATCGTTCCGTACTTTCCGACAATATTTGTGTAATAGCGGCGGGCTTCTTTTAAATAGTCGGTAAAGAAATCCACTTCATCCGCAAACAAGGCACCGTTTAATGCACCGAAGGTGCCGAACGCATCCGCAGAAAACAGAATCTTATCCTTGCTGTCGTAAGTTACCATGACCTCCGGCCAGTGTACCATTGGTGCAAAGGTAAACGAAAGCGTATGCTCTCCTGTGCATAAGGTGTCTCCCTCTTTCACGGTGAGCACCCGTTCCGTCATTTCCGCATCGTAAAACTGCGCAAGCATTGTCTTTGTCTTCTCGTTGCATATTAACGTTACCTCCGGGTAACGCAGAAGAATATCCGAAATCGTTGCCGAATGGTCCGGCTCGATATGCTGAATCACAAGATAGTCTAACTTTCTTCCGTCTAATTCCTTTGCCACATTTTCTAAAAACAGCTTGCCAACCGCCTGGTCCACCGTGTCCAGCAGTACCGTCTTTTCGTCCTTTATCAGATAGGAGTTATAAGACACTCCGCCCGGAACCGAATATACACCTTCGAACATCGCAAGCCTCCGGTCGTCACAGCCGACCCAGACAATATCCTCCGTTACTTTTCTTGTACAATACATAAAAATCCTCCAGCCTTTCTTTTTAGTCTTCTGATGTTCCCTCGTCATCGGACTCTGTAAGCTTCTTCATCCGCACAAGGGTAATCATCTTATTCTTCGTTTCCAGAATATCCATCCGGAACCCGTTATACTCTATGGTTGCATACTCCCCGTCCTCCGGAATGTGGTCCAGTTCCGCAATCAGGAGTCCGTTTAGCGTATCAAAATCCTCTTCTTCAATCTTAATGCCGGTCACTTCGGACAATTCATCAAGGCTTGCCGTTCCGCGTACAAGGAAACTTCCGTCTGCCTGAGGCATGATATCTTCTTCCTCTTCGTCGTACTCATCCTGAATATCTCCGACAATTTCCTCCAGAATGTCCTCCATCGTAATAATGCCTGCCGTCTGACCGTACTCGTCAATCGCGATTGCCATATGGATTTTCTTCTGCTGCATGTCCTTAAATAAAACATCCAGCCCCTGTGTATCCGGCACAAAGTACGGTTCTCTTGCCGCATCCTTCACCCTTTTTAGTTTCAGTTCTTCCGGACTGCTGTTCATGTACATCGCCATAACATCCTTTAAGTGCAGGATTCCGACGATATTTTCCATAACCTCTTCATAAACCGGGAAACGGGAATACGGTTCTTCCAGCATGAAGTTCATTGCCGCCTCTAACGACATATCCGCACTGACTGCAATTACATTCTTACGGTGTGTCATAATATCATTGACCTCCTTCTGGTCAAATTCAAAGATATTATGAATCATCTCCGCTTCATCCGCTTCCAGGATACCGGTTTCCTGAGCCTCGGTTACGGTAGAGAGCAGTTCCTCTTCTGTCACCTTTTCCTCCTGTTCGGAATCCTTCAGATGGAACAGACTTAAAAAGCCATGCGTTATCGTTTCCGTCACCCATGCAAACGGTGCAAGCACAATCGTATAAAACCGAAGCAGTCCGGCGGTAGCATACGCATACCCCTCTGCGTGCTGAAAGGCTATCTTCTTCGGAAGTTTAATGGACACAAGTTCCACAAACAGTACGACAAGCACAGTAACAGCAACAGAGAACAATACCGCAGCTGCCTGCCGCTCCGGCAACAATGTCATGAAATAAGTCCGGAGTGCGGGAAACAGACCGCAGAAATAGCTTATCGTCATACCCGCAACACACGAAATGCAGACGAAATCCGTAACGGTTATGTAGCGGCGGTGATGCCGTAGCAGATATGCAACCAGTTTTGCTTTCCGCTCGCCCTCCGACGCCCTCTTCTCCGCATTTGCCTCGCTGACGTTTTCAAATGCGGTAATCATTGCTTCCGTTATCGCATTGAGTATCATCAGCACTACCATCATTATCGCTCCACGTATGGGATGACCGTCCATAAAAATTTTTTCTCCTTTTCGTATATCATCATGTGATTTTCCGACATTTATGTATCAAGAGCAAAACTGATTAACAGTGCCTTATTGATACGTGCCAGAATGTCCTGATCCAAATGACAAACCTTTTCTCTGAGCCTTGATTTATCAATGGTTCTTACCTGCTCCAATAATATCACGGAATCCTTTACGATTCCATACTTTTCCGCAGCAATTTCCACATGAGTGGGCAATTTTGCCTTGTTCATTTTGGAAGTTATTGCCGCACAGATGACCGTCGGGCTGTGCTTGTTTCCGATGTCATTCTGCACAATTAACACCGGACGCACACCTCCCTGCTCGGAACCGACCACCGGTCGTAAGTCCGCATAAAAAATATCTCCTCTACGAATTATCACTGAATTTCACACTCCGTTTTATGGTTTTAGCAGTCTGCTTTCTGTCCTTCAGTATTTCCATCTTCTGCTCTGCGTATTCCATAAAACTGTTTGAAGTTGTAAATTAAATTTATTCGTTCGGAAGATATTCTCTCACCGAAACCGGCTTACCGTCCCTGTAGTAGACACGCGGCACCCGCTTTCCAATGTCACAGACTACCTCATAGTGGAAGGAATTTCCCACGGTAGCCCCGATTTCCTCGGCAGAAATAAAGTCGCCGCCGTCACGCCCCATGAGCGTTACGAAATCGCCCTGCTTAGCCTCCGGAATCTCTGTTACATCGACCATACACTGGTCCATACAGATACGTCCCAAAATCGGTGCACTCTTTCCGTGAATCAGTACTCTTCCCGCATTGGAAAGGCCTCTCGGATAGCCGTCACCGTAACCGACGGGAAGCGTTGCCACTCTCGTTTCCCGTTTTGTTACAAACGTTCCGCTGTAACCGATACCGACTCCCGGAGGAAGCGTCTTTATCAATGAAATATGTGTCTTCAGTTCCATCGCCGGAGTCACCGGTAAGCGTTCCTTCGTTACTTCATCGGTCGGATACATACCGTACATGGTAATACCGAAAC
>JBJENV010000057.1:0-54837 GCA_051880375.1 Lachnospiraceae bacterium
AGCACAATATGGCGGCATATAGACAATATTCCCATCAAAACTCGCATGATCCCGAAACTCGGCCATCATCGTTAAATTTATCCCGTTATTTAGCAGCTGCTGAGGAATACTGATTCCTTCACTGCGCAGTCTTATCATTTCTGCCCGAACATCCTCTGAAAAATAATTGCTTAATAAATTCAGCTTTAAACGAAATACCTTTTCTAACTCATATCCGTTATGCTGTACATTTTCTCCCCAAAAAGGTGAATCATCTACAATGCATTTTTCCCTTGTGACCGTTTCCAAAAAGCGCAGAAATGTATACTGGTATAACTGATTTCCCAGCCCGCCGTTTAAAATAACAATTTTCATGTTTTCCATACTTGTCTTCTCCATCCTGCTCAAGCTGCTCTATACTACATTTATCGACGCATTTCTCAAATTCTCTTATAGAAAAAGCTTTTTTCTTTCCTGTCATGGAAAGGGAACTATTACCTTGTCCTCTACACTGATGCTCTTTCCGGACTGCACTTCAATCATATGTAATTCTTCTTCTGCAATCACCGTATGGCAGCAGCCGATTGGCAGTAATACAGTATCCCCCTGTTTTATTTCACGCTCTGCTCCATCGATAATTGTCCGGCCTCTTCCTTGAATGACGGTCCAAATCTCCTCCCTGTACTGATGCTTATGGTAATTCATTCTTTTTCCCTTTTTTAAAATCACCTTGATTGTCATGCTCTTTTCTTCTACATCAATCACACGAAAGCTTCCCCATGACTTTTCTTCATATCTTGCTTTTTGTTTTATTTCATCTACATATGGCTTAATAAAGCTGGACTGCTCCTTATCAGAAATTAAAATACCATCCGGACTGGCAGAAACAACGATATCCTTTAATCCCATGCACAATATCGGAATGTCCAGTTCATTAATCACATGCAGGTTCCTGCATTCTCCCCCCACCTTTACATTACCGACATAAGATTCTTTCATTGCTTCCGTAAGTGTATTCCATGTTCCCATGTCTTTCCAGTCCCCAAGGAACCTCATTACCTCAATTCTTTTTTCCTTTTCTACAACTGCATAGTCGAAGCTTATCTTCATCAGTTCTTCATAATGTTCAAAAAGCTCTTTGTATGTGCGGTATCCTAAGATTTCATCTGATTTTTCCAGCACATAACCCAGGTGATACGCAAACACACCGCCGTTCCACAAGGCTCCCTGTCCGATATATTCTTTTGCAGTTTCCATATCCGGCTTTTCTTTAAATTCCCGTACCGTACTAATCTGTTCTGTGGTTTCAGGAATAATATAGCCATACTTTTCACTTGGATAGGTAGGCTCCATGCCCATTAAGACTATCTTTGCATCACTCTTTTCCGCAATGCTTCCTAATCTCATAATCGCCTTAAAATATTCATCATTCACATAGGGATCTACCGGACATACCACAACTGCTTCCTCATCTGAAATGTGTTTTACATCATGCAGATACGCGCTGGCAAGTGCAATTGCAGGAAATGTATCCCGCCTGCATGGTTCCAAAGAAATATCCACCTTGTCATCTAATTGATTGCGCAGTGCCGATACCTGTGTCTTCGATGTAGCAATCGTAATATGATTATTATGATCCATGCGTTTCAGGGCACCATATACTCTTTGTACCATGGATTCATATTCTCCAAAGGTATTTTTAAATAATTTCAGAAACTGCTTGGAACGGACATCATTTGATAATGGCCACAAACGTTTCCCGGAACCTCCGGATAAAAGTATAATGTTCATCCTTGCTTTCCTTTCCTGTCTAAAGACATTGATACCGTTCCAAATATTCCGAAATACATGCTATCTGATAATCCAGTTCCTTCCTTGTCAGTCCATGGTGGCAGCCGATATAAAATCCATTATGGTCGATATATTCTGCTACCGGATAATCCTTTTCTATGTCTCCAAACAGCTCTATATAAACAGGCTGGTTCAAAAGCGGCAGCATAGGTCTTGTTTCAATATTGCACTTTTCCAGATATCTGACAAAATCCTTTGTATCAATTTTACTTCCTCTGCGAACGAGAATCGGAAACATCATATAAGTATGTTCCACATTCTCCGGATGCCTTGGAAGCTGCAGCAGATGTTCAAACTTCTCTAACCCACGGATTAAATAATCTGCATTTTCATGCCGCTTTCCCATAATCTCATCTTTGCGTTCCAGCTGTGCCAGTCCTAATGCGCCTTCCAATTCTCCCACACGATAGCTGTATCCGATTCTTTCAAAGCAAAACCTTCTGTCCAGTTCTGTTTTCATGCGCTTCGGACATACCTTCTTTCCATCCGCTGCAACACATTGTTCACAGGTACAAGCCCTTCCGTGTGCAACAAGAGAACGAAGTATCTCCGCCTGCCTCTGCTCACTTGTACATACTACACCGCCGATTCCTGTGGTTATGGTATGTGCAACATACGTACTGAAGGCTGCAATATCCCCAAAGCTGCCAACCGGGCATCCGTCAACTTTTGCAAAATGCGCCTCTGCGCAATCCTCAATGACACGAAGATGATGTTTCTTTGCTATCTCCATAATTCTGCCCATATCGCAAGGCATGCCGAAGGTATGTACCGGAATGATGCATTTTGTATTCTCTGAAATATGCTTTTCAATTTCTTCCGGATTCATATTATAAGTGACAGGGTCAACATCCACAAACTTTACTGTAAGCCCTGCATGAAGACAGGCATTGGAGGTTGCAATAAAGGTAATTGCCGGAACAAGTACTTCCGTTTTTTCATCCCATCCGTCAATTTCCTTTAAGGTTTCCAAAGCAAGATGCAACGCAGATGTTCCGCTGTTGCACATAATACCATACGTCCGATTATGTGCCCTCGAAAATTCCCGTTCAAATTTTGCAACATATTTTCCCTGTGACAAGCGCTCATGATCCAGAGCATCCATCACATATCTTTTTTCAATATCGGTAACCGATGCATATCCGACTCCGATTTTATCCATTATACGCTACCTCCGTTAAACAGCCCGTAATTGTCTAAATACCAGCGATACGTGATTTCAAGTCCTTCCCGCAGTTTTGTCTTATACTCCCACCCTGCATTCTTCAGTTTCGTCACATCCAACAGCTTCTGCGGCATCCCGTCCGGCTTTGATGCATCAAACACAATGTTTCCTTCAAAACCGACCACGTTCTTTATGATTTCTGCCAGTTCTCTGATTGTGACATCCGTTCCGGAACCGATATTAAAAAAATCATTTCCGGAATAGCTGTTCATTAAAAACATGCAGGCATCTACCAGATCATCCGTAAACAGAAATTCTCTCCGTGCCTGTCCTGTTCCCCATACAACGACCTCTGCTGCACCGTTTTCCTTCGCTTCATGAAACTTTCTGATCAACGCAGGAACGACATGAGACTTCTGCGAATCAAAATTATCCCCGATACCATACAGGTTACACGGCATCACACTGATATAATCCGTCCCATACTGCCTGTTATACATTTCACACAGCTTCATTCCGGCTATCTTTGCAATTGCATAGCCTTCATTTGTCGGCTCTACCTTTCCGTCAAGCAGAAATTCCTCTTTCATCGGCTGCGGAGCCTCTCTAGGATAAATGCAGGAAGAGCCTAAAAACAACAGCTTCTTTACGCTGTATTTCCGTGCACATTCCATGATATTATTCTGAATCATCAGATTATCATACAGAAAAGTAGCCGGAGATGCTATATTTGCCATAATCCCGCCAACCTTTGCCGCCGCAAGAAACACATATTCCGGCTTTTCTTCCGCAAAAAATGCCTCTACCCGCTCCTGTCTGCATAGGTCAAGCTCTTTGTGGGTACGGGTGATGATATTTGTATAGCCCTGTCTTTCTAATTCCCTTACAATGGCAGAACCCACCATGCCCCGGTGTCCTGCCACATAAATCTTTGCATTCTTCTCCATTCCGCTTTTTCCTCTATTCCGCTACCTTAGCTAAAGCTGCTTCCTTCTTTGCCAGCGCACGGTCATGCCTTGCCATAATAGTTACCAGTTCTTCATAGCTTGTCTTCTGAGGATTCCAGCCAAGTACGGTCTTTGCTTTGGTCGGGTCTCCCCAGAGGTTGTCCACATCTGTCGGACGGAACCATGCCGGATTGACGCAGACAAGCATCTTTCCGTTTACTGCATCATATCCCTTTTCCTCAAGGCCGCTGCCTTCCCATCGAATATCGATTCCATTTGCCTTAAACGCATTTTCGGTAAAATCACGCACCGTATGCTGTTCTCCGGTTGCAATGACAAAGTCGTCCGGCTCTTCCTGCTGCATCATCAGCCACATACACTCCACATAGTCCTTGGCATAGCCCCAGTCACGCAGAGAATCCATGTTTCCCAGTTCTAAGTGATCCTGCAGCCCCTCTGCAATACGTCCGGCTGCCAGTGTAATCTTTCTTGTTACAAAGTTCTCGCCACGGCGTTCGGATTCATGGTTGAACAGAATACCGTTTACTGCAAACATACCATAGGCTTCCCGATATTCCTTCACCATCCAATAGGCATACTGTTTTGCTATGGCATAAGGACTGTATGGATGAAAAGGCGTTGTCTCCCGCTGAGGAATCTCCTCCACCTTTCCGTACAGTTCCGACGTAGATGCCTGATAAATCTTTGTCCTTTTTGTCAGACCTAAAATCCTGACTGCTTCCATCAGCCGCAGAACACCGATGGCATCTACTTCCCCGGAATACTCCGGAACATCAAAGGATACCTGTACATGAGACTGTGCGGCAAGATTGTAAATCTCATCCGGCTGTACCAGTCCGATAATGCGCACAAGCGATGACGAATCTGTCAAATCACCATCGTGTAAGGTAACCGAATGAGCCATAAGTAAATGCTGAATCCGTGCCGTATTGGAAACAGATGCGCGTCTTACAAGTCCATGTACTTCATATCCCTTATCCAGTAAAAATTCTGCCAGGTAAGACCCATCCTGACCAGTAATCCCTGTAATCAAAGCCTTTTTCAAACCCGTTACCTCCCCTGCTCATCGTTTTCCATGATTTCTAATGCCTCTTTGCATTCCTTCGGTAAATATCCCCGGTTTTCTTTTAAGAACCATTCTTCCTTGTAAAAATGCCTATAATATGAAATCAATGGTTGTTTCTCCGACATTCCCCGTAGTGTTTCCAACAATGCCTTCTGGTATCTGCTCCCGTCAAAGCCCTGTTTCTCCCACGGAATACGTTTCCAGAAACGATACGCTGTTTCATACTGATGTGCTGCATTTGCTGCCGCTGCACCTGCCTGCAGCATCTGAATCAGGTAATCTTCGTTGTAATATTTAGGAAAATCCAATTGAGACTGTGCCATTGCCTCTTCCGGATGCGTTTTCAGCCAATCCCATTTTTCAAGATAATGCTCTGCCAGTTGTGGAATTACGGAAAAATCATATGCTTTGACAGCCGCCTCCAGCATTACGCCGGAAATCGCCAATTCTGCCATTTGCGACAACGGGTACTCTGCCTTAATATACTCTACCTGATTCTTTAAGTTCTCATAATCATCCAGTGTGTGAAAATATCGGATACTTGCTACTATAATCCATTGAACGCAGGAATCCATCAAGGCTCCCTGTTTCCTCAGCTTCGGCAGGCACGTCATACAATAATCAAAGCCTTCCTTGGCAGTATCCTGGCAAAACAGCAGTTCCTGCGCCATCTGGGCACAGCTTCTTGCTGTCATTCCCGATTCCGCAAGGTCCTGTTTTAAAATAGATATGTTTCGCTCCTGATGTTTCTTTTTCTCTTCTTCATTTGCAAATACATAACCGCTATGATGCAGAAAGCTTTCAAACTGTTTTCCGGGTGCAGACAGTTCATGAAATTTTTCATGAATTCTTCCGACAAAATGTGTATCCGTCTTCCGCCTGATCATGCGGGTAGCAATGGTATCCGAATAATTTCCTGATGCATCGTAATTTCTAATCAGAAACATTCCAAAACCATACTGTTTCTGTTCCCCCGTCTGGAAAAACGAAACCAAATCCTCTACATGGTCAAACCATTCATCATCATCCAAAAACAAAAACCACTCGCCTTTTGCATATGACAAACAGGTATTCCTTGCATCTGCAAAGTCACTGTGCCATTCGTACCGGTAAACCTTATCCGTATATTCTTGTACAACATTAATCGAACCATCGGTTAATTCTCCGACCGTATCCAGCGCGATTAATTCACCCGGTACTGCCTGAAGCAGCGGCACCAGAGAATCCATACATTTTCTTATTGTTCCGATACGATTAGAAACTAAAATACCAATCGACAATTTAATGGTACTTTGAACCCATTCCGACTCCATAAGTCTGCTCTCCTTTCTGTCATGTTTACTTCTGCGCAAGTTCGCCGACCCACTTTTTTATTACCTGTGCCATCTCCGGCCGAAGCTTCGCCGCATCCAGCAACGTTCTCATTTCTCTTTTCCCGCCGGTAATAAAACGATATAAAATATCATTATAGCGAACTTCTTCCGGCAGCCAGGAAATCACATCTTTTGCAAAACATTCCGGACGGTATAACGCTTCATAATACGTTCTTCCTGTCAACACATAATATTCCATCAGTTCTCCGACCTGAGCACCCGAATTTACTGCCTTCTGCAATTCTGCCGCTGCAAGACAATAAAGCAGATAGCTGTACTTTACCGGAGAAGTCTGCTTAAGCCGGTCTAATGTTTCATTCCACGAAATCTTATTTTGCAGCATATCCTGGCAGGAATACATTACCGCTATTTTAAGCTTAAATTCTTCCAACGGCAGGGACTCCAATGTTTCTTCCTGCTCTTGTACTAATTCCTGCTCTTTTTCTTCACCTTTGACGGATTGTAAAGACGCAGCTTTCAAACGCTGTGTCGCCATGGTATCATTTACTCTCCCCTTCACCGTCGGATTCTGCATCATTCTTCCAAGTATCTGCTTTAGCGTATCATTTTTCATCACGCGCTTCATAATCCTGAACAGCGCATCCTTATCCACAGCTTCCTCCGCCATGGCAAAGATTTTCCACAAAGAGTCCTCTGCGGAAGCATCCATGTTTTCCCATGATAAAGTCTCATAGTACTTCCACGCAGTCGCATATTCTCCTGCTTTCCATGCACAGAATGCTCCCAAAGTCAGCATTTCTTCCATGTATTCTGCTGTTTGATACTTTTGGAATTCCGGTGTAAGAACTTCTTCCGGATTCTGCGAGCAGTATTCCGTTAAATCAAAATATGTCTTTGCATAGGGATATGCCTTTCCATACTCTTCATGTAGAATCCAGATTCTTGTTAAGCGGTAACATGCTGCCAGCTCCGCAGCACAAGACATCAGTTTCTCCTGTTTTAACCTCTGATACCACTCTTCCGCCTCTGTCCCTTCTATTTTTAACGTTTCCATAATACTAAACAGCATAGCAGCCTGCCACTGGTACTGACTACTGTCTTTTTTATCCTGACACAGGGTGAGTGTATCCTTACAAATTCTCAGCGCTTCTGCCGGATTTTCTAAAGACAATACTGCCGTGAGCTGTGCTCTGTTACGCAGATTGTCCGGATGTTCAATCATATCTTTCTGAAGCAGACGATAAACATATTGCATATGCGCTTTCTTTTCTTCTGCATTATCATATACAAACCCGTAATGGTGCACATAGTCCGCCAGTGACTTATGCGGAAGATACAAATTGCGAAACGTCTCATTTACACAACCAACAAATTCTGTATTTTTTCCGCGACGCACCATACGCCCAAGGATATCCTCGCGATATGCTGCTCCTCCTTTGTCCTTGTAATTCCTTGCAAGATAAGTCGCGCTGTTGTAATCCAGATATTCTCCGCTGATAAAAAATCTTTGTATTTCCTCCGTGTTTTCAAACCACTCATCATCATCCAGGTATAAAAACCATTCGCCGCTTGCTGCCATTAAGCCTGCATTTCGAGCCGCAGAGAAATCATCGCACCAGGTAAACGGAACAATATGCTCCGTATATTCTTTCGCAACTGCCAAAGACCCATCGCTGTTTGTTTCACCGACCGTATCTACAATAATCAATTCACTCGGCACCTTCGTCAGTAATGTCTGAATGGATTCCAGACACTTTCTTACAGTATCGATACGATTAGAAACCAGCACAGAAACCGAAAGAACAGGATACCTTAACCTTTTAAAGCGCTCCCCGGTTAATTCCTCTGCCCATGCCTGCCTTCCGGTATTACGGCAGCAGCAAATACCGGAACGTAATATTTCGCAAAAAATATCATCATCCAAAAATGTTTCAAAATCCAGAGTCAGCATATGTTGTTTCTTTTCCGGATTGTTCATCAGAAACTCTCTTTTTTCTAAAGCGTTTTTCAATAAAGCAACACCTTTTTCATACTGCTTCAGCCTATAGCATGCATTCAGCTCCATTGTGCTGATGGCAAGATCCGAAATTGCACTCAGAGGGAACTTTTTTCTTACTGTCTCAGCGCGTTTCAAAACTTCTTCATAATCTGAGTTTTTATTCGCCAGCCGCACATATGCCGTCAATATCCACTGAAACTCACGCATGAGATAATATTTTTTCTCAGCCTGCAAGGTTTCCGCGCAAAGCTTTTCTGCCTCCGCCTGCAGACTATCTAAAAACATGCACTCCTGAACTAATTGCACTCTTGTGTGCATATTCCACGGATCTTTTTCAAATTCCGGGCGAAGCAGACTTAAATTTCTTTCACTATGCTTCCTATGCTCTTCCTCCGTATCAAATACATATCCATAATGATGGATGTAGGAAGAAAATTCTTTTGTCGGTCCATACAGTGGACTGAGATACTCATGAATTTTTCCGATAAATTCTGTTTTTTCATCCAGCTTTATCATCCGGAATAGCGTTGCCACCGAATAGGCACCTTCCCTGTTACTATAAGTATGAATTTTATACGTGGCACACTGATACTTTTTATATTCTCCCTGCTGAAAAAAGGTAACTATCTCGCTGACATCCTCAAACCACTCGTCATCATCCAGAAACATAAACCATTCTCCGGTGCATTTTCCCAACCCGAAGTTTCTGGCTGCCGCAAAATCGTTGCACCACTCAAAGCGGTATATGTTATCTGTATATTCTCTCACAATGTCTATCGAGCCATCCGTCGCTTCTCCAACGGTATCTACTGCAACCAGTTCACATGGAATCTGCGTAAGCAACGGACGGATGGAATCCATGCACTTGCGGATGGTATCTATCCGGTTGGAAACAAGAATGGAAATAGACAATACTGGTTTATTTGTGTTCTGCATCATAGCCTCCTGTTTTAAAAACTTACTATATATATCGACAAAAAAGGACTCCGGCATAATGCCGAAGCCCTATGATATTCTTTATATATCAATTTTTGTTTAGCCCTGAAGCAAGGAAAGTACACCCTGTGTCGACTGGTTCGCCTGAGCAAGCATCGACTGACCTGCCTGCTGCAAGATATTATACTTCGAAAATGCAACCATCTCAGCAGCCATATCGGTATCACGGATGGTCGACTCTGCAGACTGCAGGTTCTCAGCCGTATTATCCAGATTTGCAATCGTATGCTCCAGTCTGTTCTGAACAGCACCAAGCAGGGAACGCTGTTTGGATACCTTGCTGATTGCCTCATCAATGTAGCCGATCGAATCCGAAGCTCCCTTCTGCGTAGAAAGGTTTACCTTGGAGCTGTTGACACCCAGTGCCACTGCGCTCATATCGCCAATCGAAAAACTCATGGTCTGACCCTCGTTTGCACCTACCTGAAGGATAACACCCGAACCGCCGGAAGCTACATCGTACTTTGGCTGTCCCAGATATGCATCCGTATCACCAAGACCTTGTCCTCCCGCTAAAGTAATTGCAGTAGTCAAGGTGCCGTCCGTAATAAACAAGGTATTCGGCTCATCCGGATTCGGTCCGGACAATGTAACCTCCATACTAAGTCCGGCTTCTGACAGAATCGCTTCGATATCCTGCTCACTGTATTCCTTACCGGACTGCAGACTCAACGTATAAATTCCCGGATCACTTAACGCACCGGTTGTTGTATATGTGGCACCTGTCTTTAACTCACATACTTCTTTTCCTGTATTTGCTTTGAAGTCAAGCTCAATCTTTACGTTTGTATCTAAACCATATTTATTCGATTTAATTTGAATCTCATTCGCACCAACAAAAGCACCTGCTGCTGTTGTAACAGATACCTTACCTGATGAGCCCTTAACGCCGGGTACTGTTGTTGCACCATCAAAGGCTGTTGTTGCAGTAAAAGATCCATAATAAAGGTTTAATTCAACCTTTGCAGGAGTTGCTGATGCACTTGAATCCTCCTGCTTTGCATTCTTGATTAAATCATTAATTTCGGACTGGGTATAGGTGGTGTTCTGCTTAAGGTTTAAAGTTAAGGTCTTTCCGTCATCCGACCAGATTCCGGACTCACCACCCTGTGCCGCTCCAACCTTTACGGCAACCTTTACTCCTACCACGTCCGAAGTAACAAAACCCTGCAGCTTTGTGTCATAGACGCCAAACTTCGGTCCCGCACTTGTCACACCTGTGCTGGCGGAGCTTAAGGAGCCGTCTAATAAGTTCATTGTATTAAATTCAGTATCGGAAGCAATTCTGTCTAACTCTTCCTGTAACTGCTCAATTTCATCCTGAATATTGCCGCGGTCGTCATCTGTTTCCGTACCGTTGGCAGCCTGAATGGCAAGTTCTCTCATTCTCTGCAAAATAGAATGAGACTCATTTAATGCACCCTCTGCTGTCTGAATCATCGAAATACCATCGGCAGCATTTGCAGATGCCTTATCGAGGCCACGAATCTGGCTTCTCATTTTTTCGGAAATTGCAAGTCCTGCAGCATCATCTGCAGCGCGGTTAATTCGATAACCGGAAGACAGCTTCTCTGTCGTCTTTGCAAGCGCAGAGGTAGAAATACCCAGCTGTCTGTTTGTGTTCATTGCAGTTAAATTATGTTGTACGATCATTGCCATAACAAGTACCTCCCTGTTTCATTCCATCCTAAATTACGCTCTTCCCAAATCGTATTTTTTATGTGTTCAACAGGTTTTCAATGTATATATCGGAAGGTTTTTCAGATACTTTAGAGGAAATTTCATCTTTTTATTTAAAATCTACATTGAAACGTGTTTTTTCTGCATCTTGTCAAAGAAAACCGAGAACCGGGCATGCTGCCATGCCCGGTTCTCCTTATGGAATGTTTAAAACACTCTTTCGATATGGTAATTTCCTTCCCACCCGAATTATCCTAGCTCATCGGAGCTTCCGGAAACTACTTTGAGAAGTTATTAGCCTAACAGGGACAGAACGCCCTGGTTGGACTGGTTCGCCTGAGCGAGCATGGACTGACCTGCCTGCTGAAGAATGTTGGACTTCGAGAAGTTCACCATTTCAGAAGCCATGTCTACGTCACGGATGCTGGACTCTGCGGACTGCAGGTTCTCAGCGGTGTTATCGAGGTTGGAAATCGTGTGCTCGAGTCTGTTCTGAACAGCACCGAGTAAGGATCTCTGCTTCGATACGGTTGCAATAGCGCTGTCGATGGCATCAATGGAACCCTGAGCGCCAACCTGAGTCGAGCAGTCAACCTTTGTTCCATCAACGCCAAGAGCGGTAGAGCTCATGTCCTTGATGCCAAAGCTGATGGTCTGATCGTAGTTTGCACCAACCTGAAGAGTAACGCCTTCGCCGCCGGACTGAACATCGTAGTTCTTCTGTCCAAGGTAGGCATCGGTATCACCAAGACCTGCACCGTCTTCAAGAGTTACTGTACCTGTAATTGTGCTGTCTGTTACGAACAGAGTATTTGCCTCATCCGGATCCGGACCGTCAAATTCTACGGTTGCGCTGAATCCCTGTTCAGCAAGAAGCTTTTCGATATCCTTTTCCGTATACTCTGTACCGGTAGACAGATGCAGTTCATACGCTCCAGTATCTGAAATCTTACCGGTAGATGTATAGGTTGCTGCCGTACCGAGCTTAAATTCTTCCTCGCCGGCCTTCTTGTCAAAAGCGATATCAATCTTAATGTTGTTCTCAGCACCATACTTATTAGCCGTAATTTTAATCTTGTTTACGCCAACAAAGTTATTATTAGCGGTAGTAAGTTTACCACTAAGATCCAGTTCTTTTGAAGATTTCACGCCTGCTTCTGTTGTCTCACCGGTCGTTGCCGTACTTGCGGTATAGGTACCGTTCGTCAGATTCAGCTCGATCTCAGCCGGAGAATTAGCAGTTGTATGGCTGTCTTCCTGCTTTGCATTCTTAATCAGGTTGTCTAACTCAGACTCCGTGTAAGTTACATTTTCAGCAAGGTTTAACGTAAGGGTCTTACCATCGGAAGACCAGATAGCGGATTCGCCGCCCTCTTTTGCCTTAACCGTAGTGTTAATGCTGACACCTGCTTCATTCGATGTTACAAAGCCCTGTAATTTAGTATCATAAATACCAAATTTCGGACCTGCAGATGTAGTATTGCTGGAACCGCCGTTTAAGGAACCGTCAAGAAGCTTCATGGTATTGAACTCAGTGTCTGTGGAGATTCTGTCCAGCTCGGACTGTAACTGGCTGATTTCATCCTGGATGTTGCCACGATCTTCATCAGTCTCGGTACCGTTTGCTGCCTGGATTGTAAGCTCTCTCATTCTCTGAAGGATGCTGTGAGATTCCTGTAATGCACCTTCTGCTGTCTGAATCATCGAGATACCATCCTGAGCGTTGCTGGAAGCCTTGTTCAGACCTCTGATCTGGCTTCTCATTTTTTCGGAGATAGCCAAGCCTGCTGCATCGTCTGCAGCTCTGTTGATTCTGTAACCGGAAGATAACTTCTCGGTAGATTTGGAAAGAGACTTTGTTGCAACGCCTAACATTCTGTTAGTGTTCGCTGCTGTCATGTTGTGCTGTACATACATTGCCATAATATTTACCTCCTTGAATTGTGTACCGTACCGGTTCTCCGGACGGAGCGCTCCGAATCCTTTCGGAGCCACTTTGTTTTTAGTTCTTGCAACGAAATGTCTGAAAACGGACCTTCCGTTGTCTATAATTAATTCAGACAACCTAGGATTTGCCTGAAAAAATTACCTCACTTAAATTTCATATATGGTATGTTTGTACTCTGTATATCGACAGAAAAAACGGGGGACTTAATAGTCCCCAAAAAAATTTTTGAAAAAAGTTTTGAAAAAGAAGATTATTTTTTAATACGCTTGACTATAAATCTTTGCCCTATCTGCAAACTCCTCCACTGTTTCTACTCTTGCCGCCATCAGAAGCCATTCTTTTAAAATTGCTTCATCCTTCTGATTCATAATGGCATTACGCAAATTCTCTGTAACCATTCCTTTTTCGTCCAACAAATCCAGGATGGAGGTTGCTTTTCCTTCTGCCTTTCCTTCTGCTTTTCCTTCTGCTTTTCCAAGCTCCTTACCTTGTTCTATTCCCATTTCCAGAATGTTCATACTCAACGCCTCCCATTCTTCGGATGAAAGTATATCAAAGTTGTATCACGGTTTCGGTAATTAAAGTATAATTTTCATACTGGCTTGCATGTAGCTTGCACGTCAGCTTGCATGCGGCATGCAAGCTACATGCGTGTTATTAAACCTATTGCTTATTTTTAACATATTTCTGCTTAGGGCTCTTCGGCTTATCTGGTAAAAGCAAATTAACTTTTCCTGAATCGATCAAAGGATTTAAAATATTTTTCATAAATGAATCTCGCGACTTATAACCACAAAATTTCTGTATTTCTTTTCTACTTCTTGGAACTTCAAGATACTCCATAATTCTTGCATACCCTTTTATATCTAACCCTATTAATACAGATGAATGCTTTAATTCCAAATTTTCTGATTCTTTATTTCTTCCAACTCCATCTTTACCAACCTGTCCATACTGAACACCATTGCCTGCTTTTTCTGTACCATTGACTACTTTTCGATACATAGTAACTTTGAAACTATCGCCAAACTCTTCAAATACCGGTTCCCTTAAACCATATTCCTTACATCTATTGATTATTCTCGGAATGCCAGTTCCCCAAGCTTCAATGATGTGCATGTAATGAAACGCCTCTGCTATCGCACCATTTCTACATCTTGATTTACCTTTCTTAGCAGTTTCAATATCCAAACCACCATACAATGTCCCCGGCGATAAAACCTCTACTCTATCATCAAAAATGCATACTTGCACACAAGAATCATCCAAGTAACTTCTATGAACAACTGCATTCGCAATCATTTCACGAATTGCATTAATTGGTAATTCGTAAGTGTCATTTCTATACACACCATTTATTTCTGCGCCCATATTAATATGTCGCAAAATAAAATGATATGCGGCATCCACTTGCTCATATATAGGTCCAGTAAATTCCTTCTGATCAATAAACACATCTCTTGTCAAACCTTTAAATAATGCACACTGTATTTTTGCATACCTATTCTTATTTTCTGTCAGCAAATCAAAAGCATGTGTAACGACCAACTGTTTTCCAGTTCTATGAAACACTCCAAAATCCTCAAGCTTTTCGATAGTCATTTCCTTTACATCAGCTCGCTCATCATCGGATTTGCAACTTTCAAGTGCAACTCTTTGCATTTCTTTACAAAGCTTCAAAGCGAGTGCTTCATCGTATTCTTTTCCTATAAGTTGCATAGAATCATATGACAAATTCTGACCTTCTAATTCCAATTCCTTTAACTTTCTTGCATCTGCTGGCCTACTTGTACCATTTATTCTAATATAAGCCGTTGTTTCTTTTCCTTTACTCGCTATATAATATGGTCTAAATTTTCCAGGCAAAACGTCAATAACAAGAATTGTTTTATCTTCCACTGTTTGAATAGAAATATCCGGGGCTATTTGTGGAGTACACGCGTCGGAAATCATATTGGAAATACTATCCGATAATTTGAATGGACTTTCTTCTCCAATCCCATGGACCACATTTGTTTCATCCTCAATTCCAAGTATCACTTTACCCCCCCCGCTATTTTGTTGTATTAAGCAAGGAGTTCTGCGGAAGATGTATCCGCTATGACAGGATTTGATTACCTGAGTAAGAATTTATCTTTAGAAATCATTGCTTTAATAAAATAGTAGCACATCTTTTTTATCAATTCAAGCAAAATCCACATATAATAAACTACACCAACCAACCCCGGAGGAATTATGGAGAATTTTATCACCTTATCAATAGAAACCCATTTATTTTTTGCAAGAATCATGAAGGAACATGCACTGTTTTTAGAAGCGGGCTTCCCGTGTAAGGACGAAGCCTGGGTACAGCGGGCAGATGGTTTCCGTCGTGATTTCGAGCAGTTACTTGGCGAAGTACTTAGGCTAGCAAACGGCAGAGTCAGCCGAAGCCTTCTTCGCTCCGGAGAGCTTGTCACGGAATATACGATACCTGCCGAAAACCGCACAGAGGCGCTCAGCGGTATTGAAATTGACAGTAACCTGTCCAGACTCGGTCGTTCGCTGCGTGCCGGGATCCGGCAGGAAATTTCGCCTGTTCTGATAAGCCGGATACAACAGATAAATGAACGCGCGCTCCGGCTGTTAGACGGATTGATTGCCTTTAAACGGGATATTTTGAAAGAGGTTGCAAACGGCACATTGTTTAATGTCAATTATCCGCTTTTGGTAGAACACATTATCCGCGAAGCGGAGCTCTACCGTGCCACAATTGCCGAACTGCAGAAGAGTCGTACCCTGGCAAAACAGACGCTCTGTGAAATGGAACGGTTCTGGAATCAGATTATGATGGAACACGCCCTGTTCATCCGCGGGCTTTTGGACCCGTCCGAGGAGCAGCTGATTGATACCGCCGACAATTTTGCAGATCAGTACAAGGAGCTTTTAAAGCAGGCAAGGGCACAGGACTGCCGTACCATGGACCCGTTAACCAGAAAAACGCTCGAAACTACGCTAAAGTACCGCGACTTCAAGGCTGCCGGCGCAAGCGGGATCTTAAACCGCAGCATCGCCTCGATTATTTTGCCGTTACTTGCAGATCATGTGCTCAGAGAAGCCAACCACTATATCCGCATCCTGGAGACAGGACGCAGTGAATAGGAGGTACCTGTTATGGAACCACTCTGCTATCCTACCCCTGAAAAAACAAGATACTACGAAATAGAAGCTATTCAGATTCCGATTGTTTATAACAAATACGGTGACCACGACCCGGACGGACTGCTCTATGTCTTAAAGGAAGATGCCGAGCGAATCCGCGAGGGTGCATTCCGGAACTTTTCAAAAGAGATTCCGCAGCCCTATGAGGAGGTACAGCCTCTTGTCCTTCGTGCAAACCTCGGAGACAAAATCGTGGTGTCCTTTTCCCACTCGTTAAACCGCCCGCTCTCCATTCATGTGCAGGGACTTTCCTATGATGTTCAGACGTCCGACGGAGCAAGCGTAGGATTTAACAGAAACTCCACAACCGGGCGCCGCATCGTCTATACGTGGTACGCAACCGAAGAAGGTGTCTTTTTGTTCCACGACATGGGTGATATGCGGAGCAGCGAGGAGGGTACGAATGTGCACGGTCTGTTCGGTGCCATCATCGTCGAAGCCCCGGAGTCCAAATGGCTTGACCCTCAGACCGGAAGAGAGGTAAAAAGCGGTCTGTTTGCGGACATCTATCATCCGACTCTTCCTGCATTCCGGGAATACGCCGTCTTTTTCCACGATGAACTTGAAATGAAAAACAAGGACGGCGGACAGCCGATTGACCCGCACACCGGGCTTCCGTCCTCAACGACTGCCATCAGCTACCGTTCCGAACCGATGAGAAACCGTCTGCCGCTCACACCGGACCATGCAGACAGCGGAGAAGACATTTCGATGAGTTCCTGGGTATATGGAGACCCTGCGCCGCCGATTCTGCGTGCCTACGTGGGCGATCCGTCCAAAATCCGCCTCATTCATGGCGGCGTCAAGGAAACCCACGTATTTCACCTGCACAACCATCAGTGGCGTTTGGAAGGAAGCAACCAGAATTCCACGATTATCGATTCCATCAGCATCAGCCCGCAGGAATGCTACACCTTAAACATCCTGCACGGTGCCGGCAGTTTAAACGGAACGATTGGTGACGTCATTTTCCACTGTCACCTCTATCCGCACTTTCATGAAGGCATGTGGACCTTATGTAGAATTCATGACCGCTTAGAAGACGGCAGCGGAACCCTGCCGGACGGCACTGTGATTCCGCCGCTTCTGCCGCTTGCTGACCGCCTTCCGCCACCACCGAAGGATGACAGGCATCCGGGCTACCCGCGCTTTATAAACGGCATATACGGCAGTCGTCCGCTCCAGCCGCCGCTCGGCATTCTGACTGCAGACGGAGAAAACAAAATCGAGCCGACCGATTTAGAGCGCGACAACTTTGTAAAGAACTTTGAACCGGGCGCTTTATATACAGACACCTGCCCATGCCATCGCGATGGCAGCAATCACGATGACAGCAATGTCAAGGTCTTTGAAGTCGCGCTCGTTCAGGCGAAGGTAGTGTATAACCGGTATGGCTGGCATGACCCGCAGGGCAGATTTTTCGTATTAAAAGAGGACCTTATCCGCGAAGGCGGTCTGGACGCTTATATTGAAAAGGTCGAAACGGGAAGAATTCAGGCGGAGCCTTTGGTACTCCGTGCGAATGCAGGTGACTGTATCGAGCTGCGTCTTACTAATCTCCTTCCGGAATTTCTGGAAGGAAGCGCCTTCCAACGGCATACCTTAACCGATATTGCAGGATTCCACATCCACCTTGTGAAATTTGACACGATTGTTTCCGACGGTGCGGCAAACGGCTGGAATAACATTGCGGGAGCCAGAAAATACGAAACACTGATTGAACGCTTCTTTGCAGACACCGAGTTAAACACCGTCTTTTTCCATGACCACCTGTTTGCAAATTCCCATCAGCAGCACGGTGTGTTCGGCGCACTTATTGTTGAAGAGGCAGGTGCCACCTTCCATGACATCCGCACCGGAAAAGAGCTTCGCTGTGGAACGAAGGCCGTCATCCGTCGCAGAAACGGCACCTCCTTCCGCGAATTTGCGTTATTTGTACACGACTTTGCCCTGCTGTTTGACAAAGACGGCAAACCGTTAAATCCGCCGGAGGTTCCCGGCTCTCACGATGACCCGGGTGTCATGGGTATCAACTACCGCTGCGAACCGATGCGGGAGCGTTTAAAGAATTATGAAGATCCGGCCTATCTGTTCAGCTCTTATGTCCACAAGGACCCGGCAACACCGATTCTGGAAACGTATCCGGGGGATGAGATTATCATCCGCCTGTTGGACGGTGCGCACGAAGAGCAGCATGCCTTTAATCTGACCGGTATGTCATGGAAACGCGGCTTCCGCGATTTATCCTCACAGGACACCGCTTCCCAGACGCTTGGCATTTCCGAGGCATTTAACATCCACGTTACACAAAGCTATCCGGCGGGCGATTACCTCTACTATTTCGGCGGTATCGACGATGCCTGGCTTGGTCTCTGGGGCATTGTACGCGCCTACCAGAGTCCGAACAAACATCTTCTCCCACTCTGTAAAGGAAGACGGGAAATTCAGCCGCTGCCTCCTTGTCCGGGCAAAGACGATGTTGTTCGCAAATACGAGATTGCCGCTATCAAGCGGAAGATTTCTTACAATCATCACGGCGATCACGACCCGGACGGACTGCTGTTTGTTCCGTTAAGCGAAGCACACCTCGCCATGCGGGACGATTATCAGCCAAAGCCGCTGATTCTCCGAGCAAATGCGGGTGACTGGATGGAAGTAACGCTGCATAACCTCTTTTACGAAAATGAGCCGATTCCGTATTTCGATTATCCGACCGTACCGCTCGACAAAAAGCATACGCCATCCATGCGTGTTTCCATCAACCCGCAGTTTCTGCGTTATGACCCGGTAAACGATTCCGGTATCAATGTCGGCTACAACAGTAAGGAACAGACCGTTGGCGTTGGAGAAGTCAAAAAATATCTCTGGTACGCCGACAAAGAATACGGCTCCTGCATTATCCAGTCGTTCGGTGACATGCGCAACCACCGTTATCACGGTCTGTTCGGCAGTATCATCATCGAACCTGTCGGAGCTGTGTGGTATCGCAACAGCTGTCTTGCAAAAGCCTCCCACGAGGAAGAGGTTGTGATTACCGCACCGAGTATCGATTCTTTCCGAGAGTGTGTCCTGTTTGCACAGAATGGCATCCGTATGTTGGATAAAGACGGAGAGCTTGTAAAAACGACCATTACGCCGGATACGGAAGAACCGGAAGAGGCACCGGATGCCGAGGACACCGGAGAAAAGGGCTACAATTACCGCTCGGAGCGTTTTGCCAACCGGCTGAAAAAGGATTCCCGTATTTCCCGGATTTTTAACAGCCGGATTCACGGGGACCCTGCCACACCGCTCTTTACGGCATACACCGGAGAGCGTGTCGTCTTCCGTACCATGATGCCTGCCGACAAACCAAGAAATATCGGCTTCTGTATTCATGGTCATCTTTTGCAGATGCTTTCCGGAACTACGGTTTCCGAAGGCATCTCCTACCATGGAATGACACAGCATGTCTTTGCTGTACGCGGTGCCGTCAGCATAGGCAACACCTATGATATGGAACTGCAAAACGGTGCCTCCTGTCCGGGCGACTATCTTTACCGCTCCGGAAGCCTCAAATGGGATATCGAGTCCGGTATGTGGGGAATTTTCCGGGTGCGCAGAAAGAGCATCGGAAGCAGGTGCAGACTTGCCTGCAGGAATCTTTGGAAACGTATTTGTAAATAAACGAATGGCGCAAAGTATACTTTCTTATAAAGCTAACAAAGGCGGTTCACCGAAAGTGAACCGCCTTATGATTTAACCTTTTACTGCGCCGCCCGTTACGCCTTCTACGTAATACTTCTGCAGGAACATAAACAGTACCGTAATCGGAACCGCTACCAGTACACCGGCCGCACAGAACTGTGTGTAATGTGCCGCAAGCATGGAAGGTGTGGATACCAGGTTTTGAATACCAACCGCCACATTCATGCCGGCACTCGTGTTATGTGAAATATATTTTGCAAACATGAAGTCGCCCCAAGGTGCCATGAAAGCAGTCAGGATGGTGTAAATAACAATCGGCTTTGCAAGAGGAAGGATGACCTTAAACATAACCTGCGCTCTTGTTGCACCGTCTACTCTTGCCGCTTCATCCAACGATTTCGGAAGCGTATCAAAAAAGCCCTTTGCGATATAGTAACCCATACCGCTGCTTGCCGTATAAACTAAAATCAGTCCCGGCACCGCTCCGGCTCCCGTCAGTCCCATACCACTGAGTACCTTATACAGTACAATGACCGTAATAAAGCCCGGGAACATTCCGAGAACAAGCATCATATTCATCAATGCTTTTCTTCCCTTAAATCTCATTCTGGAAAGTGTGTAGCTCATGCACAGTACAAAGAAGGTCTGAATCACCGAAACTGCCAGGCCGATAATCAGGGTATTGGTATACCATTTCGGGAAATCGGTCTGCGTAAACAGCGTGATGTAATTATCCAGTCCCCACTGCTTCGGAATTACATAACCTACCTGCATTGTACTCTCCACACGGAAGGATTCCAGAAGAATACATACAAACGGCACAAGCCATATAATAGACATTAACACAAGGATAATATAAACAATAATATTTCCTGCTCTTGTTTTCGCTTTCAAGCCCATATGCTTTTTGGAAGTATTCCCATCTGTACTCATTGAAAATCCTCCTCATTCTTTGTTGATGGCATCACATTGTAGACAATCAGCGACAATAACGATACGACAACGAAAATCATAATAGCGATAACCGCCGCCAGCTTATAGTTATTTGTTGCGCCTGTCGTGATTTTAAACAGCCATGTAATCAGAAGGTCGACGTCCGTCGCTCCTTGCCCGGCCGTTGCCAGTTTCGGATTATCCACCGCCTGCCCGAAGGTCAACAGATAAATAACGTTAAAGTTATTGATGTTGCCGATAAAGCTGGTCAGCAGATACGGTCCTGTTACAAACAGCATATATGGCAGTGTAATCTTGGTAAACTGCTGGAATACATTGGCTCCGTCTATTTTAGACGACTCGTATAAATCGGAAGGGATATTCATCAGGATACCCGTTGCAATGAGCATCAGGTACGGAATACCAATCCAGATATTGATGACAATAACCAGTATTCTCGCATAGGTCGGATTTGCCCAGAACTCAATCGGCTGCGATATCCAGCCCCAGTTCATCAAAAATCCATTAATCAGTCCGTTCTTTGCAAACATCTTGGAGACGTAAAGCAAAGAAACAAACTGAGGAATTGCTATGGTAAGAACTAAAATTCCTCTCCAAAGCTTTTTCAACTTAATTCCATTTTTATTAATCAGTATTGCTACGAGCATTCCGAGAAAATAGTTAGTAAAGGTTGCAAAGAATGCCCAGGTTAACGTCCATGACAAGATTTCACCGAAGGTATAGGACAGTGTGCTGTTTGATGCACCGATGGAAAACAGTTCATTAAAGTTATCCATGCCTACCCAGGTAAACAGATTGCTGTAGCCGTCATGTGCACTGTCATAATTCGTAAACGCAACGAGAATCATGAAAATAATCGGCAGAATGGTAAACACCACAATACCGGTCATCGGCAGTGCAAGTAAGGTTTTATGGAACTGATCGTCTAACAGTGCTTTCAAATCCTGTTTTGCACTGGTTAACTTTTTGCCTCTTGCCAGAATTTCCTCAGAAATTCTGTTCTGCTTGATGTTGATTCTCCAGGTATAAACAAAAGCAATGCAGAAAATAATGGTAAGGAGTCCGTAAAGCAGAATTTTAAAGGAATCATCACCTTTGACAAGAACAGGGACATCTAAAATTTCATTGTATTCATAATGAGGACCAACATCTCCCAGGGTTCTCATCTTTCCGAGCCAGTGTCCGCCCGTCGTAATCATATAAACGATAAAAATGACTTCAAACGCAAGGAACAAAAGTCCTCTTAACAACTGCCCACGGGCAATGCTTCCGAAGCCCATAATCAGATAGGATACTCTTGTCTTCCACGAGCCTTTTCTGAATGTATTAATGGTATCAAGTATCTCGTCCTTTACCGCCTTGCCAAACCATTTGATACCCTTCCAGATACCAATTCCGAGGCCTGCAAGCTTTGAAGGAATTGCGCAAATAAAGCACACTATGTTATATAGGAGCTTTTGAATGGCATTTAATCTCAAATATTCCGATCCGGTAAGCTTCTTCACGTTAAGACCTTCCCTTCCTCACCTTTCGTTCCCGTAATTAATGGATAGAAAACCATCCCGGGAGTTTCCTCCCGAGATGGTTTCGGGAATTACTATATTAATTCTTACTGTGCAACCAGTTCGATGGTACCCTGCTCGCCGCTTAATGTAAACTTAATCTTATATGTGCCGTCTTTTTCAACAACGAAGTTAGCACCGTTTAAGCCATCTACGCCGTAGTTTACATCCCAGGACTTACCCTGACGTACCTTAAATTCATCGCCTTCCTTTAAAGCGTAAGCTTCTGTGGTAATCCAAACGCCATCACCCTGCTTCTCCATCGGAAGGTCAACAGACCAGCCATCGCCGTTGATGCTGCCGATAACGGAGAATGCTTCCTTTTCGTCAGCAGACATATTGAAGAGAGCCTTAACGCTGTTCTCGTATTCCTGAAGTGCTGCTCTTAATTCATCATCTGTGGTTGCTGTCTTAGCGGAGGTTGCGTAAAGCTTTCCAATATCCCACCAGCTGCCGTGAATATTACACTGCGGTTTTGCATATGCGCTCTGCGCTGCAAGTGCGGAAAGTGCGGTATCGCTCTTAACCTTATCGGAAGTCTGAGCCTTTAAGTTGGATGGACCCCAGCCAACCAGATCGAATCTCTGAAGCTGGCACTCTTCACCGGTTAAGTAAAGAGCAAGCTGCTGAAGAACTGCACCCTTCTTGGCATCGGTCTGAGGCTTAACACCCATCAGCTTGTTACCGGAGAAGGAACCCATGTGGTATGTCTTGCCGTCTACGGTAAAGGATGGAAGATCAGTTGCGCCAAAGTTGTCGCCAAGAGCATCCTTAACTGCTTTTAATGCCCAGGTACCGGAAATAACAACTGCAGACGGAACTGCTGCTGCGAAGTCTGCACCGTTACTGGAGCTGTTGTATGCCTTGGACTTTAAGAGCTTCTGCATACCCTTTAATGCAATCACACCGTTCTCGGAATTGAAAGTATCATTTATGCTTATAAAATTACCATCCGAATCGGTTTCCCACTCGGATACGCAACCGGTAGCAAAGAAGAAGCTTGCATTGTACCATGCGGAGGTTTCAAGCTCCATGGAGAACAGTCTTCCTGCTGCTTCACAATCTGCAATCAGGTCTTCCAGGCTGTCAAGGTGCTCTTCCTTAATCACACTCTTATCATAGTACATATAGAAGCCGTTATCGGAAGTAAGCGGATAACAGTAAAGGTCGCCGCCAACGCTTGCTGCTGCAACTGCGCCGGCATCGTTCATTTCGGTAACCTTTGCTGCGGTAGCACTGCCGAGCTTGTTTAAGGCACCCGCCATTACAAGACGTGCTAACTGGTCCTGAGAGAAACAGAAGAGGTCTGCGCCGTCTTCTACGCTGTTAATCATCTGGGTTGCGGACTCGGCTTCGCTGACACCTTCTACGGTAGCGTTAATTACGATCCCCGGGTTTGCCTTACAGAATGCTTCAATCTGCTGCTGTGTCAATTCCTTAACACCGTCTAATTCACTTACCCATACAGTAATGTCATAAGTTCCGGCAAGGTCTTCGTTGCCGTTGTTGCTGTCCTTGGAACCACATGCCGTAAAGCCTAAGCAAAGAGCCATAGCAAGTGCAAGGAACGATGTAAATCTCTTTTTCATGTTTTTTCTCCTCTTTTTAAATTTTTATTTTAAAGCCTGCCTTTCGGTAAGCTTTAAGTCTATTTTAGAATTGCGCTTGTCTGAGGACCTATCGTAATGGTAGTTCCTTTTAAGGATGCGCTGCCCTGACCGATAAAATCGGAAACCTTTAAGATTCCCTCCGGGAATTCCTTACAGGTTGCTAAATCCATCGTAATTTCTTTGTCCGATGTATTATGAAGAAGCACGGTCTGTTCACCGTTATAAGTAATTAGGAATCCGCCGAATCTTGTACTGTCGAACTCAAGTGACTTGTATGTGCCTCTTGCGATTTCCGGATATTTGTTTCGGACGGCAATCAGCCTGCAGTAATAGTTGTAAAGGCTGTCCTTATCCTTTTGCTGCTCCGCCACGGTGCCGTTTGTCTGCTTGCTTGCTTCGTAAGTTGCGCCTTTCGGGTTCTTTACCGTATCCTCATCGCCCCACAGCATGGCAAGTCTTCGGTTGGCATCGGTATTTGCGGAACCTCTTGTTCCCTTCATGCCGATTTCCTCGCCATAATAAATAAACGGTGAGCCGCTGCAGAGAATGTAAAGATTTGCAGCCATCTGCATCCGCTTGGTTGCAAGAGTAAGATTTCCTGCACACCGGTCCATATCGTGATTGGAGATGAACGGAATTATCATACCGTCCTGGTTTGCTTCAGTCACCTTGTTCAGATAGCTCTCCACATAACCCGTAAATATCTTAATATCAACTCCCTTTGCCGCATTTGCGATAAAGCCTTCGCTCTGCGCCATCTGGAAGTTAAAGCAGTTCAATGCTTCGATATACTCCAGTGTTTCCGCATCATTTGCCCAGCATTCGCCGACACAGTAAATATCCTCTTTATAAGCTTTTAACTCGGACATATACCATTTCCAGAAGTCAGCGCTTTGCGGAGTGTCGGAGTAATAAATGTATTTCACGGCGTCAAACCGGAAGCCGTCAACTCCCAAATCCAGATAGTACTTTGCAACGTTCAGTACTTCTTCCCGAACCGCTTCGTTATCAAAGTTTAATTCCGGCATATCTGTGGAAAAATTGCATTCATAAAACTCAGTGCTACAACCCGGTATTTTGGTATAAGCGGTTCCGCCTTTCCGGTCGGAAAGCTTCACCCATGTATAGTAATCGTAATACAGGTCTGCCGTATCTCCTGCTTTATGCGCATTGGCAAACTTGGAAAACCACAGATTGGCTGTCGATGTATGGTTTATCGGTAAATCAAGAATCACCTTAACATTTCTTTCGTGGCACAGTGCAATTAACTCCTTTAAATCCTCTTCCGTACCAAAGTCTTCGTCAATTTTGTAATAATTCGTAGCATCATACTTATGATAAGAAGGCGAGGAATAAATCGGAGAGAGCCAGATTCCCTGTATTCCTAAGCTTTCTCCCGAAAGCGTGTCTCCGTCGTTTAAGTAGTCCATCCGGTTGATAATGCCGCGCAAATCTCCGATTCCGTCACCGTCCGAGTCGGAAAACGAGCCTACGAAAATCTCATAAAAAACTCTGTAATTATCGTCTATCGTATCCACCTGGGGAGCATGCCCGCAACCGCACAAAAGAATGCAACATATCAGGAAAGCCGCTATCGTTTTCGTTGTTTTTGCTAAAACTCTCATATTCTTTTCCTTTGCTTATTTGGAAACCGAATTCAAAAGAGCATCGTCAATCTTTCCCCATGCTCCGTTGCCGTCACCACTGCACTTCACATAAATGCCGACCGCAATCGTATCGGTACCGTTATAGCTGATATTTTCGATGACTCCGGTATCCCAGGAGCCGTAGCCTGTAATACTCATTTCCTTCTTTGCAACGATTTCGCCGTTCAGCTTCACATACGCATAAATCTCAGCATTTCCGGCATCGCCGCCCATAATGGAAATCGAATATTTATAGGTTCCTGCCGGTAGGTCTTTTACCTCCTGCTCCAGATCAAACTCTACTGTATCCTTTCCTTCGCTCCAGAAGTGATAATGATAATTTCCGGTCAGGGAATCGGTTGGCTTGTTTTCGACATAAAGCTCATTCATTGTTTTATAGCTTGTCGCTTTCCAGCCGGTATCGTCACCGGTTTCAAAACTGTAGTTTTCAAGGAAGTTGTATTCAATCATGGAAACAAAGCAATGCGCTTCCATTCCGTCTGCCGTGCCGGTAATGTCATACTTTGCAACACCGCCGTGA
Source organism: Lachnospiraceae bacterium (assembly GCA_051880375.1). Lineage (GTDB taxonomy): Bacteria > Bacillota > Clostridia > Lachnospirales > Lachnospiraceae > SIG299. The sequence goes on from JBJENV010000057.1 coordinate 26,188, forward strand.
TACATCGTATCGTAATCGACATTTTCCCAGGTAACGGAAACTGCCTGTTTGGAATTATCGGACATGACTGCGTTTACCATTTCCGGAAGAATGATTTCTCCGTTTAAGTCAACCAAAAGATTCGTATCCTCAATCGCATCTGCTTTCAGCGGAACAATGTTTCCCGTGCGAACCAGTCCGAATACTTTTAAGGACTCTAACGGTTTCCCGTCTGCATCAAACAGTGCCTGATTGTCGCACGCACAGCCGCCGTAATACTTTCCGGCGTCATTCGGATCATACTCTGCCGCATAGGACGAAGCCCAGCCGGAACCGTACTTTTCCCACAATGCCGAATTTTCCTCATAGGAACTCCCACCTACCGTAATCCAGGTTCCTTCCCAGTAAAATACACCGATACCGTTTGTCGTCTTATTTGCAATCGTATCAATGACGTTACGGAGATTGTTTGCCTGTCCCTGAACCGTGAACGGATAATCCTTTGTAATGGTACCGCCGTCCGAAATCGTGTTACCGCTAAAATCGGTATCTTCACCGGTATATGCATAAGAAGTTTCCGCAACCATTACTTTTTTTCCGTAGGTCTCGGCGACATTAGATAAAACCGCTGAAAGGTTTTCCAGTGTTCCGTGCCAGTACGGATAATAGGAAGAAGCAAATACATCATAGTCAAGATTATAATAATTCAGCTTTTTCGCGTAATCCGCATAGTTTGTTACCTTTTCCGGATTTGCAAAATGCACCGCAATCAAAGCCTTCGGAAATACCTCTCTTGTTGCGCGGGAACCTGCATCCATCAGCTTATAGATGTTCATCCAGATTTTCTCACCGCACATGGCACCGTTTGTCTCGTTGCCGAGCTGAACCATTCCTACGTCAACCTTTGCTTTTTTCAGCTTTTTCAGGCTTTCTACCGTATACTGATACAGCGCTTCCACCTTTTCGTCGATGTCCATGCCTTCCCATGCCTTCGGAGTCATCTGCTTGGCAGGGTCTGCCCAGAAGTCCGAGTAGTGAAAGTCAACCAAAAGCTTCATGCCGTATTTTGTGGCACGCTTTCCGATTTCGACTGCTGTGTCAATATCGCAGTTTCCGCCGCCGTAGCCGTTGCCCTCAGAATCATAAGGGTCAACCCAGACTCTGACGCGGATGTAGTTTACACCGCTTTTGGCAAGCACCTCAAAAACATCGGCTTCCGTACCATCGTAATCATAATAAGTAACTCCGGAGTTTTCCAGTGATATGACACTGGAGGCATCCATACCCAGAATAAAATCATCCGGAAGATTTTCTACCTTTTCCACATATAACGTATCTGACGGAATCGGCTCTGCCGGAGCAGATTGTGATTTTCCGCAGCCTGTGATTCCCATCAAAGCGCCAAACAGAAGCACTGTCAGAGCGCAAAGGATTCTGTTCCTTTTCACTTACATTACCTCCCAAAAGCTGCAAACATTGCGCAAGGTTGCGCAAACGGTTGCTCTTACATCTTAAGTCTACTAAAAACTCCTATTAGTGTCAATGTACATTTTGTATGATTGATGTAAATATTTTTGTGCAATATGCACAAAAACAAGAACGCTTGTTCTATATTTTGCTGTTTTTGAACAATTTTTCGTCATTTGTCAATGGTATAAATGCATATTTTTTTCGCTTTATTTCGTGGTTTCTTTTATAAGAATTTCATAAGACAGCAATGTTTTCCTTTCTGTCTGTTTTCCCTCAATAGCATCCAGCAGGGTATTACAGGTAACCGCACCAAGCTCTTTTGCATCAAACATCAGTGTTGTCACTTCCGGAACATAGTTTTCCACAAGCTGGCTTCCGTAAAAGGATGCCACCTTAATCTGCTCCGGTACGTGTACATGTTCCTTTTGCAGCTTCTGCAAAACCCGGCTGCAAATCATATCATCCATACACAGGATACATTCTGTCTCCTTGTAAAGCAGTTCATCCACAATTTGATCCACCATCTGCGAACTTTCCACGTTCAGATAAATTAAATCCGCCTGAATCGGTACACCGGCTGCATGAAATGCATCGGAAAAGCCCTGATAGCGCGTCCTCGTTACCATATGCAGGTTACTTCCTCCTATCAGTCCGATCTTCTTTATTCCCTGCCGAAGCAATGTTTCTGTCAGTTCTCGGCATGCCTTTCGGTGGTCGTGGTCTACCTGAATCAGCATTTCATCTTCTGAGCTTCCTGCTGCTACTACCGGTATCCCCCGTTCTCGCATAAATCCAACAATTTCATCGTGTACAAGCGTGCGCGTTAAGAGAACACCGTCAATTTTGTGATTGGATAGAATACGCTCCAGATTTTTCGTATGCCCTCCGGTACCATATACCATCAGCACATCATAATCCCGCTCCCGTGCCGCTTCGCAGACACCAACCATACAATTCTGGAAAAAAGGGAGCTCCGACAGGTTGCAGTCCGCCGGCAGGAGCATCGCAATATTATAGGTTTTCGATTGTGCCAGCCCCTTTGCAATGACGTTTGGCTTATAATCATTGATTTCAATGTACTCCATGACACGACGTCTTGTTTCCTCACCGATTCTTCCCTTCCCGGAAATGGCGCGTGACACCGTTGTTTTCGATACTCCTAACGCCACCGCCACATCCGCAATCGTGAGTTTTCCAGTTTCTGCTCCGTTTTTCTTTTTTTCCATCTCAGTGCTCCGTTTTTCCCCATGTACATCCTGCCTGTCCTTTCCAAAGCCGCAGGCGGATGTTTCTGGCATATTTTCGTGGATAAGTGTCGCTGCAAGACTGTTACGGCTTTGCGCAAACGGTTGTCCAAGATAATTTTATCATAACAGTAACCGTTCTTTTCGTCAATAGTAACTACAGATATCGCCCCAGCAGGGCGCTTACCACAATTCCGACAAATGTTGCAAGAAGACAGCCCGGAAGCGTCCAGCGTGTCTTCTTTACGTGCGCTGCAAGGAAATAAACACTCATCGTGTAAAAAATGGTTTCCGTACAGGAACAGAGGATAGAAACCGTGTTGCCAATCAGAGAATCCGGCCCATAGGTTTCAAAAATATCAAGTACCAGCCCGGTTGCCGCAGAAGAGGAAAACATTTTAATAATGGTAACCGGAATCAGTTCTGCCGGAAAATGAAGCCAACCGGCCAGTGGCTTTAAAAAAGCTGCCACGTAGTCTAACGCCCCGGACGCACGCAGAATACCGACCCCCATCATCAGACCGATGAGCGTCGGCAGGATGTCCGCAACCACGCGCATTCCTTCCTTTGCGCCTTTGACAAACTCATTGTACACTTCGACCTTCATTAAAAGACCGAAGCCGACAAGATAAAAAATAAGCAGTGGAATCAGATAATACGACAGATACACAAAAAAATCCATAGAAAAACACCGAAGCAACGCAATTACTACATTGTATCGCTCCGGTGTTTCGTTTATACCATATTTCTATTCTTCATAACCATTAGGATTTGCCAATCGAACCACAACTTTACTTATTCTTCATAACCGTTAGGGTTCGATTTTTGCCAGCGCCATGTATCCTCACACATTTCCTCCAGGGAACATTCTGCCACCCAGCCAAGTTCTTCCTTTGCCTTTGCAGGATCCGCATAGCAGGTCGAAATATCACCCGGACGTCTGCCGCAGATGACATAAGGAATTTTCTTTCCGCATGCCTTCTCAAATGCCTTGACAATCTGAAGCACACTGTAGCCTTTTCCTGTGCCGAGATTATAAATCGACACGCCGCTCTTGTCCTCAATCTTCTTTAATGCCTTTACATGACCGATAGCGAGGTCTACAACATGGATATAGTCGCGCACTCCGGTACCGTCCGGTGTGTCGTAATCATCACCATACACATTCAAATGGTCGAGCTTGCCGACTGCCACCTGTGAAACATAAGGTACCAGATTATTCGGAATACCCTTCGGGTCCTCACCGATTCTTCCGCTCTTATGCGCACCGATTGGATTAAAGTAGCGAAGCAGAACCACATTCCATTCCGGGTCTGCCGTATGCAAATCGGTTAAAATCTGTTCGAGCATTCCCTTTGTCTGACCGTAAGGGTTGGTAATCTGTCCCTTCGGACATTCCTCAGTAATCGGGATAAAGGCCGGATTTCCGTAAACGGTTGCCGAGGAACTAAAGATAATGTTCTTAACACCGTGTGCTCTCATCACGTCACACAGAATAAGCGTACCGGTGATATTGTTATGATAATACTCTAAAGGCTTTGACACCGATTCACCGACTGCCTTCAGTCCGGCAAAGTGAATCACCGCATCAATCGTCTCCTTTTCAAAAATTTTAGTGAGGGCTTCCCGGTCCAAAAGGTCTGCCTGATAAAATACTACCGGCTTTCCTGTGATTTCCTGTACCCGTTCCAAAGACTTTTCGCTGGAATTGCATAAATTGTCCACTACCACAACTTCGTGTCCTGCATTTAAAAGCTCTACACAGGTGTGACTTCCGATATACCCGGCGCCGCCGGTTACAAGTATTCTCATATGCCCTCTTTTCTGCCCGGATTCCGGGCGATTTTTTTCTCTGTATACAGTATAGCAAAGCATATAAGAAAAATCAATCTAATTTTTTTGTTTTACTCTAATTTTTTTGTTTTAAACTTAGATACTTCCTTTTCGTCCCTTCCACTTACAAAACAAAACGGCTGCGAACGTACTTATCATCGTTGCCACGATGGCCGGAACAATGATACCTGCCGGGTTTGTGCTTCCGTACTGACTGCGATAGGCAATCATATTGATTGGAATCAGCTGAAGCGATGAAATATTCATAATGAGAAAGGTACACATCTCCTTGCTTGCAGTCCCTTTTGCAACGCATCTCTGTTTTTTTCTCCTCCGTTCCTCCTCTACCTCATCCAGCGCCTGCATCGCCTGCAGTCCTGCCGGTGTTGCAGCCCAGCCGAGTCCCAGTATATTGGCAATCATATTGGTGGCAATATACTCGCCCGCCGGAGAGTCTTTCGGCAAATCAGGAAATAAAAAACGAATGACAGGACGCATCCCTTTTGTCATTCGTTCCAATAATCCGCTTGCTCTTGCAATCTGCATCAGTCCCATCCACAGCGACATAATGCCAAGCATCGTGATGCAGAGCGTTACTGCACTTCCTGCTGCGTCAAGCGCACCGCTTCCCAGCTCTTTGATTCTTCCGTTACAAATTCCGACAACCACTCCAACAAGCACCATCAGCGCCCAAATATAATTTAGCATCACCATTTCTTTCCGGCATCATACAAAAATTCGTTTCTGTTTTTGCCATTTTTTATCATTCTATCACAAGGTTTCCGGGATTATGCTTACCATCGTTCGCCATATTCACAATTTTTGTAATGAAAATATGAACTTTTTCTTAACTTTCGACAAAATGAAAAAAAATTTCACGTCAGGGCTTTACATTATTTTACTCTTGTGTTAGAATATAGTTGTAGGTGAGAGGTCTACACCTTTTAAAAAAAAATATCGCACAAAGGAGATTAGTACTATGAACCATGCATACTTAAAAAGCACTGGTATTGTAAGACGTCTGGATGAGCTCGGAAGAATTACTCTTCCAATCGAGCTGAGAAGAACTCTCGACATCGGAGAGAAGGACCCGGTTGAAATCTACGTTTCCGAGGATATGATTATTCTCAGAAAGTATGAGCCTTCGGATACTTTCACCGGTTCCAGAGAGAATCTTTATGAGTTCCATGGCAAGATGGTTTCCAAGGAATCCATCACAGAGCTTGCAAAAATTGCAGGCTTAATCGACTAATTGTCGATTCGTTATTACTTACCAAGCAGTGCTTGGTAAACATCCCGCTTTGATAAGCCGCGGTCATCCGCCGCGGCTTTCATTGCATCTTTTTTCGTCATGCCTTCCGCTAAATATTTTTCAACATGCTCTTCTATGGATAACTCCTGCCACTTTTCTTTCGCTTCCTTTTCAATATCCGCATAATTCTTTCCGTCTATAATAAGGACACACTCGCCTCTTGGTTCGTTTGTCTCAAAATATGCAAGTACCTCCGCAATCGTTCCGGAAACACTGCTTTCATGCTTTTTTGTCAGTTCTCTGCATACAGTCAGCTGGCGCTCTCCGAGTGTGTCAAGGAGCAATGCCAGAGTCTTTGTCAAACGGTGCGGCGCTTCATACAGGACAATCGTTCTTGTCTCACTTTTCAGTTCCTCTAAAATCCGCCGGCATTCCTTTTTATCGGATGGCAGAAATGCTTCAAATGCAAACCGTCTTGTCGGCAGCCCGGACATCGTAAGTGCCGTAATGCATGCACAGGCACCCGGAAGCGAAGTCACAGGAATGCCCTCTGCGCGCGCCATTCGTACAAGCTCTTCGCCGGGATCGGAAATTCCGGGTGTACCGGCATCGGTAATCAGCGCAATGTTACTGCCATCCTTTAACTTTGTTACCAGCTCCCTGCCTTTTTCTATTTTGTTATACTCATGGTAACTGGTCATCGGCGTCCTGATTTCAAAGTGATTGAGCAGCTTGATGCTGTTGCGTGTATCTTCGGCAGCAATCAGGTCCACTTCTTTTAACGTCCGCAGCACACGAAAGGTGATGTCCTCTAAATTTCCAATCGGAGTTGCACATAAATATAACGTTCCTGTCATAGCTTCCTTCTCCATTCCTTTTCAATCATAGAACAGACGCACTCCCCGCTGTCCCGCAATTTCCCGAACTGCAGCATCAGTATCCGTATACGTCGTAAATCTCATCCGTATAGACGCCCGGTTCTTTATAAACAATAAGCGGCGGCGCAATCTTAAGCATCGGCTTTGCACCCCGGATGCACTCAAGCAGCACCATGTTCGGCTCTTTATCCACAAATGGATACACAAGCCTCATCGCCTTCGGCTCCAGATGATATTTCTTTAAAACTTCGAAAATCTCTGCAAGACGAAACGGACGATGCACCATATAAAATCGTCCGTTTGGTTTCAGCACACCTGCCGCCTCTCGAACTACATCCTCCAGCGTACAAAGCACCTCATGCCTTGCAATTGCCTTTGGCAGTTCCGGATTCGTCAGTCCGTGCCTGTCCGTCATATACGGCGGATTGCTTGTCACAACATCAAAAACAGCCTTTCCGAACAGTGTCGTTGCTTCTTTGATATCGCCCGTTACCACCGAAATTTTATCCTCCAGGTGATTGAGTGCAACACTTCTGCGTGCCATATCCGCGCTCTCCTCCTGAATTTCAAGTGCAGTAAAATGGTCGGCTTCCGTCTTTGCTTCCATCAGAATCGGAATAATACCGGTCCCCGTACCAAGGTCTAATACCTGCTCGCCGGTTCTTGCCTTTGCAAAGCCCGACAACAGCACTGCATCCATGCCGAAGCAGAACTTCTTTTCATTCTGGATAATCCGGTAATTGTTTCTTTGCAGTTCGTCTATCCGCTCTCCCTCGAAAAGAGGTACATTGCTTCTCTGTTCGGACATGATATTCTTTCCCCTATTCGTTCTCTAAATGGGACTTTCCTTCCTTTTTTTCAAGCAGCTCCAGTTCGCGCAGCTCTGCATCCTCTGCCTGCTGCTTTTCCTTTCTGCGTCGCGGCTTAAACCGAAGGTCCTCTACCTTATACTCCCTTACTTCCTTCTCATCATTTTCCAGTATTACAATTACTTTCACTAACTGCTTTAATACGCTTGTACTCTGTACCTCACCCTTAAAGCCGTCGTTTGTCGTAACATAATCGCCGACTCCCGGAAGCTTGGCATTCAGTTCCTCATAGGCTTCCTCTTCGTACTTTAAACAGCACATCAGACGCCCGCACACACCGGAAATCTTCGAAGGATTCAGGGAAAGATTCTGCTCCTTTGCCATTTTAATCGATACCGGAATGAAATCCGCCAGATACGAATGACAGCAGAGTGCTCGTCCGCACACGCCGATTCCGCCCAAAATCTTCGTTTCATCACGTACACCAATCTGACGCAGCTCGATTCTTGTCTTAAATACCGCTGCCAGGTCCTTTACCAGCTCACGGAAATCGATTCGTCCGTCTGCTGTAAAGTAAAACAGTACCTTATTGTTGTCAAACGTGTATTCACAGTCAATTAATTTCATTTCCAGACCGTGCTTTGCAATCTTTTCGAGGCAGATTTTAAATGCTTCTTTTTCCTTCTGCTTGTTCAAGCGCTCCTGTGCATGATCCTCCTCGGTTGCCGGACGAATGACCGGCTTCAACGGCTGGATGACCTTCTCATCCTCTACTTCCTTCGGTGCCATAACGACATAACCGTATTCCACACCTCTTGCAGTCTCTACAATCACATAGCTGCCCTGCTTAATATCAAACTCCAATGGGTCAAAGAAATATACCTTGCCCGCTTTTCTGAATCTTACTCCGATTACCTTTGTCATTTCTACCTATTCTCCTTTTAATGTAAACAGCAGAAGCTCTGACGCCACCTCAAAGTTAACATTGGCATTCATTCTCTGCCGCATTTGTTCTATTGCATTCAGTTTGTTTTCCAGCTGCTCATAGCTGTTTGCCTCCGCCTGCCGCATCAGCTCGTTCTTCTCCTCACCGAACAGCACAGAGCCGTTTCCTCCGGTTGACTTTGTCACGAGTACATCCCTGTACCAGCGGGTCATCAAAGAAAGAATGTCCGGCATTTCCTGTTTTCTGCCTGACCACTGTTTTACCTGATCATACAGTTCCTCAGCGCGCATCGTCCCGATACGTTTTAAGAGCTTTAACACCTCATCCCGCTGCACAACAAAGCTGTCTGAGGCGGCATAGTTAACTGCTCTTCCCGGCACTCCGTCTGCAAAATCCGCGGCGATTTCCGCAAGATACTTTCCGATACCGTAATGCTCCGTCAAAAGCTTTGTAATTTCCTGCTTTGCAACCGGTCGCATCGTAAGCAGAATACACCGTGATAAAATTGTCGGAAGCAACTGCTTTGCATTGACGGTAAGCAGCACAATCACTGCATACTCCGGCGGTTCCTCAATGGTTTTTAACATCGCATTCTGTGCCTGCTCCGTCATTTTCTCCGCTTCGTCTATAAGATAGACCTTATAAGGTCTGCTGTAAGGTTTGACCATGATATCATTGTTTAATTGAAGGCGGATGTCATCCACACCGATGGTCGCCTTCTCGTGTGTTACCCACCGGATATCCGGATGATTGCCGGATACCGCCTGCTTGCAGGACTGGCACTTTCCGCAGGGTTCTATTCCCTGCTCTTCACACTGTAAGGCTGCCGCAAAAATACCGGCAAGCATCTTCTTGCCGCTCCCGGCTTCGCCTTGTATGATATACGCATGTGACAGCTTTCCCATGCGTATGGCATTCTGCAAATGCCCTGTCAGCTGTTCCTGTCCGATTACGTCCTGAAACTTCATGTCTTCTTTTCTACTCCTTCACCACACTGCCGCTGCGCTTTTTCCTTCTTTCATCTCTATACTTACGCTGTGGTATCCTCTCCTTGCTTATGTGAGGATGTCAAGCAAAAGTCCTCTGATTTCATCAATCTTACTTAAAATGAACAGGTGGTCCTTTTCTTCTTTTAACAATTCCGCCGCTAACTGGTCCAGATTCTCATCCACGAGCTTAATCATACCATAAACACGGTGTCTGCCGCGGCGGTCCAAAAAATTTTCACGGTTAAATTTATGAGAACGGCTGACAATTTCGTTCATAAACTCCTGAATGAGCGCGCGGTAATACTTCATGTCGCGCACATCCATATGCTTGGCAATCTTCTTGCCTTCGTTTGTGATATCCTCAATGAGCACCGCAAGGCGTTCCTGAAGCTCTGTTTCCTCGATACAGCTGATTAACTTAAATTCAAAGGAGCCGTCGGCTGCCTGTGCCTGCTGTTTTACCTCTACCTGTCCTACCTGTTGTGCCTGATTAACCTTGATGTCCATGCGGCTGCCCCCTTTCCAAAAGAGCCCCCATGTCCTGCTTTATCTCGGCAAGGCACTGTTCCAAATCGTGATTCAGATAACGCTTTTTAATCTGAAGCCTCTCCAGCTCCTCTTTGGCAAAATCCGCCTCATCCGCAAGATATCTTCGGCATACCTCCGCATAATTCGGTGTTTTCTCACGTTCCTCTCTTGCAATATAACGAAGTAGACGCTCCTTATCACCTGCCTCAATATAAATCGGAACCACCGCATCCTCTCCGTAATACGCACGAAGCTTTTCATAGCCGGCAAGCGTTGAAATCATCAGGTAATCCTGCCCGGAAAGATCAATCTGTCCGTCATCCACCGTAAAGTAGTTCCACGGACCATGCACGGTATGATAAGTGCGCAGTTCAATCAGCTTTTCGCTATTCTGATAGCGTTCAAACTCTTCCGGACCGACAAAGAAATATTCTACCCCGTTTCTTTCCCCGTTTCGTATCGGGCGTGTTGTATAGCTCACAACTTTTTTTAAAGGACAGTCCTTCTGTTCCATCAGACGCTTGTATATCGTATCTTTTCCTGTTGCACTTTTTCCCATGATTACAAATATTCTGCCCATGATTTTCCTCAATGTCATATCGTTTATTTCTCCGGTACGACAATACATCATGCCGGTGCTAGTAGATAACTAATAGTATAGCACAAGTTTCTCCGTTTGCGCAACGCTTCTTCTCAGCGTTTTGTACAAATCGAAAAAAAATTTGAAATTTTTCAAAAAAGTACTTGCATTTTTTTTCGACATGATATATAATCGTTCTTGCGCTTGAGAAATACGGCAAGTGTTAAAAATATCATTTGCGTCTTTAGCTCAGTTGGTAGAGCACCTGACTCTTAATCAGGGTGTCCAGGGTTCGAGCCCCTGAAGACGCACTCAGGAGTACCGGTTTTGATGACGAGAGCATCGGGGCTGGTGCTTTTTTTGTCCTAAAAAATTTCCCGAGAAAGTCATTTCGGGAAAAATAAAAATATGCCGCAACGCCGCAAAATCACTGCATTTTTCGCCGAAATATCATGTATCGCCAGACCACGTATTACAAGGACGTGGTTCGACGCTCGTAGACAGTCTAAAAAATACCCTTAAATGCAAAAAAAGAGCAACCTTTTACGGTTACTCTTTGGCAATCATATAGACTTTTTCTATTTACGCTATAGCCGGAACCCGTAAAGCAGATGTTATACATCTTTCCCCATGGGTTCCCGTTCCGGCTATTTGCTGGAAAAGCACCAGCAACCGCTCACAAAAGCGCTTTGCGCGGATAATTAAGGAAAAAGGCGGTCGGTGCAACATTCCGAGCACCAGGTGCAGCATCGATACTGGGAAATCAGGGTGTCTAAATCCTGACGTATAAATCAGGGTGTTCATTTATAATCGAAGCAATAAAATAGTAAAAATATCACCATTAATATGACTGAAATACCAGAAATAATAGATACCATAATTATTAATTCAATAGGTACTCCTTCAGCTACTCGTACTCCAAAAACAAGTAAAGTACTCCATAAAAACGCAACAAAACTTAATTTAAAATTTTTTAAATTTCTTCTACGCTTTCTATCAGAATCCGTTTCAAAAACCCGATATAGGTTATCACAAAACTTCTTTTCCATATCATCCATTTTCATTTCCTCCATAAAAATACAGTTATTCCTTGGTACGTTTAAATCAGGGTGTCTACAATGCTACAGCAATTGATTCGGCTTTTTTATATAAAAATAGCATTACATCATAAATTGTAAAACCAAAAGCAAAGCCACATACAGTGCAAATCAAATAAAAAGGTATTCTCGGTATAAAATTACTACCATAATGAGTCAAAACATATGAAAATGCAAAGAAAGCAAGTACATATGCTAATACAAATAAAGCAAATATCAAATTCTTCATAGGAATCACCTTAATATCCTTTCCTGAAAAACACTGGATCCAGTTGATAGATTGGATAATGCACTAATTCGAACTGAGCTGCCAGGTGTAAATAAGTTTGTGTCACGTTATAATCTGCATGACCGAGCATGATACGCAGCTGCTCCATATTACCACCGCCAACAATATAGCTTGTCGCAAAGGTATGCCGACATAAATGCGCATGTATTCTTGTTATACCAGTTTCCCGCTTAATACGCTGGAATAGGAGCTTAATTGCATTCACCGTCAACTGCTCCCGGGATCTATTGTAAACCACATACTTACTAAATCTATAAATTTTATTATCACTATACTGCATCAGCTGCTTTAGTCCCGGAGCAAGCGGTACAATCCGGCTTTTATTATACTTACCATTATTGATCCGGATCAGATTATTTGTAAAATCAACATCATCCCAGGTTAACTTACAAACCTCCGAAGCCCGGAGTCCTGCATCCAGCATTAGATGCACGATTATACTGTCTCTTGTACCAAACCGGCTATCAATCTGCTTAACTTCTTCCACAGTTAATGGTTGCTTTAGTTCCGGATCCGGACGCGGCAACTTAACTCGCACAAACAGATCATATGCGGTATACTCATTATCAAAAAGCCAGGAACAGAACACCTTAATGCTACGCATATAGCAGCGTATAGTCACACTCCGAGTACCGGAATCCTTTAATAATAAAATATACTTACATATATCATCCGTTTCCAGTTCTTCTATGGTTTTCTCCGGAATACTCCTCAGAAACCTCGTCAGATGCTCCGTATAGTTTTGTATTGTCTTTGGTGCGCAATATGTCCTTTTGTCTGTCAAAAATGCCTGGACTGCCTCCTGCGTCATCATTTAACCATCCTCCTATATCCTCCGGCTCCAGGAATAACCCGGAGTATTTATCCACAAGTGCTAAGTCATAATCAAACTTTTCTGCCGGCATAACATCAGCAAGAGCTTCTTTGTTAAGCAGTTTTGCTTTGCGCTCTTTATATCGCTTTGCCTCTTTAATGTCATTATCATTAAGACGCAGCACAGACAGCATAACATCCGATACCGGGCTATCATTGTTTATGCCTTTCATATACATACCGTAAGTTACGGCTTTATGTATTACAGACTGCTTCAGCCGCTCTGCATTAAGCTTACGGTTATAAATACGCTGCATTTTTAATCCTTCCGGGACAGGAGCTGCATCGACCATTTTTGTGTGACGCAACGCTGCCCAGAAGCCACAATCCGGGCGTCTGCTCTTATTGCTGTCACCAGTCTTTTCGACCAGGCGAAACGTCTTACTCGTTAAATAATCCGTTATCAGTCGCCGGTTATCTAAAAAGTCATAGATACGTTTACAGGCTCCTTTCTCTGTATTATCCTTAAACGGAATAATATCATATGTTTTTGATGCTTTACGCATCAGCTGAAACTCCACATTTACAATCAAATTGAGTGCCGGTGTCAGCTCATCGGCAAGCTCAATCATTCCATCCGTCACTTTATGCGCCAGCTCATACAACGCGATCATGCGCTTACATTCGTCCCTGTAATACTCAGAGCTGCCATGCTCCTGGTAAAACTTAAGCCTGGCAATTGTAGTATAACTCCAGCTGCGCTTTAAGTACGCCTGCTCATAAATATCAAAATCATACCGGTTAATAAGGCCATGAAAAAGCCAGGTCTTCAAAAACCAAGACTTATAGCCTTCCTGGATAACCTCCTTGCTCTTTAAGTAAATACGAAGAAAACATTTATCTCCACGATTACCAATCGCTAAATAATCAACTTCATGTCCATCTGATCCAACCGGCGCAGCGTGTAGGTTAAGACCTTTTCTATCAAGCGTTGTTACGCGCATCTTAAAATAGTTATCAAGTGTAAAAAACTTGTCTGTCTTCTCAATGTAATTCGAGTGCCAGCAAAAGTCTGTACGATTTTCCTTTACTTCTGCGATCGTAAAGTTGTACATGTTGCAGATTGCCTGAACCCAGGCAAAGGATTTTTCAAACGCTGCATTAACACCATACTGCCACAGCATTTCCGAACGCAGCTGCACAATGATCTCACATGTAACAGATATGCATGTTTCATTACCCGGTACTATCGGCGCTATAAAAATATCAAACATATCCGGCAGCTCCAGACAAAAACTATAGCGATGTGCAAATGTCTTTGAAATAATGTTCAAATAATCATTGATTCCATTCCCGGCAACGAAAAACTGTTGAACTTCTCCATCATAGCCTTTCCTTGTAGCCTGATTTTGCAGCCTCTCTATGACACGACGAAAAGCCAGGACATTTTTATCCTGGCTATCAAGAGTGAAATCTTCCCGAAGCTTAACGCTGTAATAAAAAGTATCAATATTATGCAAAAACTTCTTCGTTTTCATATCAAACCAATACTTCTGATCAGCTTCTGACATTTCCTGATACAATATGCAATTTTCGAGACGTTGCTTGTCTACCATCTTTTACTCCGTGTAACTTAGTATAATTTTTTCACTCGTTTTTTGTACTTCTTCGAATAATTTACACCATCCATATTTGCTACTTCCGGACCTTGCCTTAAAGCAAGGATTTCTTCCGATGACATCATTTCGCCGGCTTTCATGTCCTTCTTAAGCTTGTCCACGCATTCATAGGTATCATAGGCATGATAATCCTTATCTATCACAAACCAGCAATATATAGCTGCACAAACTATATTGCTCGGATTAGATGCCTGCTCAAGTTCCCAGGCATCATATTTCTTTTGAAACTGAAAACGCCATACTTTATGGCAATCCAAGACGTAAGATGTTACCTGGCGTAATAGAGCATCCACATGGCCAAAGCGCTGAGCCGTATAGAATAAGCTAATATTCCAGTGTCGGCAAGTTAAAATAGTATTTAATAGCAGAGGATCAATATTGTTACGAAACGCCCTGCTATTAAGTTCAGAGCCGGCTTCATCGATAAGAACAAGTGTTATTGTAAGAGTATCATTCTTATCATCCTCTTCACGGATAGTGTCCGTAGATAATACAACCTGCTCCAGGGATTCCAATCGCTCATAATTGACATTCTTAATATGGACGTTTGACACAATATGCACAACTTGTTTTACCCATTTCTTTCGACGAGGGCAGTAAACGCGTACATCATTGTGACGTCGATAAATCGATGTCACATGATGTACTGCGCTTAATGTTTTGCCTTGTCCAAAAAGACCTGTAAAGCCTATTATTTCTCCGGTTTTTACAAGCCGGGATTTTTTATGTACAAATGAATCAACACCATCTTTGATCATATAGCGCAATATATTATGCACATTAGTCAGCAGCATAATAACAATATGCGGAGCTGCTATAAAAACTACAATAACAGCTATCACAATAAAAATATCCATAATTTACTCCTTCTGATCTCCTAAAAATATAAGAACACTTATAAATGCAAGTCCTCCGAAAGCAATAACGAAAGGAAATTCATCAAAAATCAAAAAATACATATAACAAATAGCTGATAAAACAATCATTAAAAAGATTGCTAATATTCGTTTATACGACATATTATTTTCGAACTCCATTCAGTAATGTATTTATTATTCCAAACAAACTATCAATCAGAATAATAAAAAGTAATAAGCGAACTGCAACTTCCAACGGATCCGAAGATCCACCAAGTATAAAATTAACCAGTGTATCCATCTTTATGTCTTCCTCCTTTCGTCCATCCGCGGACTAAACGCATAAATTCCAATGTAACTAAAATAAGCAGCAAAGAATTTGTAACCTTTAATACATCGATAACAGCAGTTATCTGTAAGTAAGACTGCTCAAGAAATTGTACATATGGCAGCATAGCATCAAAATCATTACATATCTCTTGCAGATATTGCAATTTTTCATCATCTAATGATTCTGTAACAACCGGATCATCCACTGTAGCATCTTCCGCAGCATAAATTGATACTTCGGGACTTACCGCAAATAAAAATGCAATCATAATTAATATTTTCATCACTTGCTCTCCTTTTTAAGTAAAATGTAGATACTAATACATATAATGATAATCCAGCCGACAACTATAACATTCAGCGGATACACTGTAAAAAGGCTTAATAAATCTGTTAAGAGGCCTGTCCATCCGGATACATCTGTATCAATAGTACCAGGCATATTTGTCGGCCGCGGCGTTGCTGACGGCCTAGGTGTTACTGTAGGACGCGGTGTTACTGTTGGCCGAGGCGTTGCCGTTGGTCTATCAGGGTTTGGTGTTGGCGTTGGTCTTGGGGTTGCTGTTGGGCGCGGCGTTGCTGTCGGCCTCGGGGTTGCTGTAGGACGCGGCGTTGCTGTCGGCGGCGCCGGTGTAGGGCTTGGTGTTGGCGTTGGACTTGGAGTTGGCGTTGGTGTTACCGTAGGCGTCGGAGTTGGCGTTGGACTTGGGGTTGGTGTCGGTGACGGAGTAGGTGTAGGACTTGGTGTTGGTGTCGGTGTTGGTGTAATATTATTTAGTTCGTTTTGAGCTTCTTGTACATTTTCCGGTATATCATAAGATATAGCATCATACATATCCGTTATCTGACAATCAAAATTAGAATACAATACAGTTATAGCAGCACCACTATGACAATTATTGAGCCAAGAACCATTATAAGCAGAATATAAATTGTATTTATTTGCATCTGTTTTAACACTATCCCTATCAGAAGAACTAAGTTCCTTATTATTACTTACGTAATAAAAATTAGCTACATTATTAGTGTTAGCTGATGTACGAGAAATATAAACAGGATCCTTAAGCTTCTCACACGTATAAACATTGCCGGAATAATAAATAATAAAATATGGATACGTACTCATATCAGTAAGATAGTTATCATAAGTCCAATTAGGAGCAGTAAAAGTTAATCCTAACAGTTCAATTACATCTGATAATTCAAGATATTTAGTGTCATCACTCTTTGCAATCTCCTGCGGAGCTGCCATCACCAGAACCGATACTATCATTAGACAAATTACGAAACGCTTCATACTAACCCCTCACTTTTTTAATAAAAAATACTGTACCTGATGCTATAATAATCCATAAAAACAATGTTTTTAACTTAATTGGATAGCCTTCTACTACAAGCTCAAGCTCGAAAAAATTGTTCCATAAGAAAGCCATTAACTCCGGAAAATTTGTTATCCGTTTAATATCACTTTTTTCTTTTATTTCCATCCAATCAGACCAAACATATTTAGTATACTGTATACCCGCATCTTCATATGTATAAATTAGACAGTAACGATATACGCAGCCATCTTGTATCATATTAGATCTTGTTCCGGATCCGGAAATAAAGTTGTCATAATCAATAAGCATACAAGCTTCCGATTCCTTCCCTGATAGATACCAATATAAGTTAATAGATGATTTTACTGGTGTATATCCACCTGTTGCATAATCAGCTATAGCATTTTGATTATCTACATAGGCATTTAAATATAAAACAAGCTCCGGTGTTGGTGTAGGAGTATTTGTTGGTGTTACAGTTGGTGTTGGCGTTACAGTCGGCGTTGGCGTTACAGTCGGCGTTGGTGTTACAGTCGGTGTTGGTATAGGTGTATTTGTTGGCCGAGGCGTTACTGTTGGTGTTGGTGTGCTTGTTGGTCGCGGCGTTACTGTCGGTGTTGGTGTAGGTGTATTTGTTGGTAGTATAGTTGGTGTTGGAGTTACTGTTGCTTCTGATCTATTATCTGTTATGTCATAACATGGAGCATATAAAAAAACACGATGCCATCTGTATCCATCACTTAAATTACCAGTACGATATACTAATACCATTTCAACTTTCTTTATATCAGTGTAATCACCTATATCTAAAGTTGTTGTTCCATTTTCAAAATCTATATACTTACAACTTTGATAATAAATCTGATTACCAGAAGAATCATAAACAGCTATATAAGAATCATAATCAAATAAAGTATATTCACTATATATACTTGCACAATATGTAAAACAGATTGATGCACCGGAATCGTTATAAATCAGATCATAATTTGATGCAAAGCTTCCAACCGAACAACTCCCAGTACCATCTGTCAAATAGTAATCATTATAGACAGTTGCATACGCTGAAACAGGTAGAAAACATATCATTGATAAAGTAAAAATAATAATGAACCTTTTCATAAACAACCTCTCTCAGTTTTTGCGATTTATTAAAATGACAAAAAAAGTTAATAACAGCATAAAGAAAAATATTGTTCTTATTTCAAGCGGTACAGCATTAAAAATAGTTATTAACGCACCTTGTAAACCATCATCCGCTATATATTCCTTTACTGTATTCATTATTGCTATCAACTGATTAAAAAACTGCTCTATAGCATCTGCATAATCTGTCATTTATTTGCCAGTCCTTTCGCAAGCTGATATAATCCAACTGCCATAACTAAATAGATAAGCACTCCTAAAATATCAAAAAAGACTCCCGGTATAAAAGGAAACACTGCTTTAAAAAATGAAGGAAGTACATTCAAAAAGGAAATCACTCCACTTAACAGGGAAACTAACATAGATGGAACATCAGTTAATAGATCTACCATCGTCGCAAAAAATGAACGCGTCTTACCAAATGCATTCCCTTTTGCAGAAAATGACGTTACTCCCGTAATATTAGACAGTGAATCTGTTAAATAAATGTCTCCTGTTTGAGGATCGGTCAGGTAATAGCTTACCTGTTTAATACATTGATTTTCAAAATTCTCATCCCAGACTAAGTCAAAATGAGATACATATCCGGTTTCATTTGTATTTTTATTTTTAAGATATACTTCAAAAGAAGAAATCACTGTATTCTTGTTATCTCTATGTTCAGATTTATTTATTAAATCCTGATAAGAAAATTCGAACTCATAAAAATCATTTTTTAAATTGAACATAAGTAGAAGCTTGTCAATAATTCCATATTTTTGATTAGCTAGACTTATGGTTGTTACATATTCCGTCGTATGACTACCACTTGAATCTTTTGATAAAAGTTGAAATCCAAAAACAGCATCATAAATCTCGTAATCATAGCCACTAATTTTATCAAACCCAATGATTAATTTATAAGGCGAATGCTTATAATCCGGCTTGCTAAAAAATGTCTTTCCAGGAAAAACAAACTGCGGATTCATATCTGTAAGTTCATATTCAACGTTTAAAGGATACGGATGCTCTGGAGCATCATCATCTGCTGCTAAAACTATTAATGTAACTCTAACATCCAATATAATTAAAATAAAAGCCAAAAATACTAACAATCTTTTAATCTGACGCATCATATCCTCACCTCAAAAAAATAGGAGGTGTACCACTATTGATACACCCCCTTGCGGTACTGTATTAGCTATGCTTTAACTGAGTAAAGATTCCAATACCGATAGTTATCAGTCCGGCCGTCAGAAACACATTCAACGGGAACACCGAAAACATTCCAAGAATCGTTCTTGTAACCTCAAGAATCGAATCTACAATTGTTACATCAATACCGTTAGACGCTGACAACATTACTAACTGGCTCATCGCTTTCTACCTCTTTTCCTTTTAAGACTTTACCACCTGCATTTATAATAAGGCTACCGCCATTATTACCTGATACATCGAATGGTAATGTACCTAAGAGTAAAAGATTGATAATAGCTCCGGCTTGATAGCCGGTCAGCTTTCTCTTACCAAGACCTTCCACAAAACCAAGAACCCATGCAGGGTCTTTCTTTCCTTCATGCTCAACGCGATACTGCAGCGTTTCCATAAGCTTTTTAAATTTCCATTTATTCATATCGTAAACCTCTTGGATGGAAGCGGACAATACATAGCGTACTGCCCGCCTCAGGGTAGTACACTAATTCTTAGGAACCGGAGCATCCATAAAACGATGTCCACAAGGTTCCGGCTTACCGAAACTATTAGCTGCATAATCAAAAACAACATCACGGAAAAGATCTTCTTCTTTGACCTTTTCCCAATATTCCCTGCTTACAAAAACAGACTCAGTTGTATCAAAGCCAATACCGCCGGCTTTAATGTTACGATCAGACATAGGAACAATAATATTTAATATGTATCTCCATGTCTCCTTGTCTTTGCCTAAAAATGTTTTCTTTCCGATAATCTGCATAATCGTTCTCCTTTCGCTTCTCGCTTGCTATTTGCAAAATCTATGTAATCCCATCCGGGGAATTACCTCTATAATGTCGGACAGGCTAGTTCAGGTCTTCAAACCAGCCTGCCGTCATGTAAGCGCAGCCATTCTCTGCGGACTTACCAATTTATTTCATACATACTTCATTGAGCTTATCATCCCATTCATTTAACTCTGGAGCATTAATGATTCCAATATCATAAGCAAAATACAGCTTGCCTAAACACGTATGTAAAATAAAACGTTTTGAATTTATATCAGATTCTTCTGCCATACGAATATCTTTTTCTATACCGCTGAACAACTTAACTCTAAGCTCTAACATTTCCGTTTTACTCATAAAATGCTCCTTTCGCTACTCGCTTTTTGCTACTCGCTTTTAAAGTTCCGGTAAGGCTCATTGCCCTACCGGAACAAAGAACAGTATTTAAATGCCGTTCGGCCAATACTTTCGGAGTGCCGGAGGAAAACACCCCTCCGGCGATGGTTCTGATCGTTCTTCCATAAAAATCACAATTTGCCAAAATCAGACATACGTGCTATACTATAAGGTAAAACTAAAGGAGGTATTTTCATGTCCAAAGAAGAACTGAATAAAGCACTCATAGAAGCTCTTGATGGCTTCGAACATCAAAGTTACCAAATTACTGCTAATGATGCTAAGTCTCTTGAACTTGCAAAAGCTATCTACAAGTTAATGGACAGATTCAGAGAAAGCATCATCGATTACTTACAGTAATCCTTTTGTACTGGAGAGGTCCCAGCTTCTCCAGTACAAGAACCCACAAAGCACATTTGCTGAATTTAAGCAAAAATGATATAATGAAAGTTAAAGCAAAAAACACACAAAAATCACTCAAAAGAGTAACTCTTATATATAAGATATCACTCAATTAAATAATTGTCAATACATATTTTACTCTTTTGAATGAATTTGAAAGGAGGAAAAAATGACACTACATGAAAGAATTGAATACCACATGAAATTAAACAAGTTATCAAAAGCTGCCCTTGCAAAAAAAATTGATAAACCATATTCAACAGTAGATAACTGGTTTAAAAGAAATTCATTTCCAAGTAGTGAAACTATTGAATCTATTGCTAATGCATTAAATGTAACAGCTGAATATTTAATCACCGGAATCGAAACTCAAAATGCATCCAAACTGTCATCAGAAGAGCAGCAGCTTCTTTACTATTACCGTACAAGCAACCAAGAAGGAAAAAATCGTATCATGGAACAGGCGGAGTTTCTATCAGAAAAACATCCATCGAATTTACCAGATTCCAACACAGAAAGCGCTTAAATTGTTGCAAAAGGAGATTCATATGAAAAAACAAAAGTCTTATATTACAAAAAACAGCGACACAACAAGAATAAAAAATGAACAATTCATAACTGCAAAAAATGCAAAAACACCTGACGGTTATTATATATCTAGTCTTTACGAATCATCAATAGAAAAAACTGAAGATACTGTTATATTTAAAGCATATCTTGAAAAAACTATAGATCTAAAAACAAAAAGCGGTCAAAAAGAATTAAAACAAATATTATCATCACAAAAATCACCATTACCTAAACTTATTACAGACACAGAAAAAGAATATCGCCGAAATTATGAAGAAACTATATTAAATGGCGGGACACCTAATAAATTATACACCATCACACCTGAATAATTTACCTTGACGTTTTATATAAATAATGCTATATTGAAATTACAAAAGGGAAACCCGAAGCGGTTCGCCCCAACATTGCGTTTACTGCATTACGCAGCTGCCGTCATTGCCGAGAACAATGGCGGCTATTTTCTTTTCCCTTTAAAGATCTTATAACAAAGACCTACAAGGGCGACAATGAATATTCCTATCTGAATTAAATCAGAATATGTAACATACATTGGCATTCCCTCCTTTCTCTTGATCGGAGGGATTTTTCCCTCCTTTGGAGGGCGAGCCGCCTCGCTTTGATTTCCCTTGCTCTTACTATATCAGTTTTTTCTACAGGTTTCAACCTATTTCCTTTCTCTTACGCTTACATAACTCCTGCCTCTTAATCAGGGTGTCCAGGGTTCGAGCCCCTGAAGACGCACTCAGGAGTACCGGTTTTGATGACGAGAGCATCGGGGCTGGTGCTTTTTTTGTGCAAAAAATGAGCCATGCGGAAACAAAAAGCAAAGAACCCGATAGAAGCTTGCTTCTAATTCAGGTGATT
This sequence comes from Lachnospiraceae bacterium, assembly GCA_051880375.1. Classification (GTDB taxonomy): domain Bacteria; phylum Bacillota; class Clostridia; order Lachnospirales; family Lachnospiraceae; genus SIG299. The sequence continues at coordinate 48,422 of JBJENV010000057.1, forward strand.
TGCTTTTTCTTTCAACAGGGCGAAGCCCTGCGACCGAGTGACCGCAAGGTCACGAGGTGCATGGCTCATTTTTCATAAATCACAACTCATTATGCATAATTTACGGGGGCAGCACACTTGACGTTTTTCCTAAATAGTGCTATATTGAAATTACAAAAGGGAAACCCGAAGCGGTTCGCCCCAACTGACAGTTTACTGCATTATGCAGCTGCCGTCATTGCTGAGAACAATGGCGGCTATTTTCTTTTCCCTTTAAAGATCTTATAGCAAAGACCTACAAGGGCGACAATGAATATCCCTATCTGAATTAAATCAGAATATGTAACATACATTGGCATTCCCTCCTTTCTCTTGATCGGAGGGATTTTTCCCTCCTTTGGAGGGCGAGCCGCCTCGCTTTGGTTTCCCTTGCTCTTACTATATCAGTTTTTTCTACAGGTTTCAACCTATTTCAAGTCTCCTATTGTTTCAATACACGGGAGCCTTGCGGCTCCCGACATCTCCACAGTGTTCCAGAATGTTGTCGGTGTCATATTTCAATCCACAGGAGCCTTGTGGCTCCCGACCGTGTCCTGACTTTGCCTTGTACTTATGTACTACATTTCAATCCACAGGAGCCTTGCGGCTCCCGACTAAATCTACGCTTGATATAAACAAAGCCATTGCAATTTCAATCCACAGGAGCCTTGCGGCTCCCGACGTCCGGAGCAACACTGATTGCCTACATTGTAGGAATTTCAATCCACAGGAGCCTTGCGGCTCCCGACCTTTTAAACGGTGCATCAGGATCAATTGAAGCAATATTTCAATCCACAGGAGCCTTGCGGCTCCCGACGATATGGTCAGCTTTTGAAACAGTAGTTTTATTATTTCAATCCACAGGAGCCTTGCGGCTCCCGACTTATCTTCACAAGGTTTTCGATATGTCGTTTGATATTTCAATCCACAGGAGCCTTGCGGCTCCCGACTTGATCTCTTCTTCGTTTTTCTTCGGATTCTTCTTATTTCAATCCACAGGAGCCTTGCGGCTCCCGACTCATCAAGCGTTTTGCCAACAAAGGCAATGTTCTCATTTCAATCCACAGGAGCCTTGCGGCTCCCGACCCGCATCAATATAACAATGCCGAAAGGAAAAAAAATTTCAATCCACAGGAGCCTTGCGGCTCCCGACGGAATTTCATTATATCACGTACATTGAACTTTTGATTTCAATCCACAGGAGCCTTGCGGCTCCCGACTCCAAGACGGATTATTGTTCCTTTAGGAAGCTTTATTTCAATCCACAGGAGCCTTGCGGCTCCCGACCAAATCAGGTCATTGTTAATTCGTTTGAATTCTGTATTTCAATCCACAGGAGCCTTGCGGCTCCCGACAAACTTCCGCGAAGTATTTCAAGAAGGCACTTGCAATTTCAATCCACAGGAGCCTTGCGGCTCCCGACCATTGCTGTCTTGTAAAATTCAAGAAGTTCTGTTCTATTTCAATCCACAGGAGCCTTGCGGCTCCCGACATCATATTGACTGCACATGCTGTCGCAAGTTCCTTATTTCAATCCACAGGAGCCTTGCGGCTCCCGACCTATACCGGCAAACGCACCGGTAAACATTTACATATTTCAATCCACAGGAGCCTTGCGGCTCCCGACGCGACAGCTTCAGCTTCAGCACAACGGCACCTTCCATATTTCAATCCACAGGAGCCTTGCGGCTCCCGACTTTTTCTTGGCAGATGTCATAGCAAAATTGCAAAATATTTCAATCCACAGGAGCCTTGCGGCTCCCGACCATAGACGGTCATAAATAGCCCCTTTCATTTTACAATTTCAATCCACAGGAGCCTTGCGGCTCCCGACTTTAAGCCGGTGAACAATACGGTATCTGGAATAATTTCAATCCACAGGAGCCTTGCGGCTCCCGACTGTCAATATGTGTTATTATATGTATGGTGATAAGTATTTCAATCCACAGGAGCCTTGCGGCTCCCGACCAAAGACGGCCGCCCGGTGATTAAGTGGCAGAAATTTCAATCCACAGGAGCCTTGCGGCTCCCGACAGTCTTCTTTCTTTTTGCCCTGAACTTGACACAATATTTCAATCCACAGGAGCCTTGCGGCTCCCGACTTATTCGTGAATTCAAGGAAGCACAGAAGGAATTATTTCAATCCACAGGAGCCTTGCGGCTCCCGACCATGTGCTTATTTCCTTTCTGTTTTTGATATTAAATTTCAATCCACAGGAGCCTTGCGGCTCCCGACGTTTCATCGTTGGAAATATTGTCAAGTATTTCTTATTTCAATCCACAGGAGCCTTGCGGCTCCCGACTTGATACTGTCCTTTCCTGTATGTGCCTGCACAAATTTCAATCCACAGGAGCCTTGCGGCTCCCGACGAGTCACAGAAGACCACAAGCGTAGAGATATATGAATTTCAATCCACAGGAGCCTTGCGGCTCCCGACGGTTGCAGGTGCATCCGAATCACAGGCGTTCATATTTCAATCCACAGGAGCCTTGCGGCTCCCGACACTCTCCGTTTCTCCCAAATGCTACGCAGGAAATATTTCAATCCACAGGAGCCTTGCGGCTCCCGACTGACTTTGTGTCACCGGACAACGCTTTTATTTCTATTTCAATCCACAGGAGCCTTGCGGCTCCCGACCATAACATCGGATGACTATGAAAAGAAAAATGTATTTCAATCCACAGGAGCCTTGCGGCTCCCGACTGACACAGGAGGTGATGCAATGAAAATCGAGATGATTTCAATCCACAGGAGCCTTGCGGCTCCCGACAACGCAGACGATTTCAAAGCAGTAATAAAGCAGTTATTTCAATCCACAGGAGCCTTGCGGCTCCCGACAGCAAAAGTACACAAAATTCCATTTATATGTATGATCTTTTATCGTCATTTTGCATACTTTTATAACCATAATAACAAATTACTTTCTTCTTCCCATTGCATTTTTTTGCTTTTTGGCAACTTTTTTAGCGCGAATCTTCCGGCAAAACCATGTGTGACTTTCATTCGCGCTTGTCAAGTCTGAAATGCCTAAATAATCAATGGGTCTTCTACCGAAAAGGTATCCTTCGCTCCGATATGTTCCACCTTTGTTTTATAGTTATTTCCGAGATAATAAAAGCGAAGGCTGTCCTTTTCTTTGTCAATGATTTTCTCCAGCTTGTCTTTCACCACGCGGCACTGGCTCCAATCCAAAACACATTCAAATACAGAATTCTGTACTCTTTGCCCGTAGTTCGTGCATTGCTTTGCCACCTTTCGAAGTCGGCTCCTTCCTGCTGCAGTCTCGGTATTTACATCATAAGTTATCAATACCAGCACATTATCACCTACTTCCAGATAAAAGGCGGATATCCGTCGAGGTCATTTCTGAGAAATCGCGCCAAAAGCATTGCTTGTACATAAGGAACCAGTCCCCACTCTATTTTTTCGTCTAAGAACGGATGCCTGATTTCTTCTTGTTTTTTCTCCTGCCAGCTTTTTAAAATTTCTCTTCGCGTCTGATCTGTCATAAAGACAGCGCCGTTTTTCTGCTTTTCAAATCCTGTTTCCTTTACGATTTTTTTGTTTATCAACGTAAGAACAAAACGGTCTGCCAATACTGCGCGAAATTCCTCCATCATATCCAACGCCAGAGACATCCTTCCCGGACGGTCAGTATGCAAGAATCCGACATAAGGATCCAACCCCACTGTTTCCAATGCTGCTGCCACATCATGTGCAAGCAGGGTATAAACAAATGACAACAATGCATTTACATTGTCAAGCGGTGGCCGTTTGTTTCTTCCATGAAAGAAAAAATCATCTTTCTGCTGTAAAATCAATTCATCAAAAACAGAGAAATATCTTGCCGCTGCTTCACCCTCATAACCACGCACCTCATCTGTGCTTTTTGCCAGACTCACCTGCTCCATTGTGCATTTCATCTGAGACGAAACATTCTCCAGTGCAGAAACTTCTACACGTCCCTCATGGTCGCGCAATGCCCTCAGAATAACGTTCCTTCCATTGCATATCTTACCTATTACCATATTTTTCACAATATCAAGGCTCACGTCCGGATTGTCTGCTGCACGATACTGCTGTCTGCGGAGCACTACATTTCCTCTGTTCTCACCGGATACTCTGGCTAAAAAGTTTCCGGAACCGGATAAAAACGTCAGTGCAATGTCCTTCTTCGCACAGGCTCCCATCAGAGCAGGACTTGCGCCGGTATAGCCAAAGGTAACTATCCCTTCTAAATTATGAAGAGGAATGCGTGCTTTTTCCTGCTTTTCCAACAGTACTACAACATTTTCCCCATCCAGGGAAAGATACGCTTCCGGCATGGTAACATATAATGTATTTAAAAGTTTTCTCATCCGTTATTCCTCATTCCATATTCTTTTTCAAATATGTTTTTACAGATACTGCGTTCTCTATTTCCGGCAGACATAAATTGACTAAAGAGCAGGACTGACAATGCTTTGTCTTTTTTCCTTTTGGCGTATACTGCTTTTGAAACAGCTCGTGCATTCTTGAAAAACATTCTGTGACTTTGTCCCTCAGTTCTTTCTCAAAGGAAATTTCCTGTCGCTTTTTGGGTTCTCCGTAATAAAGATATCCCCTCGGAATATCACAGACAAACATTTCCTCGAGACAAATTGCCTGCGCACAAAGCTGCAGTGCATCTGCGTCATGTTCTTTTGGTTTTCCCCGTTTATACTCTACCGGAATCGGCAGATAGGTTTCACCGTATTCCGGAAGAAAGACGCCATGCTTATCTTTATGGAATTCCACGACATCACAATTCCCGCTGATTCCAAGAGTACGGGAATGCACCGGCATTCCTCTTGTAATAATAAGATTGCCACGCTTCTCCGTAAATTCCTTATCATGGGGGTTTTCATGCATGATTTCTCCGTCCACGGTATAATAGTTTTCTGCCCACTGCTGTTCAATATGAATCATCGCCCACTGACGTGGGCAGAAAACATAATGCTGGATTCCGGATAACATCAAAAAATCTTCCTCATTATATTCCTTCATATACCTCCGGCTCCAATCCTGCCAGCGCATCAACCCGAATATCATAATCTGCAAAGCTTCTCGGCTCATGATCCAAATCTGCTTTCTCGGTTATCTGCAGGGAGCGATGTACCTTTGCCGAGGAATACTGACCGCTTGCACAATTATGCTTCCACCAATACAGCTTTACTACTTCCATACTACCTTCCGGTCTTGCGGAAGAAGCATCATTTTCAAACAGGTTTCGTAATGCTTCCTTTATCTTTTCCGCATCTTCCTCGGAAAATCCGGTTCCCTCAGCGAGCTGGCAGTTTATGCTTCCCTTGATGAGATACAAGCCAAACTTGACACGGTGCTTTGTACCCATTGTATCGGAAGCCCTGCTTCCGTCCTTTACCGGCTCTCCGTTTGTACTCTTTGTAATTTGGATATCATCAATGATAACAGGTGAAACACTCATTGCCGGATGAATCGAGACCGGTCCGCGTACTCCGACTGACACTCCCTTGTCTTCTCCCTTAAAAGCAAATACTTGTCCAAAGCTGCGTACATCTATCCACTTTTCGCAGGCAGCCTTTGCATAGGCTTCTTTATCCTTCTTTTTCTGTGCCTCTGCAAGTTCGGCACAATTTTTTGCACGCTCGCTCAGGCTCTTATATCCATCCGTACAACGCTCATCTGTTTTTACAAAAATATCTTCATTCATATCCTGCAAACGGTTTCTGATTTTCCGCTTAATGCAGACATCCGAAATTTCTCCGAACCCGTCAAAATCCTCTCTTGGACGATTTCCGTTTAATGGATCTCCGTTCGGATTGGCATTTGTTGCTGTTACTACCAGTGCAAAATCAATTTTATTCTTCAGTGTACTCATTTTCATTTCCTCCTTTATTCTTCCAATAGTCCCACAAATAGGATAGTTCTGTATTGTACCCCAACAGGTATGCTTCTTTTAACTTTGCGTTATCTTCAAATTCCTGTTTATCAAATAAACCATAAATTTGCTGCTTTTCCTTTTCATACACAACTCTTAAGTTAGGATTCAGCTTCTTCCAATACGGCATCAGTTTTTCTTCCAGACTAACAATGGTTTTTGCCGGATTTCTCACCATCATCGTCATCAGACGCTCCACATTGGTTTCCCGCTTTCCTCTTTCACTTTCTGCATATGTATCCTGTTCCACCTTATGATACAATGCCATTAAGCGACCATACAAATAGTCTCTGTCCGTTTCTTCCCGCAATAATGCCATAGCTGCCTCCTTTTTTTCTCTTTGTTCTTTTTCGGTTGCCCTGCGCTCCTTTTCCTTCTGCTTCTTGCTGATTAGGGCGCAGGCAATTTCCTGTATTTTTCTTCGGTTAAATGCCTCGTATGCCAACGGTCTGGATGCAT
>JBJENV010000058.1:0-14948 GCA_051880375.1 Lachnospiraceae bacterium
TTACGGAAGAATGTGCCCGATTGAGACACCGGAAGGTCCGAACATCGGTCTGATTAACTCGCTTGCTTCCTATGCAAGAATCAACGAGTACGGCTTTTTGGAAGCTCCGTACCGTAAATTGGATAAATCCGATCCAAAGAATCCGCGTGTTACGGATGAAGTCGTTTATCTGACCGCAGATGAAGAGGATAAGTTTGTAGTAGCACAGGCAAACGAACCGTTGGATGAGAACGGTTACTTTATCAGTAACAACGTATCCGGTCGTTACAGAGACGAAACGTCCCAGTTTGAAAAGGCGAAGGTTGACTTAATGGACGTATCGCCAAAGATGGTATTTTCCGTTGCTACCGCGATGATTCCGTTCCTGGAAAACGATGATGCAAACCGTGCACTCATGGGTTCCAACATGCAGCGTCAGGCAGTTCCGCTTCTGTTTACGGAAGCTCCGGTTGTCGGTACAGGTATGGAAATGAAAACTGCGGTTGACTCCGGTGTCTGTGTTGTTGCAAAGAAGGCAGGTACGGTAGAACGCGCTACCTCCATGGAAATCGTAATCAAGAACGATGACAATACAAAGGATACTTACAAGCTTTTAATGTTTGCACGCAGCAACCAGGGTACGAGCATCAACCAGAGACCTATCGTTGTGAAGGGTGAGCATGTAGAGGCCGGTCAGGTCATTGCCGACGGTCCTTCCACCTCTCAGGGTGAGCTTGCTCTTGGTAAGAACCCGTTAATCGGCTTCATGACCTGGGAAGGTTATAACTACGAGGATGCGGTTTTATTAAGTGAGCGTCTGGTACAGCAGGATGTTTATACGTCTGTTCATATTGAGGAGTATGAAGCTGAGGCACGTGATACAAAGCTCGGACCGGAAGAAATCACAAGAGACGTTCCGGGTGTCGGCGACGATGTCTTAAAGGATCTCGATGAGCGCGGCATTATCCGTATCGGTGCAGAGGTTCGTGCCGGAAATATCCTGGTCGGCAAGGTAACACCGAAGGGCGAGACCGAGCTGACGGCAGAAGAGCGCTTACTCAGAGCTATCTTCGGTGAGAAGGCAAGAGAAGTCAGAGATACCTCCCTGCGGGTTCCGCACGGTGAGTACGGCATTATCGTAGATGCAAAGGTATTTACAAGAGAAAACGGCGATGAGCTTCCTCCGGGAGTAAATCAGACGGTTCGTGTATATATTGCCCAGAAGAGAAAGATTCAGGTCGGTGATAAGATGGCAGGTCGTCACGGTAACAAGGGTGTCGTTTCCCGTGTACTTCCGGTTGAGGATATGCCGTTCTTACCAAACGGACGCCCACTCGATATCGTATTGAATCCGCTCGGCGTACCTTCCCGAATGAACATCGGACAGGTTCTGGAAATTCACTTGAGCCTTGCGGCAAAGGTGCTTGGTTTTAACGTATCGACGCCGGTATTTGACGGTGCGCGAGAAGACGATATTATGGATACTCTGGAGATGGCAAACGATTACGTGAACACCTCCTGGGAAGACTTCCAGGCAAAATATAAGGACATTCTCCATCCGGAAATCATGGAATACCTCGGAAATCATCTGGAATCGAGAGAGGACTGGAAGGGCGTTCCGATTAACCGTGACGGTAAAGTAAGACTTCGTGACGGCAGAACGGGTGAGTACTTTGACGGTGCGGTTACCGTTGGTTTCATGCACTACTTAAAGCTGCATCATCTGGTTGATGATAAGATTCATGCACGTGCTACGGGTCCTTACTCCTTAGTAACGCAGCAGCCTCTCGGCGGTAAGGCACAGTTTGGCGGCCAGCGTTTTGGTGAAATGGAAGTTTGGGCACTGGAAGCATACGGTGCAGCACACATCCTTCAGGAAATCCTGACTGTGAAGTCCGATGATGTAACCGGACGTGTGAAGACCTACGAAGCAATCATCAAGGGCGACAACATTGCCGAGCCTGGCATTCCGGAATCCTTCAAGGTTCTGTTAAAGGAATTACAGTCTCTTGCTCTGGATGTTACGGTGCTTGATGAAAACGGCAATGAAGTTGTAATGACAGAAAATATTGATTACGGCGATGCAGACCTCGCTCCGATGATGGAGGGTGACAACAACTTCCGTTATGATGAAGGCTTTGCGGATGCCGGCTACAGTGAGGTCACACCGGAAGAGGATAATGCGGACTTTGATGTATTTGAAGACAGCGACATGGATTTCGGCAGTGACGATGACGGTTACGAAGAATAAGGAAGGGAGTGCCAAAGAATGTCGACAGAAATGATGAATGACAGCGCAAAGGAAATTACCTATGACGCCATAAAGATTGGTTTGGCTTCACCGGAAAAAATCAGAGAATGGTCCAGAGGCGTGGTAACAAAGCCTGAGACAATCAACTACAGAACCTTAAAACCGGAAAAGGACGGTCTGTTCTGTGAAAAAATCTTCGGACCAAGCAAAGACTGGGAATGTCATTGCGGTAAGTATAAGAAAATCCGCTACAAGGGTGTTATCTGTGACCGTTGCGGCGTTGAAGTAACAAAAGCAAGTGTACGTCGTGAGCGTATGGGACATATCGAGCTTGCAGCTCCTGTTTCCCATATCTGGTACTTTAAGGGTATCCCGAGCAGAATGGGTCTGATTCTGGACCTTTCTCCGAGAACTCTCGAAAAGGTACTGTACTTTGCTTCCTATATTGTTCTGGATGCAGGCGAGACCGATTTACAGTACAAGCAGGTCTTAAATGAGAAGGAATACAGAGAAGCCTACGAAAAGTACGGCAATACCTTCCGTGTCGGTATGGGCGCGGAAGCAATCAAGGAGCTGCTGGAGGCAATCGACCTGGAAGCAGAGTCCGCAGAATTAAAGAAGGGCTTACGCGAGTCTACCGGACAGAAGCGTGCAAGAATCATCAAGAGACTGGAGGTTGTCGAGGCATTCCGTGAATCCGGCAACCGTCCGGAATGGATGATTTTAACCGTAATTCCGGTTATCCCGCCGGATTTACGCCCGATGGTACAGCTCGACGGCGGTCGTTTCGCAACGTCCGATATGAACGATTTGTACCGCAGAATCATCAACCGTAACAACCGTTTAAAGAGACTGTTAGAGCTCGGAGCACCTGACATTATCGTTCGTAACGAAAAGAGAATGCTGCAGGAGGCAGTCGATGCCCTGATTGATAACGGCAGACGCGGCAGACCGGTCACAGGCCCTGGTAACAGAGCATTAAAGTCTCTGTCCGATATGTTAAAGGGTAAGCAGGGACGTTTCCGTCAGAACCTGCTTGGTAAGCGTGTTGACTACTCCGGACGTTCCGTTATCGTCGTTGGTCCGGAACTTAAGATTTACCAGTGTGGTCTTCCGAAGGAAATGGCAATTGAACTGTTCAAGCCTTTCGTTATGAAGGAGCTGGTTTCCAAGGGAACCGCACATAATATTAAATCCGCTAAGAAGATGGTAGAGAGATTACAGCCGGAGGTATGGGATGTACTCGAGGAAGTCATCCGCGAGCATCCGGTGATGTTAAACCGTGCTCCTACGCTGCACCGTCTCGGTATTCAGGCATTTGAACCGATTCTTGTCGAGGGTAAGGCAATCAAGCTTCATCCGCTGGTATGTACCGCGTTCAACGCCGACTTCGACGGTGACCAGATGGCGGTACATCTTCCGCTGTCCGTAGAGGCGCAGGCAGAGTGCCGTTTCCTCCTGTTGTCTCCGAACAACCTGTTAAAGCCGTCCGATGGTGGTCCGGTTGCCGTTCCTTCGCAGGATATGGTACTTGGTATCTACTATCTGACACTCGAAAAGCCGGGTGACAAGGGTGAGGGTAAGTTCTTTAAGAACGTAAACGAAGCTATCCTTGCTTACGAAAACGATGCACTGACGCTGCATGCCAAGATTAAGGTTCGCAGAGAGATGACAACACCGGATGGTGTGAAGGTTTCGAGAATCATTGAGTCGACGCTCGGTCGTTTCCTGTTCAACGAAATCATTCCTCAGGACCTTGGCTTTGTTACAAGAACCGCCCCGGAGGATGCTCTCTTATTGGAGATTGACTTCCATGTCGGCAAGAAGCAGTTGAAGAAGATTCTGGAGAAGTGCATTAACACACACGGTGCTACTAAGACCGCAGAAACACTGGATGCGATTAAGTCCCTCGGCTATAAGTATTCGACGAGAGCGGCAATGACCGTTTCCATTTCCGATATGACCGTTCCGCCTAGAAAGAAGGAAATCATTGCAGAAGCAGAAGCAACGATTGAACGGATTGCAAAGAACCACAGGCGTGGTCTTACCACAGAGGAAGAGCGTTATAAGGCAGTTATCGAGACCTGGAAGGAAGCCGATGATGAAATCACCACGGCACTTTTAACCGGACTGGATAAGTACAACAACATCTTCATGATGGCGGACTCCGGTGCGCGTGGTTCCGATAAGCAGATTAAGCAGTTAGCCGGTATGCGAGGCCTGATGGCAGATACTTCCGGTAGAACCATCGAACTTCCGATTAAGTCGAACTTCCGTGAAGGTCTTGACGTACTCGAATACTTCATTTCCGCTCACGGTGCAAGAAAGGGTCTTTCCGATACGGCTCTTCGTACTGCCGACTCGGGTTACTTAACCCGTCGTCTGGTCGATGTATCTCAGGATTTAATCATCCGTGAGGTAGACTGTATGGCAGGTGCCGAGGAAATCCCGGGCATGTGGATTAAAGCATTTACCGACGGTAAGGAAGTGATTGAGAGTCTGGAAGAGAGAATCACCGGCAGATATTCCTGCGAGACCATCGTAGATGACAACGGTGAGATAATCGTAAAGGCAAATCACATGATTACGCCAAAGAGAGCAGCCAGAATCTGTGCTACCAAGAAGATAAAAGAAGCAGGACACGATGCAAAGGTTAAGATTCGTAACGTATTAACCTGTCGTTCCCATATCGGTGTCTGTGCAAAGTGTTACGGTGCAAACATGGCAACCGGCGAAGCAGTTCAGGTCGGTGAAGCAGTCGGTATCATTGCGGCACAGTCCATCGGTGAGCCGGGTACGCAGCTGACGATGAGAACGTTCCATACCGGTGGTGTTGCCGGTGACGATATTACACAGGGTCTTCCTCGTGTCGAGGAACTGTTTGAAGCAAGAAAGCCGAAGGGCCTTGCTATCATTGCAGAGTTCGGCGGACGTGTTACCGTCAAGGATACGAAGAAGAAGCGTGAGGTTATTATTACCAACGAAGAAACTGCAGAATCCAAGGCATACTTAATTCCTTACGGATCCAGAATCAAGGTTATGGACGGACAGGTGCTGGAGGCCGGTGATGAGCTGACCGAAGGTAGCATCAATCCGCATGATATCTTAAAGATTAAGGGTGTTCGTGCCGTACAGGATTACATGCTTCAGGAAGTTCAGAGAGTATACCGTTTACAGGGTGTAGAAATCAACGATAAGCACGTCGAGGTAATCGTACGCCAGATGTTAAAGAAGGTTCGTATCGAGAGCAACGGCGATACCGATTTCTTACCGGGTGCCATGGTAGATATTCTGGATTACGAGGATACCAATGCAAGAATGCTTGCAGAGGGCAAGGAGCCGGCAGAGGGCAAGCAGGTAATGCTTGGTATTACGAAGGCTTCCCTTGCAACGAATTCCTTCTTATCGGCAGCTTCCTTCCAGGAAACAACGAAGGTTCTGACCGAGGCAGCCATCAAGGGCAAGGTTGACCCACTGATTGGTCTGAAGGAAAACGTCATCATCGGTAAGCTGATTCCTGCAGGTACCGGTATGAAGCAGTACAGCAACATCAAGCTGGATTCCGATGCAGAAGAGGAATTCATGTTCTCCGACGATTATGAGAACTTTGATTACGAAGACGGCTATCAGGACTTCGGCGATGAGTTCGCAGAAGGCGAAGACGGCAACTATCAGGGTGAGTACTTCGAGGATGCAGAAGGATCGGAAGAGGATTTTGCACCGGCGGAGGATGACTTTGTTTCGTCCGAGGATGAAAAATAATCAGATATAAGAAGTAGTAATACGATAAAGGAGTACCGCTTTTGCAAGGAGTTCCGGAAGGAGCTATTGATAAGGCGGTACTCCTTTTTGAAAATAAGGACATAATCCAAATTTCCTGTTTCTTTTTGGACAAGTTTATTGTATAATAAGAGTTAATTGATAATTTTGTGCAAAATAAAGGAGGATATTATGTTAGTATCGGCAAAGGAAATGCTGGAAAAGGCAAAAGCAGGTCATTATGCGGTAGGTCAGTTCAATATCAACAACCTGGAGTGGACAAAGGCAATTCTGTCGGTTGCAGAAGAAATGAAGTCTCCGGTGATTCTTGGTGTGTCTGAGGGCGCAGGAAAGTATATGACCGGCTATAAGACAGTAGTCGGCATGGTAAAGGGTATGCTGGAAGAGATGAACATCACGGTTCCGGTTGCGCTTCACTTAGACCACGGCAGCTACGAAGGCTGCTTAAAGTGCATCGAGGCAGGCTTCTCGTCCGTTATGTTTGACGGCTCCCACTATCCGATTGAAGATAACATTGCAAAGACGAAGGAACTGGTTGCTCTTTGTGCAGAAAAAGGACTTTCTCTTGAGGCTGAGGTTGGTTCCATCGGCGGTGAGGAAGACGGCGTAGTCGGCATGGGTGAGTGCGCAGACCCGGAGGAATGTAAAGCAATCGCAGACCTTGGTGTTACGATGCTTGCAGCAGGTATCGGCAATATTCATGGTAAGTATCCGGAAAACTGGAAGGGCTTAAGCTTTGAAACGCTGGATGCCGTTCAGCAGAAGACAGGTGTGATGCCGTTAGTTCTTCACGGCGGTACCGGTATTCCGGAGGATATGATTAAAAAGGCAATTTCCCTTGGCGTAGCTAAGATTAACGTAAACACAGAGTGTCAGTTATCCTTCGCAGCAGCAACCCGTAAGTACATCGAAGAGGGCAAGGACTTACAGGGCAAGGGCTTTGACCCGCGTAAGCTGTTAGCACCGGGTACGGAAGCTATCAAGGCAACCGTTCGTGAAAAAATTACACTGTTTGGTTCCGCAAACCGCGCATAAGTCTTTCAGTAAACAGACAAAAGAGGGGGGATGACAAATTTGCCATCTCCCTTTTTGAAAAAATGAAACTTTAGCAAGATAACGTGAAAAAGGAGAAAGCCCATGAAGAGAGAAACCATTTTTGCTAAAAATGCCCCGGCAGCAGTCGGACCGTATGTACATGCAGTAAAAGCAGGCAATACCATCTATGCTTCCGGTCAGCTCGGACTGATTCCGGAGACCGGAGAACTGGCGGAGGGCGTAGAGGCCCAGGCGGAGCAGTCCATTCGGAATATTGAGGCAGTGCTTGCGGCAGCAGGCTGTACGTTGCAGGATGTAGTAAAGACAACGGTATTTCTGGCAGACATCAACGACTTTGCAGCAATCAACGCAGTTTACGCAAGATATTTTAAGGAGAATCCTCCGGCTCGTTCCTGCGTGCAGGCAGCAGCACTACCGAAGGGCGGACTGTTCGAAATGGAAGTAGTTGCAGTAAAGTGCGACGAATAAGAAAACGGAATAGAGAAGAAAGGATGGTCGGATGAAGAAAAATGTAACAGAACATGTGATGGGGATAGAAGAGCTTTCGAAAAAGTGCAGAGAGCAGAATGTGATAGACAGCAGCCTGTATGATGTTTACGATGTCAAGAGGGGGCTTCGTGACATAAACGGCATGGGAGTGATGGCCGGATTGACGAAAATATCGGAAATCAAGTCACACGAAATCATCGATGGGAAGAAAGTCCCGTGCGAGGGTGTGCTTCGTTACCGCGGCATTGATATCAAGGAACTGTGTCGTGGATTTGTGGAAGGGCACCGGTTCGGGTTTGAGGAAACTACGTATTTGCTGTTGTTCGGTAAGCTTCCGACGGCAGAAGAACTGGAGGAATTTCAGACGTTGCTTGCAAGAGGACGTACCTTACCGACAAACTTTGTCCGGGATGTTGTCATGAAGGCACCGAGCAAGGATATGATGAATACGCTTGCCAGAAGTGTGCTGACGCTGGCATGCTATGATAAGCACATTGACGATAACAGCATAGAAAATATTCTGCGGCAGTGTCTGATGTTAATCAGCGTTTTCCCGATGCTGGCGGTTTACGGCTATCAGGCGTACAATCACTATGAACGCGGCAAGAGTCTGTATATCCACAGACCGTCGCCAAAGCTGTCCACGGCAGAAAATATCTTAAGGATGCTGCGTCCGGATAAGCAGTACACAGAGCTGGAAGCAAGGATTTTAGATATTGCACTTGTGCTTCATGCGGAGCACGGAGGCGGTAATAACTCTACTTTTACCACACACGTTGTTACATCTTCGGGAGCCGATACCTATGCAGTCATTGCGGCGGCGCTCGGTTCGTTAAAAGGACCGAAGCACGGCGGCGCTAATATCAAGGTGGTACAGATGTTCCGTGATTTAAAAGAAAATGTGTCGGACCTTACCGATGAGGCACAGGTGGAGGACTATCTTGTCCGCCTGCTGCATAAAGAGGCATTTGATAAAAAGGGTCTGATTTACGGTATGGGACATGCCGTGTATTCCATTTCTGACCCGCGTGCGCAGATTTTTAAGGCCTATGTGGAGCAGCTGGCACATGCAAAGGGAAGGGAAGAGGATTATAATCTGTATGCCATGGTGGCAAGACTTGCGCCTGAAATTATCACAAGAGAGCGCAAGATTTATAAGGGCGTCAGTGCCAATGTCGACTTTTACAGCGGCTTTGTTTACAGTATGTTAGATTTGCCGCCGGAGCTGTTCACACCGATTTTTGCGGTAGCAAGAATTTCCGGATGGAGTGCCCACCGGATGGAAGAGTTAATCAATCAGGATAAGATTATCCGTCCGGCATATAAGAGTGTGATGCCTGCGGTAGAATACAAAGAGCTGGAAAAGAGATAATTGCTTTGTAAGGACGAAAAAAGGACAACGTGTAACGAAACACTTTGTCCTTTTTTCATAGTAGCAGGAGAAATAAATACGAAAGATAGGGATGAAGATACAGGAAGGATACTTTACCGGAAACTTTGTTCCTGCGTCTTTTCCATATGGTTGATTACGGTAGTAAGGTTCTTTAGCGATTCCTTGATGGAACGGTTGATAGCGCCGGAGGTTGCGGCCAATTCTCCGACTTTGTTGGCGACAATAGAAAATCCGCGACCGGCTTCGCCTGCTCTGGCAGCTTCAATGGAAGCGTTTAATGCAAGGATTTTCTGGTTGCTTTCAATTTTATCAAGGTTCTTTGACTTTTCGTTGATTTCATTAATATAGGTAACGGCTGCATCCACTTCCTTAGTGACAACGGAAAGTACGCTGGAATTTGTCTTTTTCACATATTCAAAGTTAACCAGCATATTGACGATATCACCGAGCAGCTTTGCGGAAGCACGGATGCTTTCCTCTGTTTTAATCGGAACCTTGTTTAAGGCACGGATGTAGTCGTCCGGATTGATACCAAGCTCCGTGGCGAGCGCACGGAATTTTGCTTCATCGGGCTGGCACGGAAGCACCTGACCGCCGATAATTTTTCCAAGGTATTCGTTTCCGACCTTGATATCAATGGAAAAATCCATCAGACCGGCATGACAGTAGTATGTGCCGGTACATTCGTTGTCGCATTTTACACATCGTCTGCAGCCTTCTGCCGAGCCACGGGTATATTTCATACAGAAATCAGTAAAGCCGATTTCGCTGGATATGTAGTTTCCTTCGTTATCTACGGCAATGGTGGCGAGACCGGTGGCCTTTGACCAGTCCTTCATAATAGCGTCTAACAGGTTTAAATCGAAAAATTCTCTCAGATGCATACGCGTCATCTCCTTGTCCTTCATGGCATACACCATAGAAAAATGATTCTTTGCAGAAGAAATTCTTCTGCTATCAGTATAGCATGATGAACAAATTTCTTCAATAGTAATAGAGATTTTTAGTCGAAATGTAAGAAAAAAAGCAGAGAGAAAAAAAGAGGAAAAAAATACTTGCAAATATTGTACACATGATGTATAATTACTAATGTTGTGACGTTGATAGCAATGAAGCGTGAGGTTGCCGCAGGAAACTGCGGGTTTTCCGTGGAGCAAATGTCAAGTTATGATACCTGGCGACAAGTCACTGTACAGAACCAAATACTTCTGCGAAAGCAGAAAACGTGTAGTATCAGCCATTCGGGAGGTTGAGCGATCATAAGCAGCCAAGCTATGTGCTTGGTTTGTTATTCCGGCAGGCATGAAACACACGGATGAGTGTACAGTCACCGCTTGTCGTACTGCAATTTAAGTGCGAATAAGGAGGCGACTTTTTTTATGGCAAGTCAAGTAATGAGAATCACACTCAAGGCTTACGATCATCAGTTGATTGATGCATCTGCAGCAAAAATTATCGAAACTGTAAAGAAAACAGGTTCCAAGGTGAGCGGTCCGGTGCCGTTGCCGACAAAGAAGGAAGTTGTTACAATCTTAAGAGCCGTACACAAGTACAAGGACTCCAGAGAGCAGTTCGAGCAGAGAACACACAAGAGACTGATTGACATCATCGCACCGACACAGAAGACGGTAGATGCTCTGTCGAGACTTGAGATGCCGGCTGGCGTTCATATTGTCATCAAGATGAAGGCAAACTAATCAGCAGGCAAAAAACAAACAGATGGTTAGAAATCCTTAGGGTTACTATACAGGGTCCAAGCGTCTTACGGTGAAATCAGAAAGCTTCTATAAGAAGAAAGAAGAAAACAACGTAGGAACCAAGCATCCGATAGACCATCTAGGATGACCGTGCTGGGAACAGGCGAAACGCAGAAATTTCACTGCGAAAGCTGAATCAACCCGGTCCGCTGTAGATTAACAGGAGGTGCAAAACATGAAGAAGGCTATTTTAGCAACAAAAGTCGGAATGACTCAAATCTTCAATGAAAACGGAAGTTTAATTCCGGTAACTGTATTACAGGCTACTCCGAATGTTGTTACACAGGTAAAAACTGTAGAGAACGACGGATACGCTGCAGTACAGGTCGGCTTTGGCGAGATCAGAGAAGTACTCGTAAACAAGCCAAGAAAGGGACACTTTGCTAAAGCAGGTGTTGCAAACAAGAGATTTCTTAGAGAGTTCAAGTTTGAAAACGCTGCTGAGTACACGGTAGGTCAGGAAATCAAGGCTGATATCTTCGCAGAAGGTGACAAGATTGATGCTACCGGTATCTCCAAGGGTAAAGGTTTCCAGGGTGCTATCAAGAGACACGGATTATCCAGAGGACCGATGGGTCATGGTTCCAAGTACCACAGACATGCAGGTTCCAATGGTCCGGCAACAACTCCGGGTCGTGTGTTCAAGGGTAAGCACATGCCGGGTCAGATGGGAGCAGTAAGAGTTACGGTTCAGAACCTCGAAGTAGTTAAGGTTGATACAGAAAACAACTTACTCTTAGTAAAGGGTGCCGTACCTGGTTCCAAGAAGGCTTTGGTTGTATTAAAGGAAACTGTAAAGAAAGCAAACTAGAAAGCTTTAAGAAAGGAGGAACTTAGGTTATGGCAAGCGTAAAAGTTTATAATATGGAAGGCAAGGAAGTTGGTTCTTTAGAATTAAACGACGCAGTCTTCGGTGTAGAAGTAAATGAACATTTAATGCATCTGGCAGTCGTAAGCCAGCTTGCTAACAAGCGTCAGGGCACACAGAGTGCTAAGACACGTGCCGAAGTAAGCGGCGGCGGCAGAAAGCCTTGGAAGCAGAAGGGAACCGGTCACGCAAGACAGGGTTCGACCAGAGCTCCGCAGTGGACAGGCGGCGGCGTAGTATTCGCTCCGAAGCCAAGAGATTACTCTGTAAAGATGAATAAGAAGGAAAAGGCACTTGCAATCAAGTCCGCCCTCACTTCCAGAGTAGCAGCAGAGAAGATTTATGTACTGGACGGCATCAGCTTTGATGAAATCAAGACAAAGAAGATGGCAGCAGTGCTGGAAGGTTTAAAGGTAGATAAGGCACTTGTAGTTCTGGATAAGAAGGATGAAAACGTTATCCTTTCCGCAAGAAACATTCCGGGCGTAAGAGCAACAGTATCAAACGGTATCAATGTTTACGATATCTTAAAGTATGATAGTCTTGTAATTACCAAGGATGCGGTTGCACAGATTGAGGAGGTGTACGCATAATGGCAGATTTAAAGTATTATGACGTTATTTTGGCGCCTATGGTAACTGAGAAGAGCATGAGCTCCATGAGCGAGAAGAAGTACACATTCTCTGTTCATCCGGATGCTACCAAGACTCAGATTAAGGAAGCTGTAGAGAAGATGTTCGCAGGAACAAAGGTTGAGAAGGTAAACACGATGAACTTAGACGGCAAGACCCGCAGACGTGGCATGACCTTCGGAAAGACTGCCAAGGCAAAGAAGGCAATCGTACAGCTGACAAAGGACAGCGCAGAAATCGAAATCTTCGCAGGTCTGTAAAAAATTTTCAAAGCGATTCCATCGCTTATGAAAATTACAAGTTTCTGGCGAAACTTGAGAAAAACAAACGCAGAAAAGCATCGGTAGTGTTTCGGACTGCCGGGAACAAAAATATTGCGTAGGTATTGAACGAAAGGAGTACAAATCATGGGAATTAAAGCATATAACCCATATACACCTTCCAGAAGACATATGACCGGTTCTGATTTCGTTGAAATTACAACAAATCAGCCGGAGAAATCCCTTGTGGTTTCTTTAAAGAAAAATTCCGGTCGTAATAATCAGGGAAAGATTACAGTAAGACATCAGGGCGGTGGTTCCAGAAGAAAGTACAGAATCATCGATTTCAAGAGAACAAAGGATGGCATTCCTGCAAAGGTTATGACCATCGAATATGATCCAAACAGAACAGCAAACATTGCACTGATCTGCTATGCAGACGGACAGAAGTCCTACATCCTGGCTCCTTACGGATTAAAGGTTGGCGACACTGTCATGAACGGCGACAATGCAGAAGTAAGAGTCGGCAACTGCTTACCGTTACAGAACATTCCGGTTGGTTCTTCCATCCATAACATTGAACTGTATCCTGGTAAGGGCGGTCAGCTGGTTCGTTCCGCCGGCAACTCTGCACAGCTTATGGCAAAGGAAGGCAAGTACGCAACACTTCGTCTGCCATCCGGCGAAATGAGAATGGTTCCGATTGGCTGCCGCGCAACGGTTGGTCAGGTCGGTAATATCGATCATGAGTTAATCAATGTTGGTAAAGCTGGTCGTAAGCGTCACATGGGTATCAGACCTACAGTTCGTGGTTCCGTCATGAACCCGAATGACCATCCGCACGGTGGTGGTGAAGGCAGAACGAGCATCGGTCGTCCGGGTCCTTCCACTCCTTGGGGTAAGCCTGCTCTTGGTCTTAAGACTCGTAAGAAGAACAAGCAGTCGAACAAGTTAATCGTAAGAAGACGCGACGGTAAGGCATTAACAAAGTAATTGATTAGGAGGTAAAATCGATATGGCACGTTCATTAAAGAAAGGCCCATTCGCTGACGAGCATTTATTGAAAAAGGTAGATGCAGTCCTGAAATCCGGTGACAAGCAGGTAATCAAGACCTGGTCCAGACGCTCCACAATCTTCCCTCAGATGGTTGGTCTTACAATCGCTGTACATGACGGAAGAAGACATGTTCCGGTATATGTTACCGAGGATATGGTAGGACACAAGTTAGGTGAGTTCGTAGCAACAAGAACCTACCGCGGTCACGGAAAAGACGAGAAGAAGAGCAAGAAGTAATAAAATAATTTAGCCGGGGCGTCAAGCCCCAGGCGGAAGAGGAATGGCGGAGAGCCGTCAAATTTGAAAGGAGGTAACATCCATGGCAAAAGGACATAGATCCCAGGTAAAGAGAGAAAGAAATGAGAGCAAGAGAGATACCAGACCATCCGCAAAGTTATCTTATGCAAGAGTATCTGTTCAGAAGGCTTGTTTCGTTCTTGATGCTATCAGAGGCAAGGATGTACAGACAGCACTTGGTATTTTAGCTTACAACCCAAGATATGCTTCAACTTTAATAGAGAAATTATTAAAATCGGCGATTGCAAACGCTGAGAACAACAACGGTATGGACCCATCCAAGCTTTACATTGCAGAGTGCTATGCAAACTGCGCTCCTACGATGAAGAGAGTAAAGCCGAGAGCACAGGGCAGAGCTTACAGAATCTTAAAGAGAATGAGCCATATCACAATCGTGTTGAATGAAAGATAAGGAGGGCAATCATGGGACAGAAGGTTAATCCACATGGATTAAGAGTCGGAGTAATCAGTGATTGGGAGTCCAAGTGGTACGCAGAAGCTGATTTTGCTGACAACTTAGTAGAAGACTACAACATCAGAAAATTCCTTAAGAAAAAGTTATACAGTGCAGGAATTGCAAAGATTGAAATCGAGAGAAGAGCAGCTGACCAGGTGAAGGTTATCATCTTCACAGCAAAGCCGGGCGTAGTAATCGGTAAGGCCGGTGCTGAAATCGAAAACTTAAAGGCTGAGCTTGGCAAGTACACAAGCAAGAAGCTGAACCTTGAAATCAAGGAAATCAAGAAACCGGACGGAAATGCCCAGCTCGTTGCAGAGAACATTGCACAGCAGCTTGAGAACCGTGTTTCCTTCCGTCGTGCAATGAAGTCCACGATGTCCAGAACAATGAAAACCGGCGTTAAGGGAATTAAGACAGCTGTTTCCGGACGTCTCGGCGGTGCAGATATCGCTCGTTCTGAACACTATATTGAAGGAACTATTCCGCTTCAGACATTAAGAGCAGACATTGATTATGGTTTTGCTGAGGCAGACACCACCTATGGTAAGCTCGGTGTGAAGGTTTGGATTTACAATGGTGAGGTTCTTCCAACCAAGGCAGCAAAAAAGGAAGGGAGCGATAAATAATGTTAATGCCAAAAAGAGTAAAACGTCGTAAGCAGTTCCGTGG
>JBJENV010000059.1:0-52958 GCA_051880375.1 Lachnospiraceae bacterium
AGCGATAAATAATGTTAATGCCAAAAAGAGTAAAACGTCGTAAGCAGTTCCGTGGTACGATGAAGGGTAAGGCTTTAAGAGGCAATACCATTTCCAACGGTGAATACGGTATCGTAGCATTGGAGCCGGCTTGGATTAAGAGTAATCAGATTGAAGCAGCCCGTATCGCTATGACACGTTATATTAAGCGTGGCGGTAAGGTTTGGATTAAGATTTTCCCGGATAAGCCGGTTACAGCGAAGCCGGCTGAAACCCGAATGGGTTCCGGTAAGGGTTCCTTAGAGTACTGGGTAGCAGTTGTAAAGCCGGGTCGTGTTATGTTTGAAATCGCCGGAGTTTCCGAAGATGTTGCAAAGGAAGCATTACGTCTTGCTACACATAAGCTTCCTGTAAAGTGCAAGATTGTATCTCGCGCAGAGTTAGAAGGAGGTGCGGGCAGTGAAAACTAATAAGTATGTAGAAGATTTAAAGGCAAAGTCTGTTGCTGAGCTCAATGAAGAATTAGTCGCTGCTAAGAAGGAACTCTTTAACTTAAGATTCCAGAACGCAACGAATCAGTTAGATAACACAAGCAGAATTAAGGAAGTCAGAAAGAACATTGCCAGAATTCAGACCGTAATTTCCAGTAAGGAAGCTTAATTCTGGATTACTGAAATGACAGGTCATTTCAGTAATATGGAAAACGACTCATGAAAAGAAAGGAGTAACTGTTGTGGAAAGAAATCTGAGAAAAGTTCGTATCGGTAAAGTAGTAAGCGATAAGATGGATAAGACAATCGTTGTAGCAGTAATCGACAACGTAAAGCATCCTCTTTACAACAAGATCGTAAAGAGAACATACAAGTTAAAGGCTCATGATGAAAACAATGAGTGCCATATCGGCGACAGAGTAAAGGTTATGGAAACAAGACCGCTCTCCAAGGATAAGAGATGGAGACTTGTTGAAATCGTAGAGAAGGCAAAATAAGTTTTTGCTGTTCAAAACAGGCTTTGTTGCTTAAGCAAAATTCGGAAAGGAGTATCAGACATGGTACAGACAGAAACCAGACTGAAGGTTGCCGACAATACCGGTGCAAAAGAATTACTTTGCATCAGAGTAATGGGCGGTTCGACCAGAAGATATGCAAATGTTGGTGATATCATCGTTGCTTCCGTTAAAGATGCAACGCCAGGCGGTGTTGTTAAGAAGGGCGATGTTGTAAAGGCAGTTGTTGTTCGTACAGTAAAGGAAATCCGCCGTAAGGACGGTTCTTACATCAGATTCGATGAGAACGCAGCTGTAATTATCAAGGAAGACAAGAACCCGAAGGGTACACGTATTTTTGGACCGGTAGCAAGAGAATTAAGAGAGAAGCAGTTCATGAAGATTGTTTCTTTAGCTCCGGAAGTATTATAGGAGGGTGTCAGTATGTCGATGGAAAAGATTAAGAAGGGTGACACCGTAAAGGTTATCGCCGGAAAAGATAAGGGTAAAGAAGGCAAGGTTATTGCTGTTGAAGGCGGTAAGGTACTGGTAGAAGGCGTAAACACCGTAACGAAGCACACAAAGGCATCTCAGGCTAATCCAAAGGGCGGCATCGTTCATCAGGAAGCAGCCATTGATGTATCCAACGTAATGTATGTTCACAAGGGTAAGACAACAAGAGTTGGCTTCACAACCGTTGAGGACAAGAAGAAGGGTACAAAGAAGGTACGTGTTGCAAAGTCGACCGGTGAGGTTATCGACTAATTCTAGGAGAGGAGGTCATAAAACGTGGCACGATTAAAGGAAACATATACGAATGAAATCGCAGTAGCAATGCAGAAGAAGTTCGGTTACAAGAATGTAATGGAAATTCCGAAGCTTGACAAGATAGTCATTAACATGGGTGTCGGCGAAGCAAAGGACAACGCTAAGGCACTGGAATCTGCTGTAAGGGACATGGAGACCATCTCCGGACAGAAGGCAGTTATCACAAAGGCAAAGAAATCCGTGGCAAACTTCAAAA
The DNA here is from genome assembly GCA_051880375.1 of Lachnospiraceae bacterium. GTDB lineage: Bacteria > Bacillota > Clostridia > Lachnospirales > Lachnospiraceae > SIG299. The sequence goes on from JBJENV010000059.1 coordinate 1,989, forward strand.
TCAGAGAGGGTCTTGCTATTGGTTGTAAGGTAACATTAAGAGGCGAGAAGATGTATGAGTTCGCTGACCGCTTAATCAACCTTGCATTACCTCGAGTTCGTGACTTCAGAGGCGTAAATCCAAACGCATTCGACGGCAGAGGAAATTATGCACTTGGTATCAAGGAGCAGTTAATCTTCCCGGAAATCGAATATGATAAGGTAGATAAGGTAAGAGGTATGGATATTATCTTCGTTACTACCGCCAAAACCGATGAAGAAGCTCGTGAACTGTTAACATTATTTGGTATGCCATTTAGCAAATAATTAAGGAGGGAATTCCATGGCAAAGACTTCGATGAAGTTAAAACAGCAGCGTAAGGCAAAGTTTTCCACTCAGGAATACACACGTTGCAGAATTTGTGGTCGTCCACACGCTTATTTAAGAAAGTACGGAATTTGCAGAATCTGCTTCCGTGAGTTAGCATATAAGGGCGAGATTCCAGGCGTTAAGAAGGCATCCTGGTAAAAATTTGGCTCGACAAAGGGTTAGAATATTGTAAGGAGGAAATCCAAAATGACTATTAGCGATCCGATTGCAGATATGCTTACAAGAATCCGTAATGCAAATACTGCAAAACATGATACAGTAGATGTACCTGCTTCCAAGATGAAGATTGCAATCGCTGATATCCTTGTAAAAGAGGGTTATATCAAGGGATATGAAATCGAGGAAGTTGGCGCTGCAAAGACTCTTCATATCACATTGAAGTATGGTAAGGACAAGAATGTGAAGATTATCACAGGCTTAAAGAGAATTTCCAAGCCGGGTCTTCGTGTTTATGCAAGCAAGGATGAGCTTCCAAGAGTACTTGGTGGTCTCGGTATTGCAATTATCTCCACGAACAAGGGCGTTATCACCGATAAGGAAGCAAGAGCTCTTAATGTAGGCGGAGAAGTATTAGCATTCATTTGGTAATAATTTTTGACACTATTTAGATTCTCAAACGCGGGAAGGAAGTCAGTCGGTGCAAGTCGGTTTTGATACTCTTTCCTAGGGGACAGACAAGAAGTTCTGTCAAATTTTTAAGGAGGTACGGGCATGTCACGTATAGGTAAAATGCCAATCGCCATTCCGGCAGGTGTAACTGTCACAGTGGCAGAAAATAATAAGGTTACCGTGAAGGGACCAAAGGGAACACTGGAAAGAGTGCTTCCGGCAGAAATGGAAATTAAGGTAGAAGGTTCTGAAGTCATCGTTACAAGACCAAACGATTTAAAGAAGATGAGATCGTTACACGGCCTGACAAGAACCCTCATCAACAACATGGTTGTTGGTGTAACGAACGGTTACGAGAAGGTTCTTGAAGTAAATGGTGTTGGTTACAGAGCAGCAAAGGCTGGTAAGGAGTTAACCTTAACACTCGGATATTCCCATCCGGTAGTTATGGTTGATCCGGAAGGCGTAGAAACAGTACTTGATGGCCAGAACAAGATTACCGTTAAGGGTATTGATAAAGAGAAGGTTGGTCAGTACGCAGCAGAAATCAGAGATAAGAGAAGACCTGAGCCGTATAAGGGCAAGGGTATTAAGTATGCTGATGAGACTATCAGACGTAAAGTCGGTAAGACAGGTAAGAAGTAAGGGAGGAGTGAGTCAAAATGGTAAGCAAAGAATGTAGAAGTAAGATTCGTGAAAAAAAGCACATGAAGATCCGCAATCGTTTCTCCGGTACACCTGAAAGACCACGTTTGGCTGTATTCAGAAGTAACAATCACATGTATGCTCAGATTATCGACGATACCGTTGGCAACACCTTAGTTGCTGCATCCACTTTAGAGAAGGATGTAAAGGCTGAGTTAGAGCACACAAACGATGTTGCAGCAGCAGCTTACTTAGGAACCGTAATTGCCAAGAAAGCATTAGACAAGGGTATCAAGACCGTAGTATTCGACAGAGGCGGTTTCGTATACCAGGGCAAGATTAAGGCATTAGCAGAGGCAGCAAGAGAAGCTGGCCTTGAATTCTAAGTAAGGAGGAGAAACAATGAAACATTCTATCGTAGACGCCACCAAGTTGGAGTTAGAAGATAAGGTAGTAGCTATTAAGCGTGTTTCTAAGACTGTAAAGGGTGGCCGTAAGATGAGATTCGCTGCTTTAGTAGTAGTAGGCGATAAGAACGGTCATGTCGGCGCAGGTCTCGGAAAGGCTGCCGAAGTTCCGGAAGCAATCCGCAAGGCAAAGGAAGACGCTATTAAGAAGATTGTAACAGTACCAATGAACGAGGACGGAAGCGTACCACACGATTTCATCGGTAAGTTCGGAAGCGCAAGTGTACTCTTAAAAACCAGCCCTGTTGGTACCGGTATCATCGCCGGCGGTCCGGCTCGTATCGTACTTGAGCTGGCAGGTTACAAGAACATCCGTACAAAGTCTCTTGGTTCCAACAACAAGCAGAACGTTGTTCTTGCAACAATTAACGGCTTAAACAACTTAAAGACTCCTGAGGAAGTAGCTGCACTTCGCGGTATTCCTGTAGAGCAGTTGGGCTAATGGAAAGGAGTAATTTCAAATGGCAGAGAATGTAAAGATTACTTTAGTAAAGTCTACCATCGGTGCAATTCCGAAGCAGAAGGCTACCGTAGCAGCATTAGGCCTCAGAAAGATTGGCCAGTCTGTTGAAAAGAAGAACAATGATGCAACTAAGGGTATGATTCAGCAGGTTAGACACTTAGTAAAGGTAGAAGAGATTTAATCATTAAGCAAGGAGGTGCGCACGATGAATTTATCAGAATTAAGACCGGCAGAAGGCTCCAAGCAGAGCAACAACTTCAGAAGAGGTCGTGGTCACGGTTCGGGAAACGGAAAGACCGCAGGTAAGGGTCATAAGGGTCAGAAGGCTCGTTCCGGTGCTCCGAGAATCGGCTTTGAAGGTGGTCAGATGCCGTTATACAGAAGACTTCCTAAGAGAGGCTTCCACAACATTAACACAAAGGAAATCGTTACAATTAACCTTGATACATTGAATAGATTTGAGGATGGTGCTGAAGTTACCGTTGAATCCCTGATGGATATGGGAATCGTTAAGAACCCGCGCGATGGCGTTAAGGTTCTCGGAAACGGAGAACTTACTAAGAAGCTTGATGTGAAGTTAAATGCATTCAGCGCGAGTGCAGTAGAAAAGATTCAGGCTCTTGGTGGAAAAGCAGAGGTGATCTAATGTTTAAAACATTCAGAAATGCTCTTAAGATCAAGGATATTAGAACGAAGTTACTGTTTACGTTTGTATGCCTTGTTATTGTAAGAATTGGCTGTCAGCTTCCGGTACCGGGAGTTGACAGAAATTACTTCCAGTACTGGCTGGCAGCACAAACCGGTTTAGGATTTCTTGATACATTGACCGGCGGTTCATTTTCTGAAATGTCCATTTTTGCACTGAACATTTCGCCGTACATTACTTCCTCCATTATTATGCAGTTGCTTACAATTGCAATTCCGAAGTTAGAGGAAATGCAGAAGGAAGGAGAAAGCGGAAGAAAGAAGATTGCAGAGTATACCAGATACGTGACGATCGGACTTGCTGTATTTGAATCTACAGCAATGGCAATCGGTTTCGGTAACAGCGGCTTCTTAACGAACGGCTTAACCTTTACGGGTGTTCTGGTCATTGTTGCATCCTTTACCGCAGGCTCCGCATTCTTAATGTGGTTAGGCGAACAGATTACAGAAAAGGGCATCGGAAACGGTATTTCCGTTATTCTTTTAATCAACATAGTAGCAAAGCTTCCTAGTGACTTTTCCGGTCTTTACAGGAAGTTCATTGCCGGTGCGGCAAACGTAGTGAATGCAGTGATTGCAGTAGTAGTCATTGTTGCAGTAATTGCAGTACTTGTTGTACTGATTATTATGCTTCAGGATGCACAGAGAAGAATCAGTGTGCAGTATGCAAAGAAGATGCAGGGCAGAAAGATGGTAGGCGGTCAGTCCTCTTTCATTCCGCTCAGAGTAAATACGGCAGGTGTTATCCCTGTTATCTTTGCATCATCCTTAATGCAGACACCGATTATTATTTCCTCTCTGTTTGGTGTTCAGGGAGCAAGAAAAACAGCATGGCAGAAGATATTGTATCTTCTGAATCAGAGCAACTGGTGTAACTTCTCCGAATGGGGTGAATTTAAGTACACACTCGGTCTTTTGATTTATCTTGCATTGATTCTGTTCTTTGCATATTTCTATACGGCAGTTACCTTTAACCCGATGGAAGTTGCAAATAACTTAAAGAAGCAGGGTGGTTTTATTCCGGGTATCCGTCCGGGCAGACCGACAACCGAATATCTGACAAAGGTACTGAATTATATCATCCTGATTGGTGCAGTCGGCTTATCCATTGTTTCCGTTATTCCGATTTTCTTCTCGGGAGCATTTAATGCATCCGTAAGCTTTGGTGGTACTTCCATTATCATCGTAGTCGGAGTTATTCTGGAAATCATGAAGCAGATTGAAACCATGATGAGAGAGCGTCATTACAAAGGATTCTTGTCAAACGATTAATTTTCACAGGGTGGGGTAGTTTACTCCACCCTATGTTTGCAAAAAAAGACAAGGAGGATTGCACAAATGAAGATTATTATGCTTGGTGCGCCGGGTGCAGGAAAAGGTACTCAGGCGAAGAGAATTGCCGCGCAGTACGGTATCCCGCATATTTCCACAGGAGATATTTTCAGGGCAAATATCAAAAATGAAACAGAGCTAGGAAGAAAAGCTAAAGGCTATATGGATCAGGGAATGTTAGTTCCGGATGAACTGACACTGGAACTGATTATGGACCGCTTTACAAACGAGGACTGCAAAAACGGTTATGTGCTGGATGGATTCCCAAGAACCATTCCACAGGCAGAGGCACTTACCGCAGCGCTTGCAAAGCAGAACGATGCAGTAGACTTTGCTATCAATGTGGATGTCCCGGATGAGGCAATCGTATCCAGAATGTCCGGACGCAGAGCATGTGTTGCCTGCGGCGGAACGTATCATGTTGTTTTTAACCCGACAAAACATGACGGAATTTGTGATGCCTGCGGCGGAAAGCTGATACTTCGTGAGGATGATAAGCCGGAAACCGTGCAGAAACGCCTTTCGGTATATCATGAGCAGACACAGCCGTTGATTGACTACTATAAGAATCAGAACATTTTAAGAGAAGTAGACGGAACAAAGGATATGGAAGAGGTCTTTCGTTCCATTACAGAGATATTAGAGGCGAAATAAATGTCAGTAACAGTAAAATCAGAAAAAGAAATTGAGCTTATGCGGGAAGCCGGAAGAATTTTAAGCATTGTCCATGACGAGCTGAGAGATTTTGTCCGCCCGGGAATTTCAACTTACGATATTGATAAAAAGGGCTATGATATCATTAAGAAGTTTGGATGTATCCCGTCCTTTCTTCACTATAACGGATATCCGGCATCTATTTGTACCTCGGTGAATGACGAGGTGGTACACGGAATTCCGGATAAGCACCGCATTCTGCAGGATGGTGATATCATCAGTCTGGACGCCGGTGTTATATACAAGGGCTATCATTCAGATGCCGCAAGAACATGGGCAGTCGGTGAGGTAAGCAGGGAAGCGAAGCGCCTGATGGAAGTTACGGAGCAGAGCTTTTTTGAAGGAATCAAGTATGCAAAGGCAGGCTGCCATCTGCATGAGATTTCAGCTGCGATTGAAGACTATGTGGTAGCACATGGCTACAGCTGTGTCAGGGATCTGGTAGGGCACGGAATCGGCAAGAATCTGCATGAAGATCCTCAGATTCCGAACTTCAGACAGAGAAGGCGCGGACTGCGTCTGGAGCCGGGAATGACGCTTGCCATTGAGCCGATGGTGAACATCGGAAGATATGATGTATGCTGGCTGGATGATGACTGGACGGTAGTAACGGAAGATGGCACTCTTTCGGCACATTATGAGAACACTGTTCTGATTACCGAGGGAGAACCGGAAATTTTGTCTCTTAGAAAGTAAGTAAAATTTGTGCCAACGCCGGATTCGGCTTTGTTGGCTGCATGGAGGTTATTTAATGTCGAAGACAGACGTAGTAGAAATTGAAGGAACCGTAGTGGAGAAGCTGCCGAATGCCATGTTTAAGGTGGAACTGGAAAACGGACATCAGGTACTGGCACACATCAGTGGAAAGCTTCGTATGAACTTCATTAAAATTGTTCCGGGTGATAAGGTAACCCTGGAGTTATCCCCATATGATCTGACAAAGGGAAGAATTATCTGGAGAGATAAATAAGATTTTTGAAAGGCGCTGTGAGGTATTCATCATATTCACGGCGCTGATTTTTTAAGGAAAATAACCCTTAAGAAAAATTGAAAATAATGCTTGCCAAATACTGCATTTGGTGATACAATAACAAATGGACTTTTTTCGAAAGGAGAGAAATAAGATGAAGGTTAGATCTTCTGTAAAACCAATTTGTGAAAAGTGCAAAATCATTAAGAGAAAGGGAAGCATCAGAGTCATCTGTGAGAACCCGAAACACAAGCAAAGACAGGGCTAATACCGATATCGGATAACGTCTTAGTACGTTACTTCCGAGGGTCGTTTCATAGGATGTCAAGAAAAGGCATCCATATAGAAACTGGCACTTGCTTTCTGTGTTACAATTCCTGCTTCGATTACAGGGCAGGAGACCTGCAGAATGTGCAGGTTAAACCTTTTTAGGTTGTTGTGATATTGTGGGCATTTGTGATACGCGAAACGGCATGTAAAATTATCCTCGTATAAAGCGCTCGGATAAAAATTATCCTCGTATAAGCACTCGGATAAAAATTATCCTCGTATAAGCACTCGGATAATTGGAAATTACTACGTAATTTCCGGGCACTTTGGCGATAGCAAAATTTTATGTATCTAATGTCGTGGGATAACAGCAGCAGAGTATCACAATGTTTTAGAACACCGTGTTTTTGAAACGTGCTTGTGTTCTTTCGGGTTGGCAATCCCGCCAATCGGTCACAATTTAAAGCGGCTGGCGTTCGCTTCTTATTTATAATAGGAAGACGGACAAAAAAGTAACAGGTTATTTACTATTTTAACGGAGGTGCAATACACATGGCTCGTATTAGTGGTGTAGACTTACCAAGAGAGAAACGTGTAGAAATCGGACTTACTTACATCTACGGTATCGGTAGAGTAATGTCCAATCGTATTCTTGCCAAGGCAAACGTAAATCCGGACACTCGTGTCAGAGATTTAACGGACGAAGAAGTAGCAAGAATTCGTGATGTAATTGATGAAACTGTAACAGTAGAAGGTGATTTAAGACGTGAAATCGCCTTGAACATTAAGAGACTTCAGGAAATCGGATGTTACAGAGGTATCCGTCACAGAAAGGGACTTCCGGTTCGTGGTCAGAAGACGAAGACCAATGCTAGAACCAGAAAGGGCCCGAAGAGAACGGTTGCTAACAAGAAGAAATAATTAGGGAGGTTTCGAGATGGCTAAGAAGACAGTTACAGCAGCAACAAAGAAGACTGCTAAGAAGCGTGTAAAAAAGAATGTCGATCGTGGACAGGCACATATTCAGTCGTCCTTTAATAATACAATTGTTACTCTGACAGATGCTGAAGGAAATGCTCTTTCCTGGGCAAGTGCCGGTGGATTAGGTTTCAGAGGCTCCAGAAAGTCCACTCCTTACGCTGCACAGATGGCAGCTGAGACAGCAGCAAAGGCTGCATTACCTCATGGTTTAAAGTCCGTTGACGTTATGGTTAAGGGACCAGGTTCCGGCAGAGAAGCAGCAATCCGTGCGCTTCAGGCTTGTGGTATCGAAGTAACCAGCATTAAGGATGTTACTCCGGTTCCTCACAACGGATGCAGACCACCAAAGCGTAGAAGAGTCTAATTAAGGAGGTAAAAAATCATGGCAAGAGATATGGGACCAGTGTTAAAGAGATGTAGATCCCTTGGTATTGAACCGACTGTTCTTGGTATTGACAAGAAGTCCAACAGAAACTTCGCAAGAGCAGGCAAGAAGGTAAGCGAGTATGGTTTACAGTTAAGAGAAAAGCAGAAGGCTAAGTTTATCTACGGCGTATTAGAGAAGCCGTTCCGTAATAACTTTGAGAGAGCTTCCAAGATGAAGGAAGGTACAACCGGTGACAACATGCTGGTACTCCTTGAGTTAAGACTGGACAACGTACTGTTCCGTCTTGGTTACGGCAGAACCAGAAAGGAAGCAAGACAGATTGTTGACCACAAGCACGTTTTAGTAAACGGCAAGTGTGTAAACATTCCTTCCTATCAGGTAAAAGCCGGAGATGTTATTTCTATTAAAGAAAAGCATAAGAGCGCACAGAGATATAAGGATATCCTGGAAGTGACAGGCGGAAGAACCGTACCGTCCTGGTTAGAGGCTGACCATGAGAACCTCACAGGTACCGTAAAAGAAGTTCCTTCCAGAGACGTAATTGATGTTCCTGTAAACGCAACGCTTATCGTCGAGTTATATTCTAAATAATAGGTGAAATAAACCTATTGCCCAAAAGGAGGGTCCGCTTTGTTTGATTTCGATTTTAAACCGGCAAAAATTGAGATTGCTGAAATATCTGAAGATAAAAAATATGGTCGTTTTGTTGTAGAACCTCTGGAGAGAGGATACGGCACAACGTTAGGTAATTCTTTGAGAAGAATTATGCTTTCTTCATTACCGGGTTCTGCTGTCAGTCAGGTAAAGATTGACGGTGTCGTGCATGAATTCAGCGGTATTCCTGGCGTTAAGGAAGACGTAACTGAAATCATTATGAACATCAAGAGTCTGGCTATTAAGAACACGAGCGAGACGAATGAGCCGAAGACCGCATACATTGAGTTTGAGGGCGAAGGCGTAGTAACGGCAGCTGATATTCAGACAGATCCGGACATTGAGATTATCAACAAGGATCAGGTAATTGCGACATTAAACGGCGGTGCTGATTCCAAGCTTTACATGGAGCTCACCATTACCAATGGCAGAGGCTATATCAGTGCGGACAAGAATAAGAACGATGACCTCCCAATCGGCGTAATTGCGGTTGACTCCATCTACACACCGGTGGAGCGTGTAAATCTCACAGTTGAGAATACACGTGTAGGTCAGATTACAGACTTTGATAAGCTGACGTTAGATGTATATACGAAGGGAACACTGGCTCCGGATGAGGCAGTCAGCCTTGCAGCCAAGGTTCTCAGCGTACATTTGAATTCCTTTATTGATCTTTCCGAGCATGCCAAGACTGCAGAAATCATGGTAGAAAAGGAAGACAACGAAAAGGAGAAGGTTCTCGAAATGAGCATTGACGAGCTGGAGCTTTCCGTTCGTTCCTACAACTGCTTAAAGAGAGCCGGCATCAATACGGTTGAAGAGTTAACGAACCGTTCCCCTGAGGATATGATGAAGGTTCGTAATCTGGGACGTAAGTCCTTGGAAGAGGTACTTGCAAAATTGAAGGAGCTCGGGTTGTCTTTAAATCTGAGTGAAGAATAATAGGAGGTAAAACAATGGCAGGCTATAGAAAACTTGGCAGAACTTCCAGCCAGAGAAAAGCATTGTTAAGAAATCAGGTAACAAACCTGTTATATAACGGCAAGATTGTTACAACAGAAGCAAAAGCAAAAGAAATCCGCAGAATTGCCGAGCATATGATTACGTTAGCTGTAAAGGAAAAGGACAACTTTGAAACCGTTACAGTAAAGACTAAGGTTGCCCGCAAGGACAAGGACGGCAAGAGAGTGAAGGAAGTTGTAAACGGCAAGAAGGTTGACGTTTTCGACGAAGTAGAGAAGGAAATCAAGAAGGATTCCGCTTCCAGACTTCACGCAAGAAAGCAGATGGCAAAGTTCTTATACGATGTGACTGAAGTTCCGACAGAAGCAGCTGGAAAGAAGAAGAACACAAAGAAGGTTGATGTAACCGACAAGCTGTTCAACGAAATCGCTCCAAAGTATGCAGGCCGCAACGGTGGTTACACCAGAATCGTTAAGATTGGTCAGCGTAAGGGCGATGCAGCAATGGAAGTACTCATTGAGTTAGTATAATATTGCAAACCGAAAAATGAGCAGATAAAAACAGACCTTAAGATGCGATGCATTTGCGAGGTCTGTTTTTTTCACTTGTGTAACTTCTCAAAGTATGCTATGATTGACCTCAGATTTGTTTGAAAATTCCTTTGCAAAGTAATACAGGAGACAATATAGACAAAGATAAGCAGAAGGACGAAATAAACACATGGAAATGATTGAAGCAAAAAATCTTGCATATGAATACATCCGCCGTGACGAGGAGGGCAATGTCGAGGGCATTACCCGCGCCGTGGACGGTGTGACACTGGATGTAAAGACAGGCGACTTTGTGGCGATTTTAGGACACAACGGTTCCGGAAAATCGACGATTGCAAAGCAGATTAATGCAATTTTAGAGCCGACCGAGGGAACGCTTTTTGTAAACGGAATGAATACGGCAGAGCCGGAGCATCTTTGGGATATCCGCCAGTCTGCGGGCATGGTATTCCAGAACCCGGACAACCAGATTATTGCGTCCGTTGTAGAAGAGGATGTAGCATTCGGGCCGGAAAACCTTGGTGTTCCGACCGAAGAAATCTGGAAGCGCGTCGAAGAAAGTCTGCGGGCGGTAGGAATGACGGAGTACCGCACGCATTCGCCGAATAAACTTTCCGGTGGGCAGAAGCAGCGGGTGGCGATTGCCGGTATCATGGCAATGAAGCCGAAGTGTATTGTGCTGGATGAGCCGACGGCAATGCTTGACCCGAACGGCAGAAAGGAAGTACTCCGCACGCTGCATGAATTAAATGAAAAGGAGCATGTCACGATACTTCTCATCACACACTATATGGACGAGGTCATCAACGCGGACAAGGTCATCGTCATGGATGACGGAAAGGTTGTCATGCAGGGAACGCCGCGGGAGGTATTTTCCCATGTGGAGGAACTAAAGGCACACCGTCTGGATGTGCCGCAGGTTACGGAGCTTGCGTGGGAACTGAAAAAAGAGGGCATTCCGCTGCCGGACGGTATTTTGACGATTGAGGAATTTACGGATGCTCTGAAAGCAGCACAGAAATGAGGGACACGATGGCAATTTTTATTGACCACTTAAATTATATCTACAGTCAGGGAACCGCCTATGAAAAGCATGCCTTAAAGGATATCTGTCTGGAAATTCCGGACGGGCAGTTCATCGGGCTGATTGGGCATACCGGTTCGGGTAAATCGACGCTTATTCAGCACTTAAACGGTCTGTTAAAGGCGACCAGCGGTAATATTTACTTTCATGGGCGTGATATTTATGATGAAGATTTCAGTATGAAGGGGCTTCGCTCCAAGGTCGGTCTGGTGTTCCAGTACCCGGAGCATCAGCTGTTTGAGACGACGGTAGTCAAGGATGTGGAGTTTGGCCCGAAGAACCAGAAGCTGCCGCAGCTGGAGGTCAATCTGCGCACGTTTGAGGCAATTAAAATGGTAGGCATCCCGGAGGAACTCTACGACGCATCGCCGTTTGAATTATCGGGCGGTCAGAAGCGCCGTGTGGCGATTGCAGGCGTTCTGGCGATGAAGCCCGAGGTTTTAATCCTGGATGAGCCGACCGCCGGTCTGGACCCGATGGGGCGCGATGAAATCCTGGACCAGATTGCAAAGATTCAGAGGGAAAGCAAAATTACGGTGATTTTAGTGTCGCACAGCATGGAGGATGTGGCGAAGTATGTAGACAGGCTGATTGTCATGGATCATGGCAGCGTACATTTTGACGGTACACCGAAGGAAGTGTTTGCACATTGTAAAGAGCTGGAGAGTATCGGACTTGCGGCACCGCAGGTAACCTATCTGTCACATGCATTGAGGGAACAGGGAATTCCTCTGGAAAACGATGCGACAACCGTGGCGGAGGCAAAAGAATTGCTGCTTTCCTGGTGGAGGAAAAGAAACGTATGATAAGGGATATTACGATTGGACAATATTATCCGGCAGATTCGGTATTACACCGTCTGGACCCGAGAGTCAAGCTGCTTGGAACGTTGGTATTTATCATATCGCTGTTTCTGTTTGACAGCTTTGTGGGCTACCTGATTGCGGGGCTGTTTTTAGTGTCGGTGATTAAGCTTTCCAAAGTTCCGTTTCAGTTTATCGTCCGTGGACTAAAGGCAATTGTCGTGCTGATGCTGTTTACGATTACGTTTAATCTGTTCCTGACGGACGGTGAGATTTTATGGCAGTGGAAGTTTTTAAAGATAACACAGGAGGGCATCCGCTCTGCTGTATTCATGGGGTTGCGACTGACCTTTTTGATTATCGGTTCTTCACTAATGACACTGACAACGACGCCGAACCAGCTGACGGACGGCTTAGAGACCGGTCTGCGCCCGTTAAAGAAGCTGCATGTGCCGGTGCATGAAATTTCGATGATGATGTCGATTGCGCTTCGTTTTATTCCGATTCTGTTGGAGGAAACGGACAAAATTATGAAGGCACAGCAGGCGAGAGGCGCGGATTTTGAAGAAGGCAAGCTCATGGAGCGTGCCAAGGCGCTTGTTCCGATTCTGGTTCCGCTGTTTGTATCGGCGTTTCGTCGTGCCAATGACCTGGCAATGGCGATGGAGGCGCGCTGCTACCGCGGCGGTGAGGGTAGGACGCGAATGAAACCGCTCAAGTATCATGGGCGCGACGCCGGGGCGTATGCGACGCTTGTTTGTTATCTGGTGCTTTTAGTGGCAGCAGACCGCATCGTCGGGAGTTTATTTTAGGAGAATACCATGAAACGTATTATGCTCGTAGTTGCATATGAAGGAACGAAATACTGCGGATGGCAGCTTCAGCCGAATCAGATTACGGTGGAAGAGGTATTAAACAGAGAATTGTCCCGTCTGCTCGGTGAGAAGGTCGAGGTTATCGGTGCCAGCCGTACCGATTCCGGCGTACATGCTATGGGAAATGTGGCGGTATTTGATACGGAAACAAAAATTCCGGCGGAAAAAATCTGTTACGCTGTCAACCGGAGTCTGCCGGAGGATATCGTAGTACAGTCCTCGAGAGAGGTTCCGGCAGATTTTCACCCAAGACACTGTGACAGCTATAAAACATATGAGTACCGGATTTGGAATGCGGATTTCATTCAGCCGTTCAACCGGAAGTATACGCATTTCGTTTACAGGGAGTTAGATGATAAGGCAATGCACAGAGCCGCTCAGTCACTGCTCGGAACACATGATTTTACAAGCTTCTGCTCGGTGAAGACGCAGGTTCAGGATCATGTGCGTACTATTTCGGAGGTTCAGGTGACGAGAGAAGGGAAGCTGGTAACGATACGGATTCGGGGAAACGGCTTCCTGTACAATATGGTTCGCATCATTGCGGGAACATTAATCAAAATCGGGATGCATGAATTACCGGAAAACTGCATATCCTCCATTCTGGAAGCAAAAAACAGGGAGGCGGCAGGACCGACAGCACCTGCGCAGGGTCTGATGCTAATCGGAATTGAGTATCCTGGCCTTTCCTAACACCGCGTTTTATACAAGGAGGATGGAATGAAACGAAAAACAGTGTGGAAGCTGCTTGTCGTAATTGCAATTTTAACCGGGGGCATTGTTTACTATTTCGGGCAGCCGCAGGAGGATGCAAAGAGGCATACCGTTTCAGTTGCGGAGTTAAACGGAACAGCACTCATAGAGCGGTCCGGTATGAAAATTTCCGCTTACGAGGGGATGAAGTTAAAAAACGGTGACTGTATCCGTGTCACCTCAGGACAGGACGTCACCCTTGGAATGGACGGAATTCCGTTTGCAGTTCTGGAAACAGGAACGGAGCTTACAATAAACATCACAGAAGAGAAAAAGGAAGACAGCACGCAGATTCAGATGGAAGAAGGAAGTGTACTGTTTTTTTCTGATACGTCACTCTCGGGTAAGACATCAGGAACGGTAGGAAAGCTTTCGCTTTCAGCCGGCGGACTGCAAATAGACAGCGGAGCGTCTACATTTCTCCTTGTGGTACAGGCCGACCAGAAAGAAAAGAAGACAGTTCTTTCGGTTTTGAGCGGAAGGGTGACAGCATCACCACTTGCCGATGGAAAAAAGGAAAGTATTGCGGCAGGAATGAGCGCAACCTTCCTGCTAAATGAAATGGGGGTAAGTGCCTGCGGACAAAAGGCGTTTGCGCTTTCACAGTTTTCGGATAACGTGCTGGAAAAGCTGTTAACGGCAGATAAAGCACAGAGCCCGTTCTGCGTAAGCAGAGAAGAATTGCAGGAAGAGCTGGAAGGAAGAGAAGCAGTTGCGACGGGAAAAACCGGACAGCTGCCGTTGCTGCCGCCGACACAGGAACCGACACAGGAACCGACACAGAAACCGACACAGGAACCGACACAGGAACCGACGCAGGAACCGACACAGGAACCGACGCAGAAACCGACGCAGGAACCGACGCAGGAGCCAACACTGCCGCCGACTCCAACCTCTGTACCGACGCAAACCCCTGTGCCGACGCAAACATTGGTATCAGAACTGACTCCGATACCGACAGTAACACCTGTACCGACACTAACCCCGTCTATCCAGGCAACAGAGATGCCTCCGTCTCCGACGCCAACATTGAAACCTACGGAACCACCGGCTGTCTCGCCTGCAGTAGGGAATGATTCCGTCCTCGGCAGTAAATTTTCGGAGTTAATCGGGCAGACGCCGCAAACGGATGCCGCAGATGGTGTTATGACGTATTATGAATTTGCCATAGGAATGCTTGAGGCGGCAGAGCCAAGGCTGGAAGACTCCGGGGTGAGTATGGAAAGCGTCCTCATGGGTTTTGCGTTCCGGCTGATTGCCAGCGGAGTTGATATTAACCGGCTGGATATTAATGAACCGATTCCAAGAAGCGAAGCGGCTCTCTTTACATGGTACGGAGCACAGAGCATCGGTTACGCAGCTGCGTCGACCGACACATCCGATACCGCTTCTTATGTGACGGATATTTCGGGGTGTACGATGGCAAGGCAGAGAGCAATCGGCTTCTTATATGCGGAAGGCTACGAAGAGGGGTATCGCGAGGAAGGACAGAGATTTCGGCCACAGGATATTCTGACAACCGAAGAAGGCGAGAAATGGATACAACGTTCAACAGAGCGGTGGAACCCTTAACGTAAGGGGGAGCACAGAAATTTTTTACTGTGCTCCCTGTTTTTTTGTTGCAATTCTCAATTAACTATGTTATTATTTTAACGGACATGTTTTAAAACATGTTCTAAAACACGTTATAAAAGATTGGGAGGAGCATTATGAAGACGATGAACTTCAAAAAGCTTGGCAAGAGAATTGTCGCTTTGGGACTGGCTGCTGTTATGACAGTATCCATGTTCACCGGATGTGGTAAGAAGGAGACAGAGGTTACATACAATCCGGGAACATACTCTTCTACACAGATGGGTATGAAGGAAATGACAGTAAAGGTAACTGTTTCCAAAAACAGAATTACCGACATTAAGATTGTACATTCGGAAACTCCGGGCATCGGTGAACCGGTAACGGAGTCGATTCCGGCTGAAATCATGGAAATTCAGGGTCTTGGCGTGGATGTTGTCAGCGGCGCTACTCTTACCAGCAATGCAATTATTGCAGGTGTAACGGATGCGTTAAAGCAGGCCGGTGCAACGGATGATGATATCAAGGCTCTCCAGAGCATTAAGAAGAGCACCAAGAAGGAAAAGGATCAGACAATGACGGCTGACGTTGTAGTAATCGGCGCAGGCGGTGCCGGTATGGCAGCGGCAATTACGGCACAGCAGGCAGGCAAGAGCGTTATCGTGATTGAAAAGACAAGCCAGATGGGTGGTAACACCATTCTTTCCGGCGGTGCAATGAATGCGGTGGATGACGGCAGTGAGGTTGCAAAAGCAAATAACGACAGCGTGGCGCTGCACTATGAGCAGACTATAAAGGGCGGCGACTATCAGGGCAAGGAAAGTCTGGTACATATTTTGACCGATAAAGCATGGGACGGCGTTCTCTGGTTAAAGAGCCTCGGTATGGAGTTTACCGGCGTTGTATTTACTGTTACCGGCGGCATGTGGCCTCGTGCGCAGCAGCCGAAGGAGCCGGAGGGAACCGGTTTCTTTAAGACCTATCAGAATTACATGGACAATAACGAAGGCATTACCATGGTATATAATACAAACGCTGACAAGCTGATTGTAGAAAACGGTGTGGTAACGGGCGTTACCTGTACAGGTAAGACGGGCAATACAGTAACGGTAAAGGCAAACAACGGTGTTGTTCTTGCTACCGGCGGTTTCGGCTGGAATGTAGAGATGCGTGAGGAAGCAAACAAGGAAACCAATTTGTGGCCGTCTCTTGGCGAAAACATTCTTAGTACAAATACCAGCAGCATTACCGGTGACGGTATCAAGATGGCAAAGGAAATCGGTGCTAACTTAATCCAGATGGGTAACATTCAGTTACTTCCGCTCGGTGACCCGAAGACCGGCAGCCTTTCCGGAAACATTGAGCACGCAGTGGAAAGCCGTATTTTTGTAAACTTAGAAGGTAACCGTTTCGTAAATGAAGGCGGTCGTCGTGATGAAATGACACTTGGCTTATTTGCCCAGACCGACGCAACCATGTACATTGTTATGGACAGCGATACCTATCCGAACGGTGACGAAAACAACAATTTCGGCGAGAGAATCTGCGACCTTGTGGCAGCAGGACGTGCGCTGAAGGCTGACAGCTTAGAGGAACTTGCTCAGTTAATGGGTGTACCGGCAGAAAACCTGATTAACTCCGTAAATGAATACAATCGTCACTGCCTCGGTGGTGATTTAGAGGGTCAGCCGGATGAATTCGGTCGTACCTTATTCACTGATACCGACAAGAAGAACAACGGTATCAACAATCCGCCTTACTATGCAGCAAAGCGTATTCCTACCGTTCACCATACCATGGGCGGCGTGGAAATCAACGAAAATACGGAAGTACTTGACACAAACGGCAATGTAATTCCGGGTCTGTTTGCAGCAGGTGAAGTGACCGGCGGTATTCACGGTTCGAACCGTCTTGGCGGTAATGCACTGACCGATACGGTTGTATTCGGACGTATTGCAGGTGAAAATGCTGCAAAGTTTAAGCGTTAATTCAGAATACGGAAAGAAAAATAATTTGACAGCAGAAAGACTGTGGCATATACTTACTTTCAAAGAAAGCACTACTTTGGGAGAAGGATGCACAGTCTTTCTTTTCTTTAGGAAAAGCTTCGCAGAGTTGTGGATACAGGAAAAACAGATGGATGGGAAATGGAATGAAAGCAGAGAACAAGTTTGATATTAAGAAAGAAGAATTGTTTCATCAGATTACCGAGTTGATTTCTCAATATGGTTTTGAAAATATCACAATACGCGGTCTGTGTACAAAAATGGGGATTTCAACAGGAACCTTCTACCATTATTTTCATGATAAGGGAGATTTGATTAAGGTTCTGTTTGATGATATAGATGAATATTTTGCAGTTACTGTTCCAAAAGATTTTACGGATTCCGAGCCGGACAATCTGATGGTATTTTTCCTCCATTACGGAAAGTATGTTGTGCGAAACGGCGTGGAGACCTGCCGCTGCATCAGTGTCAGTCCGCTGACGAGCAGAATAAACAACTATATGGGAGAAGGACGCGGAATTTCTACCACATTGCTTGGAATTATGAAACGCGGAGTAGAAAAGAAACAGTTTAAGTCGTCGGTTGACCCGGAGGATATGACACGTATGCTGCTGATTTTGATGCGAGGCTACAGTGCGGACTGGGCAAAGCATGACGGAAGCTATGATATTATAAAGGAAATGGAGAAGTTCGGGGAGTTTGTTCGCGGGCCATTATTGCCATAGAACACATACTGAAACATAAAAAAGCGAAATGTATAGAGATAAGTCATTTTATAAATGATTTATCTCTATGTTAATTTAGAAAATTTTAAAAAATGGGCAAAAAACTTGAAAAATGCTGTTGACAGCAACGAAACCTTCTTATATAATGAAACACGTTGGTGCCGAAAACGCTGTGATATAGGGTTTCGGCGGATTGAGAAAGAGTATCAATATACTTGTAAAACGTAGCCGCATAACAGTGCTGCGTTTGAGAAGAAACAACGTTTTAAGGAGGAAATGCAATGAAGACTTTTATGGCAAGTCCGGCAACCATTGAAAGAAAATGGTATGTAATCGACGCAGAAGGCCAGACATTAGGACGTCTTGCATCTGAAGTTGCTAAGGTGTTAAGAGGCAAGAATAAGCCGATTTTTACGCCACACATCGACACAGGTGATTATGTAATTGTTGTAAACGCAGAGAAGATTAAGGTAACAGGTAAGAAGTTAGATCAGAAGATTTACTTCAATCACTCTGATTATCCGGGCGGAATGAGAGAGACTACGTTAAGAGAGCTCCTCGAGAAGAAGCCGGAAGACGTTATCACCCTTGCAGTAAAGGGAATGCTTCCAAAGGGACCTTTAGGAAGAAGCATGATTACCAAGTTACATGTATACGCTGGTCCGGAGCACGCTCATGCAGCTCAGAAACCAGAAGTATTAGAGTTAAAGTTCTAATAACTGAAAGGAGGACAAAACATTGGCTAAGGCAAGATACTACGGAACAGGTAGAAGAAAGAGCAGTGTTGCCAGAGTATATTTAGTACCTGGTACAGGCAAGGTTACAATCAATAAGAGAGATATGGATGAATATTTCGGATTAGATACATTAAAGCTGATCGTTCGTCAGCCACTCGTTCTTACTGAGAACGCAGATAAGTTCGACGTACTCGTAACAGTACGCGGCGGCGGCTTTACAGGTCAGGCAGGTGCCATCAGACACGGTATTTCCAGAGCTCTGTTACAGGCAGACTCCGATTACCGTCCTGCATTAAAGAAGGCAGGCTTCTTAACCAGAGATCCAAGAATGAAGGAAAGAAAGAAGTACGGCTTAAAGGCAGCAAGACGCGCACCACAGTTCTCAAAGAGATAATTTTGGAACAAAGAACCTCCACATTTTGTGGAGGTTTTTTTGTTCCAAACGACCTCGGTTCCCGAGGTCGACGCTCAGCACAGCTTGAGCGTCTCCTCGCTAAAAATGTGCCACCGGCACATTTTTTTAACGCAAGGACAGTTCTCAATTTCATCTTTGCACATAAAAATTGCTTTTTTTGAACTGCTAATTATGATATACTTACTATATTGGAAGATGGGAGGAGAATACAAAATGCCCGGTTGTATAATAGGAGGTGGCAGGATGTTTCCAAAGGTTGTGCAGGTCATACCAATGAAGGACTATTCGGTATATGTGTATTTTGAAGACGGAAAAATTGTATGTTATGATATGTCTCACATGATTGATAAAGAGGCATTTAGTGTATTAAAAGATATTGATATCTTTATGGAAACTTGTACTGTACTGAATGATACACTTGCATGGGATGTCAGTCAAAATCGAGACAATACATCTTGCTTGGATATTGATCCAGATACTTTATATGAATTGCCTAATGTGAAAGAGAGAATAGCTTAGTTTTCAAGCAGTTATCTGCGAACAAAATGGATATCAGAAAGCCCGGAATGTTTACATCCACGGGCTTCCTTTTATCCGTTTTTGTTTATCGGAACGCAAGGAAATTTCTCAGCCTTCTGCCGCACGTCTCGTAAGGTCCTTATGGAATAAAAGCTTGAAGACGGTGCGGATGAGAGGCTGGATAAAGAATAACTGGGAGAAGAAAGCAAACGGGAAGTTGTAGCAGACCAGTTCTATCCAGTTGGCAAACAGTTTAATCAGATGAAAACCTTCATAGTACGGATAATAAAGGATGGCTGCGATAAAACTCATTGCCGGACACATCAGACCGACCGTGGCGCAGATGACGGCAGTTTCAAATAATACCGGATGGGTGTCCTTTGGGTTGAATACCTTGCAGGCAAGCTTGAAAGAGCAGGGACTTCCCATAATCAGTTCTAAAGAATAGGCAAATAAAAATTCAATCAGAATCAAAGCCCAGATGGGAAGCATTCTTCCGAACATATAAACACCGCCCTGAGCATTTATGGCGGCAATAACGCTGTTCTGGTTGTTTACCTGCATCAGCAGGTCACCGTGCAGAACATAGAGACTGTAAAATACATAAGCATGTACCGTAACAATAACGGTAAGAAGAGCGAAAATCGCTCTTTGAAACTGGTTTCTTGGCATAAAAATTTCCTCCCTTTTGTAAAAATCGAGCATAAAAATAGACACACGCTTTTTTGGCATTATAATCTGTTTTGTACCGTAATCAGATTTACATACCAAATGGTAAAACGTGTGTCGTGCGAAATGCCCTGTTAAATTTGAACGAAAACATCATATCACCGGAAAAAAGAAAAAGTCAAGAAAAATTTTCTATTCTACGTTCCGTAGAGTCTGTTCCACGGAGCGGAAGTTCCATAGAGTGACCACTTTTTCTATCCTTGCCTTAAAAGGACAGGAAAGGTGGTTATGAAATATGGGAAGAAGCAATCTGACAGCCGTAACGGGGTTCGTATTGTGCTTTATGGCGATTCTCTTTGGAATCGCAACCAACGGAGGAATTGCAACGATAGGGAATTTCATTCATTTCCCTTCTTTGATTGTAACACTCGGAGGCGCATTTTTCTCGGTGCTTGCCACGGCAGACTCGTGGGCGGATTATCTGGACGGCTTAAAAAGCTTTCTTTGTGCATACCGTAAGGTAGCCGTCTCAACCGAGGAGGTTTCCGAACAGATTTTACAGATGTCCGATACGGCTAGGCGGGAAGGACTGTTAAGCCTGGAGGAGAGCAGTCATCAGCTTAATGAGGAGTTTCTGGAAAAAGGAATCCGTCTGGTAGTGGACGGAACGGACCCGGAGCTTGTAAAGGACATTTTAGAAAGCGAACTGCTGCATAAGGACGAGCGTGACCGCAAGAGGGTCCGCTTCTGGCAGGACCTTGCCTCCGCCGGACCGGCGTGGGGCATGGTCGGTACACTGCTGGGACTGATTAATATGATGCGTTCCATGGGAACCGACGCTGGTGCAATCGGAGCAGGGATGGCACTTGCGCTGATTACGACACTCTACGGCTCGGTGTTTGCAAACTGGGTCTGTATCCCGACGGCACGGAAGCTGGAAAAGAACAGCGCGCAGGAGTATCTTGCGATGGAGGTTATCATCGAAGGTGTTCTGTCGATACAGGCAGGAGAAAATTCGAGAATTATTAAAGAAAAGATCAAGTCGATTCTGGAAACGGAAGAGGAAAAGGCGGCATAGGAGGAGCGTATGGATCAAACAAAAATCGGTGCATTTATATCAAACTTAAGAAAAGAACAGGCACTGACACAGAAGCAGCTGGCGGAAAAAATCGGTGTCAGCGATAAGACGGTTTCCAAATGGGAGTGTGGCAACGGAATGCCGGAGTTATCCATGCTTCCGATTTTGTGCGAAGCATTAGGTATCAATGTAAATGAACTTTTGTCGGGAGAACGGCTCGCGGAGGAGGACTATTCCAAACGGGCAGAGGAAAATATGCTGCATCTGATTCGGGAATCGGAGGAACAGAAAAAGAAAAACACAGGGGCCCTTCTGCAGCTGGCAGGTGGACTGCTCCTCGTTACCTTTACAGTTGGATTCCTGATTTTTATAGCAGGAATAAAGCATATCACGCTGCTGTTTGATATCTATACGTTTCTTATTATGCTGCTTACTTCTGTTGCTTTTTTGATTGTGGCGGGGCTGTTCCGGTACTTCTTTCTGGCGTTTTGGATTGCTGCCGGAAAGAGACCGGAACATACACAGACAGAACTTCTAAAAGCCGGAGAGGCGGTGCGTCTGGCAGCAGATACCCTGTTTGTCACGGGTGCTTTAATCACTGTGACCGGAATCATTCCTCTGGGAATTTCAGCAGGAGAAAGTGCTTTAAGACCGGAATGGATATTGGCGAATGTTTCGGTTGCATTGCTTGGTTTGTTTTACGGAATTGTGGCATATCTGCTGCTGTTGCCGTTACGGAGCAGACTAAAGGCGCTGGAAGCGGGGAAGAATGCAGAATAGCAGATGACAGCAGATTGCAGTATGCTGCAAGGGGAGGGATAGAAAGCCTATGATACTCAGTGTAAGCAGAAGAACCGATATTCCGAACTATTATTCCGACTGGTTTTATGAGCGCATAAGAGAGGGCTTCCTTTATGTGAGAAATCCGATGAACCCGCATCAGGTCAGCCGGATTTCGCTTTCACCGGAACTGGTGGACTGTATCGTGTTCTGGACAAAGAATCCGGAACCGATGATGGCGCGGCTTTCCGAACTCGCGGATTATAACTACTATTTTCAGTTCACACTGACCGGTTACGGCACTGACCTGGAACGGAATGTGCCGCACAAGAAAGAGGTAATGATACCGGTTTTTAAACGTCTGTCCGGGCAAATCGGCGTAAAACGGGTCATCTGGCGGTACGACCCGATTCTGTTTACCGAAAGGTATTCCGCGGCGTATCATGTGAAGGCATTCGGACAGATTGCAGCGGCACTTTCGGGATACACAAAAAAATGTGTCATCAGTTTTGTCGATACCTATGCAAAAAACAGAAAAAGTATGGAACGGATAGGAGTGCGGGAACTGCCGGAAGAGGAACAAAAAGAGTTTGCACGGAAACTGGCAGAGATTGCACATCAAAACGGGATGAGCATTGCAACCTGTGCGGAGAAGCTTGATTTGTCGGACTGCGGTATCGAACACAATGCCTGCATTGACCCCGCCTTGATAGAGGAAATCGTCGGCTGTAAGCTGCGGGCAAAAAAGGATGCAAACCAGCGAAGCGAGTGCGGCTGCGTGGAAAGCGTGGAGGTCGGCACCTACCATACATGTAAAAACGGATGCCTGTACTGCTATGCGAACCAGAGTGAGGCAAGAGCAGAGCAGGGGGCATCGCTTTATGATATACATTCTCCGATTCTGTGCGGACACCTTTCGGAACAGGACGTGATTACGGAACGGAAGATAACATCGTTAAAATTAAATAATTAGATAAACATCAAAATAAATAGTTGACAGAGGAACCACCCTATGGTATAGTGACATTGTCTAATTAGATAAATATAAAAATAAATATGCATGCGAAGCAACAATGTGGGATACGGATGCCGATATCTTAGGACAAGATACGTCGGCTGATAGGGAGGTCAAAATGAAAAATTTTTTAGCATATGTAGAAGAAAACGTTACTGCGCTTGCAAAGGAAGAACAGGCGCTCATTGCATCAAGCCGGAAGGATGAAGCAAACCTTCTCAAAATCAAAAGTAATGTATACGGAATTGCAAAGAGCATGTTTGAAGTGGTGCAGAAAATGGAACCGGAAGAAAACAGAAGGACAGACCTGCTTCACCGACTGGAGCGTTTAAAGGCGACCTGGGAGGAAGCCTATGAGAAGGTGAAATCCCATAACGATGTCGAGAAAATGGTAGTGGAAGAAGTCAAGCTGGAGACATTAAACCGGATTTTAGATACCATCCGGAAGACAGAAACGGAGGAAGCAGGATGTTAGAGGCAGATGCAATTAAACTGTTTAAATGTCTGGCAGATAAGTCACGTCTGCAGATTTTAAAGTCGTTAGCCAAAGAGGATATGTACGTGGAGCGGCTTGCAGAGCGTCTTGACCTGACGCCGGCAACTATTTCTTTCCATTTAAAGAAGTTAGAGGATGCGGGGGCAGTCACTTCGCGCAAGGAGCAGTATTACACGATGTACTCGATTCGCTCTGAGGTATTTATGACCAACATCCTCGATATTATCCGGGAAGAATCGGATGAAGCGGAAGAGCAGCGGCAGCGTGAGGAAGCGTACCGGAAGAAGGTCATTAAGGCATTCTTTGAATACGGAAGACTGAAGGCGATTCCGGCACAGCGGAAAAAGGAACTGATTTGTCTGGAGGAAATCGCAAGGTCGTTTGAGCCGGGCAGAAGCTATGAAGAAAAGGAAGTCAACGCTGTCATTGAGCAGTACTTTGATGATTACTGCACAATTCGCCGTGACATGATTTCCGAAGGAATCCTGACAAGGGAAGGAACGATTTACACGAAGAAGGAAAGGAAGTAAACGCATGGAGTTTGAAATCGTACATCTGCCAAAGGAGCAGTGGAAGGGACATCCGCTTCCGATTGGTTATACCACAGAGGAATACTACGAGGTTGACGTAAAGAAAAACGGCAACGGCTTTGCCATGACAATGGAGAAAAGAAAGGCAGAGCAGCCGATTACCCATACACCGGAGGAGTACGATTTCCCGGATAAGCTGTATGAGGACTGGTGGACAGGAGCCTGCGCATGGGGCGTGCTTGTGGATAACGAGCTGGTAGCTGCTATCGAAACAGACCCGGAAAAGTGGTCGAACCGCTTGCGAATTACAGAGCTTTGGGTGGCGCCTGCTTATCAGAAGCAGGGGCTTGGCAAGGCTCTCATGGAGGTTGCAAAGGAGCAGGCAAGATTGGAGCGCAGGCGCGCAGTGATACTGGAAACGCAGTCCTGCAATGCGAATGCCATTGGCTTTTATCTGCATGAAGGCTTTACACTCATCGGCTTTGACAGCTGCTGCTATTCCAACCGGGATCTGGCACGCAGGGAAGTGCGCATTGAGCTTGGGTACTTCCCGGAAGAAAAGGCGGATGCAACCGCCGGTTGACAAATTTTCAACTGCATTTGCTGGCGCGCAACCGGAAAGTATGGCATACTGACACCAACATCAAACCCAAACAAAAGGGAAAACAAGGAGGAAAATCCTCTGCCCGCAAAGGGCGGGCATTTTTCTTCGAAAAACAAGGAGGATTGCAAGATGATTTTAGCAGACAAGATTATTCAGTTAAGAAAGAAAAACGGTTGGTCGCAGGAGGAGCTTGCGGAAAAGATGAAGGTGTCCAGACAGTCGGTTTCCAAATGGGAGGGAGCACTTTCTGTTCCGGATTTAGACAAGATTCTTTTGCTGAGCAGGCTCTTCGGGGTCAGTACGGACTATCTGCTCAAGGATGAGCTGGATGAGGAGGATGCTGCCGTGGCGGAGAACGATGCGGAAGAAGAACAGGTTCGCCGCGTGACGATGGAGGAGGCAAATGAGTTCCTTCGCATCAAGTATTGGGAAGCAGGAAGAATTGCCTTTGCGACGTTCCTCTGCATTATTTCTCCGATTATGTTGTTTTTGCTCGGTGCGGCAACGGAAAGCACGGAATTTGCCGTTTCGGAAGCCGTGGCGGGAGGCATCGGCATGATGGTTTTATTGCTGCTGATTACGGTGGCAGTTGCTGTTTTCATTTCCTGTGGAATGAAGACAAAACGCTTTGTGTATTTAGAACAGGAACTGATTGAAACGGAATACGGCGTAGCCGGTATGGTAAAGGAAAGAAAGAAGCAGTTTGAGACTACCTATGCAAGGTATAACGTGCTTGGTACCTGTCTTTGCATTCTTTCGGTTATCCCGATTTTCTGTGGCGCGATGTTTTCGGAGGATGCCATGGTGATGATGGCAGCGCTGTCGTGTACCCTGTTTTTTGTTGGAATCGGCGTTGCGTTTTTCATTCTTGCAGGTGTTCCGCAGGAAAGCTTTCAAAAGCTGTTGCAGGAAGAGGATTACACAAGGGAAGCAAAGAAAAGAAAGAAGTTTACCGGAGCAGTGGCAACCGTTTACTGGCTGATTGTGGTCGCCATTTATCTTGCACACAGCTTCCTTACGAATGACTGGAAGGAAAACTGGGTAATCTGGCCGGTTGCAGGCGTCCTGTTTGCGGCACTCATGACAGTATGCAGCCTGATTCAGAAAAAGGAGAAGTAGCTCATTTTTATTCAAAATATCAAGTGCGGCGCTTTGTTTTCTGCTACAATAAAATCAGCTTAAGCGAAAAAAGGAGACTGACATGGGTAGTATGGAATTGCTGGCAAATGCACTGGAATACTTGGAAACTCATCTCGAAGAAGACGTTCGGACAGAAGACGTTGCAAGAGAGTGTTATTGTTCCAAATCTACTCTGGAAAAACTGTTTCAATGTGTGAATCATATTTCGGTTCATGAGTATCTGGTCCGCAGGCGGATGACGAAGGCAGCGAGACTGCTGCTTTCACAGCCGGAGCTTGGCATTTTGCAGATAGCCCTGCAGTTTGGCTACAGTACGAACGAATCGTTTACGCGCGCATTTAAGCAGGTCTGGAACTGTAACCCGTCCGAATTCCGCGCCACGACGCGGTTTACGGAGCTTTTTCCACGGCTGAGAGTGCCGGATGAGAATGGAGATGAGTACGTGAAAAATTGTAGACAGGTTGATATCAGTGAATTATACGATTTATTTGTGCAGCGAAAGGGCTGTTACTTTATCTGTTGCGACATCAAAAACATGATTGCTATTAACGATGTTTCACGCAAGGCAGGCGATATTGCGATATTGACTTCCCTGCAGCGGATGAATGACGCGGCAGGAGAAGAAGATGTGGTATTTCGTATCGGCGGGGATGAATTTGCACTGCTGACAAACAGCAGCGACATCACTTATGCCGAGGCAGTTGCCGAAAAAATCAGAGGCTGCAACGGACAGCCGGTATTGTATGAGGGAGCGGAACTGCCGCTGAATCTGTACGTGAGCATTACAAAACTGACCGAAGGCACGGTTCGTTATCATGAACTGTTTTCGGGATTACATAAGGCGATTGAACAAAATAAGTAAAGCATGGCGGGAGAAATCCCGCCATTTCTGCTTTTAAAGAGGATGTGCCCCGCTCATAATGACACCGCAGGCAATTTTATTGCCGGAATTACCGGAAGGCTGTGTCGTAAAATCGTCCGGCTTTGCATGGACTATGACGGTTTTGCCGAGTATCTCCCGGACCGTAAAACGGTCGGTCAGGAACATGGAAAAGGCATAGCCGTTGTTCCCGAACAGCGGCGGTAAATCACCGGCGTGGTATGGGTGCGGACAATTCCCCGGATTATAATGTGCCAGTGCATCGGCAAACGGATCGGTGCTGTTGCCGGTACAGCTTGTGCCGCTATGGATATGAAAGCCGAAGATGGGACTGCTGCAATTACCTTCCGGGGCAGGAAGACCGAAAAATTCGGCGGCTATCAGTACGCCCGGTTTCGTCTGATAAAAGCGGACGGTTCCCGAAAGGTCCGGATGGGAGCTGTCACCGTGCATCAGAGCAACGGCGGCCGGAGGCAGCTTGGTAACGGCAGTAAAGTAAGGAAAAATGCTGTTTCTTTGCATAAAAGGTCCTTTATGAAAACGTGCTATAGACTATGATATGCAGCCGGTGCAAAAATGTTTTCGTTTGACAAGCCATGTTGAGAAATGCTACAGTGAGGTTGCAAGAAAATTGAAACGAGGAGGGAAGGGCATGGAGCGGCATTTTATTACAGAGTATATTTCCTATCTTCCGGCAGGCAGTCATCCGCTGTCGGCGGATGTCGGAATCATTGAGGGAAAGGAATTCCTCTATTTGTTTGATGTCGGTGCAGATGAGACGGTTGCGGAATTCTTAAATACCCTGCCGAAGGAGAAAAAGCTCATCCTGTCGCATTTTCATCCCGACCATATCGGAAATATCGGGCGGATTGCGTATCGGGAAGTCTATGCCGGGGCAAATACAGTCCGCTATTTTGAAAATTATTTCGGCGCACCGGATAACGAAGAACAGACAGCAGCGGAAGGTATACAAAACCGGAAACTCCAGATAGTAAGTGAACCGCTTGTTATTTCCGACGGCGTTACGCTGACAGTTTTTCCGGTGCCGTCCAGCCATGCCAAAGGCTCACTTGCGCTTGATGTAAACGGGGAATATTTATTTCTCGGAGATGCCACATACTGCACAAGAAAGCAGGGCAGACTCGTTTATAATGCCCAGCTGTTAAAGGAACAGATTGAGTTATTAAAGAAAAGTAAGGCAAACCGGCTGTTGCTCAGCCATGCCGAACCGTTTATGAAGGAAAAAGCCGAGGTACTGGCAGAATTGGAAGAGGTGTACGGCAGACGGAGGAAAAACGAGCCGTATATTGAGGTAATGGAATAAGAAAGAATGTTTATGAAAACTTGGGCATGGAAATGCTTGCGCGATAAAGGAAAGCAAGGTATAATAGCGTCGATGGACAAAAGGAATCAGTCGTCCTTTGTCTGCCGGCGCTATATGTTTTAGAAAATTAAAAGAAGCGAGGAAAAAGAATGGGCGGTTTTTTTGGCGTAGCATCAAAGCAGGATTGTGTGTTTGATTTATTTTTCGGAATTGACTATCATTCGCATCTGGGAACCAGACGAGGCGGCATGACGGTATATGGAGAAAACGGGTTTAACCGCTCTATTCACAACATTGAGAATGCCCCGTTCCGTACCAAATTCGATAAGGATATACAGGAAATGAAGGGCAGACTCGGAATCGGCTGTATTTCGGACTATGAGCCGCAGCCGCTTTTGGTGCGTTCCCACCACGGGACTTATGCCATTACGACGGTAAGCAAAATCAACAATATGGAGGAGCTTTCAAAGCAGCTGTTTGAAAGCGGACATTCCCATTTCCTTGAAATGAGCGGCGGCGATATTAACGCAACCGAAATGATAGCGGCGCTCATTAACCAGAAGGAGAACCTGATTGACGGTATCCGTTATGCCTTAGAGGCGGTGGACGGTTCTGTTTCCCTGCTTTTGATGAACCAGGCCGGAATTTATGCTGCCAGAGATAAGTACGGACGCACACCGGTTGTGGTCGGCAGAAAGGAAGATGCTTACTGCGTCTCCTTTGAAAATTTTGCTTATAAAAACCTTGGTTATGCGGATTACAAGGAGCTTGGACCTGGCGAAATCGATGTGATTACCGATAAAAACTGCATCACGCTTGTAAATCCGAACAAGGAAATGAAGATTTGTACGTTCCTTTGGGTTTATTACGGCTATCCGTCCAGTTCTTACGAAGGAACGAACGTAGAAAACATGCGTTACGCCTGCGGGCGGAAAATGGCGCAGCGCGATAACGTAACGCCGGACATCGTGGCGGGCGTTCCGGATTCCGGCACCGCACACGCCATCGGTTATGCAAATGAATCCGGTGTTCCGTTTTCCAGACCGTTTATAAAATATACTCCGACTTGGCCGCGTTCGTTTATGCCGACGATGCAGAGTCAGAGAAATCTGATTGCCAAAATGAAGCTGCTCGCACTCGATGATTTGATTCGTGATAAGAGCCTGCTTTTGATTGATGACTCGATTGTACGCGGCACGCAGCTCAGAGAAACCACCGAATTTTTGTACCAGAGCGGTGCAAGGGAGGTTCATATCCGCCCGGCATGTCCGCCGCTTCTGTATGGCTGTAAGTACCTAAACTTCTCGCGTTCCACCTCCGAGATGGATTTGATTACGCGCCGTGTGATTGACCGCCTCGAAAACGGTCAGGTGACGGAAGAAGTCCTGAAGGAATACGCAGACCCGGAATCGGAAAAGTACGAGCGGATGGTAGAGGAAATCCGCAAGGAACTGAACTTTACGACGCTGCGCTTCAACCGTCTGGACGATATGTTAGATGCTGTCGGAATCGACAAGTGCAAGCTTTGCACCTATTGCTGGAACGGGGAAGAATAAGCTAACCTCCGTACATATCGGCAAGCGAGGTAAGAATTTCCGGGGTGCAGGTGTAAAAGTGTTCCGTGATAAAACGGCGCAGCTTTTCCACCTGTGCCTGCACCACGTCCTCGGTTACATCGTGGGAGAGGAGTTCTCCAAATTCCGTGAACAGATTCATAAAGGCAATGCTGATGCTCTGCTGCTCCTCCTTCGTGCGGTTTTTCGTTTTTTCTTCATATTCCCTGTAGGCAGGCGTTGTCCCGTAGCTTTCCTTTGCCTGTCTTGCGTATTCGTCAATTTTCTTTGTGTCAAATGCACTGAAATCCATAAGCTTTTTCACTCCTATCGCTTTAATGCCTCGTGCGAGGTCAATCAGGTTTTCGATATGTTCTTTCCTCCTTTCGTATTATTCGGCCGATACTGCCAGTATATACTATGACGTAACGTTAGAGTCAAGAGGGAAAAGAAGTGCTTTTTGATTTTTTCAGGGAGGTTATGGTACCATAGAAAAGAATAGCAGATAACCTGTTTTAATACTTGTAACAAAAATGAAAGTAAAGGCACTAAGAAGGGAAGGAAAACAAAGAGCAAACGCTTGGAAAGGAGGCAGGATGAACAGGAAAAGTGAGAAACTGGAAGAACTGTATTGTCAGCATGGAAAAACGGTATATGGCTATCTGATGAAAATGACAGGGAATCCGTCTTTGGCAGAGGAACTGACACAGGAAACATTTTATCAGGCATTTCTTTCACTGGACAGATATCGTGGCGACTGCGGCGCAACGACATGGCTTTGCCAGATAGCAAAGCATCTCTGGTTCCATTACGTACGAAAGGAGCGGAGGCTTTCTTATGTCGAAGAGTTACTCTGGCAGACCACCGGAAGCTCGGATGCAGAAGAAACGCTTCTCTTAGGTGAAGAAAGAGCGGCGCTTCAGAAAGCAATAGAGAGTCTTCCGGATGAAATGAAAACGGTTGTCCTGCTCCGAATCTACGGCGAGCTTTCCTTCTCGGAAATCGCAGAAGCGACCGGACGGACAGAAAACTGGGCACGTGTGACCTTTTATCGTGCCAAACAGCGTCTTGCCCTGCAATTAAATGTACAATAGGAACGGAGGGATGGTATGAAACTTACCTGTTATGTGACAGAGGACCTGCTCCCTTCTTATATCGAAGGGTTGACAAACGAGCAGACGAGTGAGGATTTGAAGGAACATTTAAAAGAGTGTGAAAGCTGCCGGGAAATTTACGAAGCTATGAAAGCAGACTGGGAGAGCAAAAAGACAGATAAAAGAGAGCCCCCTTTGGAGTATTTAAAAAAGGTAAAGAATCGTCAGCTGCTTCAGGGTATGACAGGCATTGCGGCGGTAGTGGTGCTGCTGATTTTCCTGGTATACCTCACATGGAGAAGCTATGGTATAAGAACGGATATTCTTTACCTTCTGCAGCCGGGTGTTGCGGTCTTTTGCTGCCTGATGCTGAAGGTCGGCATGAAGCGGGAGAAGATAAGACATGCAGACTATTTTGCATTGCATGGAATCACAGGAATCAGTGTGGCTCTTGCGGGGATTCTTTTCGTGACTGCACTTTCTGCGGCAGAAAGCGGAGGAGCATCCTTTCTTTTTGTGGAAGTGATTCGTACAGGAAGAATCCTGAGAGGACTCCTGCTTGGACTGCTTGCGATAGAGACGGTTGTTATGGCAGACGGTATCCGAAGAAGCATCAAAATCTCGTACTGCTATTATTCGGTGGTATCACACGCACTGACAGGAATCTGCGTGATTGCCGCGTTTCTGATAATGCTCGGAACACTATCGGATTTTAGTACACTATGGCTGGAATTCAGAAACTGTGCGTTCCTGTATATCGAAGGCATCGCGGTGGCATCAGTCTTACAGTGGCTGCTTGCACGGAGGAAACGGAAGGAATAAGCGAAAGAAGGATTGACAAGATATTTGCTCTGTGTGATTATTATATGCAGGGAAAATCCAAACGTTATTCCAGACAGGAGTTACCATGGCATCACAGGAAAACAACCGGCAGAAAACAGAATATACAGAACCAAATCCGCCGCGCAGTGTGGTCGGTATTCTGGCGCATGTGGACGCAGGCAAGACAACGCTTGCGGAGAGCATGCTTTACCTGACGGGCGGAATCAGAAAGCTTGGCAGGGTAGACCATAAAAGTGCGTTTCTTGACACGTATACCTTGGAGCGGGAACGCGGAATTACGATTTTTTCAAAGCAGGCGGAGCTTGTGCTGCGCAGCAAAGAAGAGGAACTTTTCGTGACGCTTATGGATACGCCGGGACATGTGGACTTTTCGGCAGAGATGGAGCGCACCCTGCAGATTCTGGACTATGCAATCTTGGTCATCAACGGGACGGACGGCGTGCAGGGGCATGTGATGACACTCTGGACACTGCTTTCAAGATACCACATTCCGGTCTTTTTATTTATCAACAAAATGGACCAGCCGGATACGGACCGTGAGAGACTGATGGCAGAGTTGAACGAGCGGCTTGATGAACGCTGTCTTGCGGTTGATTTGTGGCAGGAGGGGGCTCTGTCCGGAAAAGCAGAACAGGAGTTTTATGAGCATCTGGCGCTTTGCGACGAAGCGCTGATGGAAGAGTATCTGAAGCAGCAAACCATTTCGGAGGAAGCATTAAAGGCGGCGATTGCAAAGCGGAAGGTGTTTCCGTGCTATTTCGGCTCGGCATTAAGACTGACCGGGGTAGAAGAATTCCTTGAGGGCTTACGAAAGTATATCCTGCCAAAGCAGTACGCTTCCGAGTTTGGCGCGCGGGTATTTAAGATTGCAAGAGATACGCAGGGAAACCGTCTCACGTATCTGAAAGTGACGGGTGGAAGCTTAAAGGTGAAGGAGTATGTGGCAGAGGAAAAGTGTGACCAGCTCCGCCTGTATTCCGGCGGACAGTTCCGCATGGTAAATGAGGTGCAGGCAGGAGAGGTCTGCGCAGTGACCGGTCCGGAACACACCTATGCCGGACAGGGGCTGGGGACAGAGCAGGCAAGTGAACAGCCGGTACTGACTCCGGTACTGACGTACCGCCTGATTCTGCCGCCGCAGTGTGACCTTCCTGCGGCATATAAAAAGTTGAGCCAGCTGGAAGAAGAGGAACCGCAGCTTCACCTTGTCTGGGAGGAAGAAAGCGGTGAGCTTCACGCACAGGTGATGGGCGAAATCCAGATGGAAATTTTAAAGGAAGTAAGCAGGGAACGTTTTGGCCTGGAGCTTTCGTTTGGTGCCGGAAGTATCGTGTATAAAGAAACAATTACGGAGCCGGTCGAAGGCATCGGGCATTTTGAGCCGCTGCGTCATTACGCGGAGGTTCACCTTCTGCTTACTCCGTTAGCGCGTGGAAGCGGTCTTTTGTTTGATACCGATGTGAGTGAGGATGTGCTGGAGCGTAACTGGCAGCGGCTGATACTGACGCATTTAGAGGAACGGGAGCACCGGGGTGTTTTATGCGGAGCACCGATTACCGATATGCGGATTACACTGATTGCCGGCAGGGCGCACAAAAAGCACACGGAGGGCGGCGATTTCAGAGAGGCAACCTACCGCGCGGTGCGTCAGGGCTTAAAGTGCGCAAAGAGTCTGCTGCTCGAACCGGTCTACGAATTCCGGCTGGAGGTGCCGCAGGACACCATCGGGCGGGCTATGTCGGATTTGCAGAGGCTTAAGGCAGAGTTTTCTTCTCCGGAAATCATCGGGAACCGAGCGGTTCTTACGGGAAGCGCACCGGTAGCAACCATGCGGGAGTATCCGAAGGAGGTTACGGCATATACCAGAGGAGAAGGTCGTATATCCTGTACTCTGAAAGGCTATGCGCCGTGCCACAATGCAGAAGAAGTGATTGCAGAAAAGGGCTATGATTCCGAGGCCGATTTGGCACAGCCGACCGGCTCAGTGTTCTGCGCGCACGGAGCCGGATTCCTTGTGGAGTGGGACAGGGTGCGTGATTTTATGCATGTAGACAGCGGGTTCGGAAAGAACGGGGAATATAGAATCGTCGACGGAGAGGAAGAAAGCATCCTCGGGGAACGGTCGGAACACCTTATGGGAACCGGAAACGTACGGCAGGACAAAGCCGCCTCAAAGAGCGCAGGTGCCGGTATCTCTGCTTTTTCCGCAGAGGATAAGGAGCTTGCGGAAATCTTTAACCGCACGTACGGAAGCAGGGGAGGTACTGCCGGGCGCGGCACAGAGAAGGCGCTGTATAATGCGTTTGAGCCGACGGCGAGACTGCAGGGGCAGAAATCCGTCAGAAAGCAGGAGCTGCATGCCCCGGAAAAGGTCGAAGAATATCTGCTGGTGGATGGTTACAACATTATTTTTGCATGGGAAGAGTTAAATCAGCTTTCTAAAACGAACCTTGCTGCGGCAAGACAGAAGCTGATGGACATTCTCTGCAACTATCAGGGCTATAAAAAATGCACGGTGATTCTTGTCTTTGATGCGTATAAGGTAGAGGGCTTTCCGGGTGAGATTCAGAAGTACCACAACATCTATGTCGTTTACACAAAGGAAGCGGAAACCGCCGACCAGTATATTGAAAAAACCGTACACGAAATCGGCAGGAAGTATCATGTTACCGTAGCGACCTCCGATGCCACCGAGCAGGTGATTATCTGGGGCGCCGGGGCATACCGCATGTCTGCCGCAGGGCTTTTTGATGAAATTTGTATGACAAACAGGGAAATCAGAGAGAAGTTAGAAAAGCTGGGAGAAAAGAAGGGCGGAAGGCTGATAGAAGAGCTGCCGGAAGACGTCGCAGAGGAGTTGGAACGGATGCGGCTGGGGAAGAAATAAGTGTTATAATTACAGACAACATATTCTGATACATCCGGGACTGGAAGGAGACTGATACACATGATGAAAGATTTGTCAGAGGGAGAAACAGGGAAGGTGCTGTTAAAATTCACACTGCCGATGTTTGTCGGTGTGATTTTTCAGCAGTTGTACAATATTGCGGACAGCGTGATTGCCGGGAAGTTTGCGGGTGAAGATGCGCTTGCAGCGGTCGGCGCGAGTTATCCGATTACGATGATATTTATGGCGGTGGCAATCGGAAGCCAGATTGGATGCTCGGTAGTCGTAAGCAAGCTGTTCGGGGCAAAAGAGTATGACAAGGTAAAGACCGCGGTCTCCACGACAATGATGGCCGGACTGATTTTGTCTCTTGTACTGACGGTGTTCGGGCTGCTTACGAGCCGCTTCTTTCTGAAACTCTTGTCTACGCCGACTAATATTTTTGAAGATGGAGCGCTTTACCTGAATATTTATATCGGGGGTTTTGTCTTCTTATTTTTGTATAATGTGGCAACCGGTATTTTTAACAGCCTAGGCGACAGCAAAACACCGTTGTATCTGCTGATTTGTTCCTCGGTCGGGAATGTGGTGCTGGACCTTTTGTTTGTCATCTCGTTTTCGATGGGAGTAGCCGGTGTGGCATGGGCAACCTTTTTGGCACAGGGGATAGCCGGTGTTTCGGCGTTGTTGATTTTACGCCGCAGACTTGCTAAAATGGAGACGAAAAAGAAGAGCCGCATGTTTGACCCTGTGATGTTAAAGAAAATTGCAGCGATTGCGGTGCCGAGCATTCTGCAGCAGAGCTCGATTTCCATAGGAAATCTGCTGATTCAGGGACTGATTAACGGACACGGCTCCAGCGTGGTTGCCGGATATTCGGCAGCAATCAAGTTAAATACATTTTCGATTACGTGTCTGACTACACTGGGCAATGGCGTTTCAAGCTTTACGGCACAGAATATCGGCGCGGGAAAACTGGAGCGTGTGCGAGGCGGATGGAAGCATGGCGTCGTATTTGCAATGTGTGTTTCGCTTCTCTTTTTTGTGGCATACTTCTTTTTCGGGGAAGCGATGCTCGGTCTGTTTATGAACGAAGAAAGCACGGTACGTTCTATGGAAACGGGACTGGCATTTCTTCACATGGTGGCACCGTTTTACTTCGTGATTTGTGTAAAGCTGATTAGTGACGGGGTGCTTCGCGGAAGCGGCAGCATGAATCTGTTCATGACAGCAACGTTCATTGATTTGATTTTGCGTACCGTTCTGGCATTCGTATTTGACGGACCATTCGGTACGGACGGCATCTGGGCAAGCTGGCCGATCGGCTGGTGTGTGTCCATGATACTGTCGTTGTGGTTTTATCGTTCCGGCATGTGGAAAAAGCATGCTCTGGCAAACTGAGAGGAGAAAAAGTATGGGATGTAACAAAGGTATCGGCAATAAAACGTTAAACTATCGTCTGCTTAACAACGGAATCACACTCGTTTCCGGAGAAAAGGAAAGGACGTTAGAGTGGATTCACGGCGGGCTGCTTCGGATTTACGAAAAGAAAAACAGTGAGGAACTGGTACACTTAAATTACCGCAGGGAGCCGGTTGCCTTTGAAGTAAAGGAAGAGAACGGGCGGATTGTCATGACTGCAGGAAGCTATGTGATAACGGCGGATGAGAAGCTGACTCTGCGTATCACAAAGGGCGGAAAAGAATACTTTGAAGAATATGAGGGCGAGGATACAGCCATTTACGAGACAGACAGGGAATTTGACCTTGCCAAGCTGGAGGGACATGCAGCGGCAGAAACGCTTGCGGATTTTAAGACGCAGATTAACGTAAAGCTGTTTGATGACAGCGATAAGATTTACGGACTCGGAGATAAGGCGGCACACTTAAACCGCAGGGATTACGAATATATTTCCTGGAATACGGATGACCCGACAGAGCATAACGAAACGTACAAGTCGCTCTATAAGTCGATTAACTACCTTTTGGTAAATCATCACGGCAGCGAGTATTATGGCATGTTTTACCCGTCTAGCTATAAGTGCGTGTTTAATTTGGGAAGATACAGCAAGAAGTTTTTCTATATCGGAAGTAAAAAGGGAGAACAGGATTATTTCCTGCTTCTTGGCGATTCTCCGAAGGAGATTACGGCAAACTATACGGAGCTTGTCGGAAGACCGCTGTTTACGACGCTTAAGATGTTAGGCTATCATCAGTCACGCTGGTCGTATGACGAGAAGGAAATGCAGGAAATCCGTGAAAAGTCGAAGGAATATGGGCTGCCGATTGATTACATTCATCTTGACATTGACTACATGGATCATTACAAAGTTTATACGGTATCGGATTCGTATTTATCCGATTTGCGTAAGCTTTCGGAGGACTTTAGGAAGGACGGAATCGGACTGATTACGATTATCGACCCGGCGGTGAAATTGGAGGAAGGTTATCCGCTTTACGATGAGCTTTGCAGGAGGAAGGGCTTTGCTACAAGAAACGGCGAGGACTACGTAAATGCGGTATGGCCGGGCGATTCGAAGTATCCGGACTATTTTAATCCGAAAACGGCAGAGTACCTGACCAAAGTGACGGAGGACTTTGTGAGGAAATATGCTTTGGAGGGCATCTGGTGTGACATGAACGAGCCGGCGTCCTTCCACGGGCCATTGCCGGAGGATGTGGAGTTTACTGATGGAAACAGGACGTATTACCATGAGGAAGTGCATAATCTGTATGCGGAATATATGACGCGCTGCATTGCGAAGGCATTTGAAGATAACAATCGCCGTCCGACGGTGATAACAAGGGCGGCATTTGCGACAACCAGCCCGTTTACCACTTCATGGAACGGAGATAATCAGTCGCTTTGGGAACACCTCGGAGCATCACTTCCACAGGTCATGACCATGAATCTGTGCGGTTTTGCGGTCAATGGTGTGGATATCGGCGGATTCGGAAACGAAACGACCAAGGAACTCTTAATCCGCTGGCTGGAGGCCAATGTGTTCTCGCCGTTTTTTAGAAACCATTCCGGAAAGAATTCGAGACATCAGGAGCCGTATGCGTTTGATGAGGAAACGCTTCAAATTTACCGGAAGTTCCTGCGTCTTCGTTATGATTTCCTGCCGTATCTGTACGACCTGCTGCATGCGGCAAATGCGGAGGGCGTGCCGATGTACCGCCCGTTGCTTTTCGATTATCCGGAGGACGAAAACGGGAAGGAATGCAATGATGAGGTGATGGTCGGCTCCTCGGTACTGCTTGCGCCGATTGTGCGTCAGGGACAGAAATCCCGTATCGTCTATCTGCCGGAGGGCGGCTGGGTCAATTATTTTACCGGCGAATACTTTCAGGGCGGGAAGGAATACATTGTGTCGATGCCGCTTTCGGAAACCGGTGTGTTTGTCAAGGCGGGAGCCATTGTTCCGATGTTCCGGAACCTTCTGCACATAAAGAAGGAAGAACTGACCGAGCTGCACCTGTATCTGGCTCCGTGGGCGGAAACTGAAGGTGCAGAGCGGAAAAACGCTTATGTCCATTATGAGGATGACGGTGAATCGCTGGATTACAAAAAAGGTGCTTATAATAAGTATGAGTTTTTAAGAACCGAGGAACGCCTGACCGTGCATACGCTGCATCAGGGCTACCGGACAACTTACCACAGTCTTATCATTCATACGGACGGTAAGGAAATTTCAGTACCGTTTGAAGGAGAAACGAGTGTTGCATTGGTGTAAAAAAGAAAACGGATAGAGTACAGACGAAACGCAAACAAAAAATGGACAGAAAAACAGGAGGCGGTTGCACCCGGACGGGCAGCAACAACCTCCTGCTTTTTAATAGATAAATCGGATTTTCTTATCTAACGTGACGTGGTAACTGTCGTAGGCACCGAAGCATTCTCCGTCGCTGTGAACGATTTTCGGAAGCGACATTTTTACGGTGATTTCCGTTCCTTCCGTCAGAGCGATGCCGCGTCTGCCGGCATGCTTTGCGGTTGCAATAAACGGAATCATGGTGAGAGCCTTCAGGTGGCTCATACCGTATACAATCAGAAATGACAGGATACCGTCATTGTCTGCGGCATTCGGCGCCATCGGAATGCCGCCGCCTTCGTACGGCTGGTTCATGGAAGCAACAAAAAATACACCCGGATAGGTAGTAGTCTGTCCGTTTACCGTAACCTCCATATCACATGCTTTTGTAGCGAATATGTTTTTTAATCCTACCATCAGGTAAATGATTTTACCGAGATGGATTTTGTTCAAGCGGTCCTTTAGACGGGATCGGTTGACCACATGACAGATTTCGGCATCATAGCCAAGACCGGAGCTGACAAGAAAGCGGCGGCAGGCAGTCTGCCCGTTGTGCGCGCTTGCCTCGACCATGCCGATGTCGATGGTGGTTTCGTTCCGGCGGTTTAAGATCGAATCGAGACGTTCGGACAGGGTAGACGGAAACGTTTTACTGCGGCCGAAATCATTTCCCGAGCCTGCCGGAAGATAGCTGAGTTCAAAACGATCCGGCTCCGGAATACCATTAATGCATTGGTTTAACGTGCCGTCTCCGCCGATGACAATGACCGGAATAGAATCCCTTTCCTCCTTTGCGAGAATGGCTTCAAACTCCGGACGGGGTGAAACGTCTTTTTTTGTATAATGTGCTTCGTATTCAATATGATGCTCCTTTAAGTAAGCTTCGGTTTTGTTCCAGATTGTAATCCCCTTGCCGGAACGGGCGGAAGGGTTGACAAATATGTAGTACATAAGGTTCTCCGTTTCTGATTTGCCACGATGGGCAGATTTTAATTTTGTCCGCTTTCAGGGCACACCGGCAGTTGTTCTGCCCATTCCAGTACCCCACGCAATGTCTTTAAAGTATAAGAATCGGTCGGAAGGTTTTTGGCGTTGATCAGACAGTCGGTAACTAGCACAACCGGAATTCCAATGGAAGAGGCGGCACCGTCTTCGGCAACATCGTTTCCAATCATCACGCAGTCTGACGGGTTTAGAGAAAGTGTCCGGCAGATTTCCTCGTAGTAGGCAGGATTCGGCTTTGCAAAATGACTGTTTTCATAGGTGGTGACAAGGGCGAATTCCTCCGATGAAAGACCGAGCCAGTTTAAGCGGCTGTAGGTTGCAACCTGAGGAAAAAGCGGATTCGTGGCAACGACAACACGATAGCCTTTTTCTTTCAACGTATGGACAATCTCGCTGCTGATAGCAGTCGGCCGGCAGGAGTGAACGCATTCCTGAAAACCGGTACGGTAATAGTCCTCAAATCGCGGCTCGTTTTCAAAAAAATTAAGACCGGAGAGCTTGCTGAATGTATCGGCAAAGGCGATGCGGTTCGTACGGCTTCCATCGTTTTTTACCATAGACTTTGTACCTGCCCAAATGTACTCTGTCAGTTTTTCGGGAGAAAGCTCGGGAACTGCCCGGCACAGCCCCTTAAAATAGGCAGACTCGAACTGCCTGGTGTCCATCGGAAGCAGAGTTCCGTCCAAATCAAAAAATACTGTATTCATAATTTCTCACATTCTGATCATGGTTTTGGAGGAAACCGGTAGAACCTAGAGAGCGACATAAGTTGACAGAAACCTCCGTTTAGTATTACGATAGCATTTACAGGAATGCTTGTCAATGAATTTTATATGGAGGAAGGCATGGTTTACTTATGAAAAGAAAAGGTTCGTTATCGGAGTTAACGGATGGAAAACTGTATGAAAGCAGAGATATGGTACGGGTCGGATGCCGGGACTGTGAGGGCTGTTCTGCCTGCTGTCTGGGCATGGGAAACTCGGTCGTGCTTGACCCGGCAGACGTATTCTGGCTGACAAACGGTCTGAACCGCCCCTTTGAGTCAATGATAGGAAGAGAGGTTATGCTTTCTGCTCTGGACGGTCTGGTTTTGCCGAGTCTTTCTATGGAGTCGGAAACGGAACGCTGTCCGTTCTTAAATGAGGCGGGACGCTGCAGCATTCACGCCTTCCGTCCGGGCATCTGCAGGTTGTTTCCGCTCGGACGTTACTACGAAAAGGACGGTTTTCACTATGTGCTGATGACCGGGGAATGTAAAAGAGAAAACCGGACAAAGGTGAGGATAGAAAAATGGCTCGGTATTCCGCAGTTGAAGGAGTATGAGGCATTTGTACTGGAATGGCATCGTGTATTGGAAACAGTGCGAAGCCACATTGCGGGCATACAGGAGGAAGAACAGAAAACAGAACTTCAAAAGCGGTACAGCCTGCTTCTTCTGCAACTCTTCTTTTTGACACCGTACGACGGAAACGGGAGTTTTTATGAGCAGTTTCGCATCCGTATGAATGCGTTGTCGAACACGGACGAATGGAAGTCGGTATCGCCAAAATGTAATTTCTGATATGAGTTTATACGGGATATAAAAAAATGGGTTCTGAGGAATTTTAGGGAGAACAGGTGCAAGATGCTGAAAAAGAGAATAGGTCTACAGCTGTAGAACCGCAAGAAGTCCGACAAAAAAGTCAGTTTGTAAATTTCTCTGAATTTTGTTGATAAATCGTTCGCATAATGGTAAAATAATAGCATATTAGTAAGTTGTATTGGGAATTTACTGATAAATGCAGACAAGACAGGAAGGAGCAAGGTATGAACATTTACTCAACAGAACAAATCAGAAATGTTGTATTACTTGGACATGGGGGTGCAGGTAAAACAACTTTGGCAGAAGGACTTGCCTTTGCTACGAAGGCCATTACTCGTATGGGTAAGGTGGCGGACGGAACAACTATCAGTGATTATGATAAAGAAGAAATCAAGCGTGGCTTCTCCATTCATTCTTCCGTCATCCCGATTGAATGGGAAGGACTTAAAATTAATTTGTTGGATGCACCGGGCTATTTTGATTTTGTCGGTCAGGCAGAGGAAGCAATGAGCGTTGCCGATGCGGCAGTTATCGTGATTAACGGAAAAGCCGGCGTAGAAGTCGGAACCAAAAAGGCATGGGATATCTGTGAACG
This sequence comes from Lachnospiraceae bacterium, assembly GCA_051880375.1. Taxonomy (GTDB): domain Bacteria; phylum Bacillota; class Clostridia; order Lachnospirales; family Lachnospiraceae; genus SIG299. Next base: position 43,448 of record JBJENV010000059.1, read on the forward strand.
CAGAAAGATACCGCGTATTTTCTTTGTAACCAATATGGATGACCCGAATGCGGATTATCTCGGAATTGTGGAAGAGTTAAAACAGCTTTACGGTAAAAAGGTAGCTCCGTTCCATCTTCCGTTCTATGAGAATGAGAAGTTCACAGGCTTTGTCAATGTAGTGAAAATGGGCGGCAGACGCTTTGCACCGGATGGTACATACGAGGATACGGATATCCCGGACAGCGTACAGGGCAATCTTTCTGAGGTCCGTGAGATGATTCTCGAGGCAGTGGCAGAGTCCAGCGAGGAGCTGATGGATAAGTACTTTAACGGAGAAGCGTTTACACAGGAGGAAATCTCCCAGGCACTCCGCAGAGGCGTGATTGACTGCGACATTGTTCCGGTACAAATGGGCTCCGGCGTGAATACCTACGGTACCAATATGCTGCTGCAGTCATTCCAGAAGTATTTCCCGTCGCCGGAAAAGGCAGAGGTATTTAAGAAAGGAACCAACATAAAAACCGGAGAGGAGATTGTTGCCGATAAGGATAACAACAAACCGGTCAGCGCTTATGTGTTTAAGACCATCATGGACCCGTTTGTGGGCAAATACTCACTGGTTAAGGTCTGCACGGGTGTGCTTCATAATAACGATGTTGTTTACAATGCAGGAAAGGAAGTCGAAGAAAAGCTACAGAAGCTGTATGTGATGCGCGGTAAAGACGTCATGGAAGTGAAGGAGCTTCGTTCCGGTGATATCGGTGCCATCGGTAAGTTAAACAGCACCAGAACCGGCGATACACTCTCTACCAGAGACTTCCCGGTTGTTTATCATCCGACCACGATGTCAAAGCCTCAGGAGTACATGAGATATAAGGCAAAGAATAAGGGCGAAGAGGATAAGATTGCACAGGGACTCTTAAAGCTGACGATTGAGGATTTAACTTTAAAGACCGTTAATGATGAAGAAAACCGTCAGATGCTGCTTTACGGTGTCGGCATGCAGCAGTTAGAGGTTGCGGCTAGTATGCTTGCCGAAAAGTATAAAGTGGAAATCGAGCTGTCAAAGCCGAAGTTTGCTTATCGTGAAACAATAACGAAAAAGGTGGAAGCGGCAGGAAGACATAAAAAGCAGTCCGGCGGACACGGACAGTACGGTGATGTTAAGATTGTTCTGGAGCCGCTTGGCGATCAGGAAACGCCATATGTATTTGAAGAAAAGATTTTCGGAGGTGCCGTTCCGAAGAACTTCTTCCCGGCAGTGGAAAAGGGAATTCAGGAAAGCGTATTAAAGGGACCTCTTGCAGCGTATCCGGTAGTCGGCATCAAAGCAACGTTAATCGACGGCTCCTACCATCCGGTGGATTCGTCCGAGCTTGCATTTAAGACGGCAACGATGATTGCATTCCGCAACGGCTTTACCGAGGCAAAACCGGTGCTGTTGGAGCCGATAGAAACCTTAAAGGTTACGGTCCCGGATAAGTTTACCGGCGATATTATGGGTGACTTAAATAAGCGACGCGGCAGAATTATGGGAATGAATCCGACGACAAACGGAAATCAGGTCATTGAAGCAGAAATTCCTGCGTCCGAAATGTACGGCTATTCGACCGATTTGCGTTCCATGACCGGAGGTATGGGTGACTACGAGCATGAGTTTGTAAGATACGAGCAGGCCCCACCGGAGGTTCAGGCAAAGGAAATTGAGCGTCGGGCATCCAAGGTAGAACAGCTGGAGGTATAGTGTAGGACCGGAAACGGCTTAGCCATAACAGGATAAGAAAGAGGAGTATCGTTTGGAACAATTGTTTCTGAAACAGAATTAATTGTTTGCCGGTACTCCTTTTTTGGAGTAAATTGTAGACAAAAAGAGAGAAAAGTGATACAATATATCTACAATTTATTTGCAGCAATAGTTGCATTTACTTGTTATTTTTTGTTTCTAAGGAGGACATCATGAAGAACACAGAAGGAAAAAAGAAAAGAAGTCAGCTTTATTCATTAGCTACCAAAGTCGGTATTTTTCTTTTGATACTTTTATCACTTTCCATTATGAACGTCACCTTTAATATGATTTCAAGGACACGTAAGGAAGTAAGAAGTGCAACCGATGCGCATATGAGTGATATTGCAAAGAATTCTGCTACTACGGTGGCATTGGCAGTAAAGAATTTGGGCGACATCAAGCAGTTGACCAATGCACCGGTATTACAGAGGATGGCGACCGATTCCGAACTGCAGGGAATCAAAGGAAGCTATACTTATGTGGTTGCGGTAGACGGAACGATGATTTGCCATCCGACGGCGGAAAAGGTTGGACAGCCGGTCGAAAATGCAGTTGTAAAGGACGTTGTGGCGAGAATGCAGAAGGGAGAGGAGATTGCACCGTTTACAACGGAATATGAGTATCACGGAGGCATACAGTATGCGGCAGTTCACCCGGATCTGGAAAACGGCTTTGTACTTGTTGTGGTAGCATCCAGTGCAAATGTCATGAACAGAATAGATGCCATGCGCAACAGCAGCCTGCTTCAGAACATGGCGTCGATTCTTCTGTTTGCTGCAATCGGTGTTATCTTTATCCACTTTTTAATGAAGCCGTTAAAGGATATTACGGCGCAGACCAACCGCCTGACCGAGTTGGACTTTACGACAGACGAAAAGCTGGAGAAGATGATAAAACGCAGAGATGAAATCGGAGAAATTGCAGAGGCAATCTCTGAACTGCAGGGAAAGCTGTATACGGTAATTGATGATATCAAGTCACAGAGCGATGACCTTTATACCGCGTCGGAAACGATGAGCGGACAGATTCAGGAAACATCGGAGGTAGTAGAGCAGGTGAGCAGTGCTGTACAGGAAATTGCAGACGGTGCAAGCTCTCAGGCAGAGGATACCCAGACGGCAACCGAGCAGGTAGTAGCGATGGGCAATGCGGTAGAAAAGGCAAATGAAGAGGTTGAAAACCTGTACCGCAGCACCGGCGCTGTCAAGGCATCCGGTGACGAAGCCGTACATACGTTAGCGGAGCTGACGAAGATTAATCAGAATGCAAAAGAAGCGATTGATGTTATCTATACGCAGACTAATATGACCAACGAGTCCGTAAAGAAGATTCATGAGGCAACCTCTCTTATAACGGAGATTGCGGAGGAAACCAATCTTCTTTCCTTAAATGCTTCGATTGAGGCAGCGAGAGCAGGAGAGGCAGGACGCGGCTTCGCCGTTGTTGCAGGTCAGATTCAGAAGCTGGCAGAGCAGTCAAATGCGTCTGCAAATCAGATTGAGCAGATTATCAATCTTCTGACGGAGAATTCCGAAAAGGCAGTTGCGACGATGCAGGAAGTAATGGTTATCATGCAGAAGCAGGCGGATAATGTTGCAAAGACGGAGAAAATTGTGCTGGATGTCAGAGAAAAAATTGATCAGTCCATTGAAGGTGTCGGTGTGATTGCAGAAAGCACCGGTCATATTGATGCAACCCGTCAGGCAGTGATTGACCTGGTACAGAATCTTTCGGCAATCGCAGAAGAAAATGCTGCCAATACACAGGAAACTTCGGCTTCCGTTACAGAGGTTGGAGCAACCATGAGCAGTATTTCGGACAATACTGCTCAGCTGAAGGAGATTGCGAAGCAGCTCGATAACAGCATGAGACAGTTTAAACTGTAGCATCGGAGCGAAGAGGTCGGACTGATAGCCTAAAAAAAGTAATTTTAAAAAAGTTTTTGAAAAAAATTTTAATTTCCTCTTGCAAATGCTTTATCAAACTAATATAATAAAGTAAGCAAAAGACACTTTACCCGTGTGAAGTGGCAAAGCCTTTTGGGTAATTCAAAACCGAATGCCCTTCCAATCAGTTTGATATACAATGTTAAGGAGGAGTAACAAAGATGAGTTATGTTGATGATGTGCTTGCACTGGTTCAGAAAAAGAATGCATCCGAGCCGGAGTTTTTGCAGGCGGTAGAAGAAGTATTAAATTCCTTAAGACCGGTAATTGAAGCAAACGAAGAAAAGTATAAGAAGGAAGCGCTGCTCGAGAGAATCACTGAGCCGGAACGGCAGATTAAGTTCCGTGTTCCGTGGGTAGATGACAACGGACAGGTTCAGGTCAATACCGGCTACCGTGTACAGTTCAATTCCGCAATCGGTCCGTACAAGGGCGGAATTCGTCTTCATCCGTCGGTAAACCTCGGAATCATCAAATTCCTTGGCTTTGAGCAGATTTTTAAGAATTCGCTGACCGGTCTTCCTATCGGCGGCGGTAAGGGCGGTTCCGATTTTGACCCGAAGGGAAAGTCGGACAGAGAGGTGATGGCATTCTGCCAGAGCTTCATGACAGAGCTTTGCAAATATATCGGCGCAGATACGGATGTCCCTGCAGGCGATATCGGTACCGGCGCAAGAGAAATCGGTTATATGTTCGGACAGTACAAGAGAATCCGCAACCTGTATGAAGGTGTTCTGACCGGTAAGGGCTTAAGCTACGGCGGTTCCCTTGCCCGTAAGGAGGCAACCGGCTACGGTCTGCTCTATCTGACAGAGGAAATGTTAAAGTGTAACGGTCATGACATCAAGGGCAAGACAGTTGTTATTTCCGGTGCCGGTAACGTGGCAATTTATGCGGCAGAAAAGGCAACCGAGCTTGGTGCAAAGGTTGTGACCATGTCGGATTCTACCGGCTGGATTTATGACGCAGAGGGCATTGATTTGGATGCCGTAAAGGAACTGAAGGAAGTAAAGCGTGCAAGACTGAGCGAGTACAAGAACTACAGACCAAATGCCGAGTATCATGAAGGCAGAGGCGTCTGGGCAGTAAAGTGTGACATTGCACTTCCTTGCGCAACGCAGAACGAGCTTCTTATAGAGGATGCAAAGCAGCTTGTGGCAAACGGCTGCATCGCAGTTGCCGAAGGTGCCAACATGCCGACCACGCTGGATGCGACCAAGTACTTACAGGAGCATAAGGTTCTCTTTGCTCCGGGCAAGGCTGCAAATGCAGGCGGTGTCGCAACCTCCGCACTCGAAATGAGCCAGAACAGCGAAAGACTCAGCTGGAGTTTTGAAGAGGTTGACGCAAAGCTTCATAACATCATGGTAAACATTTTCCACAACCTGGACGCTGCAGCAAAGAAATACGGTGTCGAAGGCGACTATGTAGCAGGTGCTAATATTGCCGGCTTTGAAAAGGTAGTGGATGCTATGTTAGCTCAGGGTGTGGTTTAAAATTAAAAATTTAAGTCAAAATAAGTGAGTAAACACGCATGGTTAAAGCATTTGACCATGCGTGTTTTTTGTGAAAATCCAGATGATTTGAGATGATAGGAGATAAAGCGAGTTAGAAAGTTACAAGTGAGTTACGGGTGAGCTACAGGTGAGTGACAAGAATAATCAATAGATAAGCAAGTATAGATGAAACAGGGAGAATATAATGAAGTATAAAAATGGTTGTATATGAATTTTGAAATGGCATACGAGAAGACGAAATGACACCTTTTTGCAAAAAAAGTATCATTTCGCTATTGAAGTATTTCAAAGAATGCTATAAAATATATATGCAAATAATATGAAACTGTCGACATATATAGAAGTATTTAACATGAATGTCAACTTTATTTAAGAGAGGAACTTAATATGGAGAAGAAAGAGATACAGCGGTCTATAAACCTTAAGTGTTATTTGACGCAAAACAGGATTAAAGTAGAAAAATTACAAGAGATTACAAAATGGAGTAGATCGACAGCTTTTAGAAAATTAAAAGGAACAAGTGGTATTGATGATGAAGAAATAGGAATAATTTCTACCGCATTTAATGTTCCGGAGAACTTTTTTGATTGTGAGGAGGTGGAGTTCAAGAAAAATATAATAAAAAATGATAAAGTATCAATTTTCTTGAAGAATGTAAATCTGTATATTGAGGAGAAGAAGTTAAAAAAAGATTTGATAGCCAAACGAATGGGAGTTCATAGTACAACTTTTGATAAATATTTAAAATCTGAATATTATGTTGGTCAGGACATAATGGCTAATATGGCAGCTGCTTTAAAAAAGACAGTGGATTACTTTTTAGAAGATAATTTGGAAAGTAGAATGTATGAAAAGCCAGAACAACTTGCTTTTTTCTCAGGTATTCCTAGTGGTAAACAACTTGAAACAACAAATGATCTTATTGATTTTATTAATTATCATGATGCATTATTAAGTATGACCCAGTTGATCAATATGTAAAGGAGTGATTGACATCGACAGAGAAAGATTTTTATCCATCGTAAATGCAAATAAAATAAGAGAAGCTGATGTTACATTTAAGGGAGAAGTATATAATTTTTATGAGAAAGTAGGGTTGCCGTTTGGCTCTCATATTGCCGATGTTATACAAAGTGTAAACTTACTTTTAAAGCAGAAGGATTTTAAAGTTATTGAATTGCCACTTAAGGATAAAGAGATATGTGCTTTTTATTATGATGGAGACAAACAAAAAAAGTATGTGATTTTAAATTCATCCTTATCTGTTGGAAATAACAATTTTGCACTGCTTCATGAAGTATATCATATTCTTTATAGAAAAAAAGAGTCTATTCAAGAAGCTGAAAGTTATTTGTTATCATATGAACTAAATGAGGAAGAAAGCTGTGCAAATACATTTGCAGGCGTTATTTTGTTGCCTGAAGACCCGTTTACACGAATATATAAAAAGGTTTTTGAAGTGTATGAAAAGTACGTGTCAGAAAAGGATATCTATTGTCTTATAATTACGCAATTAATGTCATATTTTAAGGCAACGTATATGTCCGTATTGATTCGTTGTTTTGAACTGGAACTTATTCAGGTAGATGATAAAGAAAGAATTGAATATTTACTTGGATGGGGTTCTGAAGAGAATATTAAAAAGATGTGTAGGCAGTTATTGTTAAATGAAAACTTTTTAAGCCATACACGAAAAAATGATTTTGTTAATTTGATGGAAAATATCGATAGTCAGTTAAGTAATGTTATCGAAAGGGATTTGGTAAGTCAAGATGACATTGAAATTATTAAGCAACAGATGACTTCCGTCTATAACAGAATTGTAGAAGTGGAGGAGTAAGATGCTAACGTTACCAAAGAATTACTCCGACCTAGAAACTTGTGAGTATATATCAACAGAGAAAAATGTCGTTATAGAAATATTGTCTACATGCGAACAGATGATTTTTATAGATACCTGCATAATGGCTCGCATATATTTGAAGAATAGAATAGAGGATATAATCAAGTATTTAGAAGTATATTATTCTGATAATTTGGTTGTAGTATTTACGGAAACGTTGTTGTGCGAACTGACACCATATGCAAGCGGTGGAACGATAAGTAGTAGATTGATTGACATTTTTAAAAAGCTTAGCCAGAAATATAAGGTTGTTCTTTTTAGGGAAGAGTGGTTAGGGGACTGGAGAAAAAGTATTGTTGATGAAGATGATACGGAAGTTAATCAGAGATTTAAAGATACTTTTAAAAGGTATAAAGCATTGTTACCAAGAATAGATAAATATGCCGATGAACCTGGTCAACCTTTTCATAAAATCAAAAAAGGAAAAGAAAGATTCGCTTGCGGAATTATTGGTGTTCTTATGTGCTCTATATATGATGGATTTGTATGAGTCTGATTATGAGGAAAAGGCATTTTGTTTTTTAACTGCAGATAGAAAGGCAGGAGCAAGGGTAAAAGATTTGCAAAATCATTCGGACCAGTTTGTTCGTGTTTTTGGATTTTATACTGCCGGTTGCATTGTAAGTCATATGTATGAAAGTGGACTGTTTGAAGACAAAAATGTTGCGATAGCATTTGTTAATGATGTTTTCGGTTTGTCTGAGGGAAATAATACCTTCAAAATTTCGATATACAAATCGGGTATGTTACAAATCGCAGAGAAAGAACTTTCTCCTGATGACTTTATTGAATTAATAAAAAATGAACCGTCCTTAAAAGTAATATATTAGTAAAGGACAAGTACGAGGTTTAGCAGTTAATCACGAATTTCTAAGTGAATAAATGATATGGAGAAGTCTCATAAACAAGTCAAATCGAAGATTTGACTTGTGATAATGAACTACGGAAATGTGATATTCTGGTCCTTCCAACGAAAAGATTATCAAAAAACAAACTGGTGGTATAAGACGGCAAGTACAAGCATCAGCAATAAGCTGACAATAAGAACTGCAAATACGATTCGGAAGATTGTTAAGAGGATGGATGAATAATTGGGAACGGGAGTGCAATGCTGCACACTGCAGGCACATTTACTAACGGGACGTAAGGAATAGGGAGATAAAGGCGATGAATCATTTGCTTGGATATAAAGAGTTACCACTTGAGATATTAAATCAGATAAACAGTGTCGTAAAGATATGGAAAAGGCATTTGGGAGATGATCTGATTGGCGTATATTTGCATGGCTCCATTGCACTAAACGCATTTTGGCCTGATTCGGGAGATATTGACTTACTGGTGGTTGTTAAGGACTCTGTTGAAATATCAACGAAGCTTGAAATTGCGAGGGATATCATAGAAATTGACAGAAAACCATGTCCTCTTGAGATGTCTGCAGTGAAACAAACAGATGTAATAAACTGGAGAACACCGGGAAACTGTGTGTTTCATTACAGTGATTTTTGGACTGCAAAGTATCTTGAAAGGTTTAAAAATCCGGATTCGGAAGTGTATGTGGCAGACCATGAATTCCCCGATGCAGATGTAACAAGCTATATCAGGCTGCTGAAACAATGTGGTATTGTACTGTATGGAAAAGAGATAGAAGAAGTCTTTGCGGATGTTTCGGATGAAGATTTCTGGTCGGCAATCAGTGCCGATATAGACGAATATGATTTCCATGCTTACGATGCCAGATACCTTGCAAGTAATGTTTTGATACTGGGAAGAATTTTATCCTTCAAAAAAGAAAAAAGAATATTGTCAAAATATGAGGGCGGTCTTTGGATGAGGAAGAATGTTCCCGAAAACTTAAAATATCTGCCGGAACTGGCAATGAAAATATGGTTTGAAGGTGAGGAACACATACTTCCGGAGAAAGACCTGAATCAATTGCGCGACTATCTTATCGGTGAGATAAAATCTTAGTTGCGGTGCATGAATGCTTTAGTTAAGTGATTGATATTACATCAAAGGAGAAATCAAATGAAAATCATTGAGTACTTTACAACAGAAAACAAAGAATATTGGCTGAATGAAATAGGAAAATCTGATTGGGAAGCAGGACGGTTTTTGTACCGGCTTCTGAAAGAAAACAGTTTGAAAAGAACGGTTGGTGAAACTGCGCTTGTACCGATGCTTGTAGATGGAGATAAACTGATTGCATTTTGCACATTTGCTCCTTTGGATGACATCCAGCCGACAACGCTGTCTCCGTGGATTGGTTTCGCATATACATTTCCACAGTACAGAGGGCATCGCTATTTGGGACAGTTATTGGATTATGCGGAATGTATTGCTACAATCATGGGAAGGGAATACATTTATATTTCCACAG